>NZ_CAMFQO010000053.1 GCF_945980375.1 uncultured Eubacterium sp. | reverse complement strand
GTAATTTGCCTTATTATAAAAACAACGGACAGGCACTAAGGCTTGTGCTTTTCGGTAGCGAACCTATTCCGTTGCAAAGGCGAAAGTAGGAATCGAACCTACGAATGGCTGATTTGCGGTCAGCCGCCTTACCACTTGGCTATTTCGCCTGATATTCGGGAATGTCCCGATTTAATGGACTCAAAAGGACTCGAACCTTTGACCGCCCGGTTATGAGCCGGATGCACTAACCAACTGTGCTATGAGTCCATGTGCTTGACTTATAAACTACCTTGTGTCCTCTCAGTGTGGCACTTATTTTTAAAAATACTTCCGTCAAGCATCCGATCTGAATTGTTTGTTCATTGCACTTTTCAAACATTCATAGATCAGATAAGTTTTTCCTGCTGCTTGGTGCAAACTCACAACAGGCTTGGTAGAAAACCTTGATTGATTATTGAACACAATATGTATGACGACAAAAAACAAAAAATAATCAAATCAAGGACGGATATTCATATCCGTTTTATGTGCCTTATAAACTACCAGAGACACATAGGTTCTACATGACCTATGGCTCTTTACTTCCGACACACTATCCGTTACCCACCGACTATCGCAATCACGGTGTAGTCTTATCACCACGGATAAAGTTTTCTGCGGTTGGTCTTTGCGAGATTTGCAACCGCCATGCGGTAGAAAGAATAAGTTATTCTACTAACAAGTTGTGAGGCGTTTATTGCGTCCAGTTCTCTCACGATATCGCGTCTCTGGCTATGTTTACTATCACTTATAGTATGATTCCGCTCCTCTCCGCTGTACCGTTTTTATTCGAGTACATCATGCAGATTTGTGGTGACGTTACTTTTAAGTGTGCAAATAGGATTCGAACCTATGCAACATTTCTGTTGTATGGCTTATCAAGCAACTGCGATACCATTACGCCATATCTGCAAATAAGTATTGCACACTTCAAGTGAGGCATATCGTGTGGAACCTTCGTTTTCTAACGGAGTTGAACCGTCAAGCCTGCCTTCACTTTGGCTTTCACCGGATTTCGCTTAGGTCAGTTCGTCTTTTTTCATTACTGTCGACTCGGCAATTACTAAAAGTCACTACAATACTCAAATACCGCCTGTCACGGCAAGCACTCATAAAAGTTACTTGGTTGAGTTTCACATATTGATGCGGCGGGGAATCGAACCCCACATGATGCTTTTGTCTATATGCATAATGCCTCACTTTAGCATCGTACTTGTGTTTTCCTGCGTATTCCACTTTCGCCACGCATCAACATCCATTTTGTGTCTATGAGGACTGCATAGGAGTGTTTGTTTTACAACTCTGTTAATCACTCAACCGTTGATTGTTTTTACGGTGTCGCTCACCGGGTTTACATCAACTTCTGACATTCGTCTGCCAGCATTACCACTTGCAAGGCTTTGAAAGTTGCGGCGAGTTAAGATTCTTATCGTTCTCACATACACGCCATTCTTTTATTTTACGTCCTCAAATGGTAGCCGGACAATCAAGCATAGTTGGATTATGCTCAATTAAAACCCACCAAGCCTTGTGACGGCTCTTTAATCAGCATTCCGCTAGTGGGTAAAAGGAGTGTCATAACACTGTGACTAATGGCATTTCTGCCAAACAGGGATTGCAGGTGTCGAGCCTGCTCATCTAAGGGTCAAAACCTTATGTGTTCCCGTTTCACCAAATCACTAAGCAATATTTTTATATAAATAATAATTCCAAACATTAATCACTGTTGTTTTTGAAATATTAAACATTTTTGAAATTTCACTTGAGGACATACAACCTTTTTGACTTCTTATAAATCTGACATCATTTTCAGTAAGTTTTCTATTGTTATAAAATTCCGTTTTCTTACTTTCTTCCAGTAAATGATATTCTGTGTTCTTTTTATGAGTTACCCATTCTAAATTTCCAACATAAGGGTTTTTCTTGTTCTCATCTTTATGATGTACTACTTTATAATTTTCTTTATTTGGTATATATGTTTCTGCAACAGCCTTGTGCACTCGGATTGCTTTAACTTTTCCTCTTTTTCCAAGCGGAAGATATACAATTAAATATCCCACCTTATCAGTGCTGAATTTGTATATATGTCCTGTTTTAAGATTTTTAATATTTCCAAATTCATCAATAACGAATCTATCGTATTTATTTCCTCCGTATATCATTGTTTTAAACATATAAACCTCCGTTCATGTGCCTTTCCACTTGGCGATAGCCCTAAAATTATTCATTCTCCTAATACATTGCACATTGGCGAGTAATAATCAGGAATTTTATACCGCCAAAGCCGCAAATCGCAAATATGAGCAGTTTTTGAAGTATTGTATAACATCCCATATATGATTTTTCTGATTGGTTTAGTCATATACTTAACTTATCTATATTTCTTTTTGAAAAAATATAAATTACTCCTCATTTTCATCCAATTTGTCGTTATATCTCTCCAACTCTTTGTACAACTGCCAAATTGCACAGGTTTTCAATTCATTTGATTTACAAGTCCTCTTCGTAGACCACACATAAATTGCAATATATGTAATAAAAGCAACTACAAATAATAATTCAATGATCATATGGATTCCTCCTAAATATGCCTTTTTATTTTTTGAAAATTTTTGGAAATCACTTATCGAATGTAGATTTTTTTAGATTTATCACAGGTGTTTTTATTATCTTTATGTGTGTTAGAAATGTATTTATTATCTGGAATGTATTTTTAAAATATATCCTTTGTATTTATATATTATATATG
>NZ_CAMFQO010000052.1 GCF_945980375.1 uncultured Eubacterium sp. | reverse complement strand
TAACTGATTGATAGAAACCTCAATTTAATTTGTACTCAAACTTGACATAGGACCAGCAATTCGTTGAAATTGTTGACTACAAGGAAATATCCTTCGGCGATGGCACGGGTGTTGTGCTTTGTCATTACCCTATTCCTTGCTACAATAAGCATTTTTACGGTTGGTATCATCTTTACGGTCATGTTCACAGCACTTTTGAGTGGCGAATGATGGCAGAGGTACAAACAAAAATGCGTGAAGTTCACAATGCTAAAATAGAGATGTATAATGTCGGCTGTATGATGACATATATGAGATACAGACCGAGAACACTTGAAGAAATACTTGAAGCAAACAACCGAACGCATAATTCATAAATTATCTCTAATGTGCTAATATATAGCTGCAAGGAGGAATACCTATGAAAAACAAGTACCATTTAGTTTTTACGGATACGGATAAACGCAGCATAGTCGCTTGCTTAATGGATAAACGAAATGAACTGATTTCCAAAGGAAAATATACAGACGGAATTGACGAACTGCTTATCAAGTTTGGTAAATGCAAAAAGAAAAAATTTGATATTGTATAAGCCGATTGAAAGTTCAGTCGGCTTATATTGACATACCGACCAAATTATGGTATAATAAAAGGCACTAATTTATAGGAGGAATAATAAATGAGCAAAATCGGCGATTTCTTAAGAGAAACGGGTGTTTTCTTTTTAGCAACAACAGACGGTAATCAACCCAAAATTAGACCTCTCGGGGCATTTCTTGAAAAAGACGATAAAGTAATCTTCGGCGTTGGCGACTTCAAGAATGTTTACAGGCAGCTTGTAAACAATCCTTTAGTTGAGGTTGTTGCCTGTAAGCCTGACGGACATTGGCTTCGTTACACAGGCAAGGCAGTATTTGAAACAGATGAAAAATACGCAGAAGAGATGATAAAAACTGCACATATTGAATCCATATATAATGAAGAAACAGGCAATAAAGTAATAACTTTTCATTTAGAAGATGCAACAGCAGTTGATATTCCCGTTATGGGCGATGGCGAAAGCCTTATTTAAAACTATATAGCATACATTTTGACCTATCGTTTAGAAATAAATGATAGGTCTTTTTTTATTTACATAGCCGAGGGATGTTTCTTCGGCTAAATTTTATGAAAGGAGGCAAAAGATGTCTAATTGTAAGGTTATTACCATAAGCAACCAGAAAGGCGGTGTTGGTAAAACTACCACAACGCTCAATCTCGGAGCCGGACTTGCTTTGCAAGGTAAAAGGGTGCTTTTGATTGACGCAGATCCACAGGGCGACTTAACAACGAGTCTTGGATATACAGATAATGATGATTTAAGCATCACATTGGCAAACAAGCTCGTTGACATTATGAATGATAATTGTTATGAGATTAAGGAATCTGTCCGAAGTAGAAGCTGTTGTTTCAGTTGAAAGTGATGTTGAACTGAACGAGGAGAGTATTGCTCAGTACAACAAAGTTTGTGAGTGTAGGAACAAGGCATTTGAGGCATTGTCAAAAAAGCTTAATGTTTCCTCTAACACTTTCAAAGGCTGCGACACCGATGATGTTGTTGAACTAATGGAAACGATATTCTGGATTGAAGCCAACGGCGAAAACGAAGTTAAGGTAGTTGACGGGAAAATCATTTTGGATATTCCAAGCCTTTATCCTTACCTTGAGAACTATCGCATTATGAAAAAGGCAGCCGCGCTTGATATGATTTCAAACGAATCATATATTGATTGGAAACTGAATTGGAATAAAAACACCATCCTTTCTTCTTAAGCGAACGGGAAGGGTAACGCCCTTCCTGTTTGCTACATACTAAACGCACATTTAACAGCATTAATATAAATATGTATAATGGCATTGAAAGGAGGAATTAAGATGACATTCTATATAGCAGACCTACACTTAGGTCATAAGAATGTTCTACGATTTGATAACCGCCCGTTCTCAACCATTGAAGAAAACGATGAATATATGTATGTTTGCCGTGTCAATGGGACTCAGCCGTACCATTTACGGAAAGTACGGACACAAAATGAATTTGGTAAATTTTATGATGGGGTCAGGCATTCTGTGCCTGGTTTGCTATTTGCTTGCCGCCGTTTCTGCCAATCCTGTTTTGGGACTAATTGGCTGTATTGTCTGCGGATTTTCTGTTGGAATTATGTGGCCCGGCTCTATCAGTATTGCATCAAGTAAAATTCCGCTTGGTGGAACCGGGCTATTTGCATTTCTTGCTATGGCGGGTGATTTGGGCGCGTCAATTGGCCCTGCCGCCATAGGTGTTATTACACAAAACGCAGGCGACAACATGAAAGCCGGAATGCTTGCGGCATGCGTTTTCCCAGTTATCTTAATTGTTTCGCTCTGCTTACTAAAGTATATACGCCTGAAAAAATAAAGAGAGATTAAATCGCAGCTTTCCGTTGCGCTTCAGCACTTTAATTGAGCTTCGTTCTTGGTAAATCATTTTAGTAATATAGGGTCGGCAGGTTTACCGATGCCGGCGGCGGATGAAGTTATGCTCTATAAGGCTTTTAATTCTCTATTCAACTCCCTTTTCAAATGGAAAGGGAGTATTTTTTTGCCATTTTTGAATTCATCACTTGACATTGTGGCAAAGGTTTGATGGTTTCGTTGATGATCCGCGCCGCAAGGAGCAGCGTGAACCTGCGCCAGTTCGTGTGACAGGAGTTCAAGAAGCGGTAGGCCGTGTCCTTGCCAAACGGCAGGGATTCCTCGTGAAGCCGGCGTTGCATGTAAAGCGAGCGGTTCTCGAAGATGATGCTGACGAGCACAAGGAACACCAGAATAGCGGAAAAGCCCTTGAGTTTGCATGCGTTGGCAGACCGCAAAATCTGGCCGATGCGATATTGGTGGAAGAACAGCGAAGTTTTCTTCGAAATGGATTCCATCTGATGGGTGGTTTGTGGTATAATTTGCATAGCATGAACCTCCGCTTTAGTATGTTTTGTTTCACACCTTAATTATACTAAATTGGTGCAGTTCATGCTATTTATTTTGCTACAAACATAGATTTCACAAGGCTTTACGGGTGCTCAGCACCTGCGAAGTTTGAGTTTTTAATTCTAATATACTTTTTCTATCGGTCGCATCCGCCACACAAAATTCAAT
>NZ_CAMFQO010000051.1 GCF_945980375.1 uncultured Eubacterium sp. | reverse complement strand
TTGAGCAAAAGTCCGCGTGGGATTGATGTGGTATCTTTAACTTTGGGAAACTCCTTGTTCCCATTTGGAATACGATTGACGAGAAATACCAACTGCTTCGGCAACTTGTTCCTGCGATAAGCCTTTAAGGTTTCTTAAGTATAATAAATTATCCGAAAACATAAATACGCCCCCTTAACTATAAATTATTATAGCATTTAGGGAGCGTACTTTCCACCATATAAACTTGTCAGATAAGTAATTCTCTTGTTAAGTTTAACTGCATTGGTCGGCAACGTTTATTATTTCAAGACCATTTTGTTTTACATAATCAACAGTATATGCCGTGCCACCCTCGTGCTTTGTCAGAAAGCAAATGCAAGCAGAACTACAATCAACAAGGTGTCTGTTTCTTTTTTGCATACATCCGTTATGGTAATGCGGAGCAAGGACCTTTACCTTGTCAGCTCTCAACTTAATCTCATTATACACATCAATATCTTGTTGCTTCCAATATTTCGTTTGATTTTCACATGGCAACACTAAGATGAGTTTAACTTCGGGATGAGTTTCTTTCACCGACAAAACAGCCTGTGCAGCAATGGTATCAAACCCCAAAGCACCGCCTGTGCCGAAGTATTTGAAACCTTTAGAAACAAGCAGGGTAACGATAGCCTTCGTCTGTTCAAAGACCGTGTCGGGCATATATGGGGCAATGTTGCGATGCCCTGTAAAACAACATGTTTGGCTTTTATAATCCATTGAAATCACCGCAGAAAAGCAAAAAGAGCGTAGCCGAAGCTACGCCCAAAAAACACTTGCTTCAAACTTTCTGCGACGAAAATTTCATAGTCTGGAAAACCCAAGCGTATGACAAAGAAGCGTGTGTTTTTATCAAAAGATAAAAAGCCACGCTCGGGTTTTCGAAACTTAAAAATACTATAAAATTTTCGTCGCAAGATGATTATACCATTAAAGGTATCTGCAAGTCAAATGAATTGTTAACAAAACAAATTGCCCTCACTCTATTATAGAGCGAGAGCAATAAACTTAGTCTTCTTTAAGCCCTCATTATTTTTTGAAAAGTCTCTCAAATTTTTTGCTCATTTCAATTCGTGTTACGATTATGTTAATAATTGCGTTGCAATTAATGAAATATTTGTGTAAGTTCACAAGAGAAAAATGGATTTTTATTGAAAAATAGGAATATTATGATATACTGATATGTATATAATTATATTTTTTATAAATGAGGCGATAGCCGGTTCGAAGTTGTCGTCAAAGCCTGTCGACAAGGAGCATATGTTTGTATAAGAGTAATAAGAGAGGGAAAGATTATGAAAACAATGGAAAAGAAACGCTTCGGCGTAGGAAAGATTATACTTTGTATATTGGCGTGCATTATTTTTATTTTTGCTTTGGGCAAGGTGGTTTTTATTAATTGGCATTCAAGCCCTGAAAACATAATGAAATTCGATACGGATAACAAATACATAAATAATTCCTCAACACCGTATGTCAGTGCTCACAGAAGTGGTGGCGGAATCGAGCCTGAGGAGTCAATGATTGCATTTGAAAATTGCATTGAAAATCCTGATTTTAATGTTGATGTTTTCGAATTTGATTTGCATATCACAAAGGACAATGTTCTTATTTTGCTTCACGACGACACTCTTGAAAGAACAACCGATTGCGAAAGTGTTTTGGGTGTTGCCGATGCTGCACCGGAAAATTATACATACGACGAACTGCGCCGGCTAAACATCGGTGCAAAATTTGAAAATGAAAACGGTGAAATGCCCTATGCCGATATTCCACAAAATGATTTGCCTAATGAGTTGAAAATATTAAGAGTTGAGGACATACTTGATTATCTTATGGCACACGGTGATTTTGATTATATTATCGAAATCAAAAACAGTGGAGAGCTTGGCTGCAAGGGAGTAGATATTCTATATGGAATTTTGCAGGAAAGAAATTTGCTTGACGATGTGATTTTCGGCTCATTCCACGAGGAGGTTTCGCTCTATGTTGATGAGCATTATCCCGACTTGAAACGAAGTGCAACCATAAAAGAGGTTTTGAGTTTCTATACTGCTGCGATAAGGAATGACGAGGATTTTGAAGCAAATTATATCGCACTTCAAATCCCGTACAATATGCCGTGGCGAATAGCGGCAAATCTCGGTACGGCAAGAATGATTAACTATGCCCACGAGCATAATATCGCCGTTCAGTATTGGACGATAAATGACGAAAAGCAACTCGAATATCTCGCATCAATCGGTGCCGATTGTATTATGAGCGACTACCCCGACAGGCTTTATGAAATAATCCACGAAAGCGATAATAATAATTAAAAAAGAATAACCAAATGAAAACCGAGATTCTCATTTTTATTGAATCTCGGTTTTCTTGTAAAACAACTTTTTTCAGCCATTTTTAACATATTGTCAGATTGCCAGTAAGTCTTTCCAATTTTCAGGAAATCCCATTAACTCAATTTGTACATATTCATAATTATCAAACAGGTTTTCGATTTCGTCAACAAAATAATTCCAATGTTTGTCTGAAAATAGCCATTTCGATTTTCAAAATCAATAGATTTAAGCCTGATTTTTGGTATCTCTCAAATGTCTCTGTGAATTTTTTTGAACACTTAGATTAATGAGTAAAAATATTAGGCTATCATCACTTCTTGGAAAAATGTGATTTTATCACAGAGAGCGCCTCCAAAATGTGTTATACTATAAATACAAAACACAAGGAGGTATTCTTATGAGACTGAAAGATAAAGTTGCAATCATCACCGGAGGCAGCCGTGGCATTGGCTACGCTACCGCAGACAAATTTTTGAAGGAAGGTGCTACAGTAATCCTGACCGCAAGCTCACAAGGTTCTGCTGACAAAGCGGTTGCGCAGCTGAAAGAAAAGTACCCTGATGCAACAGTTGCGGGAATCAGTCCTAACCTGTCCAATTTGGAATCTGTCCGCAATGCGTTCCGAGAAGCTGCCTCAAAATACGGTTGCATTGATATTCTGGTGAACAATGCCGGTATATCCGAAAGCACTCCCTTTACCGAGTATACGGAGGAAACCTTTGATAAGGTTATGGATCTGAATGTAAAAGGCGTGTTCAATGCTACAAGAGCCGCCAGTGAGTGCATGATTGCAAAAGGTCAAGGTGTTATTCTCTCCACCTCCTCAATGGTCAGCATTTACGGCCAGCCCAGTGGCTTTGCTTATCCCGCATCCAAATTTGCTGTCAATGGCCTGACGGTTTCCCTTGCCCGAGAATTGGGTCCGAAGGGTATTCGAGTGAATGCAGTCGCTCCCGGTATTACCCTGACCGATATGATGAAGGCTGTTCCCAAGGAAGTAATTGATCCGCTCATCAAGCAGATTCCTCTGCGCCGCCTGGGTCAGCCGGAGGATATTGCCAATGCATTTGTGTTCCTGG
>NZ_CAMFQO010000050.1 GCF_945980375.1 uncultured Eubacterium sp. | reverse complement strand
TTACTTGACTATATGGTTCAATACAGGAAACCTCTATCTCCTCAATTTTTCCTTTGCCCGAAAAAGTTTCTATCGGAAAACAATCCCCCTCATAAAGAATTTCACCTTCGCCCGTATATTCAAAACAATGCAAATCAACAATTCTGTTTTTCGCATCTTCCCATACAGTATGGTTCAATGTTGTATATTCCATCTTAATCTCATAAAAGTCATTAGCTTTCATCATCTCTATAAAGTTCTGATAATCTTTCTTTTCTACAAAAATATCAATATCGTTATGGGCTCTTGACTGATATCCAAGAAGAGCATCTACACCCCAGCCACCATCAAGAAAGACTTTAATCTCCGCATCTATTGCAAATTGAAGAATCTGTTTTACATCTGTTATATTGACCATCTTATCATCTCCGCAAATTCAAGTTTATCTAATTGATACCATTATATCACAATAATGTGAATAAATAAAGAGAACGGCACGAAAATTGCTTTTCGTGCCGTTCTATCGCTTAAATGAGGTCTTTTTCAATGCTTTCAGCCATCTTAGCCTTATACTCCTTGAAGATGTGAGTATAAATATCAGAGGTAATAGCTGTATTACAATGCCCAAGATGTTCGGAAATGGCTTTTACATCAAATCCGTTATTTATCATCAAACTGGCGTTGCTGTGTCTCAACGCATGAACGCTGAGTGCTGGCAGGTCATTATCAACAAGGATTTTCTTCAACTGCTTGTTGGTGAAGCTCTGACAGTAGTAGTTGCTAATGGCAGAAGTGAATACAATGTCGGGATGTACCCACGCATCTCCAACGGTCTCCTTGAGCCTGTCCTGCTCACGCTTGTGGCGTAGCAACAGTTCCTTGGAGTAGGTACTGAGCCTAATGGTACGAAAGCTGGTCTCTGTTTTTGGTACAGATAAAAACCACTTATCATCTGCAAAACTGAGTGTATGGCAGATAGTAACCGTGTTATGCTCGAAATCAATATCACACCAACGGAGAGCGAGACATTCTCCAATTCTCAGTCCAGTAAATAGCAGGAACTGGATGATGGTATTGAATGTGCTATACTCACTCGTAACCGACATGAGCTTTTGGCATTGTTCTTTGTCAAGATACTTAATCTTTTTAGCCTTAGAGGGGTCTTTCTTATAAACTACGCCAGCGCACTTTTGAAAAAGGATGGCTATGATGGTCTTGAAATCGGCAAAGGCTGACCTATCTTCGCATAACATTTCATATCGTATGATACTGTTTCATAGAAAGTTGCACCAAATTTGCACCAAAACATAATTTTAGACAAAAGAAAAACCCAGAAACCGTAGTAGTTTCGGGGTTTTTGAGCAATCCCATTCGGGATAAATTATCTCTTTGAGAACTGTGGTGCTCTTCTTGCTGCCTTGAGACCATACTTCTTTCTTTCCTTCATACGTGGGTCACGAGTGAGGAAGCCTGCCTTCTTAAGAGCAGGACGAAGTGACTCGTCATACTGAAGAAGTGCTCTTGAAAGGCCGTGACGGATTGCGCCTGCCTGACCTGAAACACCGCCACCGTTTACGCGGCAGATGATGTCGAACTTTTCAGTAGTTTCTGTAAGAGTGAGAGGCTGACGAACGATGAGCTTGAGAGTGTCAAGACCAAAGTAATCATCAATATCTCTGTCATTAATTATAATCTTACCTGTACCTGCATACACACGTACACGAGCAACAGACTCCTTACGTCTGCCTGTTCCGTAAAAATAAGGATTTGATTCGTACATATCTTAAACCTCCCTTATAGTTCGTAAGCAACAGGCTTCTGAGCCTCGTGCTTGTGTTCTGCGTTCTTGTAAATTCTGCATCTTGTGAGCTGCTTTCTGCCGAGTGTTGTATCAGGAATCATACCTTTTACAGCAAGCTGCATAGCGAAATCGCTCTTTTCCTTCATAAGAGTGCTGTACTTTACATCCTTAAGGTTTCCGATGTAACCTGAGTGATGATAATAGTGCTTCTTGTTGAGCTTGTCGCCTGTGAGAACAGCCTTATCTGTGTTAATGATAATAACGAAATCGCCACAGTCTACGTTTGGCATAAAGATTGGCTTGTGCTTACCTCTGAGAAGGGTAGCAGCCTCTGCGGCAACACGGCCGAGTGGCTTGTCTGCTGCATCAATAACATACCATGCGCGTTCGATCTCGTCAGCTTTTGGCATAAATGTTGACATAGTCTTTTCCTCCGAATTAATTTAATCTTTTTGATTGCCTGCATATACTACCACAATCCGAGCAAATAGTCAACAGTAAAATCAAAATAATTTGGTATTGCTCTCGTTTTCTCTTGTTTTCTTTGTTTTTCATAGCAAAATCTAATTTATTATTTACAAAAAATTTGGTGAAAAAATATTTTGCAATAAATTCCACAAAACCTATTGACATAGTAGGCATTATGTGTTATTATGATAACACAATAAAGATAAACCCGGCTTTCAACCGTGGCGAAGTCCTAATAATATTTGAAAGAAGGAATTCATTATGGCACTTTACAATTCAGTTGCACAAACAGTAGGCAACACCCCTCTTGTTAGGGTAAACAATTTTGAAAAAGCATATGCCCTTGAGGCAAGCGTCTATGCAAAGCTTGAATACTTTAATCCGGCAGGCTCCGTAAAGGACAGGATAGCAAAGGCTATCATAGACGACGCCGTAGCAAGCGGAAAGCTCAAGGAGGGCTCAACAATCATTGAGCCGACATCGGGCAACACAGGTATAGGCATTGCCTCCTACGCAGCGGCAAAGGGCTTCAAGGTAATTATTACAATGCCCGAATCAATGAGCGTGGAGCGCAGAAATCTTATGAAGGCGTATGGCGCAGAGCTTGTGCTTACAGATGCATCACTTGGTATGAAGGGTGCTATCGCAAAGGCAGAGGAGCTTCAAAAGGAAACCCCGAACTCAATAATTGCAGGTCAATTTGTAAATCCTGTTAATCCGAAAGCACACTACGAAACAACAGGACCTGAAATTTGGAATGACCTTGAGGGCAAGGTTGACATCTTTATTGCAGGTGTTGGCACAGGAGGTACCGTATCGGGCACAGGCAAGTACCTAAAGGAGCAAAATCCTAACATAAAGGTTATTGCTTTGGAGCCGGAAACATCACCGGTGTTAACAACCGGCAAGGGCGGTGCGCATAAGATTCAGGGTATTGGTGCAGGCTTTGTACCCGACACTCTTGATACAAAAATTTACGACGAGGTTATTACAGTGCCAAACGAAGCGGCATTTGAGTACGGCGCAGCATTCCCTGCTCTTGAGGGTGCATTGGTAGGCATCAGCTCCGGCGCGGCACTGTGGGCAGCTGCACAGATTGCAAAGCGACCTGAAAGCAAAGGAAAGAACATTGTTGTAATTCTTCCCGACTCGGGCGACAGATACCTTTCCACCCCAATGTTAGCAAAATAATCCTACAAACATATTTCAGCGTGTAGAAAAAATCAAATTATAAATTTCGACACGCTGGTAGACTGTTGAGAAATGGAGCTGAATTTCGCATTCTTGCGAGGGAAGATGTAC
>NZ_CAMFQO010000049.1 GCF_945980375.1 uncultured Eubacterium sp. | reverse complement strand
TTATCTTCATTTGGTCTAATGTTCCCATACCACAATTCTTGTAGTATTGACATAAAATCAACTCCCTTGTAGTACAAACATATACCACAAAGGAGTTTGAATATCCAGACCAAAAATTAATTTTGTTTTCAAGTGGTTGACAGAAAATCAATCTAAATTGAGAAAGTCCTTTCTGTATTCAACACCGAAGGCTTCGGCAAGGGTTTTCATATCCTCGTCCTTGATTGTGTTTACTCTGGGCAGATGTGCGGTGAGCATATAAATTTGTGCTGCCTTTTCGACTGTTTCGATAAGACCAAAGGTTTCGTCCATAGTTTTGCCTGCACCGTAAATGCCGTGCATTCCCCATACAACAAGCCTATACTCTTCCATTTTCTTTGCAGTTGCCTTGCCGATTTCATTTGTTCCGCAAAGCATCCAAGGAAGAACGCCGATACCATCTGGAAATACAACAATACATTCGGTGCACATTTCCCAAAGAGTATGCGTAAATTTCTTTTCATCAAGTTCGTGAACATAGTTCATTGCAAGTGTATTTGTTGGATGTGAGTGCATAACAACTCTGTTTTCGGGATCAACCGAAAGTCTTGCCATATGGCTCATAAGATGAGCAGGCAGCTCACTTGTAAACTTGCCACCGTCTGCGTATCCCCAAAGAAGTTCGGCAGTTGTACCGTCCTTCGCAATGCGAATAATACCGAGATTGTTTTCAGGATCATACTTTACATTCTTAAAATATTTTCCTGTGCCTGTTACAATAAAAATCTTGCCGATAAGATCTGCTGCATCAAAGCCTGTTGGTATTGTACGGATAACATTGTTAAGGTCGAGATACTCTGCAACCTCATTTTTATCAAGCATATAGCTAATGTTTCCGCCGTTTCTCTCGTCCCAACCCAAGCGGTACATATTGGCTGTTGTATCGCACATTTCCTTTACAAACGGTGCATCTAAAATATTTTTCATCTCTTACTTAAAACCTCCTGCTCATATCTTTTAACCTCTGCAAAATACTCGACAGGGGTGTTTTCTCTTTCTAAATATTCATTCCAGATATCACCGAACGGTGCAGTTTTGAGTTCTTCCTGCACGATCATAAGCTGTGTGAAATCGGAATTATTCTGCATATTCTCAAGTGAATTGCTTGGCTCTAAAAGTGCAAATAATAACGCCTTTTGAACATTTCTTACACCTGTTACCCAAGCTGATATTCGATTAATGCTTGCATCAAAATAATCAAGTGCAATATTCACTTTACCGTCAAGACCACCGCAGCGTACAATCTCTTTTGCAATTTCCTTTGTTTCGTCATCAAATAAAACAACATGGTCACTGTCCCAGCGTATAGGTCTTGTAATATGTAATGCGATTTCAGGGAAAAATGTAAGGAGTGCAGATATTTTATCACTTACTACTTCTGTCGGATGATAATGTCCATTATCCATAAGCGGAATACATTTATCTTTATTCACGGCTGCATAGCCGAGTGCAAATTCAGCAGAGCCGACTGTATAAGCCTCAACACCTATACCAAACACCTTGCTTTCAACACAAGGCTTAACCATATTAAAATCGTATGGCTCTGAAAGAATTTCATCAATAGAGTTACGATAACGCTCTCTCGGACCTATTCTGTCGGCAGGAATATCCTTAAATCCATCACCTGTCCATATATTCATTACACAGGGCTCGCCGAGCTCCTTAGCAAGATAATTTGAAATTCTGATACAAGCCTTACCGTGTTCAATCCAGAATTTTCTTGTTTCTTCATTTGGTGAAGAAAGGGTTAACGGATCACATTTTGGGTGTGAAAAGAATGTTGGGTTAAAGTCACAACCAAGTCCTCTTTCCTTGCAGAAATCCACCCATTTTTTAAAATGCTTAGGCTCAATTTTATCTCGGTCAACCCAAGGATTTTCGTCATCAAAAATTGCATAGCTTGCGTGAAGATTTAACTTAATCTTACCGGGAATAAGTTTAAGAACTTCATCAATATCCTCCATAAGCTCTTCGGGTGTAGATGCTCTGCCTGGATAATTACCTGTTGTCTGAATACCGCCTGTTAACGGTTTATTCGGGTCTGTATCAAAGCCTCTTACATCATCACCCTGCCAGCAGTGAAGTGATACAGAAATATTTTTTAATTTTTCGATAGCCTTATCTGTATCAACACCGTACTTCGCGTAAATCTGTTTTGCCTCATCGTATCGTGACATCAATTAATCTCCTTAATATCAAATGAATTTTTAACTATATCTCTTGCCTGTGCAAGGGATATTTTCTTATCATACATAATCTGTGAAAGTAGATTGCCTGTTGCAGTTGCTTCGCTGAGTCCTGTTACTACTTTTTTACCTGTGTACTGTGCAGTCAGTTCATTAAGATATGTATCTTTACTTCCGCCGCCGACAATGAATATATTATCTATCGTCTTGCCGGCTAACTTTTCAATTTCATCAATGGCATTTTTGTATGATTGTGCAAGTGAATGATAAACGGAATTGATAACAACCTCTATTGGCATACTTTCATTTTTCAGATAACTGCGAATAGCATTTATCATATTTTCAGGTGCAAGGAAATCAGGTGCGTTGGTATCAATCATTTCAAACCGCTTACTTTGCATTGCAAGGCGCATCATATCATCATAACTAAATTCGTTATTAAGATTTTTCTTAACATTCTGAAAAAGCCACATTCCCATATAATTCTTAAGAAATCTAAAACGATAATCAATACCGCCTTCGTTAGCAAAATTCGCCGCCATTGATTTTTCATTTACAATGGGATTCAAGCTTTCAACACCGATAAGCGACCATGTGCCTGAAGAAATATATACGCTGTTATCATCTATCGGACAAGCACAGACGGCACTTGCCGTATCGTGGCTCGGTGCAAAAATAACAGTGCTGTCAAAGCCTGCATAGTCCTGCATTTCCTTTGTGAAATTACCGATTACGGTACAAGGAGTATCAAGCGTACCAAATAAATGCTTTGGCAGGGATAGCTTATCAATAATCTCATAATCCCATTGCTTTGTATCTGCATTTACCATACCTGTTGTTGTAGCATTAGTGTATTCATTTTTGATAATGCCTGTCAACTTATAGGATAAGTAAGCAGGTATCATAAGAAAATGCTTGGCGTCCTCAAGCCTGCCGGACAGTTTATCTGCATAAAGCTGATAGATTGTATTAAAATTCTGCTTTTGAATCCCTGTTTTCAGATACAATTCTTCTGCAGATATGATACTTTCAACTTTGTTAATAACTCTATTTGTTCTGCTGTCACGATAAGATACGGCAGGCAGAATTTCCTGCTTGCTTTCATCAAGCAAAACATAGTCAACGCCCCAAGTATCAATAGCAACTGTACAAGGTATTTTGCCAATTTCTTTGCATTTTGCAATACCTTTTTTTACCTCGCTGACAAGATGCTCTATATCCCACACAAGTGTGCCGTTTTGATTTGTTATGTAGTTTTCAAATCGGTGTATTTCCTCAAGTTTTAATCTGCCGTTGTCTATATATCCGAGAATATGCCGTCCGCTTGAGGCTCCTATGTCTATTGCTAAATAAT
>NZ_CAMFQO010000048.1 GCF_945980375.1 uncultured Eubacterium sp. | reverse complement strand
ATATAAAATGTATTACCGACGCGTTGGCAAGCGGAGATTTAAGGCAGGATATGGACCCTCGTCTGTTTGCATTCTTCCTTGACAATTTGTTAACCTCGCTTCAGTTTTCATTCACCTGCGACTACTATCGCAACAGGCTTGAAATTTACACAGGGGTTAATGTTGAAGAGCTTTCGGAGGACCAAATCGTAAAGCAGCTGCTTAAATTTATTGAGTCTGCATTTACGTTTGAAAAACAGTAACAAACTATTTTACATACGGAGGAAAATATGAGCAAGTACGTAATCACCTATGACATCGGTACAACAGGCATCAAAACCTGCCTTATCGAAATCGACAACGAAATCAAAATCCTTAGCTCCGCTACCGAGGGCTACAAGCTTTATGTAGACGACGAAACAGGAGTAAAGGGCGGAAGCGAGCAGGATGCTGACGAGTGGTGGAATGCAATGTGCGTTACCACAAAGGAAGTGTTCAAAAAGTGCAAAAAGGTAAAAAAAGAGCAAATTGAGGGCATCAGCTTTTGCTCCGCAATGCAGGGACTTGTTCTTGTTGACAGGGACGGAAAGTGTATTCGCCGTCCTATGACATATATGGATCAGCGTGCAAGAGAGGAAATCAAAAAGGGTATTGCACACGGCTTCCAGATTGCAGGTGCAGAGGTTACAAAGCTTTTGAAATACCTCAAGTACACCGGTGCTGTATCTTCATCGGTAAAGGACCCTATTTGGAAATACAAGTGGGTTGAGGCACACGAGCCCGAAAACTTTAAGAAAATATACAAATGGCTTGATGTTAAGGAATATATGATTTTGCGTTGCAGCGGTGAATTTGTTATGACAAATGACTCTGCGTTCGGCACATTGCTTTATGATACACGCAAGGGCCACGAGGGCTGGTGCAAGCCTATCTGCGATATGGTAGGTGTAAACATTGAGCATATGCCTCCAATCAAGGCAAGCACGGAAAAGGTCGGCGAGGTTACAAAGCAGGCAGCCGAGGAGCTTGGTCTTGCAGAGGGCACCGCAGTATACGGCGGCGGCGGTGACGCATCCCTTATCGGTGTAGGTGCAGGCGCAACCGAAATCGGTGACACCCACATATATTCAGGTACATCGGGTTGGGTAGGCACAGTTGTTCCGGAGCAGCTTGTAGACGCAGGTGCTATGATGGCAGCTATCGTTGGTGCCAACCCTGAAAACTACAACTACTTTGCCGAGCTTGAAACATCCAACAAATGTATGGGCTGGGTTAAGGAGCACCTTGCACTTGACGAAATCGGTGTGTTCCTTAAGAAATACGGTCACAAAAAGGACGACTTGGAGGAGCAAAGCTTTAACCTTTACGATTATCTTGAAGAGGTTATTGACAGAGCAAATCCGGGCTCTGACGGTGTAATATTTACACCGTGGCTTCACGGCAACCGTTGTCCGTTTGAGGACCCGAATGCCGCAGGTATGTTCTTTAACATTCATCTTGAAACAGGCAAAACCGAGCTTATCAGAGCTGTTGTTGAGGGTGTGTGCTTCCATATGAGATGGATGCTCGAAAGGCAGGAGCAAAAGGTTGCAAAGTACAAGAAAACAAATTCCGTTCGCTTCTGTGGCGGCGGTGCTTTGGGTGCTGCCACCTGCCAAATCCTTGCAGATATTTTGCAAAGAGATGTTGAGGTTGTGGACTCACCGCAAAACATCGGTGCCGTCGGTGCGGCAGCTTGTATCGCAGTAGGTACAGGTATGATCAGCTCAATGACCGAGGTAAAGAAGCTCATCCCTGCAAAAACTGTTTACCATCCAAACAAAGCAAACAAGGATGTTTACGACAGAAACTTTAAGGTGTTCAAAAACCTTTACAAATCCAACAAGGAAAACTTTGCAATTCTGAACGGATAAGCTTATGAAGAAAGCAACCGGCACAAAAACTATAAGGACAGAAAGATTAGTCCTGAAAAAAATTATGCCATGGAGGCTTGCGCAGGCGCAATGGCTTACTCTTCCTCAAATGGCAGAATTCAATATGGCAAAGGCTCCGTATACCAAAAAATTCACACGTGACTTTATTTGCCGTAAATTTGTAAAATACAGAAAAAAAGACTATTACTTTTGGGGTATAATGCTGAAAAATAAAATGATAGGTTATGTTGAGCTTATGCCTCATTTGGAACGTCAGTTTTATCTGAATTACAAAATAAGCCCAAGCTGTTGGAACAACGGATACGGAACAGAGGCAATATCTGCCGTGCTGGATTACTGCAAAACACAGCCTATAGATAAGGTTTACTCCAGATGCGACGAGGCTAACATAGGCTCAAGGCGATTGATGGAAAAAAGCGGTATGAAAGAAATCGGCGATGTTGAAACAAATCCAATTATCCAATACACCAACGGCGACACAGCAAAAGCATATTACTACCTAAAAAAGTATTAAACCAAATGCAACAAAAAGAATTTTGAAATACTTAACGGATAAGAAGCAGCTTGATTAAAAAAATGTCTTACTCAATTTTGAGTAAGACATTTTTTATAATATTTTATATTTATTATTTCGAGATTCTTTATGTTCAATTATCACCGGTTTAGGCAAAACTACTGTGCAATTATCCGGAATATCCTCGCACACTACACAACCGGCTCCTATTCTAACATTATTCCCTATTTTTATTCCACCGATGATTTTTGCTCCGGCACCAATAAAAACATAATCACCAATCACCGGAGAACCTGTATGTTTGCTATCATCAAAAGCATTTGAGCCAATAGTTACCTGATGTAAAATCGTACAGCCTTTACCTATTGTTGCATTTTTAGAAATAAACACACCTTTTATTCCATGTGGCATAAGTGGCACTTCTTTTATATCGGCACTCAAAGGAATCCAAGCACCGTTTTCTTTTAGAAGTTTTTTATACTTTCTTTTATAATACTTTTTCTTAAATGAGTTGCTTTCATTTAAAAGTTTTTCTCTGATTATCCAAAAATTATTAGTCTTTGCTTTCATAATGTTTAACATCAAACACATTCCTTATTTATCAGAAAATTTGTCTAAAAAGAATTGAAATTCTTTTTTTAATCCGACACCACAGGTTTTATAATGAAGTAATTGCATGTCGCACATAAATGGTTTACTATTACCCTCGACTAAAACCCATCCATTATCTGTAAGTGCTAAATCCCAACCTGCCAAACTGATTGGATAACACAGTTTGTGCATTTCATTGATCAATTCTATCAATTCATCCCAATAAGGAATTTGAAATCCCTTAAATTTGACTTTTGAATCAGGATGTACTTCAAATTGATCCGTATTTATTTCAGTATAACCGTCTGACACTACTTCTCCGGTATCAACATTTACTTCTGCAAAAATTCCACCCTGAGCAGCATTGTCAACAATTGCTCCCGTTCTTCCTGTTCTGATAATTGAATGCATTCTATGTACTTTTTCACCATCATATATTCCAACAATTCTTACAGTATTTACAGAAGATTCGTTGAATTGTTTAAAAATATCACTTTGTTCAATCCAACTCTCACAAACGCAGCCACCATAACGCAATATATTTAAAAAAACTGTTTTTGCATCAAGTTCTTTCGATATAGTGATTTTATTTACATTTCTACCTAACGAACCCAAGGTTTCTTTTACAATAAATGTTCTGTTTTTATTAGCAAAATCAACAAATTTTTGATAATCCGAAAAGTCTTTTACCTCAATAATATCTCTTTTATAAAACGGTTTGAGAGCTTCATATGTTTTCATCTTGTTTTTAAACAGTACAACTTTGTCATCAAAATCTTTTAAAGAATTATATACACATTTTTTGTATAATCCTTCTCCGCAAAATGTAGATCTAACGTTCTCATTTTCCTCATGAAAATTATACATAAAATACTCTTTATAATATGCAAATTCATATTTTTCTTTTGACTCAATTATATCACAAATTATATTTTGCATAGTTAATTCGTCTATTTGCTTATAATCAGGGAGATAGACCTCAAAAGCATTAATTAGCTCTTTATCAAATTCTTGCCAATTAATCACATTTTATTACCTCCATATAATAGTCTTTCTTTTTAAAGTATACTTTATGTTCTGTTTTTTGTCAATAAAAAGGAGTAGTAAAACTAAATTCTGAATTCTTTATGCAACATTTTAATATAATATCTAATGCTTCTTGCCACCACGGAATTTGAAATCCTTTAAAAACATGATAATTGTCTGGATGAATTATAAATCTTTTATTATATCCACAAAAAAGTTTTCATAATACCACCCTACAGCAATTCCCCTTGACTATCATTGTAAATAGGATAATTATTATGACCGGTACGAAATATTGCATTAACTTTGTTCTACTTAATCCATATAATAGTCTTTCTTTTTAAAGTATACTTTATGTTCTGTTTTTTGTCAAT
>NZ_CAMFQO010000047.1 GCF_945980375.1 uncultured Eubacterium sp. | reverse complement strand
TTCTACCATTGGTAGTCTGTTTTTGTACTGTCTGCACAACTTGGGGCAGTTCATCAAGTTCAATCTGCTTTTTTATCCCCTCGGTTTTGCTTCGCTCAACAACCCAAGGTGTTTTTATTAGCCTTTAAGTGATATGCCTGTATTTTTAAGTGTTGCGATGATGCCGTCGGTTACCTCCTGCACCTCTTCTCTTGTAAGAGTTTTTTCAGGATGAGAGAAGGTTATACGCGTTGTGATTGACTTTGTTCCGTCGTTTTCATCCTCGTAAACATCTGTTACCTCAACATTTTTTACAAGAGGACTTTTGGCATCTGCAATAGCCTTTGCGATAGGGGCAAAGCGAGCAGATACGAACGAAAGGTCAATTTCCATTTCGGGAAACCTTGACGGCTCTACATACTTGATAGAAGCATTTTCAATTTTTGCAAATGCCTCAACATCAATCTCGGCAAATACAATTGAAGCCTTTTTGTCAATTTTCTTTTGTACTGTCGGATGAACAATACCGATTTGACCTATTTCTACACCGTCGCAAATAATCCTGTTAAGATTTCTCGGATGCTGATAGCTTGATGTTGCTTCAATAGGTTCAAATGACAGCGGCTTGTGTTTAAGCTCATCTGACATAACCTCAAGAATATCACGAAGCTTATAGAACACTACCGACAGCGGAGCAACCTTGTTGAACAGTGTAATGGCAAGCTTTTTCTTCTCAATACAAAGATTGTTTTCATCAATGCCCTCAACCACTCTGCCGATCTCAAAAATACCAAAGAGCGGAGCAAAGCCTGTATTTGACTTAACCTGACAAAGCTGGGTTGGAATGATTGATTTACGGATTGTTTCAATATTAGGATTTGTTGCACCTTCAAGCTTAATTTCACCCTCAACATCAATGCCGAGAGCCTTGAGCTCATCATAATATGCCCATACATAAGAATGAAGCTCGTGCAAAGAAAATCTCTTAACAAGCAAATCCTTTATTTTGTCCTCAACGGTTTTTTCAACATCGGGACGAACAGGATAAAGAGGAGCAAGGCAGGTGTGAACATCAAAGTTATCATATCCGTAAATACGTGTGATTTCCTCGATGATGTCAGCCTTCATTGTAACATCCTTTGTCGCTCTCCACGAAGGTACGCCGACAGTAAATTCGTCGTTGCTCTCCTCTGCCGTAAAGCCGAGCGATTTGAGAGTTGAAATAATTGTATCGTTTGAAATCTCGATACCTGTATACTTATCAACAAAAGCCTTTGTAAAGTTAAGCTCAACCTTATCATAATGGTATGCATAATCATCGGTAAGAGCAGATACAACAGTTGAGCCCTCGTCATACTTTTGAAGGAGGTTTACAAATCTTGCAATGGCAGTTGTTGTCATTTCGGGATCAAGACACTTTTCATATCTCATAGAAGCGTCTGTTCTGTGAGAAAGGCGAACTGTTGACTTACGGATTGAAGCCGCGTCAAAGGTTGCCGATTCAAGAGTAAGCGTAGTTGTATCATCAACAATTTCGCTGTCAAGGCCACCCATAATGCCTGCAATGGCAACAGGGGTGTTGTCGTTACAAATCATAAGAGTATCTTCATCAATATTTCTTTCAACACCGTCAAGGGTTTGGAAGGTGAACGGCTCGCTGAATCTCTTAATTCTGATTTTTTCTACCTTACGGCTATCAAAAGCATGCATAGGCTGTCCCATTTCAAGCATAAGATAATTTGTAAGGTCTGCAAGGAAATTGATTGCTCTCATTCCGCAGTAATAAAGGCGAATACGCATATCAACAGGTGATACCGTACGCTTAATATTTTCAACCTGCAGGCAGGAATATCTTTGGCAAAGCGGGTCCTCAATCTTCATATCAACCTTTGGAAGATTGTCATACTGTGCAAGGCTTACGGTTTCAAGAGGCTTAAGCTCTCTGCCGGCAAGTGCCGCAAATTCACGGGCAATGCCGTAATGCCCCCAAAGGTCAGGACGGTTTGTGAGCGACTTATTGTCAACCTCAAAGATAATATCATCAATAGCATAAACATCCTTTAAGTCTGTGCCGTTTGGAATATCGTCGGTGATTTCCATAATACCGCTGTTATCATCACTGATACCGATTTCCTTTTCACTGCAGCACATTCCGTTTGACATAAAGCCTGCAAGCGGACGGGGTGCAATTTCAATCTCACCGATTTTTGCGCCGACCTTTGCAAACGCGGTTTTCATACCGACTCTGACATTAGGTGCACCGCAAACAACGTCTGTAAGCTCGCTGTCGCCTGCATCTACCTTAAGAAGATGAAGCTTCTTTGACTCGGGATGATTTTCTACCGATTTAATTTCGGCAACAACCACTCCCGACAAATCGGAGCCCTTGAAAAAGATTTCATTTTCAACCTCTGCGGTAGAGAGTGAAAACTGATTAATTAGCTTAATTCTGTCAAGTCCGGACAAATCAACAAAGTCCGAAATCCAATTCATTGATAAAAACATACTGTCACTCCCCTTTCTTACTCATCATCCGTGAACTGACTCATAGCCTTAAGGCTACCGCCGTTCAAATCACGAATATCCTTGATGCCGTATTTCATCATAACAAGCCTTGTCAAACCGAGACCGAATGCAAAGCCTGTGTATTCCTCAGGGTCTATACCGCCCATACGCATAACCTCAGGGTGAATCATACCGCATGGACAAAGCTCAAGCCATCCGCTGTGCTTACAGCTTGGGCAACCCTCACCGCCGCAAATAAGGCAGCTTATATCAAGCTCAAAGCCAGGCTCAACGAACGGGAAGAAGCCCGGACGAAGCCTTACCTTAATATCCTTTTGGAACACCTCGGAAAGCATTGTTTTCATAAAATAGATGAGGTTGGAAATAGAAATATCCTTGCCAACCATCATACCCTCCATTTGAAAGAAGGTGTTTTCGTGACAGGCATCGGTTGCTTCATTACGGAAGCATCTGCCCGGGAAAATAGCCTTGATAGGAGTGCCGTCATTGATAAGGCTATCCTTATATTTTCTCAAAATAGCGTTTTGTGCCGCCGAGGTCTGCGACTTAAGAAGCTGACCGTTTGTTAAATAATATGTATCCTGCATATCGCGTGCAGGGTGATCCTTTGGCACATTAACAGACTCAAAGCACTCGTAGTCTGTTACAACCTCGGGATAATCCTCAACAGTAAAGCCCATTGATTTGAATATCTGCTCGCACTGACGCTGAACGATAGTGACAGGATGATAAGAGCCTCTGCCGAGCACAGCCGGCAACGAGAGGTCAAATTCAGGCATAAGCTCAATTTCCTTTTGAATTTCCGCCTTTTTCATTTCCTCTGTTTTTTCTGCAATTCTATTTGCAACAGAGCCTTTAAGCTCGTTAATCTTTTGACCGAATGCTTTTTTGTCCTCGTTTGACAAATCCTTCATTGCCTTAAGCAAATCGGTCACACTGCCCTTTTTGCCCAAATAAGCAACACGAACATCCTCAAGCTCTGTTAAATCCTTAATGCCATCAAGCTCTTTTTCAAACCTGGCCTTTAAGTCTTTAATCCTTTGTTCCATAAAAGTCCCTCCATAAAAATAAAAAACGCCTCATAAAATGAGACGAAAGTTCCGTGGTACCACTCAAATTGCACATACCGAAATACGTGCCACTCTTGCCTTTATCGCAGGCTTACGCCCTGCTTAAGTAATCGAGATAAAATCCGAATAAGCCTAAAACGGTTTGATTTCGGCATATTTTCGCTTTTCGTCTTTGTAAGACCTTACCTTATCGCAGGGTGCTCCCAAGCTGAAATTCAGTAGACAGACAATGTGCACTTTCACCGACCGTACACTCTCTTAAATTGAACCTGTCGCCCTACTTACACCTGTTCAACGCGTTATCAATATTTGGATAGATTATAACCCCTAAACTAAATTAAGTCAAGTTTTTTAATTAAAATAGGAAAAAAGTGTTGAAATCGTTTGTGAGAATGTATATAATATATGTTGAATTAACATATGCCAATACAAAGTGGAGGTGGATCAAAGTGAAAGACAAAACCATGACATTTAGGATTGCCAACGATAATGAGGACATCATGAAGGAAACCCTTACTGCCGTTTACGATGCACTTAAAGAAAAGGGCTACAATCCTATCAACCAAATCGTCGGCTACATTTTGTCGGAGGATCCAACATACATTACCACCCACAACAACGCAAGAAGCTTAATCCGTAAAATCGACAGGGATGAGCTTTTGGCAGAAATGGTAAAGTATTACCTCAGCTAAATACAATAATAAAGGAGGGTTACCTTTGGCTGAAAAGTTTTTTGAATACAAAGGAAAGCCTTTGGTTAGATCGGGCAACACCGTGTACTACGGTGATATAAATGATCCTTATGTTGTTTGCCTCACTATCAAAAACAGCGAGGATTACAAGGACATTACTCTTGCCGGCGACATAACAATTCAGTTGCTTGCAACTGACGAAACATTACCACCAAAGGACAGAATAGTTAAAAAGAGCGAAAAGAAGGGCTTATTTACAGCTCTTGACCTCGGAGCAACATGGCTTGAGCGCCAGCTCAAAAAGGAAGCTTAATTTCAAAGAAGCCAAAACCTTATCACATTATGGGATTAGGATTATGGCTTTTTTATTTTTCTATGTAAGGGGATTTTATGGATATAAGGCAAAGGCTGACAGAGCTTAAAGATGACGAATACGCAGACTTTTGTGCAAAGCTTACACCCGGTGTTGAGCGAGGCGAAATTTTGGGAGTGAGGATACCGTTATCACGAAAATTGGCAAAAGAAATATTCAAATGCGGTGAATACAATGATTTTCTCAACGAGCTGCCTCACAAGTACTATGACGAATATATATTGCATGTTTTGCTTATCAACGAGATAAAGGATTACGTCGAATGTGTCAAACAGATTGATAAAATCCTTCCGTATGTAAATAACTGGGCAGTG
>NZ_CAMFQO010000046.1 GCF_945980375.1 uncultured Eubacterium sp. | reverse complement strand
TGACGACTTGTTCATCTTATCACTATTCATCCCCTTTGTCAACACTTTTTTTGAAGTTTTTTATCCAAATGAACACCCCTCCGAGTGTTCCGTATTTTTATTATTCAAAGTGCATACAATATCTACAAAAATCGGCAAATTTCTACACAAGATATATAGAAATCACGATTAACTCTGTTCTGAAAAAATTTAACAGTCTTTCCGTTATTTCTTTTATATCGGCAAAAAATATCGTAATATCAAAAATTCGTATACCCTCACTGTTGTAAGACAGAAAATTTGCATTGTCATAGCCGAGAGATGCTGTATTATAATACGCTACTGCCAAGCCTGCAACAAGCACTAAACCCGCTGCAAGCAGCATAAGCACAACTGACTTCCTTGATTTCACATAATCATCCTTTTACATACTTTTCATTTAACAATTCACCAAGAGCATTGCCGAACATTCTTGCAGAATAGCACGCCTCATCCAAGGTGTTGGCATCTGTTCCGACCTCAAGCAAAAACGAATAACGCGTTTTGTGCATATTATATTTTCTTTCTGAAAACAGTATAGGACGCATAAGGCCGGGATACATCTCTTCAACCTTGTTTTGCACCTGTAAATCAAATCGAAGATTATCCTCCCAGTCCGGAAAATTTTTAACACGATTATACTCACAGCCTGCAATTATCATCATACGCGCTGCCTTTTTGCCGTCAATAACTGCTGTCGGCTTTACCTTTGTTTTATTGCTATATGTAATATCATCCCTATGAACATCAATGGTTACCTCTATTGAAGGATATTCTTCCAAATATTTATCAATCGCGGCACCTGACTTATCATACGAAGAATTATAATCCTTATCGTGAATTGTCTTATCGTGAACAACAACAAAGCCCTGCTTTTCAAGATAAGCCTTCAAATCTTCTCCGACGCGAACCATATTCCTTGACGGACTGTTTGACCTCGCATCGGATTTTATATAATAACCTACATCCAAAAGAGAATATGCCTCGGTAGTGTGCGAATGATAAATAAGGATAGTGGGCTTTGATTTGTCGGAAATTTCTAAATCTGTCCCCTGCTTTAACAAGGCTTTAATGTTAGGAGAATAGAAGGATTTTGGGATTTTGCTTTGAATTTGTATTCTGCCGTAGGATACAATTCTGCCGCCGCCCTGATATGCTTCTTCACTTGTCTTGCCCATCGACATAGATTTGTCGGTCGTCTTTTTTGCCTTATCCATAAGCTTTACTATATCCGAGGGAGTCTGCTTAATATCCGTATAGTCCTTGCTGTCCTTGGCACTTATACTGTTCATTACAGGCTCATCCTCTTTTGATGAGGTATTAGTAGTATTCTCATCTATCAATTTATTATTGACAGAAAATGTTGCCTTTGCCTCATTTAGCATTGCACTTGGATTGGCAATTTTTACAAGGGCAAGAGAAAAATCCGTTGCGGGATTACAAACGAAAACAGACAAATTTCCGACTATTCCTACTGTTCCAAACAGTATAATGGTATTAATTATTATAATTATAATATTCTTTTTCATTATAGCACCATATAAAAGCAAATTTGTACAAATAATTATATGATGATTTTTTAAGCATTATCCCACGAGGGCAAGCAAATCCTTAACCGACATATTATCCTGCAGGCAGACATTTATACCCATACCGATAAGCTTTGCACCTTGACGACAGATTTTATCAATTTCTCGCGGAGTAACAAATGCCGTGTCGGAATTATTGCCGGAAATAATACCCGTACTGACAACGGTTGGAATACCGATTGCCACAACAGGTACACCAAGGGTTTTTTGTGAAATCTCGTGACGGTGATTGCCAACACCGGAGCCGGGAGATATTCCCGAATCGGAAAATTGAATGGTTGTACCGAGTCGGTCGGCAGAGCTTGCAGCAAGTGCATCAACGGCAATTACACATGAGGGTTTAATTTGCTCTACAATGCCCTTAATGATTTCTGCCGTTTCAATGCCCGTGTCGCCGAGCACCCCCGTATTTACACAGGAAACGGGGAAAAGCGACGGCAGGCCGACATCGTTTTTCAAATCATCGGCAATATGGCGAGTAGCCAAAACGAAGGACATCGCCGACGGTCCGAGCGAATCGGCAGTTATCTTTTTATTTCCAAGTCCAACTACAAGTGCTGACGAAATATTCCTTGGTAAAACATCTTTGAGAACATTTACAAATTCGTAAAGCCTATCATCAAGCACATCTGCATCATTAACAAATGAACGAATATCAAGAACCACATACTTGCCAACGGGCTTGCCAATGCTTTTCGCACCGTCATCATTAAGCACTTCAACTATTGTAAGGTTGTTTTGCTCTGTAACCTTTACTCCGTTAAGTGTCGTTTTTTCTCCGCTCTCATAGCACTCTACTGCCAAATCCGTGTGATTTGTCACAAAAAACACTCCAAATCTAACTATTTTTATTAAAAGTATGCCCAAAAATAAAAAAATGCTTGCATTTTGCTCTAACTTGTGATAATATAAATCAGCATTGAAAGAAATAGGCATTGTGCCTTTATATCCAGTTTCTCGGCAAAGGAGTGAAAAAGAAATGGCAAACATCAAATCAGCAAAGAAGAGAGTATTAGTTAATCAGACAAAGGCTGCTAATAACAAGGCTCGTAACACAGCTCTTAAGACAGCTATCAAAAAGGCTAACATCGCTATTGAGGCAAACGCTGACGATAAGGAAGCAGTAGTTAAGGAAGCTGTTAAGAAGATTGATCAGGCAGCTAACCACCACCTTATCCACAAGAACTGTGCAGCAAGAAAGAAGAGCAATCTTGTTTCAAAGCTCAACAAGGCATAATCTAATTGTAAATTAAAAGGACTGCGTCGCAGTCCTTTTTTATGTGTCGAAAAAGTCAAATTATAAATTTCGACACGCCGGTAGACTGTTGAGAAATGGAGCTGAATTTCGCATTTTGCGAGGGAAGATGTACGAGGGTACCTCGACCGAGCAAAAGGCGAAAAACGCCAAAAACAGATTGAACTCGATGTTCAATCTGTTTTTATATCCCCTCAGTCACCTGCGGTGACAGCTCCCCTTTATTGCATAAAAGGGGAGCCAAATAAATTTTCTTTTGGCGTGGTTCAGCCCACTTTATCGACAGTCTAAAAGGACTGCATCGCAGTCCTTTTTTTATATGTCAAATTGAACATTGTATTTTTTTATCCAGGTATAAATTTGAACAATGTATGCAAGTACCTGAGGGCCTCGCATAAGCTGACCGTACCACGGCTCACTTAGGCAATCGGGATTTTCAATTAAATTATTTATTGCAGATAAATTGAGCATTTCATAAAGAGGACAATCTTTATCTGTCATCACACACCGCACCATATTACTAACCGTCTGTGTATATTCAGGGTTAAAGGTTTTTGGATATGGGCTTTTCTTTCGCCAGGTTATCTCCTCGGGAAGCTCATTATCAAACGCCATACGAAGTATTCCCTTTTCTCTGCCTTTATATGATTTGATTGACCACGGCATATTATACGCATATTCAACTATTCTGTAATCACAAAACGGAACACGTACCTCAAGCGACGCCTCCATACTCATAGCGTCCTTTCGTGCCAACAGAGTTTGCATAAACCAATCCATATTCAGCACAAACATTTCCCGCATACGCTTTTCGGTTTCACTGTCCGTATCAAGACAGTCGGCCTTTTTAACGGTAGACAAATAAGCGTTGTGTGTATATTCATCACCGTTTTTCAAAAAACCATCTGCCAAAATACTGTGACGAACATCCGTAGTTCTGCTCCAAGGAAATGTGTTTTCAAACAATATTTCCTTTCTGTGATACCAAGGATAGCCACCGAAAATTTCGTCTGCACATTCTCCCGAAAGTGCAACCTTATGATTTTTTACAACCTCCTTACAGAACAAGAGCAGACTGCTGTCAACATCGGTAAATCCGGGATATCCTCGTGCAAAGGTACTTTCAATAAGAGCATCGGCAACATCGGTGTTGTTTAGCACAATATTGTGATGATCGGAATCAATATAGCTTGAAATTAATCCGATGTAATCGCTGTCCTTGTTAGGCTGAAATAGGCTCGACTCAAAATATTTGTCGTTATCCTTGTAATCAACCGAATATGTGTCAAGCACCGCACCCCTGTCGTTCATATAATCAGAGGCAACACGTGAAATAATTGAGCTGTCAAGTCCGCCGCTCAAAAAGGTACAAATAGGAACATCCGACACAAGCTGTCGTTTGATAGCATCTGTCACGAGAAAATGTGTATGCTCCTGTGCCTGTAACATATTATCTGTAAAATCCTTTGCTTCGAGCCTCCAATAGCATCCCTTTTTAATTTTTCCTTTTTTGTAATACAAATAATGTGCAGGCTCAAGCTCAAGAATGTCACGAAACGGAGTTTTTCCAATAGTCTTTGCAGGCCCAAGCATAAAAATCTCATTTAGTCCGTTCTCATCACATATAGGTTCTATGCCGTCAATTTTAAGCAAGCTGTCTATTCTTGATGCAAATGCAAATTGCTGCCTGCTACGTGAATAAAACAAAGGCTTTACACCAATTCTATCCCTGCACAAAAACAGCTCCTCATTGTCCATATCATAAATTCCAAATGCAAAAATACCGTTTAATCTTTTTGCACAATTCTCCTGCCACAGATGAAAACTTTTCAGCACAACCTCTGTATCGCAATTTGTTTCAAACACATATCCGTGAAAGCGAAGCTCACGCCTAATCTCATCTGTGTTATAAATCTCGCCGTTATACACAATTATGTATTTACCAAAGCGCATAGGCTGTTTGCCGTTTTCGGGGTCAATAATGCTCAATCTTCTGTGAATCAAAGCAGCATTTCTGCTGATGTATTCTCCGTGAGCATCCGGCCCTCTCATTTTTAACGAATTACTTACTCGCCATACCATATCGTTTTGTTGCCTAAGATCAATGCTGTCTGACAGTATTCCTGCTATTCCACACATAAAATCACCTCCACATATATTATGCGACGGGAAGTAAAAAGTCTATCAAAAAGCAAAAACTTTTTCAAAAAAGTGCTTGACAATGTCTACTTCTTATGATATTATATGTGAGCGTTGAGGAAACGCTGGTGTAGCTCAGTTGGTAGAGCAGCTGATTTGTAATCAGCAGGTCAGGGGTTCAAGTCCGTTCACCAGCTCCAAAAGGGAGGTAACTTCGGTTATCTCCATATAATATGGAAGAGTTCCCGAGTGGTCAAAGGGAACAGACTGTAAATCTGTCGGCAATGCCTTCGGTGGTTCGAATCCACCCTCTTCCACCAGAAAAAAGTCACTTTTGTCTACCGACAAAGGTGACTTTTTTCAATGAAATAAATCCCTTGCGGGATTTGTGAAATAACGCTTCGCGTTATGAAATAGCTAA
>NZ_CAMFQO010000045.1 GCF_945980375.1 uncultured Eubacterium sp. | reverse complement strand
TGGAACATCGCGGCGGTCACAGCTTCTCCCGGCTGTTCCCCGTTGTCAATGTCTTCCAATAGCACGAATGCCTGTGCCATGGAGTCCCAGCTCTGTAAATCCTTCAAAGCATTTTTCCATAATGCTAACCTTTTTTGCGTTCCATTGAGCTTCTGTATAATTTGCCATCTAATCATCCCTACTTTAATTGTAACATTTGTAACAAATCAATTTTAACATATACTAAAAAAATAATCAATACATTAAGATATTTTGTTATATTAACATTCATAGATTTTGGTAACACCCGGAAACACATATGATGTAAAGCCGCGTATAAACAGATTATATGTGCAAATTGTCCAAGCAGAGAACAATGTTTAAGCACGATTTTATAAAAATAACCCTCGAATCATTTCTGAAACGAGGGTTTGTAGGCAATATAAACTGCCTGATTTTTTTGTTATTGCTTCAAATAAAGCCAAAAGCCTTTTCCGAGAGATTTTATAATATTTTCAATCAAATCGGGTGAAAACAGCTTGTCGTCCTCGATAAGCAACGCAATCAGCTTTTGAATAAATGCCATATTTATGTCGTTTTTACTGTCAATATCGCACCTTTCGATTATTGTGCAGATGATGTGATATATTCTGTTAAGCTCCTTTGAGTTAAGGCATAGCATACCGCCCTTGAGCGTTTGCGCTATCGTGTCCGAGAATACGGAAAACTCATTGGCTTGTTTAAGCTCCCTGCCTTCTGTTTCCCAGTTGAACATATTGTGTTGTTCTATGGAAAAGGATTTACTTTCAATAATTGTATAATCCGCAAAATTATGAAGCAACCTGCCGACAACACAGTCCTTCGGCACAAAAATCTTTATTTTGTCGCGAAGCTCAACAGGTATTTCTCCATCCATAAAGCTGTCAGGAAAGCCGGGACCGTCATTGTTGTAAACGCGTATAATTTTTTCTTTTATGCTTTCGTTTGCACAGATGAATGCAAACAGAGCAAGATTTCCGCCCTTTGAGTGACCTGCAAGATAAAGGCTTCTTTTTGAATTTATGTAGTGAATGTTTATGTATTGAAGCGCCTTTATTTGACTTGTTACGGGAAATTCGCACGACATTGCAATATCCTCGCTCATTGAAGCGACCGAATCATCGGTGCCTCGAAAGGAAACAAAATCAAGTCTTTTATTAAGAGCGAAAATTGCGGCACAAAAGGAGAATTTTTTATCGTCATCCTCTTCTAAATGAAAATTACGGATTTTAACGCCCTTAAATCTTTCAGAGCTTGCAAGCTCAAAAAGAAGCTTGTAGGTGCTTCTTGTGTGGCGTTCGCCTTTTTTGGTGAGCGTGCCTTTATTTTCCTCAAGCTCCTGAGCAATTTTTTCTATCGTTTTTCCGATGTGTGCAGAAAAATCAAGATAAACAAGCCTGCAGAATATTATATTGTCAACATCATTCGGCATTTCTTCGTCAAAGGAGATACTGCCGAATTTGTTTATGTAATCAAACAGATTTGACATATTCTGCACAGTCCTTCCATAAAGCTTTTGTTTTGTCGAAAATATAAGCAGAGTTGTTTTTGTGATACTCGTATTCGTTTTCGCTTAAATTGTTTTCAATCTCTGCACAGGTAATCGGTTTGCCGTAGGATATAATAACCCTTTTGAACGGCATAAGCTTACCTGAAAAGTATATAGAGCAGGGGAGTATAGGCGCATTTGCCTCACAGGCAATTCTTGAAATACCGCTTTTTGCCTCTCCCGGAAAATAGGGAAGCTGAGAATTGATTTTGCCCTCGGGAAATATTGCAAGATTAAATCCCTTTTTCAACAGGTTAACGGCATAGGTAAGTGCTTGTTCGGATTTTCCGTTTCCTCTTTCAACGGGAAAGCAGTTTATTCTGCTCAAAAGCATTCTCTCAAACGGATTGTCAAAAAGCTCGCTCTTTGCCATAAAGTGAACGGGAGGGAGCTTTTTTGAATATGTAACAAAGATGAAATCTATTATCGAGGTGTGGTTTGTTGACAGAATAAAATTAGTGTCGGGTATGTTTTCTTCTCCGCGAATTTCAATTTTGAAAAGCAATTTTGCAAGTCCGTGCAGTATGCGAAACCAATGCTTTTCGGACCTTTTGTTTTCATAATGATTGTAATTATACATTTTTTGCTCCAATGAATAAAATTTATCTATATGTATTATAGTGATGGCAGGCATTAAGGTCAATGGGAAATTTCAAAAAAGCACACAAAAAAAGCGGTGCATTTATGCACCGCACAGACTGCCGACAAAGTTCAATCCGAGAGGATTGGCTTTGTCAGCAGTATGAGATTGAACATAAGGATCAATCTGTTTTTTCGTTAACGATTATCTTTTGGTTGTCACTGCCTTTGCCTTGGACCAAGAGGAATAGTATTTTTTGTTTTTATATGTTTTGTAGCACCTAACCCTAACATAGTATTTCTTTTTGCCCTTAAGCCCTGAAACAACTCTTGACAGTGTTTTGTTGCTTTTTATCGTTATGGTTTTTGCTTTTTTGAATTTGCTTGATGTAGAGTACTGAACCTGATAGCCGGTTGCAGATGAATTCCTATTCCAGCTTACCTTAAAGCCTCGGCTTCTTTTGTAAACAAAAACGGATTTTGCCTTTGCAACCTTTAGCTTGGGGATGACCTCGTTTTTCTTTGCGCCGCAGTCGCAGCAGGTCCTTACCCTAACACCTGTGCTTGCATAGGTTGCCTTTTTGGTAACGGTGTAGTTATCGCTCCAACGGTGTCCTGCCGGGTTTTTGTAGTCATACCTGCACTCATAATCACAGTTGAGGCAATAGCGGGTTTTGTAGCCCTTTTCATTACAGGACGGCAGGGTATTTAACACATAAAAATTATGCTGCAGCTGTGCCTTAAAATCGTGGTTGTATGTATATCCGCAAAAGATACACTCGCTGTGTGTATAGCCCTTTGAAGTACAGGTTGGTGCGTAAACAACGTTATAATATTCGTGCAAGGCACCGTTTGTAAGCTCCTCCTTTTTCTCGTTGCAGATTGAGCATTGGTAAACGGTGTAGCCCTGTTTGTAGCACTCAACCATCGGCTTGCTGATGATTTCGTATTTGTGCTCGTGCTTTGCAAGCAGAACCAATGAATATTCATCAATTTCGGCAGTGGAGAATATGTAGTATGTGAGTCCGGCCTTTAGCTTGGCGGTGACACTGATATTAAAGCCGTTTTCCCGGTCTATTTTCTGTTCAATTGCATTGCCTTTTTCATCTGCAAAAATCGCAATCGGTGCCAAATCACCCATTGAGCACACTGTGTACTCACCGTCAGTGTCTGCTACAAATTTGAAGCAGCCCTCAGTGTATTTTTCTACCTTGTTCTCCTTGTAAGGCTCGATAGTAGGAACATTGCCGTTATCATTAAACTGCATACATTCGGTACAAATACCGAATTCGTTATATTTGTGCTCGTTTGTTGCAGGCGCATACGTGTCCTCGTATACTTCAAAGCAGGTCTTGCAGGTTTTAATCGTAACACTGTCATTACCGCAATTACCGGGGATATTGATTTCGGCAAAGTCGTGGGTGTGCCTTTCAACCGTAACATCAAAGGATTCCTTGTCGTAGTCGAGCTTTTCAATAATTAATGTGTAAGCCTCGCCTTGCTTTAGGTTGTATACAATTTGAAAATTGTATGCCAGAGCATTGTCGTCATCCTCTTTCAGCACATTGCCATTAGAGTCGAGCAGTTTTGCGTAGGTGTCGATTGTTCCTGTTGATTTGAACAGATACGTTGTGCTTTCGGTGGGCTTGAAGGTTAGGGAATAGTATGCATCGGCATCGCTGTATTCAACTGTTGTTGCCTTGCCCTCAATCAGTTCGCCCAAATCTATTTTGTTGTCACGTTCTCTGTGGTTACAGTAGATGCAAAAGCCGTTTTTGTACCTGTGCTCGTTTGTAGCAGGTACAATGTCTTCCTTTTTTTGCTCGTGGCAGGTTTTGCAGTAATAAGAGGTATAGCCCTCATCCGTACAGGTAGGCTTAACAACCTCGTCCTTAACCCAACGGTGCTTGCCTGTCGGCTCGGTATAGTTTACAAATCTTGATGAATTGCACATTGCACAATAGTATTCAACATATCCATAATCACCGCAGGTTGCATTTACCTTTTGTTCGGTATAACGGTGATTATGCTCTGTGATGTCAAAATTTACCTTTTCGGTATATGTCCCGGTTTCCTGCAAAACAATAAGGTATTTTACATTTGCCTCAAGCAAAGTGGTAAGCGATGACGGACTGTTGTTTAGGTACGTGTTAAGGTCGTTTGCATACAGCATAACATTGACGGTGTTGATCTTTGGACTGATTGTATACATTTCGGTTTTTGACGGAGTGAACGACAAAATTTTTATGTCGTTAATCGAGCTGAAGCTGAGCTCTAATTTTTCATTAAGACCAACATTCACAATCTCGGCATCACAATTCAATGCGTTACAGTATTCGCAAAAGCTGTTTTTGAATTTGTGGTATTCGTTGCCGGGTGAAACGTAATCGTATGTATATCCTACGCTGCAGTTTTTGCATATTGTTTCGGTGTAGCCGGGTTCAACGCAGGTTGGTTGGTGTACCGTTTCAACAAAAATATGCTCACCCGTTGCCGGAGTAAACGTGTCATAATATACATATCCGCATTTTGAATTGGTACATACGTGCTCTGTGTAGCCAAGCTCGTTACATTTTGGTGCAATTACCTTGTCGCTGGTTCTGTGGATATGCCTTTGAACAATAAGGGACGATGTGCCGCTTGAGCCCGAGGCCCATTCAACATAAACGGTTTCGCCCTTTTCCATTTCAACTATAACCTCGAGGCTTCTGCTTCCGCTTGAACGGCCGTCGATAATCTCGTTGCTTTCGTCGTAGACATTTAGCAGGGTGGATTGGTAATAATCATCCTCAACCCTGCCGGAAAAGGTGTAAAATCCGTCTTCATCAGCATTGAATGCATAGGTGAATTTTGTGTTTGCAAGCTCCTCTTTAAGCGTAATTTTTGAATCAAGCGCCAATGCTCCGTTTATTCTTTGGTACTCGCTGTCCTTTTTTCCGCATCTGCAGGCTCCGTTAAAATAATGATGAACATCCTGCTCATAGGGTATTTTTTCGCTGTACTGGTTGGTGCATATGCTACATCTGTACGTAATGCTTCCGGTTGCCTTACATCCTTGGGGAGTGTATTGTGTAACATAATATTTGTGCTCGTGCTTGGCAGCAGTAAGCGTTACCTGAGTATTGGCTGCATAGCAAAGGCAAATGATTTTTATACTCTCGCCCGCATTGATGTGACGAACGGATTTGCTGTTCAAGAGTGAACCGTTTTCACTAAGCCTTATGCTGCTCTCGCCCGGCTCAACTGTCGATGTGATTTCATAATATCCGTCCGCGTCAGCGGTAAAGTTGAATATCAGCTCCTCATTTTGATACTTTGAGGTTAGGGT
>NZ_CAMFQO010000044.1 GCF_945980375.1 uncultured Eubacterium sp. | reverse complement strand
AATACCTCTTGCTTAATTTTGTTTAGTCGATTGACTTAATTTCAAATTCAAGGTTTCCGATAGGAGCCTCAACAACTACTGTTTCGCCGACACTTGCACCAAGCAACGCCTTACCGACAGGACTTTCGTCCGAAATCTTACCCTCTGACGGATTGCTCTGTGAAAATCCTACAATATCATAAACAAATTCCAAATTATCTGTCTTGCGCAAAACGGTAACCTTTGAGCCCATTGAAACCTTGTCGCCTGCAACGGAATCAATGATTACTGCATTTTCAAGCTGATATTCAAGCTCTTGAATTCTTGCTTCAATCTTTGCCTGCTCTGATTTTGCTTCATCGTATTCACTGTTTTCACTAAGGTCACCGTAAGAACGTGCAACCTTAAGCTTTTCTGCAATATCAACTCTGCCTTCTGTTTTGAGCTTTTCAAGCTCTGCCTCAAGCTCTGCCTTGCCCGCTGCGGTCATTGTAAATGTTTTTGCTGCCATAATAAAAACTCCTTAAACATTAATGTGCATTTTAACTAATTAATTATATATTATAATTATCACAAAGTCAATCACTATTTTAACACAAAAAATACCGCCCGTAACCCGAGCGATATTTTTAATCTATTCAGCTTATTTCTTCAAAAAGCCTTGTGCCCTTTGTTTTAAGATTTCTCAAAAGCAAATAATCGGCAAGAGCAAATACTGTTACAAAAACTGCCGACAGTATGCGTACGTCTGCAATGATACTGAATCCAAACAAAGCAATGCCCATTAGCATTGATACTGCCCAGCCCATAAGCATACTGAACAATACGCTAAGACCTTGCTTAACAGGTACAACCTCATTTGTCCAGGTAAGGTTATACCGTTTAAGATTCATAAACAATCCGAATACTCCCATGAACAAAATAAATTCAGCAGAAAATATCACCGCAAGGATAAATGATACGGCATCTGCCTTAAATGCAATGCACAACAAAACCGTGCTGAACAATACAGGAATAATGTTTACGGCAATATGTGCCTTTAGCTTTGCGGTCAAAACCGAATAAGAATCTATCGGCAGGGATTTGAGCATCCAAAAGTTTTTACCCTCAAGTGAAATAGAGGGAGCTGTCAGACAGCACAGCGAGCATACAAAGCCAACCGCAACGCAGACAAACACACCGCCAAGGCTTGTAATTGACGGCATATCCTGTACCATTTCGTTTATCACATCAATAATCGTCTGCGATTTAATAAGTGCTCCTATTGCCATAGCGGGAAGTATCAAAAGACCTATTCCCGTATTCATCATATAGGCAGGTGACGATGCGAATCGTTTTAATTCCTTAAACACAAGTGCTTTTTCTAACGGCAGGGCTTTATAGGATTTAACGCCTGCTTTGCGTTTTCCGCCTGCGAGCGACCTTGTGGAAAGCTTAACAAATGACATTCTAAGCACTGCATATACAACGACAAAAATCAACACAAATGTCAAAACAGTAAATAAAAATGCCTTTACATCTCCCACTCCCGCATTGCCCAAATAATACAGACCGACAGCAGATGATTTGATTTTATTGCTGTATTCCTGCGAATTTTTCACTATCGTTTTAATCAGTTCTTGTGCCTTGAAATACGAAAAATAATACACACCGATTACGAGCAGTGAGCAAACAACGGAAATAAACGCCTTGCTTTTAATTCTTGTTGAAAGTACCGCAACTACATATCCGAGAACTACGCTGAGGCTGAGAACAAACAATCCTATTGCAAAAACAAGAAATATTTGCATTATAGCCGTAGGCACATTGCATCCTACCTTTACCCAATAAACGATAACTGCGGGTATAATTACAACTGCCTCGTACATAAATCCCATAACATATGTACCGACAAGTCTTGATGCAATTATGTAATCGGGCTTAATCGGGAGTGACAGCAAAAGGTCGTTATCACCTGCCTTAAACAAGGCTGCATAGGTATTGAAAACACTGCCAAAGGCTCCCAAAAGAATTGACAGAGTAATCATTATCAAAAAATACATCCAATCAAGTCCGGCAGTATGCAAGGGTGAAATAATGCCAACACCTGCACCTACAAAGGCCATTGCAATTAAAAGCATCAGTAAGCCAAAGCCCACGGCTCCGGAAATTATGGATTTTTTGGAACGCCTTTCACCTGTCTTCTTGTTTTGAAAAATAAACTTGTACAGCTCTAAAAACTGCTTGCGAAGCAACGTAACAAACATGACTACTCCTCCATCTCAAGAAAAGCGTCCTCAAGAGAGCTGTTGCCCTTAACCTCATCAACCGTACCCGAGGCAACAAGATTGCCTCCCTTGATTACGGCAACCTTATCGCAAAGCTTTTCTGCAACCTCAAGAACATGGGTTGAAAAGAATATCGCTCCTCCATTATCGCAAATATTACGCATTATTTGCTTGAGCTGATGTGTTGCCTTTGGGTCAAGTCCTACAAACGGTTCATCCATCATAATCAATTTCGGCGAATGAATTAATGCAGAAATGATAACAAGCTTTTGCTTCATACCGTGTGAATATGTACCTATTAAATCATTTAAGCTGTCCTCAATTTCGAACATTTTTGCATATTCGCTTATGCGTGAAGTGCGTTCACTCTCGCTGACCTTAAACACATCGGCAATAAAATTGAGATATTGAATGCCTGTCATAAAGTCATATATATCCGGATTGTCAGGAATATACGCTGTAACAGCCTTACACGCCAGAGGTTCCGATTTGGCAGATTTGCCGTCAATCAAAATTTCACCGCTGTCATAATCCAAAATGCCCGCAATGCTTTTAAGGGTTGTGGTTTTGCCTGCACCGTTATGGCCGATAAAGCCATAAATTTCACCCGGTGCAATATGCAGAGAAAGGTTGTTTACAGCAACCTTATCTCCGTACTTCTTTGTCAAATTATTGATTTTGAGCATTATTGTCATCTCCGTTATAGCCCATATTTGTAGGTGAATAATATGGGTCCTGATAATTTGCGTTGAACGGCTCATCGGGAATGATAAGTGCACAAACGATATATGCAATTACTCCTGCACCGCCGAGAAATGTAATCAATGCCCAAAGCAATCTAACAATTGTTGAATCGATATTCAAGTATTTTGCAATACCTCCACACACACCGCAGAGCTTTTTATCTGTTGTTGATTTGTATAGTTTCTTTTCCATATTTTTTCCTCTTCTTTCCTTTATTGCTTTTATTCGGTAAAGCTTATGCTTACTTCACCGATGCCCCCGTTAAGCTCTATTTTGTGTTGCCCGGAGCCAACTGTTGTATCACGAGATACCTTTGTACCGTTAACCGTAACATCACCGGCACCTTTGCTGACGGACACGGTATAATCCTGTGCACTGCCCACAGCATTAACATTAACCTCACCTATGCCGCTGTTTATCTCGCAATCGCCTGTAAACAGTGAGGTGATATTGATTTCGCCTACACCGCTGTTAAGTTCAAAATTGTTTAGCGAAGCATTATTTATGTCAAGCTCGCCTGCACCGCAATCAATTTCAGCCTCTCCGATTACAGCTAAATTATTAATCGTTACATCACCTGCACCGATTTCAAAATCAAAATCTCTTGCAGTAAGGCTGTCAACGGTTACATCTCCTGCGCCTGTCGAAATGCTTACAACGTCAAAGCTTCTGTCGGCAGGAATTGTAACATTCAGCTTGAAATCACTGCTTTTGGGTATAGATGTAAGTGTTTCCTTTATTACGATTTTCCCGTCCTTTTGGTCAACCTTGATGTATTCATTATTTGTTGAATATTCAAATTTATCACCGGTTGAAATTATAAGCTCGGTAGCCTTGAGTTCTGCGACAAGGCAGTATCCGTCAAGTGTATCAATGTATTCGCTTGAAATGGTTGTTTTATCTTTTTTGTCGTCGTCATCGTCGTCAAAAATACTGTCTGCTATTCCAAACACACCCTGAATTATTCCGCCGATAATTGCAACAATAAGGACTATTGCAAAAATTCTGCCGAGATAATAAAAGGTTTTTCCTAATGAGTTATCGTTTTTCATTTTACATCAGTTCCTCCAAACAGGTTAGATGAGTTGATAAAAATTGTTTTTGCATCGGGCGGAAGATTTTTATTTGTCTTGTCTGACACTCCGCCGAAGAAGCTGTTTGATTTTACAACAACTCTGACATCGGACGGAACGTAAATATCTATTCCGCCAAAGGTTGCTTTTGCATCAATTACACAGTTATGAACAATGTCCGCATTGCGAATATCAATAACTATTGCACCAAAGGTTGCACAAAACTTACCGCCTGCAAATCCCTTGTCAAACTGATAGTTTTGGCTTGAAAACGATGCGTAGTATTCCTGATTTCCCTGCGGAATGTATACTGGCTGACCGTAAACCTCCTGAGGCTGTGTGCCGTCCTGCTGAGGCATAACAGGCTGTGGTTGTTCCTTTTCAAATATATTGCCCACTATTATGCTTGCACCGACAATTACAACGATAATCGGGAACAGGAATTTTTTGTACTGCCATAAATCGAAATAGCAATTTACAAGCAACAGCACACCTATCGCCAAGCATATTAAGCTACCCTTTTTGTCCTTGTCTGTTATTAAGCCGATAAGTGACGGAATGATGATAAACAGTGTCCACCAACCGTCAAAGAAAAGTGTAAAGCTGAGAACATTTGCTTCATTAAGTCCCCATAACACACCCAAGGCAATTATTACCAATCCCCAGATGATACCTTTTGTTTTTTTCATACAAAAACCTCCAAAATAATCATTATCACAAATTAATTGTTTATACTCGGATGAACGGCATATTCATCCTCGTTTAATGTTGTTACCGTTAGCACCGCACCCCTATATGCTATGCCTAAATACTTGTTAAGGTCCTGCTCGGTAAAGGTGCATTTGTTATCTGCAATCATATAGCAAATACCAAGCCCTGCAAGAAGCACCTCCTCAAAAATCAGCCTTGCATTTTCATAATTAACCTGAGCCTGCTCCATTACAGTCTGCACGCAAAAATCAGCGGCAGGAATGGACATAATCATTTTTGAATACGACTTCTCACCCTGTCTGTATTTGTAAATCATCTTGAACAGGTTAGGCTGTGTGCTTGCGAATTCTATCAGCCTAAAGCCGAATTGCTTAAACGCAGGTGTGTATTTTACCGAATCCGCAATATAATCGGAATATTCCTTAACCGCAGAATTGTACACCTCGTTGAGCAGCTCATCCATATTTTTGAAGGCTACAAACACAGGCGATGACGATGTGCCGAGGTAGTTGCCCACCTCTCTTGCAGTCACGGCTTCAATGCCCTTGCTTCGTGCAACCTCAAGGGCAGCGCTGACAATTTCTTCTCTTGTAAACTTTGCTTTTGGTGGCATCCTTTCACCTCTCAATCATCCGTTATATAACACTTGTTACATAACCTTTGTTTTACAATAGCACAAACAAATGCAAAAGTCAACAGTTTTCCAAAAAAAAGAAATCGCACACAGAAACACCTGTGTGCGACAGCGTGTCGAAAAAGTCAAATTATAAATTTCGACACGCTGGTAGACTGTTGAGA
>NZ_CAMFQO010000043.1 GCF_945980375.1 uncultured Eubacterium sp. | reverse complement strand
GAGTGCGATAAATCGCACCCACCTCCCTTTACACAAGAGAGGCTCAAATCGGTTTTTTTAATTTATATGGCGTGTTTCAGCCCACTTTATCGACAGTCTAAAAAAGCTTGCCCACCGGCAAGCTTTTTTTAGTAATATCGAGTTGTAAAGCGTTCAAGGCATTCCTTAAACACGGGAGTCCACAGCTCCTTATATCCCCTACGGGTGGGATGAATATCATCATTCATAAAGTCGTTTGAAACAGACATATCATTAACCTCGTCATCGTTCCACAGGTCAATTACACCAATTGTCCACTTTTGGCTCAGCTGATCAATAGCCTCTACCATTTTTGCATACACATCGCTATCGTATTTTGGGTTTGTAAAGAAAATAACGGGACAGCTCCATGTTGCTTTTGCATAAGCAATTATGTATTCGATTGCACCGATGACGGTTTGGGTATCAAATGTTTTTATATCATAGCTGTCTGATATTTCACCGAGAGGCATATTTTTTGTTGCATCGTTGGTTGACAGCTGGCAAACAAACGCATCGGCAGAAATATTTTTATCAATAGTCTTCATACGGGATACATAGCTGTTTTTTCCGTTATCAACAAGCGTTGTGCCCGACTTTGCCTCCTTAATAGAAATAACACCGTACTGATGCTCAAGATAATCTACAAAAGAATCACCAAGAGAGCAGTAGCCGTAGGTAACGGAGCTACCGAGGAAAATTATTTTTTTGCCGTAAAGAGAGCTTTCCTCAAGCGTACACTGCTTTGGAGAATACTCAACGCTGTTGCCCTTACTGAACAAGCCGAGCATATTGCCGACAACTCCGCCGGCAGTAAAAATAAACACAAGCACAATGGCAATGATTGCAGTTATGGCACTTTTTTTCATGGCATTACCTCCTCAACAAATAAATGCACATCCAAAGCATAGATGTGCACAAGGACTGCTTTGCCACTGTTTCTCCTACAACCGCTGTCCTACGTCTGTTATTCTACAACAAAGCATTGTTATTGTCAATTATTAACAGATTTATTTATTATTTATTTATTGTTAGTCTATTCGAATTTATAAACAGAAAGCTGTTGCTTATCATCGCAAAGCCCGAGGAAAACCTCCTTGGCGCTTTTGAGTCCTTGCTTTTTAAGCTGTTTTTTAAGCCACTCCTCGTTAAGATTCATACGTTTTAGGTTTTCATCAATAACCCGTCCGTCCATAATAATTTCGGTAAAGATATGCTCGGGCTGTGGTTCAAGCTCCATATCCTCGGGATTTACCGGACGTTTTGTGCTGACAGGCAAAACGGTGAGCCGACCGTTATATTCAAAAATTGCCGTTTGTATATCGTTCAAATTGAAATAGCCCTCCTGCCTGCACATTACCATAAATTCACTCAAATCAAGCTTGGCTTTTTTCAAGTTTTTGCGATAGATCTTACCGTTATTCATAATTATAGTAGGTGTGCCGTTAATAAATTTTCGTATTCTCGACATTTTTCTTGTTGCAACGGAAAGAATAAATGTTATTGCTCCGTATACAATCATTGCAACAAATGGCTTTAACGGTTCTTCAATTTCCGTGGCAAGCTCTGCTGCTATTGAGCCAATCGTTATGCCCGTTATATAATCAAAAAAATCAAGCTGTGACATCTGCTTATGGCCAATAATCTTTGCAATAATAAACAATGTCGCGGCAGAAAACACCGATGTTAAAGCAACCTTCAAAATTTCCATTTTGCACCTCCACTTTGAATAAACGCTTTACATAAGTGTTTCCTGCATCAGCAAAAAAATTCCTAATTTCCGTTATTTAACAATAGTAATACTTGCATAAAAAAATAAGGAACACCCTAATGGGTATTCCTTATTTTTGGTGCGAGAGACGGGACTTGAACCCGTACGAGTCGCCCCACACGCCCCTCAAACGTGCGCGTCTGCCGATTCCGCCACTCTCGCTCAACGAATAAAAGTATAACAGATGAGGTATCAAATGTCAACACCTTTTTTGAGTTTTTTCAAAATAATTTTGAAATGTACCTTGGCTCGTCAATTATTACTGCGGGATGCTCGGCGAAAAGGATTTCAAAACTTCTAAATCCCCAAGAACAACCCACTGCTTCTATGTTTGCGTTTTTGGCGGTTTTCATATCAACCTCGCTGTCGCCGAAGAATATTGCCTCGCTCGGCTTACAGCCGACTGCCGACAATGCCTTAAACGTTGTTGTCGGGTCGGGCTTGGTAGGTACACCATCAATTCCGCCGATGATATAATCAAAATAATCCTTGCCGAAAAAATGCTCCACCATACCGTGAGCCGCCACATCCGGTTTGTTAGTTACAACACAAAGCTTAACACCCATTGCCTTAATAATATCAAGCTGTTCCTTAATTCCGTCGTAGACATGGGCATTATCAAGCTTTATTCTGTCATAAACAATCTTAAACTCTCTGTACCTTTCATCAAGAGTATTTTCATCAAGAGTGTTGCCAAAGGCACGTGCAACAAGCTTTTTTGCACCGTTGCCGACAAATCTTTTATAATCATCGATTGACCATTTTGCATCATAGCCGTACTTTTCCATAAGAATATTGCAGGCGTTTGCCAAATCATCAATGGTGTTTACAAGAGTTCCGTCAAGGTCAAATACCGCACATTTAATTTTGCTCATACAAATCACTTAAATCCTGTTCCTTACTTTTTAATTTTTTCTTTACAAAATAGCAGGCCACAAACAATACGACACCTGCACCGACACAAGCAGACACAGTGTATATCTGCCTTTCGGTTTGCTTACTGTTAACGCTCAAATTACCGCTTTTTACGCTTGACCAAAGGTTATTTTGAAGCTCAAGAATATTTTGCGGAAGATTTGAAAATACCTCACTTTTCGGCGGCTCGGTCGGATAAACAGCCTCATTACCGTAAAGGGAGCATTCCTCGTTTTCCTGCACCGACTTATTTGCAGACGCGTAGTAAATGTACTCCTCATTTTCAAGGGCAACCTGCGGCTCGTGCATAAAGTTTATAAAAGCCTCTGCCCCCTTTTTGTTCTGTACACATTTAGGAATACAAAATGCGTCATAAAAGGCGTTAACGCCCTCCTTGGGAAATACATAATCCAAATCCTCATTATTCTCGTTCATAAGAACATAGTCGCCGACATAATAGGTTGCAAACGCATATTCGCCCGACTCCATAAGGTTAAACACCTCATCCATAACATAAACAGGGTTAACCTTATCCTTTTGCTGTGCAAGAAGCTTTGCGGCATCAACCCATTCCTGCTCAACATTGGAGTTTAGGCTTGTACCCGCAAGCTGTTGTGCAATGGCAAACGCATCACGGCTGTTATTGAACATAAGAACCTTGCCCTTGTACTGCTCATCCCAAAGAGCAGACCATGAATCAGGCTTTTCCTTAACAAGCTTTTTGTTATAAATAAGAACGGTATATCCTGTATTAAAGCACACGGAATACTTTTGCTCCGGGTCAAACGGAAGATTAAGGCAATCCTCACGGATATATTTCATATTTGGAATATTTGAATAATCAATAGGAACAAGCATATCCTCATCAATCAACCGTTCCACCATATAGTCGGACGGAACAATAACATCATAGGATACACCGCCTCCAAGAAGCTTTGAATACATATTTTCGTTAGATTCAAAGTTTGTGTAATTAACCTTTGCACCTGTAAGCCTTTCAAACTCGGACACAACATCCATTGAGCCCTCGCCGCCGTCGGATATATATTCGCCCCAGTTATATACATTGATTACAGTTCCCTGCAAGCCGAGATTTTTGTAATACTCCTTTTGCTCTGCAGAAAAGTAATCCTCCCCTGCAAACGCAGTAATGCCAAACGCAGAAAAGCAGGCAACAAGGCACAAAGCAAACGAAAAAACTGCCTTTAATTTTTTCATTTTGAGCCCTCCTTTTTTTCTGCCTTAGCCTGAGCAACGTTCATAGCCACAAGCAGAGCAAGTATTACAAGGAACATCAGGGTTGAAAGTGCAAACATATCCGGCTTTACTCTTTTCTTTGTAAGAGAGAAAATGTAAATAGGCAATGTTTGAAACGAAGGTCCGTTTGTGAAATACGAAATAATAAAGTCGTCAAGAGAAAGCGTAAACGACATAACACATCCTGTAATTATACCGTTCATTATCTCGGGCATTACAACCTTAAAAAACGCATGAAGAGGCTTGCAGCCGAGGTCAACGGCAGCCTCGTAAATATTCATATCAAACTGCCTGAGCTTTGGCATAACATTAAGGATAACATATGGCAGGCAAAATGTTACGTGTGCGATAAGAATAGTTGTAAAGCCGAGCACCTCTTTTACATTTATGAGTGCACCGGCAAACACAAACAAAAGCATCATCGAAATGCCTGTTACAATTTCCGGATTCATCATAGGAATATTTGTAACATTCATAAGTGCTTTTTTATAGAGGCTGTTCCTTTGCAGGAACAATCCCACAGACGCAGTAATGCCAAGCACCGTTGATATGCCTGTTGTTGCAAGTGCAAGCACAACGGTATTCTTGAGTGCCTGCATAGCGGCGGTATCGCGGAACATTTCCTTCCACCAATATGTTGAAAAGCCCTCCATAATATAGGTTGACGTGCCGGAATTGAACGAAAACACGGTCATAACCGCGATAGGTGCGTAAAGGAATATGAAGATAAGCACCATATAAAGCCTTGACGCAGGTGAAATCCTTTTCTTCATATTACAACACCTCCGTCCTGTGTGCCGTCATCAAAATAATTCATAATGCCGAGGCAGATGAAAATAAGAATCATAAGCACAAAGCTGAGTGCCGCACCGAGATTGTAGTTATTTGCAGACTGGAACTGACTTTCAATAACGTCGCCGATAAGAACAATCTGACCGCCGCCGAGCTTTTGAGTGATGTAAAAGGTTGATGCACAAGGCACGAAAACCATTGTAATACCCGAAAGCAAGCCCGGAAGCGACATCGGCAAAATAACACGTCTAAACGTTGTAACACTGCCGCTGCCCAAATCGTGTGCCGCCTCGATAAGAGAATTGTCAAGCTTTGACAAAACGGAATAAATAGGCAAAATCATATATGGCAAAAAGTTATACACCATACCGAGAATTACCGCACCGCCCGTATTTATCATATGGACAGGCTTAAGACCGATAGCGGTTAATGCAGAGTTGATTACACCGCTGTCTCCGAGAATTGTCATAAGGCTGTATGTTCTTATAAGAAAATTCATCCACATAGGAAGCATAACAAGAAGAACCATTGTCCTTTGAGTGCGAACGGTATGCTTTGACAACGCATACGCAAACGGATAGCCTATAACAACGCAGATAGCAGTTGCGGCAAGGCCGTAAAGCACTGACAAAAGAATAGTTGGAAAGTAATTGCTTATCTGCGACATATTGTTAAGTGAGAAAGCACCTGATTTGTCGGTAAAAGCATAGTAAACAACCATTATGAGCGGAACAACGATGAAAAGCGCCGCCCACAAAAGATACGGCTTATCAAGTAATTTTTTGGAAAGACTACTCTTCATTTTCATCCTCCCAGTTATATGACGCGTCGGAAATATGATCCATCTCATCCGAGAATGAGGAATAGTCACCGAATTCGCCCGAATACTCACTGCGCTTCATAATATGGATTGCATCAGGCTCAATGTGCATACCGATAGTATCATCAACCTTGATGTCATCCCTTGTGGTTTGAATCATCCAAATAAAGCCGTTAACATCAACGAGTATTTCAAAATGAACGCCCTTAAATGTTACGCTTGTTACCTTGCCTGTAAGGGATGCCTGTGCTCCCGGCTCGGTTATAACAATATCCTCCGGGCGAACAACAGCCTCAACAAACTCATTTTTATCAAAGCCGCTGTCAAGGCACTTGAACCTTACACCGCCAAAGGTTACCTCGTAATCGGAAAGCATAATTGCATCAACGATATTACTTTCACCGATAAAGTCGGCAACAAAGGCATTGACAGGCTCGTTATAAATATCCTCGGGTGTGCCGATTTGCTGAATTTTACCCTTATCCATAACAACAACAGTGTCGCTCATTGACAGGGCTTCCTCTTGGTCGTGGGTTACATAAATAAATGTAATGCCGAGCTCCTGCTGGATATTCTTTAATTCTCGTTGCATATCCTTGCGAAGCTTTAGGTCAAGAGCTCCGAGAGGCTCATCAAGAAGCAAAATATGCGGCTTGTTTGCAAGGGCTCTTGCAATGGCAACACGCTGCTGCTGACCGCCTGACAGCGAGTTAAT
>NZ_CAMFQO010000042.1 GCF_945980375.1 uncultured Eubacterium sp. | reverse complement strand
GCAGTTAATCCTTTCGGATTAACGAGTATTTTAACGTAGAGTAAGGGCAATATCTGCCACGATAAACCGTGGTTCGGATTATTACCGTTACCCTACGCTTTCGTGCGTCAAATCAGGAGTAAATTTATCTATATAGGCAAAATGAAAATCAACATTTGTTGCCTTTGATAAGTCGTTAATTATACTGATAAAATCTTCCATACTTGTTTTATTGTTGTTTATTATTTTCATAGTGCAATCAACAAAAATATCTGTCAAATCAAAATTACTTGCACAAATACCGGACAAAAATCCATAAAGAGAAATAGCACCTTCAATATCATAGTCCTGCGAATTAATATATCTTATGCTTCTTGGGAGCAGGCATTGCAAATCGTTACCGCAATCAACAAAGGCAATGCATCTTTTTTCATCCTGTGCAAGTTCTGTTGCGTTTCTAACAAGCGCATTTGTTTTGCCACAACCGTTATCTCCTGTAATATAATTTACCATCGACATCAATCCTTTATGTATTTTACTAAATTATACCATAAATTTATTAATAGCCGATTAAGTAATTTTCAACGAACAATTAAAAAACTGTAAAATATATCGCAGGTTTTGACTTTATTCTACTCTAAAAGTTCTATTTGCGACACATTAGATTCAAGTTCATTAACCTTTTTTAGATTTTTCTTGATAATTTCATTTCTCTCATTTGCCTTGCCGATTATTTTTCCGGCTTCATCAATTTTTGTTTGAGCCTTAAGGAGAAGCTCACCGAAAAGATCGTACTGCTTTTTGGCGTTGCCGAGTATTTTCCACACCTCGTTTGCACGCTTGTTTATTGCAATGGTACTAAAGCCGAGCTGAAGAGAATTCAAAAGTGCCGTAATTGTGCTTGGACCTGCAACAAGAATACCCATCTCCTGCAATCTTTCGGGCAGGCCTGTTGGGCTATTCATTATTTGGGCATACAATCCCTCAGTTGCAAGATACATAATAGCAAAGGGTGTTGTATATGGCTCGTTAATATAATTTTTAATAGCCCTCGCTTCCTCCTTAACTCGTTGCTCAAGCGCCTTTTGTGCCCTATCCACCGCTTCAATATTTCCCTGCTCGCCCGCATCTGTCAGACGGATATAATCCTCCATAGGAAATTTTGAATCTATCGGCAACCAACTTATCTCATCATTATCTGCGTTGGGTATCTTTACTGCAAATTCTACCTGTCCGTTATACTTTGGATTGGTTTTTACATTTCTTTCGTACATATTGGGAATAATTTGCTCAAGAATATTATCAAGCTGAAGCTCTGCCCAAGTGCCTCTTGTTTTAACATTGGTGAGTATTTTATTAAGCCCTGTTACACCTGAGGACAGCTCCTTCATTTCGCCGAGTGATTGGTAAACATTTGTAAGCTGAGTGGACACCTGCTCGAATGAAGCGTTAATCCTTTTGTTTAAGGTGGAGGTTAGCTTTTCATCAACTGTTTCTCGCATTTGCTCAAGCTTTTTTTCATTGCCCTCCTGCATTGATAAAATGGACTGTTGAATAAATTTTGTCTGATTTACATTGTTATCATTAAGCGTTTCCATAATTTTGACCTGTTGCTCGTAGTTTTTATTTACAAGCTCATTCATTTGACGGGACAGCTCTTCAAGCCTTGCGCTATTAGTACCCTTTGATTGTGTTAATGATAAAATTATAAGCACAAGCAAAAGCACAATACAGGCTCCAAGCATAATATACATAATCATAAATATCACTCCTTTACTTATAAAATAACATAACACCCATCACATTTCAATGATGGGTGTCATTTTTTGGACTGTATTAATAATGTGACTTTGTGGTGTAATTACACTTACCGCCCACATAACGCTTCATAGTAAAGTTTTTGCCGCTTCGCTTAACCTTTATGCTAACCTTTTTGGGTTTAACGTTTTGGTGTGTAAGGAAGGTGCAGGATATTACTCCGTCCTTAACAACCATTTTTATCTTTATGGGATAATTAGTGTTGTTGGTAAATTTCAAATCCTGCGACGGCCAATAAATTGCGGCATCTCTGCCCAAAGGAACATATGCAACCCTTTGAGAATGTTGATGGCGTTCTTTAACCTTAAGGTTTGAAATCAGTACGGTGTTGAATATAGTTGACGCAACCTGACAAATACCGCCACCTATACCCATTGACGAAGCATTAGCTCCGTTAAAAACATGAGCCTTTTTGTAGCCCTTAGCGGCAGTTCTCTTACCTACAACCTTGTTAAACGAAAATGTTTCACCCGGCATAATAACGGTTCCGTCAATAGCCTTTGATGCAATGCGAAGATTTGTTGTTCTGTTCTTATTGTTAACATACTTTGTTGAATACTTGGCATACACCCTTGTAAAGCTGCTGCTTGATTTTTTTGACCATGTGCTGTAAAGAGGCTTGTTTTTCTCATTATAGTTTATTGCACGGATTTTGCAGTAGTATGTTTTGTTATTATTCTTTACGGTAAAGGTTTTCTTTGTAGCACTGCCTGAAACAAGAATAGTTTTTACTCCGGACTTAAAGGAACTGTTTTTTGAATACATAATTTGGTACTTGTCGCACTTGACCTTGGACCATTCAACAGTAAGCTTTGTTTTTGATTTTTCGCCGTAGCATGCTTTAATGCTCGGTGTTTTAGGTGCTGTAATAGGAGCAGGGGCTGCTTTTTTATAAATAGTAAAATAAACCGTCTTTTTGCCCTGATATTCCGAACCGGGAACAGCAACAACAGACAAAGATGCTGTGCCGACAGCAGTATTATTTTCAAGCAATTCAACATAATCTTCATCCTTAGCAAGCTCTACGCCATTAAAGAAAACCTTATAGCTTGGCACAATCGGCTTGCCTGTAGCTTCAAATTTTGTAATTGAGTTTTCAAAAACAATGTCCGCATTTTCCAAATCATTGATTTCAAGTGCATAAACCGGTGCTGTCGAACAAATACACATTACGACAGCAAGGAATACAGCAAGAAGCCTACTAATATTTTTTGTCATACAAATCCTCCTATTTATCCTGACCGTAATATGCATTTTTGCCATGCTTACGTTCATAATGCTTATCCAAAAGATATTTTTCTATACCGATATTAGAGTCGTCACCCAAGGCTGCAACTGCCTCTGTTCTGTATGCCATTTTGCATACCTCCTCTAATATCAATGCGTTTTCAACAGCCTTTGCGGCATTTTTGCCCCAAGCAAAGGGACCGTGACGATGAACAAGTACAGCAGGACATTCCTGTGCAGATAAGCCTCGTTTTTCAAACTCTTCAACGATAACCTTGCCTGTATTCAGTTCATATTCTCCGTTAACCTCTGCTTCGGTTAAGCCCCTTGTACAAGGTATACTGCCATTTGCAAAATCTGCATGTGTTGTACCGTAGGCGCGAACATCTCTGCCTGCCTGTGCCCAAGAGCATCCCCATGATGAGTGAGTGTGCACAACACCACCAATGCTGTCAAAGCGATTGTAAAGCTCCATATGTGTTGGGGTGTCGGATGACGGATTAAGCCGTCCCTCAACCTTATTTCCCTTTAGGTCCATAACAACCATATCATCAGCAGTCATTTCACTATATGGCACACCTGACGGTTTTATTACAAATAATCCGCTTTCTCTGTCAATAGCAGAAACATTACCCCAGGTTAAAACCACCAAGCCGTATTCTACAAGCTTAAGGTTTTGAAGATAAACCTCTTTTTTTAATTCCTCTAACATCTTTTCTCCTTATGCTACATACCGAGCTTGTATGCAACATCATTATAAAATAGCTCTTTTCTAAATTCGTTAATTTCGGTATTCTTATTGATATGAACAAATTCAATGCCCATAATCTCGGCAAAATCACGCATATGGTCTGCCGTAAGAGAATATGAAAGAACACTGTGATGTGCGCCGCCTGCATAAATCCAAGCCTCTGCCGAGGTTTGAAGACAAGGCAACGGCTTCCACAACACACCTGCAACGGGGAGCTTTGGCATATCGTTTACCTGCTCCTTACACTCAACATCATTAACTATCATACGAAGCCTGTCGCCCATATCAACAAGGGTAACAACGATGGCATTGCCTGTTTGTGCCTTAAACACCAATCGTGCAGGATCCTCTCTGTCACCGATACCGAGAGGGTGAACCTGAATCTTTGCCTTTTCGCCTGCGATAGTAGGACAAACCTCAAGCATATGTGAGCCAAGAAGCATCTCGTTGCCCGGCTCAAAATGATATGTATAATCCTCCATAAACGCAGTACCGCCCTGCATACCCTCTGACATAAGCTTCATTACTCTTGTCATAGCGGCAACCTTCCAATCGCCCTCTGCACCAAAGCCATAGCCCTGACGCATCAAGTCCTGTGTCGCAAGTCCCGGAAGCTGACGAAGTCCCTGTAAATCCTCAAAATTGGTATGGAACGCACCAAAGCCCTCTTTTTCGAGGAATTTCTTAAGTGCAACCTCCTCACGAGCCTGATATCGTACAGCCTCTATATTATCGGTATCCATAATGTAATTAGCCTCGTATTCAGCCATTTGAGCATCGATTTGGGCATCTGTCACAGCATCAACAAGCTTGATAATATCTCCGACTCCGTAATGGTCTACCTGCCAGCCAAGCTTGATTTGTGCTTCAATCTTGTCACCGTCGGTTACGGCAACATTACGCATATTGTCTGAAATACGAAGAACACGAAGCTTTCTGCTTTCCATAGCTCCGACAGCCGCTCTCATCCAAACGCCGATTTTATCCTGCATTGTCTCATCCTGCCAGTAGCCCGCAACAACCTTATGCTTCAATCTCATACGAGCTGAAATGTAGCCGTGCTCTCTGTCACCGTGAGCAGATTGATTAAGATTCATAAAGTCCATATCAATATCCTGCCACGGAATGTCACGGTTAAACTGTGTATTAACGTGCAAATATGGCTTTTCAAGTGCATTAAAGCCCGCAATCCACATCTTTGACGGAGAAAAGGTATGCATCCAGGTGATAACACCTGCACAGTGTTCATCATTGTTTGCCCCCTGCATAACATCCAAAATCTCCTTTGATGTTTTTACGCATGGCTTTGCAACAACCTTGCATGGAAGCTTTTCACTCCAAGCCTGTGCAATCTGTGTTGCGTGAGAATTGATTGTATCAAATATTTCCTCGCCGTACAGGAACTGTGTTCCTACGACAAACCAAAATTCATAATCCTTAATAGCCATATTGTTCTCCTTAAATATTTTCATAGGCTGTAATTTCAGCCTTAAGTGCTGATTTGTAAAGCTTCATATATTCCTCAAAGCCATTGACGTCCTGTTCATTAGGAGCAATAACAGAGCTTTGACAATTTGCAAACACCCTTGTGTTGAGGTATTCATCAAGAGGCTGTGAGCCACCGTCAACGCTGTAGCGAGCCAAAACAGCCATACCCCAAGCACCACCCTCACCTGCTGTTTGCATTACAGCAACAGGACAGTTCATGGCACCTGCCATAAGCCTTTGACCGACGATGGGAGTTTTGAACAGACCGCCGTGCCCCATAAGGCAATCAATAGTAACATTTTCTTTTTCCAAAATCTGCATACCGATTTTAAGAGTTGCCATTGTTGAATAAATCTGTGCTCTCATAAGGTTTGCAAGATTGAAATCAGCACCCTGTGCTCTGACAAGCATCGGTCTGCCGTCTGTAGTGTGAGAAACGGGTTCGCCCGAAAAATAATTGATATTTACCACTCCGCCGGCATTTGCATCGGCATAAAGTGCAGACTCATAAAGGATATCGTAAATTTCCGGCTTTGTAAGCTGACTGCCCGTAGCACAGGCAAACTGACTGAAAATATTTACCCAATGGTCAAGATCGGTACAGCAATTATTACAATGCACCATAGCAACAGGCTTTCCAACAGGGGTAGTAACCATATCAATTTCCTCGTACACCTTTGAAAGCTGTTTTTCAAGCACAACCATTGAAAAGATTGATGTACCTGCACTGACATTGCCTGTTTTGACTGCTATTGCATTTGTAGCGGTCATACCTGTTCCGGCGTCGCCCTCCGGAGGAGCCATAGGTACTCCTGCCTTTAATTTACCCGATGGGTCAATAAGCCTTGCTCCTTCCTCGGTTAAATATCCTGCATTTTCACCTGCTAAAAGTGCTTTTGGCAAAAGGTCAAGGATATTTATTCCGAGTGCTTTAACCTTTGGAAGAGAATTGAATTTTTCTACCATATCAAGATTATAATTATTCGTAGTGCTGTCTATCGGGAACATACCCGATGCTTCACCGATGCCAACCACTCTTTGACCGGAAAGCATATAGTGAATATAGCCCGCGAGAGTTGTTAAATGAGCAATACGGGCATTATGCTCCTCACCGTTAAGTATAGCCTGATACAAGTGAGCAATGCTCCATCTTTGCGGGATATTAAAATCAAAAAGCTCTGTTAATTCTCTTGATGCTTCTGCAGTAACGGTGTTACGCCATGTCCTAAACTCTGCAAGCTGATTATCGTCTTTATCAAATGGAAGATAGCCGTGCATCATAGCGGAAAAGCCAAGAGATGAAAGCTCTGAAATATACGAGCCGAATTTATTATTACATTCCTCGTTAAGATTTGAATAGGCGTCACGAAGCCCTGCCCATGCATCGTCGAGGCTGTAAGTCCAAATTCCGTCAACAAGCTTATTTTCCCACGTGTGAGAGCCGGAAGCAATAGGATTAAAGTCCTTATCAATAAGGACTGCCTTAA
>NZ_CAMFQO010000041.1 GCF_945980375.1 uncultured Eubacterium sp. | reverse complement strand
ATTGTTGCGAAATCCGTTTTTGAAAATATAGACGAATTGCTTAAAGAATTAAAAGAAAAACCGGAGTATAAGCGATATTTTTGATTGCCGCACTACTTTTACTTACTTTTATCTCGATTTTGCTCCGTTTGATTACCCTTTGGCAAAAAAAGATACTTTCAGCAAAGGTTGAAAGTATCTTTTTATTTATGTTTATCACTTATTTACAACATTTTGAGGATTACCGCTTAAAAATGCCTTTAGATTTTCCTCAAGAATACCGAGAAGTCTTTTTCTTGTTTCGTATGCCGCCCATGCAATATGCGGTGTAATAAAGCAATTCTTTGCAGTCAGCAACGGGTTATCTGCGGTTGGCGGCTCCACCCTCAAAACATCCAATCCTGCCGCCTTTATATCACCGTTATTAAGAGCATTTGCTAAGTCAACATCATTTACCACGGGACCTCTTGATGTGTTAATGATAATTGCATCCTTTTTCATTTTGGAAATTGCGTCCTTATTAATAAGGTTTTCCGTTTTGGGAGTTAACGGGCAATGGCATGTAATAATGTCACTTTTACTGCAAAGCTCATCAAAATCTACAAACCTTACATCGCTAAACTCATCAGGCTTTGGGTGCGGAGTAAAAACCAACACATTCATACCGAAAACCTTTGATATTTGCGCAACCCTTTGACCGATAGATCCAAATCCTACAATACCGATTGTTTTTGAGTCAAGCTCTGTAAGCGGAGCCTTCCAAAAACAAAAATCAGGACAGGCAGTCCATTCTCCGTTATGAACGGCGTCACTATGCATTGTCACCTTGTTTGTTATCTGTAAAATAAGAGCAAAAACAAGCTGTGCTACTGCTGATGTTGAATATGACGGAATGTTTGAAACAACAATTCCTTTTGCCTTTGCGGCATCGCAATCAACAACATTATAGCCTGTTGATTGAAGACCTATATATTTAAGATTTGGCATTTTGTCAAGCATATCTGCCGTTATTACGGTTTTGTTTATAATAAGAATATCGGCGTCCTTTGCACGTTCAATAACCTCTTCGGGCTTTGTTCTGTCATATACAGTAAGCTCTCCGTATTGCTTAAATGTTTCCCAAGACTGATCACCGGGATTTGTTGTATAGCCATCAAGATTTACAATCTTCATTATACCACTCCTTTACAGTACAAATTATATCCCTTAAATAAAAATAAATCAACTGATTTGTTGAAAGAAAAGTAAATATATTGTATAATGTTTTCATATTATTAATGGTGATATAATGAAAAAAGCATTAATGATATTGTTATCAGGAATACTAATTATTACAGGATGTATAGAATTAAGCTTTAAGGCAGATGAAAAAATAGCCCAAGTTGTTTATCAAAGCTCGTATAAAAAAACAGTAATTATAGATGCAGGACACGGCGGAGCTGATGCCGGCACAATCGGCATTGACGGAGCTCTTGAAAAAAACATAAACCTTGCAATTGCCCTCAATTTGTATGATTATTTAATGGTTAGCGGTATAAATTCCGTTCTTATACGCTCGGGAGATTACGAGTTATATAAACCCAATGAGCCGCGAAACAGATCGGATTTGTACAATCGAATGGATTTTATTAATTCAATTCCAAATGCTGTATTAATATCCATTCATCAAAATCATTTTAGCGATGAAAAAGAGTGGGGGACTCAAATTTGGTATGCTACGGGAATTAATGAAAGTAAAACTCTTGCTGATAAAATATTAAAAAAAATTAAGTCAACTATTCAGCAGGACAATAACAGAGAAAATAAAGAATCAGGCGATGAATATTACATATTGTATAATGCTATGCATCCGTCAATAATGATTGAATGTGGCTTTATGAGTAATAATGAAGAAAATAAAAAACTGCAAGATAAGGAGTATCAAAAGGATTTTGCATATCTTATTCTTGCAGGAGTATGTGAGGACGTATAAATGGCAGGTAAATCAAAATCAATTTATGTATGCAGTGAATGCGGTTACGAAAGCGTAAAATGGTATGGCAAATGTCCGGGCTGCGGCGAATGGAACACTATGGATGAACAGGCACCCGTATCTGCATCCAAGGGTTCCTATAAAAGCTCTTATTCGGTTAAGCCGGCACTAAAGCTTAATGATATCAACAGTGATATCGAAAAAAGATTAACCACGGGAATTAAGGAATTTGACAGAGTTTTAGGCGGAGGAATTGTTGAGGGAAGCCTTGTTTTACTGTCAGGCGATCCGGGTATAGGTAAATCAACAATTCTTCTTCAAATGTGTCAGTATTTAGATGTAAAAATACTGTATATAAGCGGTGAGGAATCATCAAGGCAAATTAAGCTAAGAGCGAACAGACTCGGTATCGATAGCGATAATCTTTACATATTAGCAGAAACCGATGTAGCCTTAATAGTAGAAACAATAAAAGCAGAAAAGCCTCAGTTAGTTATAATTGACTCAATTCAAACAATGATGATTGACGAGGTTTCTTCATCTGCAGGAAGTATTACTCAGGTAAGAGAATGTACAAATGTCTTTATGCATCTTGCAAAATCACTTGGAATACCAATTTTTATTGTAGGTCACGTTAATAAGGACGGTGCTATTGCGGGACCAAAGGTATTAGAACATATAGTTGATACTGTTTTATACTTTGAGGGAGAGCGCAATTATTCATACAGGATACTGCGCAGTGCAAAAAACAGATTTGGTTCAACCAATGAAATCGGTGTGTTTGAAATGACTCAAACAGGAATGAGAGAGGTAGAAAATCCGTCATTGATGATGCTTTCAGGCAGACCGAAAAACACAAGCGGAACCTGCGTTGCATGTACCATGGAGGGCTCAAGACCAATTTTGGCAGAGGTTCAAGGGCTTGTGACATCATCAGGATTTGGAACTCCAAGAAGAATGAGCACAGGCTTTGACTACAACAGAATGAATATGATAATTGCAGTGCTTGAAAAACGTGCAGGATATTTATTTAACGGGATGGACACATACCTGAACATAGTTGGCGGACTAAAGCTTTATGAACCGGCTGCGGATTTGTGTGTTGCTATGGCTTTAATTTCATCACTAAAAGATAAGCCGTTAAATGAAAATACATTGGCATTTGGTGAAATAGGATTGGCAGGAGAAATCAGAGCCGTAAACAACTGTGAGCAAAGAATTGCAGAAGCACAAAGGTTAGGCTTTACAAAATGCATTATACCGTTTCATAATTACAAGGCATTATCAAAGGAAATAAAAATCAATATGGACATCGTTCCTGTTAGAACAATTCGTGCTGCATTTGATGCAATTACTGAAATAGAATAAAACAAAAATTAGGGGCATTTGCAAAAGATAACGCAAAGCCCCTAATTTTAATGTTTTCAAACTCCCCTTTATTTCGCAAAATATTAATTTTGCGAAATTAGATATTTTTTAATGTAGATATAAAAACAACCGCAAGGCTACTCCCTGCGGTTATTTTTGTTTCTTATCATTATCATTCTTTTGTAATGTTACTATGACAATAAAACAAATAGTGCGTTTAATAATAGCACTAAAAGAAAAAGCCATTCGCTCGATGAAATAACCAAGATACTCGAGAAAATGGCAAACGATACATAATTGTATCAAGTACCGAGGCATACATAGTACATCGGTACATTTTTATTATATCACATTTAATCAAAAAGTCAGGTATAACTTACTTTTTTATATTGATTATCCTCCCCTATTTTGATACAATAATTATAATTTATAAAAGTTTTGCGAAATAATTGTTTTAAGAGGTGTTAGTTATAGTATGAAAAGAGAGGATTTTTTTAGGCTTCCTCAGCTTGTGCAGGATTATTTAACATATGTTGAAGCTATCAAGGGGCACAGCTCATTATCCGTATTAGAATACGCAAGTGATTTAAGAACATATTTTAGATTTATGGTTAAGCACAAGGGCTTATTCCCTGTCGATACTCCTGACAACGAGCTTGATTTAACCATTGTTGACATTAATTTTATTAAAACAATTACCCTAAATGATACCTATACATTTCTTATATACTGCAAAAATGAAAGACGAAATAATGAGGCAACAAGAGCAAGACGTGTTGTTGCAATCAGAAGATTTTTCAGCTATCTATCGGAAAACCTTGGCTTACTCCCTGCCAATCCCATGAAAAATCTTGACGCTCCTAAAACAAAGAAATCGCTGCCGAAATACTTAACATTAGATGAATCCAAAAAGCTTTTATCGGTTATTTCCGGTAAAAATAAAGAACGTGATTTTGCTATCATAACATTGTTTTTGAACTGCGGAATACGTTTGTCGGAGCTTGTTTCAATAAATTACAACGATATAAAATCAGACGGCACTATTGTAATCACAGGTAAAGGAAACAAGGAGCGAACAATTTACCTTAATCAAGCCTGCATTGAAGCAATAACGGCGTATATGAAGGTTCGACCAAACGACAAGGTTAAGGACAGAGCCTTATTTTTAAGCAGCAGATACCAACGAATAAACCCAAGAACTGTTGAAATGATGGTAAACAAATACATTGATATGGCAGGCTTGGGAGGCAGAGGCTTATCCGTACACAAGCTTCGTCATACCGCCGCAACCCTGATGTATCAACACGGTAATGTAGATGTATTGGTTCTAAAGGAAATATTAGGTCACGAAAATCTTGGAACGACAGAGATTTACACCCATATTCAAAGTGACGCATCAAAGAACGCAGTTGACTCAAATCCCCTTGCAAACAGCAAGCCGAGCTTCAAATCTTAATTATTGAGTTAAAAAGATACATCATTATTGAATTCAGTATTGATATGCTTATAATACCAATACAGTAAAGCATAAATTTTTTAAGATATTGCTTTAGGTCAATTTCAGACTCGAGATTATTTTTTGATATGTTAAACAAAGACCTGCTTAAATCCTTGGAATCCTTAATTGTGTAAAACAGTAAAACCAAAAACGCTGTCGCTTCGGGTATAATCATTAAAACAGAATACCCTATTCCCTTTACGCTGTATAAGCTGTATATGAACGAAAGCTTTAACGAAAGCTCAACTCCGCATACCAACGGTATTATATTTATTACCGGAAACCCTATTAAGCACAACCCAAGCAGAATTGTAACAACATATACCAAAACGTAAATTGATAGCCTATCAACAATAATATTGATTAGGATATCATTTTTTATTAATATAAAATCTTCAATTGTACTTGAATACTTTGACAAATTTAATGCTCTGAACAACCATACACCAAGCACCATACCTGCAATGTAAAAAACCAACTGATATAAAAATCGTAGATTGTCCTGCGTAAATACTTCTATCTTACTGTTATTCATCGGCAGATTTAATTCACTCATACTACACCTTAAATCCTTTTGATTTTTTAGCACACACCAAAGCAGAAGCAAAGCCGGATGCAACAATCACAACCAATGATATAACAGCCTGCATAAAAGATTTATTAACAAATGAATTTATGACTGAAATAAGCATAAGAGGAATGTTTGCAAGCATACTCATAAGAATAAGGCTGTTTTGGAATTTGCAGGTTGACACAAAGGAGGTAGCAAACGCCGAAAGCATTAAACAAATATATCCGAACCAAGAATAATAGCTTTTATCTAAATCAAGCTTTAATGCTATATAGGAAAATACTGCCGTAAATAATAAAACACATATTATGGATGTTATTATTGATTTTACGGTAAATACAGCTAAAATACTTTTGTTTTTTTTCATAAAAAATCCCCCGAATCCTTATTAAAGGATATTCGGGGGATTTACTTTTTATAACATTATTTATCGGATTTCTTATCAGACTTTTCAGTCTTTTTAGCTTCCTTCTTTTCCTTTGCGGCTTCTCTTGCCTTTTCAACTTCTTTTTTGTGTTGCTCTGTCTTTGTAACATTTGTATTTACAGCCCAACGTTGAATTTTCATCTTGTTTCTGTCAGCGCCTGTTTCAATAATCAAATCTTCTTCTCTGATTGTAACAACCTTACCGACAATACCGCCGATGGTAATAATTTCATCACCGATTTCCAATGATGATCTCATTTCCTGTTCTTCCTTTTGGCGCTTCTTTTGAGGTCTGATCATCATAAAGTACATAACTGCAACAAGTACAACCATAAGTACAATATATGAAGATGAACCTGCCTTGCCTTGTGCAGACTGCTGTGCTGCCATTTGCAATAAAATTGGATTCATAATTTTCCTCCTAAAGATACATTAAGTATTTTAATTATATAGTATTAACAGAATAAAATCAAGAATTATTTTTATATCCTTGTATCAAGTCTGTCAACATATTCATTTTTGAAATCTTCAAATGAATTGTTTTCAATATTTTCTCTGATTTGAGTCATCAAATTGTTATAAAAATACAGGTTATGCATAACCGCAAGCCTCATTCCAAGCATTTCTCCCGCCTTGAGCAAATGCCTTACATAAGCACGTGAAAAGTTCTTGCAGGTAGGACAGTTACATTCCTCATCAATAGGATGGTCATCAAGTATATATTTAGCGTTATTAATATTTATAATACCTTTTTTTGTAAAAAGCTGTCCATGACGTGCATTTCGTGCAGGCATAACACAATCAAAAAGGTCTACTCCCCTGCTGACTGCCTCAATAATATTTCCCGGAGTACCTACGCCCATAAGGTATCTTGGCTTGTTTTCGGGGGCAAAAGGCTCAACAGCGGATATTATTCTGTACATATCCTCCTTGGGCTCACCGACAGCCAAGCCTCCTATCGCATAGCCATCCAAATCCATTTTTGCAATTTCCTTCATATGCTCTATTCGTAAATCATCAAAGGTACAACCCTGATTTATACCAAACAGCATTTGATTTTTGTTTATTGTATCAGGCTGTGAATTAAGCCTGTCCATCTCTTTTTTACAACGCTCAAGCCATCTTAACGTTCTGCCGCAGGCTTCCTTTGAATATTCGTATTTTGCAGGGTTTTCAACACATTCATCAAACGCCATTGCAATTGTTGAGCCGAGGTTTGACTGAATCTGCATACTTTCTTCGGGACCCATAAATATTTTTCGTCCGTCAATATGCGAATTAAAGGTAACGCCGTCCTCGGTAATTTTGTTTAGCTTTGCAAGTGAAAATACCTGAAACCCACCTGAATCCGTTAGAATAGGTCTGTCCCAATTGGTAAACCTGTGTAGTCCGCCTAATGCTTTTACCTTATCATCACCCGGTCTAACGTGAAGATGATAGGTGTTGCAAAGCATAACCTGCGCGCCGACATCCTTTAGGTCCACCGTTGACAATCCACCCTTTATAGCGGCAACGGTTGCAACGTTCATAAAGCAAGGGGTTTGAACAGTACCGTGAACAGTGGAAAATTCTCCGCGTCTTGCCTTGTTTTCTTTTTTTAATAATTTGTAGCTCATAACTGCTCCTTATTTTGTATCGATAAACAAACACGCATCGCCAAATGAAAAAAATCTGTAACGTTCATCAACAGCAATTTTGTACGCATTCATAACATTGTCGTATCCGGCAAATGCCGAAATAAGCATTATCAAGGTACTTTCAGGCAGGTGAAAATTTGTTACCAAGCCGTCAATACACTTAAACTCATATCCGGGATAAATAAAGATTGATGTATCATCCTCGTCCTCGCAAATGCATCCGTTTTTTGTAGCTACCGATTCGAGAGTTCTTGTGCTTGTAGTTCCAACGCTGATTACTCTGCCACCGTTTGCCTTTGTTTTATTTATTAAATCAGCGGTTTGTTTGCTGACGTGATAATGCTCGGTATGCATCTTATGCTTTGTAACATCGTCAACCTTAACAGGTCTGAATGTTCCAAGGCCGACATGAAGGGTTACATATCCTATTTTTATGCCTTTTTGCTCTATTCTTTTAAGAAGCTCATTGGTAAAATGTAACCCTGCCGTCGGAGCAGCAGCCGAGCCAAGCTCTCTTGAATAAACGGTTTGATACCTTTCACCGTTTTTTAATTCCTCCGTAATATATGGAGGAAGGGGCATTTTTCCGATTTTGTCTAATATAGTATAAATTTCCTTTGAATCGCACTTAAATTGAATTTTTCTGTTACCGTCATCGGTAATATCAACTACTTCACACTCAACTAATCCTTCACCAAATACAAATTCCGTGCCTATCTTTGCTCTTTTGCCCGGCTTGCAAAGACATTCCCAAACATTATTTTCACTTTGCTTCAAAAGTAAAAATTCAACAACTGCACCTGTTTGCTTTTTTACACCGTAAATTCGTGCAGGAATAACTCTTGTATCGTTAAGAATAAGACAATCATTTGGATTAAGATAGTCGATTAAATCCTTAAATATTCTATGAGTTACCTCACCTGTATTCTTATCAACAACCATTAATCTTGACTGATCTCTCGGTTCTATAGGAGTTTGAGCAATAAGCTCCTGTGGTAAGTCATAATAAAAGTCAGATGTTTTCATAATTTATCCTCAAAATATATAATTTATCAATTGACATTTATACTGTCTCTTATACACATCTGACGCTGCCGACGACTCCTTACGTGT
>NZ_CAMFQO010000040.1 GCF_945980375.1 uncultured Eubacterium sp. | reverse complement strand
GGATACTGTTAGGCTAAATACCATTGTCCTAAATAAAGCGAAAAATAAAAATCGGTCAGATTTTTCTGACCGATTTTTTAATGTTTACTGAATCATATCTGCGAGCATATCACTGAATTCTGTTGGATTTTCTATATCCAAGCCTGCAACAAGCCTTGCAGATGAATACAGGAGCATTACATATTTTTTAAGGGTGTCGTCGTCTGCAGCTTCAAGCTTTTGCGCAACAGGATGGTTAGAATTGATTTCCAATACAAGCTGTGCCTTAACACCTTGATTTGCACCCGGCATTTGACTGAGCACCTTTTCCATTTCAAGCGACACATATCCCTCTGCCGAAATGGAAACAGGGTGGCTTCCTAACTTGTTTGAAAACTTAACAGAGGATACCTTGTCGCCGAGAATGCCTTTAATCTTTTCCAGAAGGTCCTTTGAGTTTTCGTTTTTCTCCTCAATTTCCTTCTTTTCCTCGTCTGTTGAAAGATTAACCTCGTCTTTGCAGATGTTTGCAAAGTGCTTGCCGTCGTATTCCATAAGCATTTGAATGGCAAATTCGTCAATCTCGTCTGTAAAGTACAGAACCTCGTAGCCCTTTTCCTTAACCGCCTCAAGCTGTGGCAAAAATTCAATTTTGCTTATGCTGTCGCCGCAGGCGTAGTAAATGCTGTCCTGCGCCTCAGGCATTCTGTCAACATATTCCTTTAGGGTTGTGTAGCCGTCAACCATAGAACTCTTGAATTCAATAAGATCCTTTAGGCTGTCCTTTTCCATACCGTAGTTTGCATATACGCCGTATTTGAGCTGTGTGCCAAAGGTGTCAAAGAATTTGTTGTATTTTTCTCTGTCGTTATTAAGAAGCTTTTTTAGCTCGTTTTTAATTTTTTTGTCGATAGCCTTTGCAATTATCCTGAGCTGATGGTCGTGCTGGAGCATTTCTCTGCTGATGTTCAGGCTCAAATCGGCGCTGTCAACAAGACCTTTTACAAAGCTGAAATAATCGGGCAGCAGGTCTGCACACTTGTCCATAATAAGAACACCGTTTGAATACAGCTGAAGCCCTTTTTCATATTCCTTTGAATAAAAGTCGTACGGAGGATTTTCGGGAATGAACAGCAGCGAATCAAAGGTTGCCTGTCCCTCGGTTTTGCTGTGGATAACAAGCTGTGGGTCGCTGTAATCCATAAACTTTTCCTTGTAAAATTCGTTGTACTCCTCAGGCTTGATTTCGCCTTTCGATTTTCTCCAAAGGGGAACCATTGAGTTGAGTGTTTCGATGCTGACCTCTGTGATGTATTCGCCCTCCTTATCCTTGTCGGGAACCTGATGGCTCATTTCCATTTGGATAGGATAACGAATGTAGTCGCTGTACCTTTTAACCAATTCGTCAATCTTGTATTGCTCAAGATAGTCGCTGAAATGATCGTTTTCTGTATCCTCCTTGATGTGCAGTGTGATTACCGTGCCGGCATCCTTCTTGTCACATTCTTCAATGGTGTAGCCGTCAACGCCTGTTGAGGTCCATTTGTGTGCCTGCTCGTCACCGAATGCCTTTGACACAACCTCAACCCTGTCTGCAACCATAAATGATGAGTAGAATCCAACACCGAACTGACCGATAACGGAAACGTCCTGCGCCTTCTCGTTGTCTGCATTTTCGTTCTTAAAGTTAAGCGAATCACTTTTTGCGATTGTGCCGAGATTGTTTTCAAGCTCTTCGCCGGTCATTCCTATACCGTTATCCGAAATAGTAATGATACGGTTGTCTTTGTCAACCTCAATCATAATCTTAAAATCATCGCGGTTAAGCTTAACGCTGTTGTCTGTAAGTGATTTGAAATACAGCTTATCAATTGCGTCGCTGGCATTTGATATAAGCTCACGAAGGAATATTTCCTTGTGGGTGTAAATTGAATTAATCATCATATCCAGCAATTTTTTTGATTCTGCCTTAAATTGCTTTTTTCTCATAATACCATATCCCTTTGTTTGTAATTAGCACTCTGCACCGTCGAGTGCTAATTCTAATTATAGCCTTATTTTTCCAAATGTCAATACCCTTTGTTTCGGTTTTCAAAAACTCATATTTGTTTTTTTGTATATCCAATCCTTGCATATTTTTAATATTAAATTTTGAGTTTGCACAAATTGTTAACCTTTTTCGAAATAACGGTTGACAATACAAAATTGTGTGATAAAATATAATCAATTCGGCTTGTTGTATGTCGAAAAAACTAAAAAGGTTTGGTGATATTTGTGGCACAAACAGAAGAAAAAAAGAAAAGCAATTCAAAAATTTCCGATATAGTTTATATCGGTATGTCGGCGGCGATCATTGCAGTGTGCGCTTGGATACAGATTCCGCTTACTGTTCCTATTACATTGCAAACAATGGGCGTTGCTTTGGTAGCAGGTCTTTTCGGAGCAAAAAGAGGTACACTTGCAACCTTGCTCTATATCCTTATCGGTGCGATAGGTGTTCCGGTATTTTCCGGATTTAAGAGCGGCTTCGGTGTTTTGCTTGGCTCTACCGGAGGATATATAATCGGATTTATATTTACCGCATTGATAGTAGGTCTTGTTTCTGACAAAACAAACAAGCTTTGGGCAATAATTCTGTCTATGGTCTTGGGTGTGCTTGTATGCTATGCATTCGGTACCGCGTGGTTTGCTGTTGTTTATGCAAAAACAAATGAGCCTGCTTCACTTATGACAATATTAGGCTGGTGTGTTATTCCGTTTTTGATTCCCGACGCAGTAAAAATCGCGGTTGCCGCCGTGCTGACAAACAGACTGAAAAAATTTATTAAATAATGCAAAATATACTGTTGTCTTTGCCACTGTGATTTGTTATAATATATGACAACAAATTATAGAGAGGTAAGCAGATACTTAATCTGCAAGGTAAATTATGGGCGGTTTTTTTGGTGCAGTATCAAGGGAAGACTGTGTGTTTGACCTGTTTTTCGGTGTAGATTATCATTCACATTTGGGTACACGCCGTGCAGGTATGGCAGTTTACGATAAAGACACAGGCTTTGATAAGGCAATCCACAATATTGAAAATGCTCCTTTCAGAACAAAGTTCACCAAGGAGTCAAACGATATGCACGGACAGATGGGCATTGGTTGCATCAGCGATTTTGAGGCACAGCCTATTTTAGTTCGCTCACATCACGGTACATTTGCGGTTGCTACCGTTGGAAAAATTAATAATATTGATGTGCTCGTTGATGAAATAATTAAGAATAATACTCACTTTTTTGAGATGCATAACGGTGATATTAATCAAACCGAATTGGTTGCGGCTCTTATTAACCAAAAGGAAAATTTTATTGACGGTATCAGATACGCACAAAAGGCTGTTGACGGCTCTATCTCTATCCTCGCACTTACTCCGAAGGGTATATATGCCGCAAGGGATTTGCTGGGCAGAACTCCGATTTCAATAGGAGAAAAGGAAAACGGATACTGTGCGTCGTTTGAAAGCTTTGCATATCTGAATTTGGGATATAAGAATTATAAAGAGCTCGGCCCCGGTGAAGTGATATTTATGGACGAAAACGGAGTAAAAACCCTTATAACTCCGGGCGACAAAATGCGTATTTGCACTTTTCTTTGGATTTATTACGGCTACCCGTCAGCTTCGTATGAGGGCATAAGTGTAGAGAAAATGCGTTATAATTGCGGTAAGGCTTTGGCAAGAAGAGATAATGTTAAGCCTGATGTTATTGCCGGTGTGCCCGACAGCGGTATCGCGCATGCAATCGGCTATTCCAACGAAACGGGTATACCTTATTCCCGTCCGTTCATTAAGTATACACCTACATGGCCTCGTTCGTTTATGCCGACCACTCAAACCAAGCGTAACCTTATTGCAAAGATGAAGCTTATTCCTATCCCGGATTTGATTAAGGATAAGAGCCTTTTGCTTATTGACGACTCGATAGTTCGCGGTACACAGCTGAGGGAAACTACCGAGTATCTGTTTGAATCGGGAGCAAGAGAGGTACACATCAGACCTGCCTGCCCGCCGCTTTTCTACGGATGCAAATATCTTAATTTCTCTCGTTCAACCTCCGATATGGACCTCATTACCAGAAGGGTGATTACCGAGCTTGAGGGCAGAGAGCCTGATGACGAGATGATTAAGGAATACGTAGATCCCGACAGCGAAAAGTATCAAAAAATGATTGACGTAATTTGTAAGCAGCTCCACTTTACATCATTGCGTTACCATAGGCTTGACGATATGATTGAGTCCGTGGGAATAGATAAGGACAAGCTTTGCACCTACTGCTGGGACGGTCGTGAGTAAATAATGTACAGCTCCTGTTTTAAGGGAGCTGTTTTTTATATGTTGATTTTTTCATTTTGCTTTAAGTCACGGTCTTCTTTTAAATCTCTTATACGCTCAATTTTCAAATTATATCACCGATTTAATTAATTATATGGGCAATTCCCATATTGACAAATATAGCTAATGTCCATATAATTAATTAATGTAAACGAATTATTAAGGCGGTGAAATTTTGTTATCGTTGGTTGTTCCTTGTTATAACGAGGAGGATAATGTTGAGGATTTTTATAATCAAACAGTATATGCGTTTGATTCAAAAATCAAGGATTTTGAGATTGTTTTTGTTGACGACGGCAGTTCGGACAAAACCCTTGATAAGTTAAAAAAGCTTTATGACGGAGATAAGTGTCATATTCAGGTGCTTTCATTCAGCAGAAATTTCGGCAAAGAGGCTGCCATTTATGCAGGATTGAAAAATGCAAGAGGCGATTACGCCTGTATTATTGATGCCGATTTGCAACAAAGACCTGAAGTTGTTGTTGAGATGATGAATGTCATCAAAGAGGACAATACCGTTGATTGCGTAACTGCTTATCAGGCAGAGCGTAAGGAAAACAAATTTATGTCAGCCCTTAAATCGTCATTTTATAAGATTATTAATAAGATGTCAGAGGTTGATTTTGTAAATGGTGCATCGGATTTTAGATTGATGAACAGAAAAATGATTGATGCCGTTATCAGTATGGGCGAATATCACAGATTTTCAAAGGGTATTTTCAGCTTTGTAGGTTTTAATACAAAATTTATTCCGTACGAAGTGCAGGAGCGAAAAAGCGGAAAATCAAAATGGAATTTCTTTAAACTTTTAAAATATGCTATCGAGGGTATAATTTCGTTTTCATCATTTCCGCTTAAATTGTCGGCATATGTCGGCTTTTTCTCGGCATTTGTGTCGGTGATTTATCTCATTTTGGTAATTATCAAGCGACTTGCTTACGGTGTTGATGTTCCGGGTTATGCGTCTATTGTTGTGCTTGTTTTGTTCCTTGGCGGTTTACAGCTTATGAGCTTTGGAATTTTGGGCGAGTATATGTCAAAGGTGTATGACCAAGTTAAAGGCAGACCTATTTATATTTTGAAGGAACATTTGAGCGAGGACTTGCTTCGCAATGAGGAGAAACAACAATGAAAAATATGGTTAATAAAATTAAAACGAATCCGTTGCCGTTTGCTTATTTTGTGATTTTTGTTTCATTGCTGGTATTGTGCAGTCTGTTTCCTTATACGGGCGATGACTGGGCATGGGGAAGTGCATTGGGAATTGAACGACTTAAAACATGGTTTGATAATTACAGCGGCAGATATGTCGGTAATTTGATTGTGTTGGCTTTAACGCGTTCAAATATTTTAAAAACAGTTGCAATGTCGGGTACTGTAACCGGAATTATTGCTTTAATTAATAACATTACCAAAAAGCAAAGGGGAGCGGTATGGATTATAACCCTGCTTCTTGTTTTTATGCCGGTAGGTTTGCTAAAACAATCAATAGTATGGACAAGTGGTTTCGCCAATTATTCAACCTCAATATTCTTTATATTGTTGTATGTTTATTATTCTTGCGGTATTTATGAAAAAGAAGCGCCGAAATATCCGCTTTGGCATATACTGCCGATGTTTGTGCTCGGCTTCGTTTCTTCGTTGATTGTTGAACATATAACCTTATATTCTGTTGTTCTTGCAATATTTGTTTTAGTTTACGCAATAGTAAAATTTAAAAGGGTATACGCTTCATTTGTTTCTTATTTGGCAGGAACAGTCGGCGGAACGGTTTTAATGTTTTCTAATTCGGTATATCACAGTGTTGTAAGCGGTAATGACGGCTATAGAACAATAGGAGATAACGGCATTGTTTCAACTGTAAAAAGAGCATTTTCTGCGTATCTTGATACAATTTCACCGGAGGGCTTTTTTAAAAATTTTGTGCTGAATGCGTTTATTGCAGCGGTATGTGTTATCCTTTGGCATAGCCTAAAAAATAAGCTTTCGTTAAAGACAAGGATTATCGGTGAACTAAGCCTTACGGTTATTGTTATGTATGCCGGATTTTCGTTAATGTTTGGTGTAGGAAGATTATATCCCGATGAAAGATATAAGCTTTTACAGGGCTTTGCCACTGCTGTGTACATTTTGGCAATGTTTGTATTTTTAGTTGTGTTGCCTTTAACCGGTGATAAAAAAGCAAAAATTTTGTTTATGTATTTCAGCATCGGATGTATGATTGCTCCTTTATTTGTTGTAACTCCGATAGGCAGTAGGTGCTTTTTTGCATCATATGTTATGATGATTACTCTTGTTGTTGAACTTTTTTCAAACGTCGATGATGTTGTAAAACAGAGCGTGGCAAAATATTCCAAAACCGCTATGATTGTTTCGTTGGTCGGTTTGTTATATTTGTTATATGTTTATTCTTCAATTTATGTTGCAAATGTACACAGAATTGAAAAAGCGCAAACTGATTCACAAACCAAAACGGTAATAAAAGTTAAAAAGTTGCCATACGAGGATTATGTTTGGTGCAGTCAATTACAAAACGACGAGTGGAAAGACAGATTTAAGGCGTTTAACGGTATTGACGAAAATGTAAAAATAAAAGTCGTTGAAAGAAATAATTAATTAAAAGCTGTGAGACTCAACTTGGGTTTCACAGCTTTTTGACACATCTGTTGTTTGTTTTTTGAGTGTCGACAGTTTGCTTACAATATTGTTATTGTATTTTGCTACCGTAGGTAGTATATTATAATTGAGAAAAGGGTGAGAAAAATGCATATTCCAACTGATGATTCTCATTTTATCGAGATTAAAACATTTGAAGAAGATTATAACGAATCGCTGTCGGCAGAGGGCTTTGATTCGAATAAATGGATATACGTTCCCGGCGAGTACCGTGATTACCGTTATCTGCTTGGAACAAGGGGAAGCAATCCTGTTATTTGTATAGGCATTAATCCTTCTACCGCAGAGCCTGAAAACCTTGATAACACCTTGAAATCTGTCGATAGGCTTTCGGCATTTAACGGTTATGACAGCTTTATTATGTTTAATGTTTATGCCCAAAGAGCAACCAGACCAAAGGATATGGATGCGCAGGTGAACGCATTTTTACATAATGAGAATATGAAGGCTTTTGAATATATGCTGTCTTTGTCGCAAAATGCAACCATATGGGCGGCGTGGGGAAGCATAGTAAATGAACGTGATTATCTCAAATCCTGCGTAAAGGAAATGATTGAAATAGGCGAAAGGTACAATGCAAAATGGGTGCACGCAGGCAAGCTGCTCAAAAACGGTCATCCGCATCATCCTCTGTATCTTTGCAAAACAACGCCGTTTGAGGATTACAATATTAAAGAATACATAGAAAGCTTGTAAACAAAACAATAAACACCGTAAGCCTTACATCAATGCTTACGGTGTTTTTAATGTGTAGTTATTTCAGCAAAGCCTTTTGATAATAATTCAAAGCATCGTTAATAGCCTTCTGTCCCGATTCGTCAAACGGGTCAAGCACACTGAATACGTGCGGCAGCTTTTTGCCGTCAACCTCGCCGAAATCCTGAATTTCACATTCAAAGCCTTTTTCATTAAAGTAGTTGTATGCGTTTACGGTTTGGTCGTGCGCCAGCACGTCACCCGAGCTTGTAATAAAGTATGTGGGCGGCATATTGTTAGCAAGCTCCATAATCTCGTTCAAATCCATATAGCCGTATGTATTCTTGCTTTGATAATCCTTGCCCCACATTTTTTTGGTGTATACGCTGAACAGTCCGCCGGACTTCATATATGTAACAGGTGAGGTAAGAAGCAGGCACTTGATGTTTAGGTTGGTGTCTACAGTGTTAAAAATCTGTCTTGCGTCAGGGTTGTTGTTGAGTATAGTACAGTACAGAGCAAGCTGTCCGCCTGCGCTGTCGCCGGTAAGCATAACGGTCTTTTTGTTTGTAGGATAGCTTTTCATATTTTTGCTGATCCACGCAAGCGCATTTGTGCAGTCGCTTATCTGCTCGTTAACCGTAACATCGGGCACAAGTCGGTAGCTGATGCTGAACACACAGTATCCCTTGCTTGCAAGCTCCATACAGTAGTATTCGTTCAAATCCTTTGTTGCGTACATCCAACCGCCGCCGTGAATGTCAATAATTACAGGCAAGCCCTCTGCGGGTATTTCGCCCTGCGGATAAAAAACATCAAGCTGATGATATTTGTTACCACTGTCAAGATAAGGTATATCCTTAACCTTAACAACATTATCCGCAGGTGTTTGCTCTGCGTGCTTCTTCTTGTCAGACGCATCGCATGATTTCCAAAATAACTGCATAATTTTTACCACAAGGTCGTTTTCAAGTCCCTTTGAAGCCTCGTCCTTGTAGTCTATTGTTTGCGACGACAGCATACCGCCGATGTATATTGCTTTTTCGTCTGCGTCATCAATCGGCTGAATCAAATAATTAATTATTCCCATACCTATACCTATAATCAATGCTATTATTAAGAATATTACACAAAATATCTTTAGCCCCTTGTGTGCTTTCTTTTCCTTTACATTTACCTGCTCGGCCATATTTCATCCTCCGAAT
>NZ_CAMFQO010000039.1 GCF_945980375.1 uncultured Eubacterium sp. | reverse complement strand
GTCATCTTTGCATTGCATGTTATGCCTGTACCTTCAAAGCGTTTTTTCTGTATTTGTCGTGCTTTGTTTACGCGTTCCTTTATTTGAGCCGAGCTTTCTGCTCTTTCCTTGCTTGAAATGGTTTCGTATTCTACATTTTGAACCTCGATATGTATATCCATTCTGTCAAGCAACGGACCGGAAATTTTGCTTTGATATTTTCTCTTTGCCGCATCAGTGCATTTGCACTGTGTTGTTGGATGCCCAAGGTAGCCACAGGGACAAGGGTTCATCGCGGCAACCACCATGAGGCTTGCAGGGTAGCTTACTGTTCCTCCTGCACGGCTTATGGTAACCGTTGAATCCTCTAACGGCTGACGCAGAGATTCCTTTGTTCTTCTGTCAAATTCCGGGAATTCGTCCATAAACAGCACACCATTGTGTGCAAGGCTTATTTCACCGGGGCGTAGATTTGAGCCTCCGCCTGCCAAGCCCTGTGCAGATATTGTGTGGTGCGGACTTCTGAACGGTCGCTTTGATATAAGCTTTACATTTTCCGGCAGCATACCTGCAACGGAATAAATCGCCGTTGTTTCAATCTTTTCATCAAAGCTCATATCGGGCATAATGGAGCCTATCCGCTTTGCAAGCATGGATTTGCCTGTTCCGGGAGGGCCTATCATTATTATGTTGTGCGAGCCTGCCGCCGCAATTTCTATTGCTCTTTTTGCGGCATCCTGTCCTCTTACATCGGCAAAGTCAAGTGCCTCGCCCAAGGTTTCCTCCTCGCTTATGTCGTGTGATACGGGAGTAATGAGCTCTCCAAAATCAAGGTGGGCGATAATTTCCTTTATGCTCCTTGCAGGCAAAATATCAATACCCTGCACAACGCTCGCTTCAAAGGCGTTTTGGTATGGTACAAATACAGCGCCGATGTTGTTTTCCTTTGCCCTTAAAACCATGGGCAAAACACCGTTAACCCTGCGAAGCTCTCCGTCAAGTGACAGCTCACCGATAAATGCATAGTCGTCAAGGCTTGCCTTTATCTGCTTGCCTGCCTTTAGTATTGCAATCAGTATAGGCAAATCATATACCGCACCTGCCTTTTTAATGTCGGCAGGGGCGATGTTTACGGTAATTCTTGACAGCGGAAATTCGTAGCCGCAGTTTTTAATGGAAGCTCTGACACGCTCGCGACTTTCCTTCACCGCCGCATCCGGCAAGCCTACAAGGTCAAACCTCGGCATACCTGAGCTAAGGTCAGCCTCGACCTCTACATCATAGCTTTCTATACCCAATAAACCTTCACTTTTAACCTTAGCAAACATAATTTATCCTTTCAGCTTCCAATTACTTGAAAACAGTTTTCTTGAAATAAAATCAAACACCCGATTACCGCACAGGTATGCAGTTATTATCGCAATAGGGATAAACAGAATGTCCCAACCAAACGGTAACGCCTTTTCAAGCAGCTCGGGCAGCTTTGCCGAATATACAAGAATGTAAATGATAACGTAATGGAACATATATATTCCAAGTGTGCGCTCTCCGTATACGGTAAAGCCCTTTATTCTTTTTCTCGGAATAAGGCTTATGAGCAAGAATATTGCGGCAAATGATAATGCGTATACAAGAATTCTGTATATCCATCCGTCGTCGGCAAATTTTCCTAATTCGTTATAGGTGTGTCTTGCGGTAAACAGCTTTGACAGCATGCCTGCCTCTTTTGGAAAGCTGAACGCTAGCACATTTATTACAATGAAAAAGATGATTGCAATTATCTTTAGGTAAATCTTATTCGTGACCTTTTCAACCCAATCTGCGTCAAGGGTATATCCAAGATAAAAGAACGGGTAAAAAATAAATGTTCTCATCCAAGTTAAAAAGTCGGGATTATCCGTTTTGCAAAATCCGACAAGAACACCTATTATAAGCGACAGTGTCATAACATACTGCGGCTTGCAATCCTTGATAAGCATAGTTATCAAAAACATAAAGAACATCGACATCAAATACCAAGGCAAGGCAATGGGGCTGAAGAGTTCAAAGCTCGGATTCCATTTCAAAAATAGTTTTGTGATGTAAAGTATCCATGTCGTTACCAAAAAGCAGGTAAGGTACGGTAATACCTTTTTTACATTTTTTTCGTTGACAGTCCGCTTTGAAAACATACCGGTAACAAAAATAAATAACGGCATATGAAAAAGATATGTGGAAATGTATAATCCATTTAGTATGGCAGAGTTATGCATTATTTGCAGTGCATAATGCCCAAACACAACGAGTATAATTAAAAGGAATTTTAAGTTGTCCCATATTGCAATTCTTTTTTTCATTCCGTTCGCCTCGAATATTGTTAATAAATATTATACATTATCTTTGAAATATTGACAACACCCAATAATAAGTTTAGAATATACGCATATCAAGTAATTATGTAAGGAGTAGGCTAATGGATATTAATGCTTTGTATAACGAGTGGCTTCAAAAGGCAACAGGCGATGCGGACCTTATTGCCGAGCTTGAGGCTATTAAGGGTAATGATGATGAAATACTTGATAGATTTTACCGTTCGCTTGAATTCGGCACGGCAGGGCTTCGCGGAGTAATCGGCGCCGGCACAAACCGTATGAATATTTACACTGTTGGCAGGGCAACACAGGGGCTTGCAGATTTCTTAAACAAAAATTATGAAAACCCGTCTGTTGCTATCGGATACGATTCAAGAATTAAGTCTGAATATTTCAGCAGGGAAGCAGCAGAGGTTTTGGCTGCAAACGGAATTAAGGTTTATATTTATGATGAGCTTGAGCCGACACCCTGTCTTTCATATGCAATTCGTCATTTTCACACATCAAGCGGTATTATTCTTACTGCTTCTCACAATCCTGCAAAGTATAACGGCTACAAGTGCTACAATCCTAAGGGTTATCAAATGACCGATGAGGAAGCAGAGGAAACCTATGGCTTTATCCAAAAGGTTGATTACTTTACGGGCATCAAAAAGGTTGATTTTGATAAGGCTGTAGAGGACGGAATGATTGAATATATCGGTCAGGATGTTATCGAGATGTTTCTTGATGAGGTGCAAAAGCAGTGCATTAACCCCGATATTGTTAAGCAGGCAGACCTTAAGGTTATATATTCTCCGCTTAACGGAACGGGTAATAAGCCGGTTCGCAGGATCCTTGACAGAATAGGCGTTAAGAACGTTTATGTTGTGCCTGAACAGGAAAAACCCGACGGTAATTTTCCAACCTGTCCGTTTCCTAATCCGGAAATCAAGCAGGTGTTTGAGCTTGGACTTGAGATGAATAAGAATATAGGTGCGGATTTGCTTTTGGCAACTGACCCCGACTGCGACAGAGTGGGCATAGCAGTTCCCGATAAAACAGGTGAGCTTGTGCTTATGAGCGGTAACGAGGTCGGTGCAATGCTCCTTAATTATATCCTTTCACAGAAAAAGGAAAAGGGCATTCTTCCTGAAACTGCAATTGCAGTAAAATCCTTTGTTTCAACCGACATTGCAGAGGTTATCGCCAAAAAGTATAACTGTACATTTAAGAATTTGCTCACGGGCTTCAAGTATATCGGTGAGCTTATTACAAATCTTGAGGAGCAGGGCAGGGCAGACGATTTTGTTATGGGCTTTGAGGAAAGCTACGGATATCTTGCAGGCACTCACGCAAGAGATAAGGATGCTGTTGTTGCTTCAATGCTTATCTGCGAAATGGCAGCATTTTATAAGACACAGGGTATGAATCTTGTTGATGTTATGAACTCTCTTTATGATGAGTTCGGCTACTATTCAAATGTTGTTGAGTCTTACACCTTTGAGGGTGCGGCGGGTATGGAAAAAATGGCTTCAATTATGGATGGGCTTCGCAGTAATCCTCCTAAAGAAATTGCGGGTATGCCTGTTGCTTCCATATCGGATTATAAGACCTCAACCGTTACATATACCGACTCATCGCCGTCAGAAAGGATTGATTTGCCAAAATCCAATGTTCTTGCTTTTTCCCTTGAAAACGGCAACAAGGTTATTGTAAGACCGTCGGGCACAGAGCCGAAGATTAAGGCATATATTACTGCAATCGGCACAGACAGACAGTCTGCCGATGAGCTTGCCGGTGTTATGGTGAATGCGGCAGGCAAGTTTATGGAATAAGAGGATAGTACAAAATGAACAGAACTTGGGTAAAAATTACTGCGATTGTTTTGGCTGTGCTTATGGCATTAAGCGGATTGACAGCCGGAGTATTTGCATTTGTAAATTAAACTTGGCTCCCCTTTTATGCAAAGGGGAGCTGTCACCTCAGGTGACTGAGGGGATAAAAGCAGATTGAACATTGTATTCATTCTGCTTTTTCTTTTTATGTGTAGAATTTTTTGAACTATTTTTGTTACATATGTATAAAAGTTGTGATAGTTTATAATTATTTAATATATTGTGTTGCTTATATTGTAAAATTATGCTATAATTCTATCGTATTATTAGCCACTCGTATGTATTTTTTACAGCGGGTGAAAAGGAGGAATTGTTTTGAAGGAAGCAAAATCAATGGCGTTTGTCAATGCATACGGTGTTCTCGCTACCTTGGAGAATTTATGCGATATGGTTGACGAAGCAAAGGCAGTTTGCCAAGGACTTAAAAAGCCTGTATCTTTGTGCTTTGATGTTACAGACGGTCCTTGTGTAACCTATCATTTTTCAAAGGATGGATGCAAAATGACAGAGGGTGACTACGGTTGCACCTGCAAAATGAAGTTTGCATCACCTGAAAAGTTTAACGCACTTATCGACGACAGCAAGCCGGGTATCCCTGCAAAGAATATCGCACAGGTGCTGTCATTCCTGCTTGGTCCGTTCACAAAGCTTACGGATATTCTCACAAGGTATCTTATGCCAAGCGAGGAGGACCTAAAGGATAAGGAATTTTTCAACAAATCAACAATACTTACAATGTACACAATCGGCGGTGCAATCTGCGCATTGGGTAATACAGATTCTATCAGCAAGCTTTCCGCATCTTATATTGTAGACGGCGACATCCAAATGGGAATTACCGATACTTGCTATGTTACTGTCAGAGTAAGGGATCATCACCTTGAGCTTATAAAGGAAAAGCCTGATACTCCAAGAGCAGTTATGGAATTTAAGACAATAGAGCTTGCAAATGCATTGTTCAACGGTACTGCATCAACAATGGCAGAGCTTTGCGCCGGCAATATTTATATGTCGGGTATGATTAATATGATTGATAATGTAAACCGTATTCTCGACAGAGTTGCTGTTTACTTGGGCTAAAGGAGGATTAGGGTATAATGAGTAAATTTCCGGAATACACACACGAAAAATCACAGGAGTGGTTCAACAGAGCACTCAATGCAATTCCTTCAGGTGTTTACGGTCACCTTGGCCCGTCAGAAGGCTTGTTCCTTCCAATTACAAAGTGGCCATTGATGTCAGATCACGCAAAGGGTACATATTTTTGGGACGTTGACGGCAATAAGTATCTCGACTTTATGTGTGCTTACGGTCCGAATGTTCTCGGCTACTGCGATGACGATGTAGATGCTGCTGCCATGGCACAGCTTAAGCAGGGCAACTGTACAACCTCTCCGTCATATAAAATGGTAGAGTGTGCAGAGCTTCTTAAGGATACAGTTGCTACTGCAGATTGGGCATTCTTTATGAAGAACGGCTCCGATGCCACAACATTCTCCGTAATGTGTGCAAGAGCACATACAGGCAAAAAGAAGATGATGTTCTTTAAGGGATATTATCACGGTGACTTCCAGTGGGCTCAAAAGGCTGATTATCCGGGTATTCTTCCTGAAGATGTAGCTAATAACGTTGTTGTTCCTTGGTTTGATATGGAAGCAATGCAAAGAGCATACGACGAGGCAAACGGTGATTTCGCAGGTCTTATTGCTCAACCGTATGACCACGGTAATTTCTTTGATAACACAACCGCTACAAAGGAGCAGTGGGCACAGGTTCGCAAGTTCTGCGACGATCACGGTATGGTTCTCATCATTGATGACGTACGTACAGGCTTCCGTCTTGACCTTCAGGGTTCAGACCACTATTACGGATTTAAGGCAGACCTTATCTGCTTCTGTAAGGCTCTTGCTAACGGCTACAATATGTCTGCTGTTTGCGGTCAGGAGCATATGAAGAATACAGCTTCATCTGTTGTATACACAGGCTCTTATTGGATGAGCGCAGAGCCGTTTGCTGCCTGCCTTGCTTGTATTCCAAAGATGAAGAGGCTTGATACACCAAAGATGTTCAGGGAGAAGGGTACTCTTCTTTGCGACGGACTTGTTGCCGCAGGTAAGGAGCACGGCTTCAACCTTAAGGTTTCAGGTGAGCCTGCATTGTTCTATCTTCGTATAGCAAATGACGACAGCCTTATGCTTCATCAGGAGTGGATTGCAGAGTGCGTAAGCAGAGGATTGTTCCTTGCATCTCACCATAACCACTTTATGAATGCTGCCGTAACAGACGAGGATATCAAGCTCGCTGTTGATATTGCAGAGGATGCTTTCGGCGTAGTTGCCGCAAGACATCCCGAATTGGGACTTAAGTAATTCGAGTGAATTATTTTAATAAAATCTGAAAGGGGTATATTTATGCCAGCAAATTATGTGCCATTCGACAAAGCAGAATGGCTTCGCCTTGAGGACAAGGCAGATTTCTTAAGACGTTACTGTCTTCAAACTGCCGTATGGGGCGGCTCAGGTCACGTAGGTGGCTCGTTGTCTGCGATGGATTGTATGACCATTCTTTACCATCGCTTTATGAAAATTGATCCTACAAATCCGGATCTTCCCGACAGAGACAGATTCATTCTCTCTAAGGGACACTGCGCAGTAGGCTATGCACCTATTTTGGTTGACCTCGGCTTTATGCCTGAGGAGGAGCTCAAAATCTTTAACCTTACAGGCGCAAAAATTGGTATGCACCTTGACTGCAATAAGGTTAAGGGTGTTGACTGCTCAACAGGTTCATTGGGCCACGGTATCTCTCTTGCGGTGGGCTTTGCTCTTGCAGGCAGAGTAAACGGTATTGACTATATGAACTATGTTCTTACCGGTGACGGTGAGCTTAACGAGGGCTCAAATTGGGAGGCCGCAATGAGTGCTGCTCAGTTTAAGCTTTCAAACGTTGTTGTATTTGCAGATAACAACAAGTGTATGATCGACGGCCGTGTTGATGACGAAATGAAGGTTGAGCCTCTTGATAAGAAGTTTGAGTCATTTGGATTCAATGTATATCGTGTAGACGGTCACAACCTCAAGGAGCTTAACGACGCTATCGAGGCTGCTATTAAGAACCATCAGGATGGCGGCGACAAGCCTACAGCTATCATTATGGATACATATAAGGGTGCAGGTGTAGACTTTATGCAGGATGACTACAAGTGGCACTATGGCTCACTTGATGACGAAAAGCTTGCATTGGCATATGCATCACTTGATAAATACAAGGCAGAGCGTGTTGCTCGCGTAGAAAAGGAGGCGTAAGATATGGCCGGAATGTCTTATACAATGACTGATACTACTCAGTTGTCAACAGCAGAATGTTATGGTATTGCTCTTTGCGAGCTCGGCGAGGAGCACAAGGATGTTGTAGCACTTACTGCCGACCTTGCAAAATCTACAAAAATCGGTATGTTTGGTGAAAAGTTCCCTGACAGATTTTTCAATGTAGGTATCGCAGAGCAAAATCTTTTCGGTGTTGCCGCAGGTATGGCTAAAAACGGTCTTGTTCCGTTTGCTTCAACATTCGCTATTTTTACAGCAGCAAGATCACTTGACCAAATTCATACTGATATTTGCTATCAAAACGTTCCTGTAAAGATTATTGCTACTCACGCAGGTACTTCATTTGGTCAGGCAGGCTCAACTCACCATTCTCTTATCGATATGGCTTGTATGAGAACCTTGCCTCATATGACAGTTATCTGCCCATGCGACGGTGCAGAAACATATAATGCAGTTAAGGCTGCATATGATATTGAGGGCCCTGTATATATCCGTATTAACAGAGGCTTCGACCAGGTTATTTATAAGAGCCCTGACGAGTGCAACTTCCAGTGGGATAAGGCATCTGTTATGAACGAGGGTACAGATATTACCGTTATCGCTTGCGGCTCTTGTGTATTTGAGGCTATGCAGGCTGCTCGTATTGCAGCGGCAGACGGCGGACTTTCTGTTCGTGTTCTTAACATGCACACAATCAAGCCTATTGATAAAGAGGCTGTTCTTTCTGCTATTGCAGATACCCGTCGTATTATCACAGTTGAGGACCACGAGGTTATGGGCGGCTTGGGCTCTGCTGTTGCAGAGGTTGTTGCTTCATCAGGTAAGGCTTGTGCGTTCAGAATGCTTGGTCATCAGGATTCATTCTCAACAATCGGCTTGCAGGAGGACCTTCTTGCTATGGCTAAGATTGATGCAAACGGTATCGCTGAAACAATTCAGGAAATGATGCATGCTGACTTTGAGGCAGACGATGCTTGGGATGACGAATTCTAAAGAATTTACCCAAATGTTATCTAACTGAAAGGAGTGTATTATTATGCCAAGCGATGAGGTTCGCTACACTAATAAGGTCTTTATGGCAGGCGCTTTGCCGTTGTTAAAGACTATTGCAAACGATGTTCCTGAGCTCAAAAAGAAATTTGAGGGAGTTAATGCAATATATCAGGTTTCCGCTATGGTAAATGCCGAGGAGAAGGAGGCTGTTCACTTTATCATTGAAAACGGTGAATGGACTGTAAAGCTCGGCGAGTATCTCGGTCAGGAAAAGATTGATGCAGAGCTTGCATTTTCTTCAATGGAAAAAATGAATGAATTTATGAAGGGTAAGGTGCCAAACCTTCTTCCTGCTTTAAGAATTAAGAATTTAGGCAAGTTCTTAAAGTTTATGCAGGTGCTCCTTAAGATGTCCTCACTTTTGGGCATTAAGGACCCGGAAGGTGTAGATGACACAACAGCTGTCCTTTTGTGCAAGCTGTATTTCTATCTTTTGTCATCAGGTATTTCACAGCTTAACAAGCTTAGTCACCCCGCAATTCACGAGTGGACTCTTAAATCACCTGACCGTTGCTATCAGTGGGAGGTTATCGGCCATCCCGAATGTACTGCCTACATTCGTATTAAGGCAGGTAAGTCAAGAGCCGGCAGAGGTGAGTATAAGAGAGCAAAGCCATTCTTTAATATGAAATTTGACTGCCCTAAATCTGCTCTTATGATTTTGATGGGCACAGGCGATATGTTTAGAATGACTGCTGAAAAGAAGCTCATTATGGACGGCGGACCGGAGTTCGGTGTTCAAATCGGTGACTATATGATGCTTGTCGGAGAGCTTGCTTCATAAAACAATTGCATAAATCAAAAATCGAGGCTACGGAATCCGTAGCCTCTTAGACTGTCGAAAAAGTCGAATTATAAATTTTGACAAGCTAGTAGACTGTTGAGAAATGGAGCTGAATTTCGCATTTTGCGAGGGAAGATGTACGA
>NZ_CAMFQO010000038.1 GCF_945980375.1 uncultured Eubacterium sp. | reverse complement strand
TGTACCTGCTCTTGTTGTCAACAACAAAGTAGTATCTACGGGGAAAGTGCTGAAAGTTGCCGATGTAGAAAAACTATTGCAAAAACACTGCTGATAAACATATCTTTTCTGTTTTTATGATTTGATTTTTTTGCGGTTTACGGCGACAATTCCCAATGCAACAAGAACACCTGCAATCAGATATTTCAGCATAAACTGTTCGCCTAATATCAGGCTTGAAAAACCAACCCCGAAAACAGGGATAAAGGCATTGTAGATTGCTACCGTGCTGATGGGATGATTTGCAATCAACGAGTTGTAAATACTAAAGCTGATTGCCGAAATAAGAGTTAGGGCAACAATAATTGTAACCCCCACAGCAGACATATGCCACGATTGCCCAACACCGATGCAAAGCCCAACCACACACAATATTGCACCGCCTATTGCCATACTGATTCCGGTTGCAAGCGTCATATCCATTTTGCGTGAAACAATCCTGCCTACCACTCCGCCAAACGCCGCAAAAACAGCGTTAAGCAAAATCATACCGTCACCTAAAAATGAGATATTTTCAAGCATAAATTTCCCGGGCTCCACATTCATAATAACAATTCCCGAAAACCCCAATACGCATCCCAATACCTTATTCCAACCCATTCGGTCATCGGAAAAGACAATACACGACAGAATAATCAAAAGAAAGCTACCCATCGAGTCGATAATCGTTGCGCGTGCGCTTGGCATATATCCCAAGCCGATGTAGGAGAACAAATAATGGAGTGAGGTGTTAACAATTGCAAAAAGCAAAAGCCATCCCCATGCGCTTTTGCTTATTTTCTTTTTAGTATGATTTACGGCACCTGTTATAAGAAGAACCAAAGCGCCTGCAAACAAAAAGCGAACTCCCGCAAACAATACCTTACTGCCCAAATCATCGGTAGCAATATTCAGTTCCCTGTATCCCAATTTGATTAAGGGATAAGCAAGCGCCCACAAAACAGAGCACATCAAAGCAAGCACAGGCAACCATTTTTTACTTTTAACACTTACATTCATAACGGCACTTCAAAATCATTTTATAAATTTTTTGTGAGCTTTCTTGATTGCTTCAAGATAATTTTCTGCGGATTCTTGTATCTTCATATACTACACCTCTGCTTATATTTAATTATTATATCATCAGTAATAAAGCATTTCAAGTAGGATAAAATCTGTTCTTGACAAAAGAGTTAGTTTACGCTAACATGCGTATTAGTTAGTTAAAACTAACTTTGGTATAGGAGGAATTTATGAAAATTGCATTAGCAGGAAATCTCAAGTAAAAACTATAATAATACATACAAATAACGTTAATTAAAATCCCCCTCAGTTGTATACAATCTGCACCCGAGGGGGATTGTAATAACCTGCGGTTTGTGGTAGAATTATCATATACTGAAACGGGGTGGAAATATGATTTATACAAATTGGATGTCTTTTATCAAAGACGATGTTAGACTGACAAGGCTTGTTATTCCCGGTGCGCATAACGCAGGAAGCTATGGTATGAGTGCAATGGCAGAATGTCAAAAGGACAATCTTTTTGTTCAGTTTGAGCACGGTATCAGGCAGTATTGTCTGCGCCTTAACACAAACAGACGAGGCGAAATTGTTTTAGCCCACGGAATTACAAAGGGCGATTTGTTTGAAAATGCGCTAAAGGACATCAAAAAGTCTTTGGATATGTATCCGGACGAGTTCATTCTGTTGGATATAAGAGAATATTATCCGCAAAAATTCGGCCCCATTACATTAACCTACAAGGCGGACAAAAACAAGGTTGACGCCCTGCTTGAAAAATACATCCAACCCGAAAAATATGCCTTTTGCGATTTTGAGCATATCAATGATGTTACAGTAGGTGACATCAGAAAAAGCGGAAAAAGATATATATTAATCAACGAAAACGAGGATTACAAATTCAGCAAAAGCTGTGAGCAGATTTTGCCGTGGGAAAAGAATGTAAACGGTGCCAAGGCTAAAGAATTTGCAAACGAAACGCTGCGTTTTTTTGACGATTACAAAACCGACGGGCTATATTGGTTCCAAACCCAACAAACACCAAACCTCGGCACACAGGTAGGTGTAACAACACCCGCAAGGCTTGATGATGATTTGGTAAATTATTTTGACACAATCATCAACGGCATTGCAACCACTCCCCGTTATCTCGAGAGATCAAACATAATTGCAGGTGATTTTATGACTCGTGATTATTCAAAATCAAGAGCGATACTTAAGCTCAATTTGCTAAAGGGTAATGTTAAGCCCGAGCTTGAAAAAGAATACGAAGAGGGTTTGGTATAATGGAGCTTACTGTTTTAGGTAAATACGGACCGTACGGCAAGGCAGGAGGCGGTTGCTCGAGCGGCTACCTTGTTAAAAACGGTGATGATTTCATCGTTCTTGATATGGGCTGCGGAACACTGTCAAGGCTTATGTCGCAGGTCGATGTAACAAAAATCAAACACATTTACATATCCCATCTGCATTACGACCACACAAGCGACCTGCTTGTATTTAGGTATTTGCTCGAGGAGCTTAACCACACGGTTAACATTTACACTCATCACGAGGACTCTCAGTGGTACAATATTCTTTTTGACCACCCGAATTTCAATGTAGTTAACATTGACGAAGACACGGTGATTAACATCGGCTCAACAGAGCTTCGCTTTTTACCGATGAAACACACGGTTACGGATTACGCAATCATCATCAAGGGTGACAAAACGCTTTGCTACACGGGCGACACACTTTTTAACGACAATGTTTTGAGGTGCTTTGAGGCAAGCGACGTTGTTCTTGCCGATTGCAGTAAGCCAAGAGGATTTACCGGACCTCATATGAGCATTGACGATGCCGTCAGGCTGGCAGGGCAATATCCCAAGGTACAAATAATAGCAACACATCAGTCGGCAGATTACGATCCAAAGGATGATTTGGCAGGAACAGGAATTATCAGTGCCGAGGAAAAAACGACATATACAATTTAGGGAGAAAAATGAAGCATTACGACAGTCTTATTATAGGTCGCATTACAAAGGATTTTAACATTGACCACCTGAAAAACGAAATACGATACAGCTTTACAAAATCATCATCAGTGCTTGCACAAAGATTGCCCATATTGGTAAACATCCTCCTCCCGTCAACGATGTGAAAATTGCAACCAACAGCAAGTTCACAAAGGGTGTAAAGAGCTACACCGTATCAAAGAACAAGACCGTTTCAAAGAAAATCACAAAGCTCAAGGGCAAGAAAAAGTATTATGTTCGTGTTCGCACCTACAAGACAGTTAAGGTAAACGGCAAATCCACAAAGATTTACTCATCTTGGAGCAAGGCAAAGGCCGTAACCACTAAAAAGTAAACCGTAGCAATTCAAAAGGTGACCTTCGTAATGAAAGTCACCTTTTTCTATTTCCTATCATGCACAGTGGACGGTTCCCTGTGCAAGTCCAAATTAGGGGTTAAGGGGTGGGTTAACCCCCCTTGTTTGCTTTGTCAATACAAGAACCGTTCTCTGTGTTCCTATTCTGTTTGGTTATTATTGGCGCTTTTAAGGTTTCGCTTAAGTATAAAATATTTTATAACCATAGGCAATAAAAACAGGTTTTGGCAGATAATGAATATGACCAAGCTCAATATAAGCATTTTCCAATCTTGTATCCATTCCATTCCAATTGAAAATTCACATAGCATATTTACCCCAATAAATGGAAAAGTTAAAACATGTATCAATGTATTATCTAAAAAGCAAATATTAACGCTTGATAGTAGTCCTATAACAATTGCTAACACATTGCATATTATCCATGTTTCTTTTTTGTTTTCAAATTGAAAAATTAATCCTGTTATAGATATTACCACAATCATAATCACAGCATATGGAATAATCATAATAGGAAACTCATGGGGTTGCTGAAATCTACTTCCAATAAGAAAATACAAAGCATATACCACAACACTTACAATAATGTTTGCCAAAAGCAATTTAAATAAAACTTTTTTATTATCCATCGTATCTTCCTTCCATAATAATAAACAATTATATTAACAACTGTATATTATTTATATTCCTCATCCCACTTGTCATACTCATACTGAACAAGCTCATTGCCTTGGGCATCGGTTATGGATATAACATCGCCCATTTGGTTTGTCATATAAAAGTATTGTGTACCGTTATAAATGAAACCTAATGGAGCACCATTAGTATCATACTGAAAATACATAGTGTTTGTTCCGTCTGTTTGTGACAGAATCACACCGTCTTTTGTATTAAAGTATGTTGTAACACCGTTTACAGTCTTGCTTGTTCTAATACCATCTTCATCATAGGTTAACTCCGTTTGACAAATTTTGCAAAAGTGAATTAGGCTTTAGGGGTGGTTATCCACCCCTTGTTTCATCAACATAAGGAACCGTCCCCTGTGTATTCTATTTGATTACCTCAACATTTGAAATTGAACTTGAAAAACATTGTTCTGTAGTCACTGTTTTTATTGGTAATTAAGAAAATTGTTAGAATATTTTGTTAAAACATTTAATGTATTTTCATCAAGTGTATATAAATAGTTAGCAGACTCTACATCTGCACAATACAAACCCAAATTGTTATCTTGATTTATAGAAATATACCCATAATAGAGAACAGCCTCACAATCTGCAAATTTTATCCCTATATCCCAATCATTTGACTTGGATAATTCTTGCACACTGTTGTTTTGCCAATTAGAACTATTGGATGCGTCGATCAATAGTTTTTTAATCAACTCAATATCATTTTTATTAGATATTACAATACAACTGCTACTAAAAAAATCTGTGTTATTGTTTGGAGTAATTATTATTTTTTCAATCGAAGAGTCTTTTCTATAATCAGGAAACTGATAATCTTTCAAGCAATAATTTGTGTAGTTGAAATATAAAAACATACTAAATTTTGAATTATCATAAATTTTAGCCGTTTTTTTAGAGCCGTTTACAATTATATCTGCATTTATCGTAGGCTCTTCTGCTAAAAGCCAGAACGAATTAATTTTGCGTCCATAGTTGTCACAGTCAGTGTAATCCTCGATATTGTAAACATCTTTCGCTTCATTTGAATAATCATTATTTAAACTACAACCAGATGTTAAAAATACTATCAATAAAAGTAAGGCTATATATTTATATTTTTTTTGTATGTTTTTCACATTCCAACCCCCATTCAAAGTATAACATATGACGCTATCTTGATAATGCTTGGTATTTTTGAAACTGTAACTACAGTTTTTATAGTGCTTCCCATCGCCCAAACTGCATAAAATTTCCATTCTCTAGGGTCATTATAGTTCACTTCAATTAAAAAACCACTAGATATCCATCCTTTCCCCCAAGATTTGTTTACTTTATTAAGTATAGTGCCTGCATAATATCCAACAGCATGTGCCCACAATTCAACTTCTATTCTATGCTTACTCATCTTTCTGAATTTATTTCCATTGCCGTAATGATTTACAACAAACTTTGCGAATGATTTGCAAAATGGTCTAGATAAGAATTTCTTATCCATATAAACATTAAATCCAACCGAAGTTATTCTCCAACCACTCATTAACCATACCCAATAACCAGTAGTGTCAGTTTTATTAACAGGATCATTACAACAATAAACAAATAGATTAATTCCTGCCTGTTCATTTTTCTGAACTTTTGCATATTCAGGCAAATCCGCATTAATGAACCTGCAAATGCTTGGGTCATAATAACGGCTTTGTAGATAATAATAACCAGTTTCGTTATCGTAATAGTAACCACGATATCTTAACGGATTTAGGTTTGCTAAAGCTAAATTTGTTGAGGTTGAATCAACAGTACATTCGCCCCAATCTCCATAGGTGTAGCCGGCTACTACTGTTCCTGTTGTATCAGTAATTGCAATAACGTCATTTCTAATATTTGTGATATACAAATATTGTATGCCATTATATACAAATCCCAGTGGAGAGCCATAGTTATCATACTCAAAATAAAGGGTATCATTACCTGTTTTTTGAGCAACAACAGTACCGTTTTCATCAACGATATAATTCGTTGCTACGCCGTTTACTGCCTTGCCTGTACGATAGCCGTATCTATTGTAAGTATAGGAAATAGAATCATTATTTGAGCTATCGGTTATAGTAGCAAGATTTCTTCCGTCTGCCCAAGTGAATGACTTATCGCCGTAAGTCAATACATTACCGTTTGCATAATAGGTAAACTCTGGTTTGACAAATTTTGCAAAAGTGATTAGAGCTTTAGGGGTGGTTATCCACCCCTTGTTTCATCAACATAAGGAACCGTCCCCTGTGCATCCCCTGTGCACTCTTGACGAATTCAATCAGATAACCGTCCCCTGATTGCTTCCTTTATTGATTTTAATTCTATTGTTGACATCCTAATTGCTATTCTAAAAAATAGTAGCGATAGAATTATCAAAGCATCATAGTAGGTGATTCTTTTTGCAATAATAGTAATAAGGATTGATTCAAAAGCAAATAATATAAAAATGATATTTAGCAAAACTGTTGCTATTGTTTTTTTGTATTTCTTTGAAAACATTTCGTATCTTTCTACAGGCACTTTGAATATAATAGCAGATAATTCAACCGTTATAATATAAAGCGGTATAAAAATAATAATCGTAGGAAAACAAATAATTTCTCGATACTCACCATTGAAATCAATAACATCAAAAAACACTATACTTGATGGAATTAAAACATAAATAAGTACCATGATGTAATATATTATTTTAGTTACACAATATAAAGACTTTTTAAGCAATCGCATCAATAATATTCCTCCTTTGTGCACTTAAATAATTTTTAACCTTATTGTAAATAGCATCAACTTTTTGATAATATACTGCTGTTTTTCCAAAACAAAAGCTAACTCCAGTAGAATAACATATTCCATAAGTTTTACAATTATTTCCTTTTCCATAATACCCTTTAACCTTGTGAATTGTCATTGTTGAACTAGTTGAAGAACCACAGTAACCGTTTGGCCACTTAAATCCAGAGGTAGTTTTAACAATAAACAGTCCTGCCGAAAAACTAGTATTTAGTTTGAACATATTACAGATATTTTTTAGTGATACTTTAGGACTCATGACAATATCTTTAAATGAACTTTTAAAGTATTGTATACCTTTTTTGCCAAAGCCACCACCGCCACCAATACCACCATACGCATAAGCATAAACACAATTCTTTGAAAAAACATATATAAATTCAATCCCTACTTCACCTGAGTATCCAAATAATGAAGCTGAAAATTCTAATTGCAATCCAACAGCGACTATGGAATATTTGCTGTTACCACTAAAATCACAATTATTAACAGCATCATTATTGCAATAAGTAAAAATGTTTATACCTGCATAGTCGTCCTTTTGCATTTGTGCATATTCAGGTAGGTCGGAATTAATAAACCTACAAATGCTTGGATCATAATATCGGCTTTGTAGATAGTAATATCCTGTTTCATTATCGTAATAATATCCACGATATCTTAACGGATTTAGATTTGCTAAAGCTAAATTTGTTGAGGTTGAATCAACAGTACATTCGCCCCAGTCACCGTAGGTATAACTTGCGACAATTGTTCCTGTTGAATCGGCAATTGCAATAATGTCATTGCTAATGCTTGTAACATACAAATACTGTACTCCGTTGTACACAAAGCCTAATGGTGTGCCGGATTTATCATATTCAAAATAAAGGGTATCATTACCTGTTTTTTGAGCGACAACAGTTCCGTTTTCATCAACAGTAAAATGAGTTGTAACACCGCTTACTGTCTTGCTTGTACGATAGCCGTATCTATTGTAAGTATAGGAAATAGAATCATTATTTGAGCTATCGGTTATAGTAGCAAGATTTCTTCCTGTATTCCAGGTGTATTCCTTATCATCGTAGGTAAGAACATTACCGTTAGCATCATAGGTTAAATCAACACCGTTTACAGAAACAAGCTGGTCTTTCCAACCACTGTTTGAATAGGTGAATGTGGTAGTTGTGCCCGACTCCGTTTTGCTTGTAATATTGCCTCTGCTGTCATAAGCATAGGTATCATCATTTGCCGACAAAAGCTGACCATTGGAATCATAGGTGTAATTTGTTGTTTTACCGGCATATGTTGTTGATGTAATCCTGTCTTTGCTGTCGTACTCGTTGGCAAAATTCAGAATATCGCTGTACTTTTTAGTAAGAACTTTTATTGCATTATTTGTATGTTTTCATATACCCTGCCGACACTGCCTAAAAGTATAAATGAAACCTTATGTTTTAGGCTTTGTATCGAAGTGTGCGTAAACAATGAATTTCCGCCGGAATATTTTAAAAAACTGACTTTGCACCCAATGCAATAATTTTTTACAAAGCATACATTCGATTCATAATCGACTGTACGGTAATCATTTATATTCAAATTAAAATTGCACTTGTTGACCTCGTTCGTTGATAAATCGAGTTGATACAATTCATTGTCGTTTTCAAAAATCAACGAATTGTCATAAATTCCCACAGCTGAGGTTCCCTTTGCAAGGGCGGTGTATTTTCCGTCGCTGTATTTGAGAATACTCGTGCCGTCACTGCCGAAAAGGCTTTTTCCATCGGTTACATAATTATAAGATGACAGATTTTCGGGATATTTGTCATACGATAATTGCCTGTTTTTAAAATCAACCTTTAGCAAAACTGTTTTTTCGTCGCCATTTTCGGAATCGCAATAGCTGTAGCTTGCCTGATATACGCCGTTGCAAACAACCGCGTTGTCTATTTTTGATGAATAATGCTTTTCCTCACGAATTTCTGTTATTGCATTTTTCTTCGATACAAAAAGGAAGTAGCCAATTTCTCCCCGTTTTGCGTGGCAGTACATGCCGTTGTCCGCTACCGCTATATTGCTTATTTCACTGTATTCGGGCAATTCAATCTCGTGTCTTATAATGCTTTTGCTGTTTTGAGTATATACGCTTCCGTTGTATTCATAAACGACATTAACATTCGGCATTGCGATAATACACGATATTGCTGCAACGATCGCGACTGCCACAATGCAAACAAATACTTTTCTTACTATGTTTTTCATTCAAATCACCCATTTGGTTAGTCATATACAGATACTGTGTGCCATTCCAAATGAATCCGAGAGGAGCACCATTAGTATCATACTGGAAATACATTGTATTTGTTCTGTCTGTTTGCGACAGAATCACACCGTTTACAACATTGATTGTATCATATGTGAATATTAATGTCAATTATCATCAAAGGTTGGGGGATAGAAAAAGAGCAATAATCGCAGTTTCAAGAAAAATTCTTTGTCTTATCTATTACTTACTTTCTACAGGTCAATTTTACGATAATGAGGTCGCTATGCGTCCGTATTTGAATTGATTTTTTCTAAATAATTTTTAGCTAATTTTGATGGGCTTATTTCTTGTACTCTCTTTTCGCCCCTATCTTATTAGTCTTCACGCTAACCGTTCCCTGTGCACCCCATGCATGTAACCGACAATATGCAACAGACGGTGGCAAATGCAATGCAAAGCCTAGGCAATAAAGAGTAATCCGAACCTGCCAAAAATGCAGAATTAAAGCGACTTTTGAAATTTTCGCTGTTGCCTTGCGTCAGCAAGGCTTCCATCTCAAAATCCAAAATTCATCTTTACTGCATGCGTTTTTGGTCTGCGAGTTCAAATTGTGCTGATTTGTTCTTAATCAAGGCACAAAAACGCAGGAATACTTTATGTATTCCGAGTATTTTTAACATAGAGTAAGGGCAAATCAGCCAATTTGAACCACGGTTCGGATTGCTATTTATTGCCTAATCACAGAAACAGAAAACAAACGAAAGAACAAGCTCATACATTTCTCGGC
>NZ_CAMFQO010000037.1 GCF_945980375.1 uncultured Eubacterium sp. | reverse complement strand
AGCGTCAAGATGTGTATAAGAGACAGATATATACTAAATTATTTGCTAACAATAGCACTTTGTCTATTATATTGCAAAACAATAAATAATACAAGTTCTTAAGGAGAATTATTTATGAAAAAATTTAATGTTGGCATAGTAGGTGCCACAGGCATGGTTGGTCAAAGATTTATGACCCTGCTTGAAAATCATCCTTGGTTTAATGTTGTGGTATTGGCTGCATCTTCAAGATCTGCCGGTAAGCCTTACGGCGAGGTTATCGGCTCTAAATGGTGCATGGACACTCCACTTGCAGATAAGTATAAAGATATGGTAGTAATGGATGCTACAAATGATATTGAAAAAATCACATCAATGGTTGATTTTGTTTTCTGTGCGGTAAATATGAAAAAGGACGAAATCAAAGCATTGGAGGAGGAATATGCAAAGCACGAGTGCCCTGTTGTATCAAACAACTCTGCACACAGATTTACGCCCGATGTTCCTATGGTTGTGCCTGAGCTTAATGCAGAGCATATCCACATTATTCCGGAGCAAAGAAAAAGACTCGGTACAAAGCGTGGATTTATTGCAGTTAAATCAAACTGCTCACTTCAGTCATATGTACCTGCTCTCTTCCCTCTTCACGAAAAATACGGTGTAAAGGATGTTCTTGTTTGTACATATCAAGCAATTTCGGGTGCAGGTAAAACATTTGAAACTTGGCCAGAAATGATTGACAATGTAATTCCGTACATTGGCGGCGAGGAAGAAAAAAGCGAGAAAGAGCCTCTTAAGCTTTGGGGTAAAATCGAAGGCGATCATATTGAAAATGCAACAAAGCCAAACTTTACTGCACAGTGCATCAGGGTTCCTGTTTCAAACGGACATCTCGGAGCTGTGTTTGTAAACTTTGAAAAGAAGCCTGAAATGGACGATATGATTGAGATTTGGAACAGCTTTAAGGGCAGAGCTCAGGAGCTTGAGCTTCCGTCAGCACCAAAGCAATTCCTCAACTATTTTACAGAGCCTGACAGACCGCAAATCCATACAGAGCGTATGCTTGAAAACGGAATGGCTGTTTCTATCGGCAGACTCAGAGAGGACACACAATATCAGTATAAGTTTGTTTGTCTTTCTCACAACACTCTTCGCGGTGCCGCAGGCGGTGCAGTATTACTTGCAGAGCTTCTTGCCGCTGAAGGTTATTTTGACTAATTATTAATAAGGAGAATTTTGATATGAAGAATCCTGTATTTACCGGTTCTGCTGTTGCTATCATCACACCAATGAATGATGATTTCAGCATAAATTATGATGAATTTAAGAGATTTATTGATTGGCAAATCGACAACGGTACAGATGCTATTGTTATTTGCGGAACAACAGGCGAAAGCTCAACACTTCGCACCGTTCACCACCTTGAAGCTATCAAGTTCTGCGTAGACTATGTTAACGGCAGAGTACCTGTTATTGCAGGTGCCGGCTCAAACAACACAGAATGCGGACTTGATTTGGCTATAAAGGCTTGTGAATACGGTGTTGATGCTTTGCTTCTTGTTACACCATACTACAACAAGTGCACACAAAAGGGTCTTATTAAGCACTACACAATGTATCACGACGCTACGAATGTGCCGATTATTCTTTACAATGTTCCTTCAAGAACAGGTGTAAACATTGCACCGGAAACACTTAAGGAATTGTCAAAGCTTCCGAGAATTAACGGTGTAAAGGAAGCATCAGGCAACATCAGTCAGGTTATGCAAATCAGAGCACTTTGCGGAGATGAGCTTAACATTTGGAGCGGTAACGATGACCAAATCCCTGCAGTTATGGCTTGCGGCGGTAAGGGCGTTATCTCTGTTCTTGCAAACATCTGCCCACAGGAAACTCACGATATGGTTCAGGCTTATCTTGACGGCGATGCAAACAAGTGTACAGAAATGATGGCTTACTACCTTGAGCTTGCAAATGCAATGTTTGTAGAGGTTAATCCTATTCCCGTTAAGGCCGCGTGCAATATGATGGGCTGGGCTGCCGGTCCTTGCAAGATGCCTCTTTGCGATATGACAGATGAGCATACCGAATATGTTAAGAGCGTAATGCAAAAGTACGGATTACTCAAGTAAAAACAAATAAGAGGACTTATAAATGACAAGAATTATTTTGACCGGCTGCTGCGGAAAGATGGGTGGCGTTATTCAAAACATCGTTGCCAATCGTGATGATGTAGCTATTGTTGCCGGTGTAGATAAATACAATAATAATAACACGGCGTTTCCTGTTTATGAAAGCATTGCAAATGTAAAGGAAGAAGCAGATGTTGTTATTGATTTTTCAAATCCGTCATTGCTTGACAGCTTGCTTGAATACGGAAAAAGCACAAAAACAGCTCTTGTAATTGCTACAACAGGTTATGATGATTGCCAAAAGCAAAAAATAAAAGACGCATCTAACGATTGCCCTATTTTCTTCACATATAATTACAGTCTTGGCATCAACCTTCTTGCTAACCTTGCAAGAAAGGCTGCGGCATTGCTCGGTGATGAATTTGATATTGAAATTGTTGAACAGCACCACAATCAAAAGATTGATGCTCCGTCAGGTACTGCTTTAATGCTTGCGGATGCAATTAACGACGAGCTTGACAACAGAATGAAATATGAATATGACAGACACTCCAAAAGAGAAAAGCGTACTAAAAATGAAATTGGTATGCATGCTATCAGAGGCGGCACAATCGTCGGTGAACACGAGATAATATTCGCAGGAAGAGATGAGATAATAACACTCTCTCATTCAGCAAGGTCAAAAGAGGTTTTCGCCGTTGGCGCGGTTAATGCCGCAGTTTATATGATGGGTAAGCAGCCCGGAATGTATGATATGAGCGAATTGGTTAGCGCGTTATAATTTATTACGTACAAAAAACAGCAAGGTTAAAAACCTTGCTGTTTTTGTTTTAGAATACTGAAGATATTGTTTCGGATAACATCTTTGGTATGTCAATGCTTTGCGGACAATGCTCCTTGCATTTTCCACAGGCAACGCACTGTGTATGATTTACATCAATCTGTGCATATTTTTCCTTTGCCTGTTCAGCTGTATACTCTCCTGTCTTGAGCTTATTGTATACATCAAATATTGTACTGATTTTTACACTCTTTGGACAATCGGCACAGTAATCGCAGCCTGTACACGGTATAATTTCGCTTTCGTTTATGATAGATGCGGCATTTTGACAAATCTTTAATTCAACATCTGTCATAGGAACAAAGTCGGTTAACGACTGAAGATTATCAAGCATTTGCTCCTTTGCGTTCATACCGCTCAAAATAGTAAGTACATTATCGTGAGTTGCACAAAAACGAATTGCCCAAGAAGCTATACTTTTATCCGGCGCATTATTCTTAAACAACTCCTCTACCCTCTTTGGAACATCTGCAAGCTTACCGCCTCTGACAGGCTCCATAACGATAACGGGAATACCTGCCTCGGTTAATATTTCGTACTGAGTTTTAGCATCCTGATTTTTCCAATCAAGGTAATTCATCTGTATCTGTGCAAAATCCCAATGATGTGCAGCAACAATAGCCTTTAGATCATCAATTGTACCGTGGAAGGAAAAGCCGATGTTTTTAATCAAGCCTTGCTTTTGCTTTTCAAGAAGAAAATCGTATGCGCCGTACTTTTCACACTTTTCAAAATTTCCCTTGTCAAGAGAATGAAGAAGATAAAAATCAAAGCAATCTATACCTGTTCTTTGAAGCTGCTTGTCAAAAATCTTTTGCATATCGGCGGGCTTTTTACACATCCAAATAGGAAGCTTATCTGCCAAATAATAGCTTTCTCTTGGATACTTTTTTAGAGCCTGACCAATGAATTTTTCACTATTACCGGCATGATACATATAGGCGGTGTCAAAATAGTTTACTCCGTTTTCATAAGCCATATCAACAAGCTCTTGAGCCTTATTATAATCAATTAACGGATTTGCTTCTCTTTTAATCGGTGTTTTACAAGGCAAACGCATATTTCCAAGACCAAGTCTTGAAATTTCTACGTTCTTAAATCGTTTTCTGTCAACCATAATAACATTCCTTTTCTTTAATCCTTTGTCCAGATAACGCCTTGAGGTGTATCCTTTAATGTAATACCCTGTTCCTTTAATTCATCACGGATTCTGTCTGCAGTTGCCCAATCCTTATTGGCTCTTGCCTGCTGACGCTCCTCAATAAGCTTTTCTATTTCTTCATCAAGGCTGTTTGACTTTCTGTTATATACAAGGCCTAAAACGCCTGTCAGTTCATCAAACATATCTGCAGCAGCGGTGCAAACATTTTTTGATACATCCTTATTGATGATTTTTGTGTTAATATCGCTAACCAAATCAAAGATAGCGGCAATACCGTCGGCTGTGTTAAGGTCGTCGTCCATAACAGTGATAAACTGCTCTTTTCTGCTGTCAATAAGCTTGATTATTTCTTCGTCGTCAGGAATATCTGTGCTTGCATTTTTTACTGCAAAATCAAGACTTTCACGGCAATTATATAATCTTTCAAGTGCAGATTTGCATTGCTCAATTATTTCAAGGTTGTAATTAATAGGTGAACGATAATGGGATGAAATAAGAAAATATCTGATAACCTCGTATCCGTATACATCTGCAATTTCTCTTACGGTTTTGAAGTTGCCGAGTGATTTACTCATTTTTACATTATCAACATTAATATATCCATTGTGCATCCAATATTTTGAAAACATTGCATCATTTGCAGCCTCTGATTGAGCAATCTCATTTTCGTGATGAGGGAAAATCAAATCCTGTCCACCGCAATGAATATCAATGGTGTTGCCCAAATATCTTTTGTTCATGGCAGAGCATTCAATATGCCAGCCGGGTCTGCCCTTTCCCCAAGGAGAATCCCAATACGGTTCGCCCTCCTTAGCAGCCTTCCACAAGGCAAAATCAAGCGGATCCTCTTTCTTTTCACCTACTGCAATTCTTGCACCTGACTGCAAATCATCAATAGGCTGATGTGAAAGCTTGCCGTAACCCTTAAACTTCGATGTTCTGTAATAAACATCACCGTCAACAGCGTAGGCATATCCCTTTTCCTCCAAGGATTTGATGATTTCGATTATCTCATCAATATTTTCCGTTGCCTTTGGATGAACTGTAGCATCCTTAAAATTAAGTCCGTGAGCATCAATCCAAAACTCATCAATATACTTTTTTGAGATTTCCTCAAAGGTACTGTTTTCCTCATTTGCTCTCTTAATGATTTTATCATCAACATCTGTAAAATTTTGAACAAATTTTACATTGTAGCCTCTGTATTCCATATACCTACGAAGAACATCAAAAACACAAAGAGGTCTTGCGTTACCAATGTGAATATAATTATACACAGTCGGTCCGCACGCATAAATCTTTACCTCATTAGGATCAACCGGTACAAAATCCTCTTTACTTCTTGACAATGTGTTAAATATCTTCATTTATATACTCCTTTAGCTTATTTATTTCTTCCTTAAGATTATTAATCTGCTCTTCATTATGCCTTATTGCATTCATCAACGGATCGGGAATATTAATTTGATCCAAATCGTCAACCCGTTCCCCATCAATTCTGACAATCTCTCCCGGAACACCAACAACGGTACAGTTTGGGTCAACATCCTTTACAACCACGGCTCCGGCGGCAATCTTTGCATTTTTCCCGATTGTTATGGGACCAAGCACCTTTGCACCTGCACCAATCATAACACCGCTTTGAATTGTAGGATGCCTTTTGCCGACATCCTTACCGGTACCGCCTAAGGTAACCCCCTGATATATCATAACATCGTCGCCTATTTCTGCGGTTTCTCCAATGACTATTCCGTGTCCGTGATCAATTACCACTCGTCTGCCGATAGTTGCACCGGGATGAATTTCAATTCCTGTTTTATGGGCAGAGCGTTGGCTGATTGCTCTTGCAATAAACGGCATATTATGCTTATAAAACCAATGAGCCTTTTTATGAGAACGAAGCGCCTTAAAGCCCGGATAAAGAAAAATAATTTCAAACGGGTTTTCCGTTGCGGGATCGTGATCTATAAAGCTCTGTATGTCCTCCTTATATCGTTCAAACATAAACATTATCCTTTCGGTAAAATAAAAAGCCTCTGTCATACGACAGAGGCAGTAGTACTGCGGTTCCACTCTGATTTATACTCAAGCTACCAATATAGCCTTTGCAGATAACGGTGCCGCCGTCTCAAAATACTAAATTCCTTTGAGAAACTCATGGGTGCATTTCATAAGCAAAGCCATACAAACTTTCACCAACCGTTTGCTCTCTGAATGGTTTTGGTTTACTACTTCTCCCAATCACAGCCTTTATATACATTATATTCACTTTAATGATTAATTGCAAGTATTATTTTGTTTTGATAAAATGCCAACCGTCAATTGTATACTTTATTCCGCTTAACATTGTAACAATACCCGAAATCCAAAATGCAACGGTACAGTAAATATTCAGCCAATCAGGCGCATTAAAGCCATTTGTAGAAATAATAATTTCTCCGTCTTTTTCCAAAATTGCTAACAAAAGGAAGGTCATACCTGTTGATGCCATTTGAATAAATGTTTTTGCCTTACCGAAAACATTTGCGGCAATAACCTCGCCCTCAACAGTTGCGGCCATACGCATACCTGCAACAAGGAATTCTCTTGCCATCATTATCATAATGACCAGGTCTGTCCTTACGCCAAGATTAATCTGGATAAGAAAAGCAGCAAGAACCAAAGCTTTATCCGACAATGGATCCATAAGCTTTCCGAAATCCGTTACAAGCTTATGCTTTCTTGCAATGTTTCCGTCAACTGTATCGCTAACACAGGCAACAAAGTATACAAGAAGTGCCGCAACCCAATGATACCTAAATTGCCAAATAGAAAACAACCACAACACAGGAATACAAAAGAATCTAAACACAGTAATTTTATTAGGTAAATTCATAATACTCTCCTATCAAATCATATCCGTCATAATCGGTAATTTTTACAAAAACAAATTCTCCGATATTTATTTTTTTATCAGAGGTAAAAATTATACCGCTGTCAATTTCGGGAGAATCCATATAAGAACGGCCGACATATTTTCCGTCATCTATGTTATCCACAATTACCTTGTAAACATTGCCCACTCTATTTTTATTTGATGCCTCGGTAATATAGAACTGCGTATTCATCAATATTTCCTGACGACGCTTTTTAACATCATCGTCAATTTGATTATCCATATCGTATGCAGGTGTATCCTCCTCCGGAGAAAAGGCAAAGCAACCCATTTTGTCAAATTTAACCTCTTTTACAAAATCAGACAAATTTGCAAATTGCTCCTCTGTTTCGCCCGGGAAGCCAACCATAAACGTTGTACGCAATGCAAGGTCGGGAATGGCTTTTCGCATCTTTTCGATTAATGCCTTATATTCCTCGGCATCCCCTACTCTGTTCATACTTTTCAAAACATTTTTATCTGCATGCTGTAAAGGAATATCAATATAATTACATATCTTTTCTTCAGCTGCTATTGTATCAATCAAGCTGTCGGTAATCCTTTGAGGATAGCAGTAAAACAACCTTATCCATTCTATTCCGTCAATTTTTACAAGCCTTTTAAGCAGCTTATCCAACGAGTATTCGCCGTATAAATCCTGCCCGTACTTAGTTGTGTCCTGTGCTACAAGAATAAGCTCCTTTACACCCTTTGATGCAAGAAGCCTCGCTTCATCAACAACAGAATCCATATCTCTTGAGCGAAAACGTCCTCTGATGCCGGGAATGGCACAGTATGAGCATTTGTTGTCACAACCATCCGAAATCTTCAAATACGCCCAATGAGACGGCGTAGAAAGCACCCTTTCGCCATCTAAAGGAAGATAACACTTGTTTGGATAGCTGGAGGTTTTAATTCCGCACAATGCTTTACCGCAAACCTTCACAATATCGGCATTTGCACCTATACCTATAACAGCATCTACCTCGGGCATTTCTTTTAATATTTCATCCTGATACCTCTCGGCAAGACAGCCTGTAACAACTATCGCGGAAATAAGGCCTGCTTCCTTATATTGTGCAACCTCCAATATTGTTTCAATTGCTTCAGTTTTTGCATCCTCAATGAATCCACAGGTGTTAACAATCATAACATCTGAAGCCTCAATGGTGTTTACTATATTATATCCCGCTTGAGAAAGCTTTGCCAAAAGTGCTTCGCCGTCCACTTGATTTTTTGGACAGCCAAGCGAAATCATACCTACACTAAAACCCTTTGCCATTAATCGTATTCTTCATTTTCTATTCTGTAAAAAGCATTTTTTATATCAGAATAGGAAAAGCCCTTTCTCATCAATGAAGCAATAACCTTTTTGTTACCGTCTTCATTGTTTAATTTGTTCCTGTATTTTGTCAAAATCAAATCAACAACACAGGAAACATTGTCAAACTCGTAATCCTCCATAACCGAATTAATTATTTCATTTGGAATACCACGCTTGAACATTTCCTGCTTGATATGATTTTTGGACATATTCCTTGTTTGAGCAAGGTATTTAACAAGATTTCTTGCATACTTTTCGTCATCAAGATAACCAAGCTCAAGCATTTTTTCAATAGCTTTATCGGCATTTTTTTCATCAACAGTACGAAGAAGCTTTGTTTTCAGCTCTTTAACGGAATGATCTCGCCTCGAGAGCAAATCATAGCATTTGTCAACAGCCTTTTTATAATATATGGAATCGGTTAGACTTTCCCATTCCTCTTGAGTGATTTCAGTACCGTCCTTGAAATAATGCTCTGCCCAAAAATCTATATCTGTTGTTATTTGATATTCGTCATCGAGGAGCAGATGTATTTTTTTACCTCTGCCTTTAGTATGTGAAATTTTCATTAATCCTCGTCGTCATCAATTGCGATGTCAAGCTTTGCTCTTGCAGCAGCCCTTGTTTGAGTAACGGGAGCAGCAGACACAACGGGCTCATCTGCCGGAGAAATTTCTTCGGTATCATTTGAGCTGTTGTCCGCTAACATACCCTTAATCTTGTTTTCAAGCTCAAGCTGAACATCGGGATTTGCTTTGATATATTCCTTAAACTTTTCTTTACCTTGGAATCTTTCTTCTCCGTAGGTAAACCAAGCACCGCCCTTGCTAACAATACCAAGTGTAACGGCAAGGTCAGCTATCTCACCGATTTTGTCTATACCGGTGCCGTACATAATGTCGAACTCTGCCTGCTTAAACGGCGGAGCAACCTTATTCTTAACAATCTTTGCTCTTGTACGAGAACCGATGAACTCATTACCCGGAGCCTTAAGCTGCTCGGTCTTTCTAACATCAATACGCATTGAGGAGTAGAACTTGAGAGCTCTACCTCCTGTTGTAACCTCCGGATTGCCGTAAATTACGCCAACCTTTTCACGAAGCTGATTGATGAAAATTATTATACAGTTTGACTTGTTAATTGCACCTGTCAGCTTACGCAATGCCTGTGACATAAGCCTTGCGTGCAAGCCAACGTGTGAATCACCCATATCACCCTCAATCTCTGATCGAGGAACAAGAGCGGCAACCGAGTCAACAACAATAATATCAACTGCTCCGCTTCTTACAAGCTGTTCGGTAATTTCAAGTGCCTGCTCGCCGTTATCAGGCTGTGACACCAAAAGTGAATCAACATTTACACCAAGAGCCTGAGCATATGTTGGGTCAAGAGCATGCTCTGCATCAATAAACGCAGCCTCTCCGCCAAGCTTTTGACACTCTGCGACACAGTGAAGTGCAAGTGTTGTTTTACCTGATGATTCAGGACCGTAAATTTCGATAATTCTTCCCTTTGGCAATCCGCCGATACCGGTAGCAAGGTCTAAGGTTAAAGAACCGGTTGAAATAGCATCAACCTTCAAATGAGCACTTTCACCCAAACGCATAATAGCACCCTGACCGTACTGCTTCTCAATTTGTTTAAGAGCAGATTCAAGTGCTGATTTTTTATCGCTAATCTTTTTATCAACTGACATATAGTTACCTCCAAAAAATATAAAATTTCAACATTTATATTATACTATATATAGTATATAAA
>NZ_CAMFQO010000036.1 GCF_945980375.1 uncultured Eubacterium sp. | reverse complement strand
GATATTTTCAAGTTGAAGCTTTAAGAAAATTGGATAAGTGAGTAAAAATATTAGGCGACCACCTGTAAAAAAGCTTTACAAAAACAATAGAAAAGAATAAATTAACAGTTAGCAACTTGTAATGCTACCGCTTTTCAATCATAAGTGTCAATAAGTGGTCGTGTAATGATACATTAACAAAACATATGCATCATTATTTTTTTCTTTGATTCTTTCTGTATTGTGTAGGAGTAGTGTTATAGACTTTTTTGAAAACCTTTACAAAATAGTTATTATCATCATAGCCTACATAGCTTCCTATTTCTTGTACCGGAAAATTTGTTTGAGACAGAAATTCTGCGGCTTTTTTGCATCTTTGAGTTGTGATATATTCATTTACAGTTAAACCGGTTTCATTTTTAAATAACTTGCAAAAATTTGAAACAGACATATCTACCTGTTTTGCAAGATTAATTATTTTTAACTCGTCACTTAAATGAGAAATAATGTATTCAAGCGTTCTCACAACAGGCAAAGAATAATTTGAATATTTTAACTGATGTTCACGAACAGCCTTTGTTAATTCAAGTATCATTTTCTTTGAGTACTCTTCTTGCCTGGATATCGTTACAGCTGAATCTGCCAACTGTGCATAACGCTGAGTAATTTCATCAATAGTTACAACAGAAAGTCCGCTGCTCTCTGCTGCTTTTCTTGCAAGAGTACGAAGTATGGCAAAACTAACAGCCGGATTTATATATGATGTATTTGATTTCAAAAAGCCTGAATTTTGTGCATTATCAAGCATTATTTGCTGCATAGCAATAACATTTTCAACATCTCCCATTCTAATCAAATGTTCAAATGCTCTTTCACTGTCATATCTTCTGTAAATACTGCTGTAATTTTTGTCGTCATAGTTGATATTTTTAATATTGTTGTCGTTAATAAAAAAGTCGCTTTCAAGTCTTTTATATAAAAATTCAGCAGTTGAAGGGTTAAAAGCGTAAATACACGAATTAATTATATTATATAACTGATTGTGGTAAATCAAAGACAGTGAGTTGCGATACAATTTTAGTGACAATGAATATGCAGAAGGAAGATGATACTCTATCAACAAATTATCAATATCTTGTTTTGAATATTCTTCCCTTACATAAGGTCCCACTAAATATATTTCATTCTCGAAGTTAAATATAGATATATAGACATTAATGTCATCTGCGATTTCGTAGATGACATTTTTTTCTACATCAGAAATAATATTAAGAAGAATTGTTTTAGTAAACATAGGCTGCAAGTTTTCATCAAAACAATACTCATTTTCAAATTGTTCTAACTGTTCATCTTTATTATCGAGTTTAAATACAGGAGTTTTCAGAAGTACGTGTAGCAACCTTTCAAACAAGCTTGAGTCCATAATAACACCTCGAAATTACATAAATATGATAATATTTTGCTATACTTAACAATATTTTTCTATTCGTTTCTTTTTTTTAATGATACACTAAAGACAACCAAAAAGCAAGTTTTCATTAAAAAATTGAAAAGGAGTAAAAATTATGAAAGAAAAAAACGCAAAGCCGTCACCTGTTTACAGCAGGGCGAAAACTTGGCAAATCGCATTAACAACAATGACCGGTATAGGTCAAATGGTGTTTTATGTACTAATGACATCGGCTACATACATTGGTAATGCAAATTTCGGTATACTTGTTGCCGTTACAGGAGTAATCATTACATTTTCGAGATTATTCGATGGTATCACAGACCCGATAATTGCACTGGTAATGGAAAGATTTAAGAGTAAACACGGCAAAATAAGGTTTTTCACAATGATCGGATGGGCAACTATGTCAGTTGCTACTACACTTATGTGCAATATCGGACCAAAGCTTCATCTTGAAGGTGCATTAGGAATAGTATTTTTTGTCCTTTGCTATGTGATTTATATTATTGGTTATACATTTTGCAGTATCTCAGGACAAATCAATGCAAATGTTTTAACTAACGATCCTAAACAGAGACCTACCATTTCGGTTTGGAATACGGCATATTCCTATTTAGCTCCAATGATTATGTCTGTTGTTTCAATGTCTGTTATTCTTCCAAAATTCAACAACATTCAGTCTACTCAATATTTTGAAACTCTCAACATTGTAGTTGTTGCAGTTTCGTTTGTATTTTATCTGCTGTCTTGTATAGGTGTTTCAAAATTTGACAAGCCTGAAAACTTTGAAAACATTAAAATAGGAAAAGAAAAAGAAGAAAAACCGTCTATCAAAGATATGGTTAATCTCATTAAGAGTAATAAGGAATTACAACGCTATATTATTGCAGCCGGCAGTGACAAGCTTGCGCAAACTATCGGTTCGGCATCTGTTGTATCAACAATGCTTTTCGGTATAATCGTAGGTTCTATGTCACTTTCGTCAATTCTTTCTGCCATTGCTATGCTCCCGTCGATAATATTTGCAGTTATTGGTTCAAAAATTGCAGGTAAAAAAGGCAGCTTAAAGGTTATGGTTGACTGGTCAAAAATTTGTATTGTTGTTAACATAATTTACGCAGCATTTATTTTGTTTGCACCTGCCTCTATGATAGGCGATTTGATGAATAAGAAGGCATCATCAGTAGCTTTGGGTGTAATAATCGCAATTGTATTTTTACTTTTAAATTTTGCGGTAAACGCAACTAAAATGGTTGTAAGTGTGGCAACAAATTCACTTCGTATGGATATAGTTGACTATGAGTTTGACCGTACAGGCAAATATATGCCCGCTGCTGTATCAGCAACATATAGCTTTGTTGATAAGGCAATATCTTCTTTCGGTGCGTTCATTGCCACTGCAATGATCGGCTTGATTGGTTATACAACAACTGTGCCTCAGCAAGGCGATCCTCTTACTGTAGGTGTAAAAGTTATTACTGTTGTACTTCTTATAGGATTTCCGATAATCGGCTGGATTTGCACAATTTTAGCTATGAAAAAGAGCAATCTTACCTTTGAAAAAATGGAAGAGGTTCAGACAAACATAGCATACAAAAAATCTAAATTATCACAGGAAAACAAAAGCGAAATAGTTGAAGAAACGGTAATAGAATTTACTGAAGAGTAATTTTATTGAATTTTAAAAACATAGATAATTTTCATAAAGAAATTATCTGTCATTACTTTACTATCAGGAGCATATATGAGAAAAGCAATAAATTTTAATGAAAATTGGATTTTTAAGAAAGAAGGAAAAACAGAAAAAGTAAATATTCCCCATACTTGGAATTCTGTTGACGGTCAGACAGGACCTGAAGAATATTACAGAGGCATATGCACATATGAAAAAACTTTTTGCAAACCTCTGATAGAAAGCAATGAGCGTTGTTATATCGAATTTAATGGCGTAAATTCGTCCTGCACTGTTTTATTGAACGATGTAAAAATAGCAGAACATAACGGAGGATATTCTACTTTCAGGAGTGATATTACCGATTATCTTAAGAATGAAAATAGTTTAAAAGTATTTGTCGATAATTCACCTAATGATAAGGTATATCCTCAAAGAGCTGATTTTACATTTTACGGCGGTATTTACAGAGATGTAAATCTTATTATCGTAAATGAAAATCATTTCGACTTGGATTATTATGGCGGTAAAGGATTATATGTAACTCCAAGAATAGAAGGCAATAATGCCATTGTTGAGATAGAAGCATATTTTGCAGGTAACGCAGACGAAGTAGTTGTTTCTATTGATTCTGTCAGCAAAACTGTTCTGTATCCTACATATGAAAATAATAAAGGGAAAGTAAAAGGTTCGGTAGAAATAAAAAATGTTCACCTGTGGAATGGTTTGGCAGACCCTTATCTTTATAACATTACGGCAACCTTGACAAAAAACAAACAACCTGTTGACAGAATTTATGACAGATTCGGGGTGAGAGAATACTATATTGACAGTGAAAAAGGCTTTTTCTTAAACGGAAAAAGCTATCCTCTTCACGGTGTATCAAGGCATCAGGACAGAGCAGGTGTTGGCAACGCTTTAACAAAGGAAATGCATGAGAATGATATGGATATAATTCTCTCAATGGGAGCAAATTCCATAAGGCTTGCACACTATCAGCATGACAATTATTTTTATGAATTATGTGATGAAAAAGGTGTAATTGTTTGGGCTGAAATACCATATATCACTATTCATATGCCTACTGCAAGAGAAAACACTATTTCTCAAATGAAGGAATTAATTACGCAAAACTATAATCATCCGTCTATTATTTGTTGGGCATTATCAAACGAGATAACATTACAGGGCGTAACAGATGACTTAATTGAAAATCACAAAATACTTAATGATTTGGTTCACGAAATGGACAAAAGCAGATTATCTGCTATGGCAAATCTGTTTATGCTTGAAACTGATTCTCCTCTCATAACCCTGCCTGATTTAAGAGGCTATAATTTATATTACGGCTGGTATGTGGGAGATGTGGAAGATAATGACAAGTGGTTTGATGATTTTCACAAAGAACATCCCAATGTTGCCATTGGTTTAACCGAATACGGAGCAGATTCTGTTATTAATTTACAATCTCCAAAGCCCGAAAAGGGCGATTTTACTGAAAGCTATCAAGCCATTTACCATGAACATATGCTTGAAATGTTTTCGACTCGCCCATATATATGGGGAACCTATTGTTGGAATATGTTTGAATTTGCGGCAGCGGGAAGAAATGAAGCCGGAGATCCCGGAAAAAACCATAAAGGGCTTGTTACATTTGACCGCAAAGAAAAAAAGGATGCGTTTTATATTTACAAGGCTTGGTGGTCAGATGAACCGTTTGTGCATATTTGCTCAAAGCGTTATCATGACAGAATTGAGCCAATTACAGAAGTAAAAGTATATTCGAACCAAAATGATGTTACCCTGTTCGTTGACGGAGAAGAATTTGAAACGAAGCACGGCAAACATATTTTCAAATTTAATGTGCCTATCAACGGTATTCACAAAATCATTGCCAAATCTAACGGTTTAGTTGATAATGCTGAAATACAAAAGGTAACTGCTCCGAATCCAAAATATTTTGCTTCACCGGAAAAGGTTAAAAACTGGTTTGACAAGCCCGAAGAATCCGAGCAGGCAGACAGCAACTATCTTTCTCTTTCAAGTACAATGGCTGAAATTCAAAGTACGGATGAAGGTAAAGCTCTGCTTGATGCAATGATGCAGAATTTAGGAAATAAAATGGCAGGCGGAATGGGAAAAGGAGTTGAAATTCCTAAAGCTATGATGGCTGTCGTTGCCCGTCAACCTCTTAGTAAGCTTTTAACCCAAGCAGGTATAGAATTAAGCAGCAACGAGGCAAAGCAAATAGCTCAGGCACTTTCAAAAATAAAGAAGGCATAGGAGAATTATTTATGAAAAAGTTTAGTAAAGATTTTTTACTTGGTGCCGCAACATCAGCACATCAAGTTGAGGGAAATAATATATATTCTGATTATTGGGCAATGGAGCAAATGAAAAATTCCCAATTTGTTGAACCCAGCGGTAAGGCAGTAGATCATTATAACAAATACGAGGAAGACATAAAAATGCTTTCTGATGCAGGTCTAAATGCATATCGTTTTTCCATTGAATGGGCTAGAATAGAACCGCAAAAAGGGATATTTGACGAAAAAGAAATACAGCACTACAAAGATGTAATTGATTGCTGTAAAAAATACAATGTTGAACCCATTATAACATTACATCATTTTACTTCGCCGAAATGGTTAATAGAAATGGGCGGATGGGAAAACGAAGAAGTTGTAGAACTATTTGCAAATTATACAAAATATGTCGTTGAAAATATTAAGGACGATGTAAATTATATTTGCACCATAAATGAAGCAAATATGCGACTTCAGGTTAAATCGCTTATGGAACGCTTTATGAAGCAAATGATGGCGAAAACAGGCGGTAATACACCAAAAATTTCAAATGTTGAGCAAAATGACAATTCTAATGATATGGAAGGTCAGCTTCAAGTAGGATTAAATCTTTCAAATCCGATGGAAAAAATGAAATTAACAGCCATTGAAAATATGCAGGTTTTCGGGGATATGAACCCACATACTTTTGTTTCAGCAGCGGGTGAAACCGGAGACGAAATAGTTATAAATGCCCATAAAGCAGCAAAAAATGTAATTAAATCAATCAATCCGAAAATAAATGTAGGAATAACTTTATCACTTCATGATATTCAATGTGTAGAAGGCGGAGAAGAAAAGGCAAAGAAAAATTGGGACGAAGAGTTCGGACATTATGTTGAATACATAAAAGATGATGATTTCTTTGGACTTCAAAACTACACAAGGACTGTTTATGACAAAGACGGTATAGTGCCGGTCGAAAACGGAGTTCCAATGACTCAAATGGATTACGAAATATATCCCGAAGCTTTGGAACACGTTATTCGCAGAGTTAATAAAGAAATGCCAAATGTGCCGATAATTGTAACTGAAAACGGAATTGCTGTTGATGATGACAATATAAGATGTAATTTTATCGATAAAGCAATAAATGGGATTCAGTCTTGTCAGCAGGACGGAATAAATATTTTAGGCTACTGTTATTGGTCACTTCTTGATAATTTTGAATGGCAAAAAGGTTTTGCTCTTACATTCGGACTTTGCGAGGTTAACCGCTCAACATATGAAAGAACACCTAAAAACAGTCTAACTCATCTCGGAAAATATGCAGGCTAAAAAAAGAGGGATTTAAATGATAAAAAAAGCAGTTCAGCAAATTATGATAGGCTCGGTGTGCAAAACCGAGGAAAATACTTTAAATGTGTTAAACTCTATTAAGTCGGCAGGCTATGACTCTATTGAATTAAATGGATTTATGATAAAGCCCACGCCGTTTATAGTAAGAGTGCTTACAAAAGCCGCCGGTATGCCTACAGGTTCAGCAGGAAAATTTGATTGGAAATCCCTTGTTAAAAAATCGGGACTTGAAGTTTGCAGTATTCACGAAGATTTAGGCAGCATTGAAAATGATATTGATTCAGTTATAAATGAGGCACATTCATTTAACACTAAAAATATTGTTGTTACCGGAATGTATCGCTTTGCATATAATGATAAAAATGAAGTCAAGAAACTGGTACAGCGTCTTAATAAAGCAGGCGAAGAGTTAAAAAAGAATGACATAAACTTGCTCTATCATAACCACAATGTTGAATTTGTTCATTTTGACAATCAGCAAAGTGAATATCTTCAAAACTGCCCTTATTCATTACTGATAAACGAAACAAACGAAGAATATGTGAACTTTGAGTTTGACTCATATTGGGCTTGCGACGCAGGTGTTAATCCACTTGATATAATAGATATACTTTCAAGCAGAATGAGATGCTATCATATTACTGACAGGGGCTCAAGACTTTCTTCTGCATCAATAACTCCAATAATTAAAAATGACAGCATGGAGCTTGGCTGCGGTAATATGAATATAGCTTCACTGATTGAGAAAGCAAAGTCCTGCAATACCGAAGCAATTATACTTGAAAGTCACAAGAATTGGATAGATAAAAATCCCGTTAAATCACTTGAATTATCAGCAAAATATCTAAATTCAAAGATATAATAGGAGACATATTTTGAAAGCGATTAATATTAAAGTTGAACATTTGAAAAGTCCTATCGGCATCGACATAAAAAAGCCTTACATAAGTTGGAACTGCGATGATGGAATTCAGCAAACTGCATATATTATAAATGCTTATAACTATTGTAATGACAAAAAAGGCGACTTATTTTATTCGACAAATAAATGCCATACATCGGATATGTTTGCATATTTCCAAGGCCCTTTGCATAGCAGGCAAAGAGTCCTTATTGAAATCACCCTTTTTGACGAAAACGATGTACAGGGTGAAACACAGTCAACTGTTTTTGAAACTGCATTTTTAGATAAAAATCAGTGGGTTGCAAAATGGATTAATCCTGAAATCGAAAATTTGACAAAGGTTAACTCCCGTCCCGCGTCTTATTTGAAAAAAACATTTAATGTGGAAAAAACAGGCACATCAAGATTATACATAACCGCTCACGGATTATATACAGCGTTTATCAATAACCAAAGAGTAGGCGATTATGTTTTAACGCCCGGGACTTCAGAATATTCTGTAAATTTGGAATATCAGACTTATGATGTTACTGAATTGATTAACGAAGGCAAAAACGAGATAGTAGTTGTTTTGGGCGATGGCTGGTACAGGGGCAAAAGCGGAATGAATAATCCAAACGGTAATTTATTTGGTGATGATATTTCTCTTTTAGCACAGCTGGAAATTAATGGAGCCTCCGTTTTAATTACAGATGAAAGTTGGCAGGCTTCTCAATATGGGCCTATATTGAAAAACGGTCTTGATTTTGGTGAAGTGGTTGATTCTACTATCGGCGACGGCTTTTTTGCGATAGAAAAATTTCATCAAGTAAAGATAGAAAACTTTGGTTATCAGAATCTAAAGTGCAGTAACAATGTCCACATAAAGGAAAAAGAAAAGTTTGAAGGGACAGTTATTAAAACGCCTAACGGCGATACCGTAATTGATTTTGGGCAAAATATTGCCGGCTATGTAAGCTTTTCAGTCAAAGCTAAACAAGGTCAAAAAATCAAACTTGTTCACGGTGAAGGATTAGATGAAAACGGAAACTTTACCATTGATAATTTTCAGCACGAAGCTCCAACGCCTGAAAATATGATTTATCAGCAAGTTGAATATATATGTAAGGAAGGGCAAAACGAATACAAACCGCAATTTTGCATTTTCGGATTTCAATATGTTAAAGTTGAAACAGATATTAATATAGATGACATTAAATTCACCGCGCAAGCAGTATATTCCGATATGGATGAAACCGGTTCGTTTGTTTGCGGCAACGAAGATGTAAATAAACTTGTAAAAAATTCTCTTTGGAGTATGAAAGGAAATTTTGCCGATATACCTACTGATTGCCCAACACGGGAAAGACAGGGATGGACAGGTGATGCAGCTGCTTTTGTTAATACCGGTATGTATCTAATGGACTGCTATCCGGTATTTAGAAAGTGGTTAAACGAAGTTAGAGCAAATCAGCTTGAAGACGGTAAAATACCCGGTGTTGCACCTAATAGTGAGCCGGATGGATTTTTTAAAAAATTATCTAACGGCTCTGCAGGTTGGGCAGATGCAATCACTATAGTACCTAATGCTTTATGCAGGGTGTATAACTGTACTGATATAGTTAAAGAAAACTATGGTGCAATGAAGAAATGGGTGGATTTCTGTGAAAAAAGAGCCCACAAAAGTCGTATTAAATCTAAATTTAAAATTGATAAAAACAAAAAATATATTGTTGATACAGGATTTCATTGGGGAGAATGGCTGGAGCCGGATGTTAATTCAAAGGATGCACTTAAGCAAACTCTTATGAAAGGCTCACCTGAAGTTCCCACTGCATATTTTGCCTATTCAGCATATCTTTTAAGTGTGGCTGCAAAAAAAACGGGAAAAGACTCCGAAAGCAAATATTATTTGAATTTATCTGAAAAAATTAAAGAGGCTTATCGTGCGTATTTTGTTAAGAACGGAAAAATAAATTCTGATCGCCAAGCAAGCTATGTTAGACCTGTTGCTTTAGATATTTTGAATCAATCAGAAAAGCAAACTGCATCAGATAATTTAAATGAGCTTGTGAAAAATAATAATTATCATTTGAACACAGGCTTTTTGTCTACACCGTTTTTATGCAGTGTTCTGTCTTCATACGGTCATACGGATACTGCCTACAAACTTCTATTGCAGGATACAGCTCCTTCATGGCTTTATGAAGTAAAAAAAGGTGCAACTACAATTTGGGAAACCTGGAACGGAATTGATGAGAATCATAAGGTTAGCGCATCACTAAACCATTATTCTTACGGCGCAATTGCCGGGTGGCTTTTTGGAGATGTTGCCGGAATAAAGCTTAATTACGGCAAGATTACAATTGCTCCCCATCCGGACAAGTCTATCGGATTTGCGAGTGCCACATATAACTCGCCTTTAGGAAAGATTTCATCAAAATGGGAATACAAAAACAACGGTATTATTTACTCAATTGAAATACCTGCAAATTGCACAGCAGAAATTATTTTGCCGAATGGTGAAAAACATAATGTTACTGCAGGAAAATACACTTTCTCTTAAGGATTAACACAATGACATATTATTTAGCAATAGACATAGGAGCCTCAAGCGGACGGCATATTCTCGGATATAT
>NZ_CAMFQO010000035.1 GCF_945980375.1 uncultured Eubacterium sp. | reverse complement strand
TGACGACTTGTTCATCTTATCACTATTCATCCCCTTTGTCAACACTTTTTTTGAAAATTTTTTCAAAAATATTCAAAACCGACATATTATACATAATAGGATAAATATATTAAATCTTTTTGTTAATATATATCATTATTATATTCAATACAACGGCAATCATATAATATTGCACTTGAATAATGAAAGTATTTTTGGTATAATACATAAACGATATTATAAAGGAGGTTGAGTTATGCCAATAAGAATAGATAACGAATTGCCGGCAAAGCAACGTCTTGAAATAGAGAACATCTTTGTTATGAGCAACACAAGAGCAGACACACAAGACATTAGACCGCTAAAAATTATTATACTCAACCTAATGCCTACAAAGCTTGAAACAGAGACACAGCTGTTAAGATTGCTCAGTAATTCTCCGCTTCAGGTTGATGTTGAATTTTTACAGGTTGCTACACACGAAGCAAAAAATGTTTCTAAAAGCCATATGGATAAATTCTACAAAACATATGATGAGGTTAAGAGCAATAAATATGACGGAATGATAATTACCGGTGCACCTGTTGAACAAATGGAATTTGAAGAGGTTGATTACTGGAATGAGCTTTGCAAAATCATGGAATGGAGCAAGACCAACGTTTACTCAACATTTCATATTTGTTGGGGTGCCCAGGCCGGATTATACTATCATTACGGAATAAAAAAATACAAAACATCAAAAAAGATATTTGGTATTTTTCCGCACAAATCCCTGGATGAAACACATCCGCTTATGAGAGGACTTGATGATATTTATTATGTTCCTCATTCACGCCACACGGAAATTAAAACACAGGATATTGCACAGGTTAAGGATTTGCAAATACTTTCGTACAGTGATATGGCAGGCATCCACATTGTGTCTGATATGGAATGCAGAAAATTCTTTATCACCGGTCACAGCGAGTATGACAGAGAAACATTGGCAAAGGAATACTTTAGAGATAAAGAAAAAGGGTTAGACATAGAAATACCGTACAACTACTTTCCAAACGACGATACCAATGCTACACCACGTATGGAATGGAAGGGTACTGCAAATATTATTTTTAACAACTGGTTGAACTATTTTGTATATCAAAAAACACCGTATGATTTAAGCACATTATAGCAAAAGCTCCTTGATAAACTCAAGGAGCTTAAATTATTTATACGCGTCCAAAATTTCTTTTGCTCTGTTTTGAACTGCATCCGCAATACTTTGAGGCTCAAGAACCTTTATCTTGTTCCCGAATGACATAAGCCAAGATATTAATCCCTCTGAAACTGCAACATCAATAGTTGTTTCAAAATGCTTACTGTCATATGCAAGCATAGGAACCTTCGCACCGAATCTATCCATAATCTGCTCTCTCAAGCCGAGGTCACAAACGATACGCATTTTTGCAGTTTGACCGCTGAACATATCGAACATTTTTTGAGAATAATCGGCCACATCAAAAGTATTTTTATATTCGCTGACCTCACAAACAGGTCTGCTCGGTTCATCCAAAAGCTGTACCTTTTTCATTCTGTCTACACGCAAATTCATAATGTTATCATACTTTTGATTATTGCAGGCGAGGTAGTAATGGTCCTCCTTCCAGATAAGAGCATAAGGAGAGACAGTAAAGGTTTTTTCAGTGTAGCTTTTTTTATTTTCTACATCGATATTTCTGCGCTTATACACAAACTTAACCTTTTGCTTATTCATTATTGCCTTGTGCAATGCATCAATAATATAGTATACTTCCTCATTATCACATTTTGTATTTGAATCAAAATACACCTGTGTAACAAGAGATTTTGCTTGATTCTTTGACACGAGTGCCTCAAGCTTTTCAACAAGATTCTGCGTCTTTTTGGGAGTAATAAATCCGGCGGAGGTTACTGCATCAATAAGGAGGCGTACCTCGGGAATTTCAAAATCTCTGCTTGCCATAAAAAAACCACGCTTGGGAGATTTGACAGATACGATGTCAAAACCAAAATCGTTTAGAGTTTGAATGTCTGCATAAATTGATTTTCGTTCACACTCAATACCCTGCTCGGCGAGCATTTGAATAAGTTGAGTTGTTGAAATAGGATTATTTTCATCGGAATAATCATTAAGAAATTTATATACCAATAAGGTTTTAATCTTTTTGTTTCCTGCCATAACATCACCTCGAGGAAGATTATGGCATTATTATATCACATATTATCTATGTTTTCAACTATGGTACTGAAAATCGGACAGCAATCTCCCGCACCCGACGAGCCGTTTTCGGTCATAACAACAATTGCATATTTTGGGTTATTATACGGATACACTCCTGCAAACCAAGTATTTAATCTTTCCGTATTTCTGATATACTGTCCGGTCTGGGCGGTTGCTGTTTTACCTGCAGAAAATCTATCATTATACATCACGCTTGATGCAGTGCCGTTTGTAACAACATACCTCATATATCTAATAAGATTGTCACAGGTACTCTTTCTCAATACCTTTTTACCCTGTGGATAAATTATTTGACTCATCTCGCCCTTATCATTAACACCCTTTAGTACAAGACGCGGTTGATTGAAGGTACCGCCGTTTGCAATCGTACAAAGGACGGAGCAGATTTGCATAGGAGTAACCGTAAGCTTTCCCTGACCAAATCCAAACAGAGAAAGCTCACCCTGACTGACTAAATCATTCTTTGTCGGAAGTTGAGCATTTAGAATATCCCAATCATCAAAAAGACGGGTATACGAATCAAAGCCAAGCTTATTACAGGTTGCAAAAAGCTTATCCCTGCCAAGCGTTAATGCAAGATTTACAAAATAACAATTACATGAATTTGCAAGTGCCTGCTTTAATCCTTGTACGGAATGAACGTTGCCGTTTTGGCACCTAAACTGTGTATCGCCTACCTTTACGGTGCCCTTGCAGTCATATATCGGTGAGCAATTATTTTCCAACGCACAGCAAGCCACAACAATCTTAAACACTGAGCCGACACAATATTGGCCGAATGCTTTGATATTGTAGTCATCAAACGGTTTATTTACACATGCAAGGATTGAGGAATCATTCACATCCATAACAACAACACAGCCCGATTTCATATTTGATGACGCTTTTACAGCTATATTTTGAATCTGCTCATCAATTGATATTTGGTATCCCTCGTTAGAGTCGTAATTAATTTTTTCCGTTGTTCCTTCGTCACCGTCAAGCATTCTGCCGTTTGCATCAACGCTAAACGAAATAGAGTATTTGCCTATCGGTGAAGCTATATGATTTAACAATCCGTTTGATGATTTTGAAATTATTTGATAAAGATTGTTACTTGACGAAAGGGCTTTGTATATTTTTATTGCATTTAGCTGAACCGTTGGGCACGAATCAAGGTAAACCAAAACAGGCTTTCCTTTCTTAAGCTCTTCTATTATTTCATCGCATTTTGAATTTGAAAAAAGCTTATTTAACTCACCGACGCATTTTGGATTTGGCTTTACAACTGCAACAAAGCGATAACAGTTGTTTGTAGCCTTTATACCGGATCGATAATAAACAGTGGGTTGCTTATTGTCAATAACAAAGGAATAGGAGTTTTTACCAAAATCTACAACATAGTTTTTGCTGAGTGAAATGTATCCAACCCGTCCTCCTATACACACAAATAAAAACAAAACAACAATTGACAAGGATATAATTCTTTTGTACATAAAAATAACCCCTTTGTATTATGTACAAAAGGGTTATTGTTTATTTACGCTCCACTCTGAATATAGCATCAGGTGAAATTTCTCTGTCGCACCTAAAGGAATAAACATCGGTTGCCTTATTTGCAACATCGGTATATTCGTCATCATTTACATTATACAAATCCTCAACAGTGATTTGGTATGGCTTTTTGAACGGCTCGACAACCTCAAGCACATCCCCCTGATAAAACCTGTTACGTTGTGTGACAACAAGCCTGCCGTTTGCCTGCTCCTTATACAGTGCACATACATCCCAGTTGCGAATATAACCGCCTGTATCAAGCACTTGACCGTCCTTGATAGGACCGAAATTAAAGCCCGTTGTATATTCCCTATGGCTCATCTTTTCCATTTCGTCAAGAATCCATTGAGACGGCACAAAGTCAGCCCTCCTGCCGCTGTTAATATACTCATCTATTGCATGACGATAAGCATAGGTTACGATTGCCGTGTAGTATTCGCTCTTTGCTCTGCCTTCAATTTTGAAGGAATCAATACCGGCTCTGTCAAGCTCGGGGATATGGTCAATCATACACAGATCTCTTGAGTTAAAAATATAAGTTCCTTTATCATCCTGATTTACCGGAAAATACTGCCCCGGTCTTGTTTCCTCAACAAGATGGTATTTCCACCTGCAAGGCTGTGCACAATCCCCTCTGTTTGCATCCCTGCCCACCATATAATCGGAAAGAATACAACGTCCGCTAAAGGACATACACATTGCGCCGTGAACAAACACCTCAATTTCCAAATTAGGATTTGTTTTGTCACGAATGGTTTTTATTTCATCAAGTGAAAGCTCTCTTGCGGTTACAATACGCTTTGCGCCCATATCATACAGAGCATTTGCCGCCTCGTAGTTTACTATACCAACCTGCGTTGACATATGAATTTCTGTATTTGGTGCATATTTTTTTGCCAAGGCAAGAACACCCATATCGGCAATGATAAGCGCATCAATTCCTATTGATTCAACATATTTTAGATAATCAGGCAGATAATCAAGCTCATTATTTCTCGGCAAGGTGTTACAGGTTAAATATAATCTTTTGCCTGCCGAATGAACAATCTCAACAGCCTGCTTAAGCTGATCGGCATTGAAATTTGACGGATTTGTACGCATACCGAACATTTCACCGCCGATATATACTGCGTCTGCACCGAACTTCACAGCCAATTTTAATCTGTCAATATCTCCCGAAGGAGAAAGCAATTCCAACTTTTGATTCATAATTTAGTATTCCAAATAAGGAGCATAAGTCCTAACCTTTTGCTTAAATTCACTATAGGTTTTTGCTGTGTACAAATTACCCTTTGTGTCGTGGAAGAAGAATTTTGCTGATGTATCCTTTGGATAAAGAGCAGCATGAATGGCTGTCATACCCGGGTTGCAGATTGGGCCTGCCGGAAGTCCAACAACGGTTGAAGAGTTATTTGTATTGTAATATGCCATATAGTATTCCGAAGTATGCGAAGAGGTTGATGACAGATTAGGTGCAACCTTATTGGTGATATAGTCTGCGGTTGACTGACAACCTAATGTCGGGAAATTAACGGTGTCCTCCAAACGATTGTAAAGAATACCGGCAATTTCCTTCATCTGCTCATCGTTAGCCGCTTCCTTTTGAATGATAGATGCAATGGTAATTATTTGATAAGTTGAATAGCCAAGCTTCTCTGCCCTTTGCTTATATTTTTCGGTGAACTTTGCATCACCGTTTTCAAGGAACTTACGAACAGTACTTGACGCACTTTCATTTATGAAAAACTCATAGGTATCGGGGAACATAAAGCCTTCAAGCCTATACGGAACAGAATCACTTGCCTTGAGATTTGTTACAAGAGAATAGGTGAATTCTGTTGACTGAATTACGGAAAGTAATGACGATTTGTCACAAACATCATTTTCCGAAAGCTTATTTACAATCTGGGGAACGGTATATCCCTCAGGGAAGGTCAAAGTTACCGTTTCGGAAGATGATGTGTCACCCTGCAGAGTAACCAGCATACCTTCAAGTCCCATTTTTCCGTTAAGGTAGTATACGCCTGCTTCATAAGGACCGCCAAGGCGTGAATTTGTAATAAAGTTATCCCTAAACCTTACAAAAAACTTGCAAAAATTCTTACATCTGATAAGTCCCTTTTCAGCAAGAATATCAATAGCATCATCGGCAGATTCTATTGCCTGTGAATACGACACCGTTACATTTGACTTTGTTTTTGTAATTGCAAAGAGGTCATTCATGCAAAGTATTGCATAAATAGACACAACCACAGAAACACAAATAACAATTATGAAAAAAAGATAAGTTGAGCCTACACCTGATGATTTTTTCTTTCTTTTTGCATTATGAGGTGCTGATTGCTTAACAGGAGCATTAGCCTGTGCACCCTCACTGTTAGAAAAATAGAAATCAGGATTCTCGTTTGAATTCTTAAACCTATCCATATTATCCTCCATTAATTCTGTAAACATCTGTATCGGTGATGATTACATTCATTTTTTTATCGTAACAATCGGTAGGTACATTATCAACAATAAGGTTATTATAGCACAACCCAACAGAAAATAAAGGGTGTTTTTGTAAAAACCTATCGTAGTAGCCCTTTCCGTATCCAAGTCGGTTACCGTCAGCATCAAAGCAAAGTCCGGGTACAATTATAACTGCATTTGAAAAATCGCATACCTTTTGGCAGTAATCGGGATTTGGCTCTCTTATGCCAAATGATTTAACGCTTAAATCGTCAAGACTGTTTATGTAATAAAATTCCATATTACCGGCTTTATCGGTACAGAACGGAGCGGCAATTCTTTTGCCGTCGGATAACGCTTTTTTAATGATATTATCTGTATCAACCTCATCACCGAGAGTAACATAGCAAAGCAGTAATTTGCATTTTTTATACTCCTCTAATGAAAAAAATGATGTACCGATAATCAAAGCCTTATCCTCTTTATTGATAATCTCTGCACGAATTTGCTTTGCATATGCACGCAGTTTGTTTTTATCTGCACTGAATTTTTGCTCTGATTTCATTTGAAAGCTCCTCACCTCGAAGCTGTTTTACTATTTCAAGTCCGAAATCCACCGACACTCCGGCACCTTTGGCTGTAATAATCCTACCGTCAGTTACAACAAAATCTTTTGAAATTTCAGCTCCCTCAAGGTATTCCTCATAGCCGGGGAAGCAAATTGCCTTTTTACCGTCCAATAAGCCTTTTTTGCCGAGAATAAACGGTGCCGCACATATTGCACAAATGTAAGAGTTTGTATTGCTTGCATTATCTATTATACCCTGCAATGCTTTACAATTGTCAAGATTTTCTGCACCGGGCATACCTCCGGGTAGCACTATTGCCTCAACATCATAAAAATCGAAATCATCAATAAGCATATCTGTTTTTACAGCTACGCCGCAAGATGAGGTAACAATTTCTCCGGTAACACCAACGAGCTTTGTTTCAATCTTTGCACGCTTTAACATATCAACGGGAGACAATGCCTCAATAATTTCAAATCCGTCTGCCAAGAATACATAAACCATAGCTATTCTCCTTTATTTGCAAGTACCACGGGACTATCAAGCGAGCACCCTGCATAAAGGTACTCATCAATAAGCTCACGGCACTCATTAAATTTCAAATCGTCAACAGGGTGCTTAAAAACAAGCCCCTGTTTGTTGTAATAATTTACAAGATGTTCGTCTGCGGGTATAAGGCAAACTCTGTCATAATTATCAATACAATATTTAATAAGACCTGACATATATCCTTTTTTTCGACTCTTACTATCGGTACAGGCGGCATAAATGTAATGTGCCTGTTTTGAATTTAAGCGGCAATCAACAAGATAAAGCATACTGACAGCCTTATCATTTTGAAACTCGGCAAGACAAACCCCGTTTCTTATATTATCAATAAAGAATACTATATCTTCCCTGCTGTCGCCAAAGGCCTCGCTCCAAAGCGGAACAATATCATCAATATTATTTGTTATCTTAATCATTATAAACAGCCGTACACTTTTCAAGCCAAATTTCAGGGTGATAGGATTGCTTTGCCTTGCGAAGCCCCTGAATGCCTAAATCTTCCTCTCTGTTAACATATTCATATTCCATAAGGCAATTTTTTGTAAACTCTTGATTAATAATTGCATAGGCGCCGACCATATCGGCAGGTGCCTTTTCAAAATGAGATACAAAGCAACGGCCGTTCATCTGAGCCTCGCCGAGAGTGTATGCAACAACCTTGCCGTTAACACGAATAAGCCCACCGACAAAATCAAGCTCATCAAAATACTCATATGCCTTTAGAACTGCCTCAAGCTCAAAGGAATAATCAGGATCATTAGCATCCTTGTTTTCTATCCATTTGGTGTGGAATTCTATACATTCCTTAAAGTTTTCTTTATTAAGAGGCTCAAAGCACCAATCCGGATTGTTCTTTTTGAAATTTGTAATATGATTTCTCTTCCCGTGATACTTTTTGCCCGAAAGGCTTGCCATCTTTTCGGTGGAATATATATAGTCATTATATCCCTCGTCAAATTTATATGAAAATTTACCGGTAAATGCCTCCTGCATAAGACCGAGATAGCCCTCGGTTATTCCGTAAATACTCGGCTTTTCACCTAAAGATTTTGCATAATCTATAATTTCCTGCACGGCCTGTGTAAAATTTCCCTCACCTAACGGCAGAGAATAATTGATTTCACTTCCCTTGCCCCATTTGCAGATAAAGAAATCCTTATATTTGCATATTTGTGTGGAATATGCCGTGCTCCAAATCAGTATATTGCCAAAGGTGTACTCGCAATTCATACTGTTTGCATGTGCAAGACAGCTGTTAACCCACTGCTTGTCCTCTATAACCGGCTTTTTGAATTTAAGCATTACTTAATTCCTTTTCTACTATACTAACAATATTACTGTGTATTTTCTCAATCGGAAGCGGATTTTCTCCGTCAGAGCACTCAACAACATACCAGCCTTGCTTTTTTGCGGCATAAAGCGCAGACCTGCGACATCCGTTCAAAAACTCAACATTCGCCTCGTGAACATCCTTTTTGTTTTCATCTCCGCAGTATCTTTGAGTCATAAGCCTTTGCGAAACCTCAACGGGCATATCAAGGAAAATAACTGCATCGGGACGAGGTACTCCGATTTTTTCGTATTCAAAATCCTCTGACCATTCTATATACTCATCCCAACAGTCAGCAGAAATTTTTTCCATTTGATAAATCAAATTTGATGTTGCATATCTGTCGGCAAGGATCAATTCTCCGTTGTCATACTCCTTTTTCCACTTAAGCTTAAATGAAGCAAATCTGTCAACCGCATAAAAAGCAGATGCAGCATATGCGTTGACATCGTTTGCATTTGAGCCAAACTCTCCGCCGAGATACATATTTACAAGTGTGCTTGACGGACTGTCATAATCAGGTAGCTTTATTTTTTTGAAGCTGATGCTTTTGTCATCAAGATACTTTTCAAGCAGAGCGGTTTGAGTTGATTTTCCACAACCGTCCAAACCCTCAATAATAATCAGTTTTCCCATTTTTTATTTTTTCTTTCTAACCTTTCCTTTGAGCCGTCAGGTCTAACAATATATGTATTTTCAAGCTGACCTATAAGGCTCGCCTTAAAGGAATTTATATATTCCTGTCTTAATATGGCTTGCTCCTGCTTTTCCTCCTCGGTTAAGCCCTCGGGAGTCTTTGATTTATGAGCAAGCTCATTTATCCTTTTAATCTTTTCCTCTGTCATTAGTCTAAAAAGTCCTTTAATTTTTTGCTTCTTGTTGGGTGGCGAAGCTTACGCAAAGCCTTTGCCTCAATCTGACGAATACGCTCACGGGTTACATTGAACTCCTTGCCGACCTCCTCAAGTGTCTTTGGATTGCCGTCCTCCAAGCCAAAGCGAAGCTTGAGAACCTTTTCCTCCCTCGGTGTGAGAGTTTTAAGAACCTCTGCGAGCTGCTCCTTAAGCAAGCTCATTGAAGCCGCATCGGCAGGTGCCAATGCATCATCATCCGGAATAAAATCACCAAGGTGAGAGTCCTCCTCCTCGCCGATAGGTGTTTCAAGAGATACAGGCTCCTGAGAAACACGAATAATCTCTCTTACCTTTTCAACAGGAAATTCAAGGTATTCTGCAATTTCTTCCGGAGTTGCCTCGTGACCGTTTAGGTGAAGAAGCTGTGACTGAGCCTTCTTTACCTTATTAATTGTTTCAACCATATGAACAGGAATACGGATTGTTCTTGCCTGGTCGGCAATAGCTCTTGTAATAGCTTGTCTAATCCACCAGGTTGCATAGGTTGAAAACTTAAATCCCTTTGTATAATCAAACTTATCAACAGCCTTAATAAGACCAAGGTTGCCCTCCTGAATAAGATCAAGAAACTGCATACCGCGGCCAACATATCTTTTTGCAATGCTTACAACAAGACGAAGGTTTGCCTCGGCAAGACGCTTCTTTGCGCCCTCATCGTCATCGGCTATTTTCATAGCAAGCTCAATCTCCTCCTCTGCTGTCAAAAGAGGAATTCTGCCGATTTCTTTAAGATAAACCTTTACCGGATCATCCATCTGTGCATTGTCATTTACTGCAACGGAATCTGCGGCGTCGGTTTCCTTTGGCAAATCAACCTCAAGTGAAATACCGTCCAATGCCTCGGAGGAGAAATCATCTATAATGCTAATGTTGTTTGCATCAATAAGGTCATTAAGGCTTTCAAGTTCATCAACATCAAGGTCAAGCTCAACGATTAAATTATCAATCTCCTGAGCAGTTAGATGACCTGACTGCTTGCCCCTTTCGATTATTTTTTTGAACGCATTTTCTTTCTTCTCTGTTTCATTTACAGGCTTATTATTTTCCATAATCATTCTCCTCTTTATGTATTCATATTATTGAAAAAGCTTCTGAAATCATCATCATTCATTTCAGATGCGCTTTTTGAATTTTGTTTATCGTATTCCCGCGAAATTGTTGTTAAGCAATCGGAAAGCTCTTTTTTTGCATCGCTGCTTTTCGGTGACTGATCAACAATTCGGGAAAATCTGCTCATTTCATCGCTCGAAAACTCCTCGTTAAACACAATCAAATCAAGCGACATATTGTTTCGTATTCTGTTAACTACCGCATTGTATGCCTTTTTATAAAAGCTGTCGGAAAGCTTTTTATCATCAAAGCCGTCGCACAGGTAAACAAATTCGGAATAAGCCATCAAAAGACTGATAAGCCTTTCCTGCGCCTTGAGCGATGCAGTTGAAGTGGAATTATCAAAGCTTTCCCTGCGAACAGAACGCATATTTTCATCGAGAATTTTTGAATACCGCTGTCGGTTTTGCTTTCTTGACTCTCGCCTTACGTACTCATCAAGCTGTGCCTGCATTGAACGTTTATCAATACCAAGCTCCTCTGCGATACGCGACAAATACAAATCCTGCTCAACCGGAGATGCACCGTACAAAATTTTTACTGCCTCGGCGGCAAACTGACTTTTTCCCTGTGTGGTAACAAGATTATACTTTTTTCTCAGCTGAGTTAGGGCAAATTCTATTTTGTTTGATGCTCCCTCAAGCATTGCTTCAAATCTTGCACGGCCTTGGGTTTTGATAATTTCATCAGGGTCCTTGCCTCCGCTTAATGTGGGAATATTGATTGACGCATCAACCTGATTAAACATCGTAATTGCCTTGCTTAAAGCCTTTTGACCTGCCTCATCATTATCGTATACAAGCGAAATATTTTTTGCATAGCGTGTTATTAACCTAACCTGCTCATTTGTTAAGGCAGTTCCGCATCCGGCTACGGCATTGTCAAAGCCTGCCTGGTGCATTGCAATAACATCCATATATCCTTCGCAAAGAATAATGCTGTCCTTACCGCTGTTCTTTGCAAAATTGAGGCCAAACACCTCGTTTGTTTTTTTGTAAACAAGTGTGTCGGATGTGTTGATATATTTTGGCTTTGAATCATCGAGCACCCTTCCGCCAAAGGCAATAATGTTACCCCTGACATCAATAATAGGAGTCATTACACGATTTCTGAAATAATCGTAATAGCCCTTTTCGCCCTTACGAACTACACCTGCAGCAAGCATATCCGACGGATTGTACCCAAGTGACTTTAGATGCTTAATAAGTGAGTCCCAGGAATTTGGCGAATAGCCCAAGCCAAAATGTTTAATGGTTTTAAGCGACAGGCCTCTGTCAAGAAAATATTGCAGTCCTACCTTGCCCTCTTCGCTCATCATATAGCTATGATAAAACCTTGCAGTTTCGCGATTAATTTCTAAAA
>NZ_CAMFQO010000034.1 GCF_945980375.1 uncultured Eubacterium sp. | reverse complement strand
ATATAGTATATAGTTAATAATAATATTATAAATTATAATTGTCAAGAGAAAAAGGATAAAAATATGAATTTTGGTATAGTTTGTGAATTAAACCCAATTCACAGCGGTCACAAATATCTTTTTGAAAGTGTAAAAAAAGATAACGACACCATAGTTTGCGCCATGAGCGGAAGCTTTGTTCAGCGAGGAGAATTTGCTGTTTATGACAAATTTACAAGAGCAAGAGAGGCTGTAAAAAACGGTGCGGACTTGGTTATAGAAATTCCTGCACTTTCGACAATTCAATCGGCACAGGGCTATGCTATGGCAGGTGTAAAAATACTTGAAGCAACGGGCATTTGCGATTGCCTTGCCTTTGGAGCAGAATGTGACGATGTGGATGCATTGAAAAATATTGCCGAGGAAATAAAAGAAAAGGACGCTCAAATAAAAGAAGAGCTTGCCAAGGGAGTATCATATCCCGTTGCACGCAAAAACGTAATAGGCTCTCCCTTGCTTGACACACCGAATAACATACTTGCAATAGAATACCTAACCTACACAAAGCTAAAGGCGTTGGCAATAAAGCGCATAGGCAAGGGGCACGACACCGATGACAGTGAATATTCGGCAAGTGAAATAAGAAAGCACCTGAGCCAAGACGAAATCTGCACAATGAGAAACTGCGAGCGTGCAATACTGTACAGGCTTCGAACAATGAGTGCAGAGGATTTTTTACAAGTCGAAGATGTCAGCGAGGGACTCGAAAACAGAATTGTATCCTGCATTAATCAGGCAACAAGCCTTGATGAGCTTTATGATATGATAAAAACAAAAAGATACACTCATTCCCGCATAAGAAGAATTGCGTTGAGAGCTTTTTTAGGTATAACAAAGGATATGCCCAAGGAGCCTAAATACCTGCATATTTTAGCATTTAACGATAAAGGCAGAGAACTGCTTGCTAAAATGAAAAAAACAGCCGAGATGCCTATCATTACAAAATACGGCAACATCGACTCGCCCGAAATCAAGGAGCTTTTTGATTTGGAGTGTAGGTTTACGGACATATACAATTTGGGATTTGCACAAATAAAGCCGTGCGGCGAGGAGCAAAAATCAAAAATTGAAATATTATAAAAACAAGCGGGATTGCCTCATATTGTGAGACAGTCCCGCTTTTATTACAATATTTTTTTAACATCGTCCTCGGTAGATGCGTTGTCAAAGCGTATTCCCTTTTGCCATTTTGCCTTTGGAGAATACCTTTTAAGATTACTTTCACTTTCACTGATTGGGGTGCTTGAAGATGTACAAAAAGGAATTACGGTTTTGCCCGAGCAATCGTATTCATCAAGGAACGTATAAATAATTTTCGGTGCGTCGCCATACCAAATAGGATAGCCTAAATACACCGTTTTATACGTTGACCACGAGGAGACCCGTGACGAAATCTCCGGTCTTGCTTTCGGATTATTATACTCATCAAAGCTTCTTGAAGCTTTACTTTTATAATCCAAATCCTTCATTGAATAGGGTTGCTTTGGGACAATCTCAAACAAATCTCCTCCGTTAGCTTTGCTGATATACGATGCTATCTGGGCGGTATTGCCCGTGCAGGAAAAATAACAAATAAGAATATCGGATGTAACGGCATTTGTTATTGTGCCGTCAGGCAGGGTAACGTCAACAGATGAATTATCGCTTTGAGATACGGCATTTCCGTCAGTGTCGGTTACTATTTGCGTATTGGTTTTGTTGCTTTTTTCTTCCTGCTGCGACCTTGTGCATGCAGAAAAGCACACAAGCAGGGCAACGCACAAAAGCAGGGATAGGCATTTTTTCATATTGCATCTCCATATCATTACAAAATATTGTTGCAAAGAATATAAAAATCTTCTTTTGTCATAGCATTATTAATGCAGGATATAAGCGAGCCGACCGACAGAAATTCGGGCAAATCAAGAGCACTGCAAAGTGCTTTTCTTTTTGCCTTCGAGCCAACCCCTCCGGTAAGCCCCAAATCATAAAAATCAACGGTAGTTACAGGATTTTCACACAGGATTTTGGCAGAGGTTACTCCTGCCCTGTCAAGAGCCCGTAATATCACCTGACTGCTCATTCCCTCAACACCGAGCTTGCCCTCTTTTGACGGCTCGGTTTTTCGTTTTTCCTTTCCGAAAATGTCGGGGATATAAACGTTAATTATTTGCTCCTTAGGTACACCTGACGAGATATAATTACGTATCATAAAGCCTGCGTGGTCGGAGTCGGTAAGTATAATTATACCACGCTCGCTTGCAAGCCTTTTTATAAACGACAGTTTTTCCTTATCCTTAAAAATTCCAAAGCCGTTAGTTTCTATTATGAAAGCATCCAAAATATTTGAAAGCTTGATTTTATCGTATTTCCCCTCAACTATTACTGCTTGAGAAAGCTTAATTTTTTTCTCCATCAGCCGTTCCTCAACATCAAAAGCTTAACAACGGTTTCCTCAAGAAGCAGGTTTTTGTCTATTGATGTTGATTTGAAAAGCTCATCGGTTTTTGCAAGAACATCAATAGCATCTCTCAAATTTTCAAGGCTTAAATTTTTACTGTCTCGAACAGCGTTTTTGATAAGCCATTCCCTGCCCTTATAGTTAAACGTGCTTGATATTGATCCCTCACCCTCGCCGGATGCCTTTGCACACTTTACTCTGTACATATCAATATAGCACGAGGATATTACAGCCAAAATGGAAATAGGCTCCTCCTTTTGTGCAAACAGAACACGAAGCACCTCATACGCACCGTCGCTGTTACCTGCAAGAATAAACTTTGACAAATCGTAAACCCTTGCCTGAAGGCATTTAACAGCCAAATCATCAATGATTTTGCGTGTGATTTCGCCCTCGCCCACAAATGCGCACAGCTTTTCAAGCTCGTTGAAAACAGTTGTTATATCGTTGCCGACAACAGTTACCATATATTTTGCATTTGCCAAGTCAATAGTGCAGCCTCGCTTTTTTGCAGAGGCAACAATAAGCTTTGCCAGCTCGCCGTCCGTACGCCTTTCAAGGTTAACAACAGTACCTGCCTTTGCAAACAAGCCTTCTACCGTTTTCCATTTACTGTTTTTCTTTGTGTCAACCTCAACAGAGGTATAAAGAAAAACCAGCACTGCATTTGGATTTATATCCTCAAAATAAGCCTTAAGCCTTTCAACATCATCCTTGCTTTTATCAAGCGGATAATCATTTACAAGCAAAAATGAATACTGTGCCATCATAGGCATCATATCCGCATCATTAAGAATTTCAGACAATGACACCTTTTTTCCGTCGTACTGATGATAATTGAAATCGGCAAATGCAGGCTCGACAAGCCTGTTTTTAAGCTTTGCTACGTAAAAATCTTTAAGGTAGGCTTCCTCACCGTAAATCATATAGACATTGGAAAAGTCATTGTTCTTTATTTGATTTTTGAGTTCGGCTTCTCCTACTTTTGCCATTGATTTAACCTCCTTGCCTTATATGAATCTCTACTGCTGATTCTGTAATCAACCGTACCGTTTTTAAGCTTAATACAGCCGGTGCCGTCGGTAATGCTTTTGGAATTAACTGTAAAATCCGCATTTTGATATGTGCTTATTGAAAAATCCTTGATATACAAGGTTACGCCTCCTTGATTATAGCAAAGATTGTAATCATCATCAAGCAAAACATTATACACGCTTTTAACCTCAAGCCTTTGACAATCAGCCGATGAAAGTATTGTATCATCAAATTCATCACAAAGCAAGGTGTTAACAGCCACATCGTTACTGAGCATTGCGCAGTAGGATGATGAATTATCAACCACAAGGAAATCAACATACAGCATATTTGACTGCAAATAGCTTTTTACCTTGTAATAATCACCTTTGGTATTGACACCGCAAACCACGGTTTTACTGTCATACGTGCACACAATCGCTCCATCGGGAAAAACGCGCATCACGACATCTGACCTACCGTTAAAAAGCAAAACGGAAAAGCACACCGCACAGACAATGCCTGCACTTGCTAAAGCAAGTCTAACCGATTTGTTTTTGCCCACAGCAAATCCAACGGCAATCACAAGCAAAGCAACTGCTATCAACACGCCAAACCTATAATCAAGCCCCAAAACGACATTTCCGGCTTGAGCAAAAAAGGTGCATACTTTAATGAGTAATGTATCAAAAAATTCACACACAAGCACCGCAACGGCAGTTATCGGTGTTATACCTAAAAGAGATACAAGGTATACCGTAAGCGAGGCAACCACACAGATGCTTCCGAGTGGGACGGCTATAATGTTTGCAACCGGCCCGACAACACTTGTATAGCCGAAGAAAAGATACATAATCGGCAATGTGTAAACAACAACGCAGACAGATACAAATACCGAGCCGACAAGCTTTTTTATGCAGGCATAAAGCTTATCCTTTGGCTTAAGCGAAAGCGGATCATCAGGCTTAATAAACATTCTTTTGGAAAAATGAGGATAAAATGTTACAAGCGACAAGACTGCAAGAACACTCAAGACTGTACCTATATCGGTAACGCAAAGAGGATTTGAAACACACATTGCAGTCACCGCGATACCCAAGGAATTCAAAGTATCCCCTCTCATAGAAAACATACCTGCAAGCAGCATTACAATCATCATTATACCTGCACGTGTTACTGAGCCTGAAAAGCCTGCAAGAGCCATATACACAAGCGTTGCCGCAATACATACGGAATTTGTAATCCAAGGTTTTAGCGTAAGCTTTTTCAGAGCATACAGCAGGCTACCGACAACCACTGCCAAATGCAAGCCCGAAACAGCCATAATATGCGACATACCCGAATAGGTAAATGACCGTTTTATCCTTTTGTCCAAAAACGACTTATCTCCCGTAACAAGAGCAACGGACAGTGCACCTGCGTCATCCGACATAATGTACAAAAGCTTATTTCGTATGCTCTGCCTTAAATCGACAATATACCTATACGGTGAATTGATTATTTTGCCGTTTTCTCCCGTGAGTTTACAGTAAGCAGCAATATAAATTTTGTCGGCAAATTTTCCGTAGCTTAACATCGGATCATCGGCAATCTTAAAAAATCTCATCATACCGTTATACTCCTTATACGGACGCAGATTTGACCTGCTGTCTGTATAAATGTAAGCTTTGAAATTTGTTTTTTCACCGTTAATATGTGTTACCTTTACGCAATAGCCTTTGCTGTTTGAGGTAACTGCTCCTATATCGGTTGCATAAAAGGTACAATCTGCCGTTGTTGCGTCAAGCGCCTGAACAGGCTGAACATAAAGGGTTATAAACCCAACATACAAAAGACAGGCTGTAACCGCCGACGCCAACGAAAGCGGCAGGACAACAGCCTGTCTGAATTTTGGAAGAGCAAGGCTTACGGCAAAAAGCACCGCAAGCCCCACAGTTAATATTAAGATGTATTCAGGCTTTATAAAGCACAGCACAAAAAGTGCAACTGCCATTGAAAAGCCAACACAGGTGAATACTCTTTTCATAGCTAAAAAAACGAATTACTTTTTGAACGGCTCAACAAGGAATGAAAGCTCCTGCTTTTCCCCTGCCTTAACCTGATACTTGTCACGAACAAATGCCTGACCCGGAAGGTCACCTCCGACACCGTACTGCGAGCTGTCAACATTAACGGTAATGTCATTGCTTCTGTCAATATCGGTAACATGCTCGTACTTATCAAGCATAAACGGTGTGTACGGCAAAGCACAGAACATTACAGGTTTATCGTAATAAGCAGTTACCTTGATACCGTTACCCTTTTTGTCCGTAAGGGTAAAGTATCTTACATCTGCACGGGTTGACGATTCCTGCGGACGCATATAAGTGTACTCAAATTTATCAATAGGCATAGAGTATTTGCCGATCTTATAGCCTGTCTTTCTGTCGGGATATGACGGAGCCTCACCCCTACCGTACCACGAAATTTGCGTAAGCGATTTATCCACGTTCCATTGGAAGCCAAAGCGAAGCAGAGCAGCCTTTGGTGTTGCACTGTGATATACGGCAAGTCTTCCGTCAGGATATACGGTGTAGGACGCATACACATTTTTCATAAACGGAACATCAAGAGCAACCTTAATTTTTACCGTACCGTTCTTTTCCTCAACAGATGTTTTGAGTGCCTTAACAGCCTTTGTTGCGTGCTTCCATTTATAATAAGGATGAACAAAGGCAAACGGTGAAACAAAGTTAAGAAAATCAATATCATTATCGGTGAGAGCCCTAAAGTAGTTTGGAGCCATAGGAGCGGTCAAAAGCTCTTTGCCGTCTGCAACGTATGACGTTACGGCACCGTTTTCAACAACAACGCTGTATCCGTTGCCGTTAACATTTACGGTATTACCCTTCTTTGTAAATGTTGCCGAAGCCTCTGCCTTTGGAGCAACAGGCTTACTTGGAGTGTTAAGAACAAATTGGTCAAATGCAATTTCCGCATTGCTCTTTATACCCAACGATTTTTTCTTTGAGTGGAACGAAATTGTGAGCACACATTCCTTGTCATCAGGCAATGAGCTGTAATCATACGGAATGTCAATAAAATTTTCCTGCAAAGGAGCAACGGAAAATTTTTCCATTTCACCCGACTGAATTTCCTCGCCCTCACATTCGATTTTCCATCTGCACTTGTATGCAGAAACATCGGTGAAAAGGAAACGTGAGCGAACGTTAAATCTACCCTTTGTTAAATCATATGCAGTTGTTACAATAGGCTGATAAACGTGAGCAACCTCGAAATACTGCGGGTGTGGCTCACGCGTTGCCGAAATAACACCGTTTGCACAGAAATATGTGTTTGAGCCTGTCATAGCAGTTGTATTTATTCCGCTGTACCAATGGCGTGGCTCATCCTTTTCAAAATCCGTACCATAAAGGTAATTGTCCTTGCCGTTTTCATCAACAACATGAAGCGTTTGGTCTACCCAATCCCAGATAAAACCACCGCACATATTGTCGTACTTTTCAAAATCATCCATATACTCTTGGAAATTACCAAGAGAATTTTCCATACTGTGAGCATATTCGCAAAGTATTACCGGTTTATTATACATTTCGGCCGTAATAGGCTTTGAATCAGCCGCAAGCTGATTTGCAATGTTGTCATAAAGAGAAATGGTAATAGGCTCCTTCTCGCCTAATTTACGCATAACATCCTCAACAGGATACATACGCGAAATAACATCACTCTTTGTAAGGTCAAAATCACCCTCATAGTGAAACTGTCTTGTATCGTCAAGTGCAAGAGCAGCCTGCTTCATCTTCATAAAGTTGTCGCCGTCGCCTGCTTCGTTGCCGAGTGACCACATAAAGATACAGGGATTATTTCTGTCGCGAAGAACCATTCTTTCCATTTTATCAACAGCAAGGTCTGTCCACAAAGGATTTGAGCCAGGTACACCCTTACGGCGAACACCGTGAGATTCCAAATCACATTCGTCCATAACATAAAAGCCATATCTGTTGCAAAGCTCATAAAAATACGGATCGTCGGGATAGTGTGATGTTCTGATGGCATTGATGTTTGCCATTTTCATCAAATCAAGGTCCTGTGTATATCTTTCCTTTGGAACGTTCCAACCGTTATCCATATCAAAATCGTGACGGTTTACGCCGCGAATCATCAAAGGCATACCGTTGAACAAAATCTTTTCACCAACAATTTCTACCTTCTTAAAGCCTATTTCGTAGGTTTTAACGGATATAACATTGCCCTTTTCATCAAGCACCTGCATAACGAGCCTGTAAAGATTCGGAGCTTCTGCGGACCACTTTTTAGGATTTTTGATTTCGTTTTGAATACTGAGCACAGACTCGGTATTTGCACCTACATTTGCCTGAGCATCATCAAGCTCAATTTGTTTATCCGTATCGGTGATAAGGTACGACTTAACTGTAACGGACATATCGTTATCCGAATGATTGTTGATGTAATAGTCAATAGAAAGGGTTGAATTTTTATACTCTGCATCAAGGTCGGTTTTTACATAAAAATCGAACAACCTAACCTTTGGCTCTGCAAAAAGATATACCTCGCGGTAAATACCGCAAAGCCACCACATATCCTGATCCTCAAGATATGTTGATGCCGCATAACGGTATACCTTTGCCGCAACGGTATTTTCGCCGTCCTTAAGATATTTGGTAATTTCAAATTCGTGAGGAGTCATTGAGCCTGTTGAATAACCGACATACTCACCGTTTACCCACACCTCAAGAGCCGCCTTGCACGCACCGAAATGCAGGAATACATCTCTGCCGGCCCAATCCTTGCTTACTGTAAAGCTTCTGCGATAAAAGCCGATTTCCTGCATGGTATGGTCAATAGACGGAATACGGGACCTTGACCTGCTGAATGCTCTCGGGAATGTGCTTGCATAGTAATATGGCACACTGTATCCCTCGCACTGCCACACTGACGGCACATTAATTTCGTCCCAAGCCGAAACGTCATAGCTTGGCTGTTCAAAGCCATCAGGCTGATTATCAAGTCCTCTTTGCCAATAGAACTTCCACTTGCCGTTTAGTGTTTGCTTGTACTTTGATTCGTTTTCCGACAAAGCGTCGTCAACACTATCGTACGGCATAGCAATAGCATGGCCCTTTTCCTTGTTTATGTATACTGTTTTAGGATCTTCCCAAATATATTTCTTTCCCATAAATACCCCTTTTTAATGTAAATCAATCAATAGACATTACTGCCTGATAAGCCGATTCGGTAGCATTGGAAATTCTGCCAACCTTTACACTGTCACCGATGTTGAACACCTTATAATCCTTACTGTCCTTAATTTCCTCATAAAGTGCATTATCAGGACGACAGCCCATTGACAAAACAACAAAATCAACATCAATTTTGATTCTGTCAGAATTTTTTGTACTTTCGGCAACTATACCGTCGGCATTAATCTCAAGAAGCTTTGTAGACGGCATAAACACCGTGCCTGCCTCCTTGAGCTTTGGCATTGCGTCATCAAGATGCTGAAAATAGGCACCCGGTGCAATAGAATCTGCCATTTCAAGAATAGTAACCTTATTGCCCATTTCGCACAAAAGCTCCGATGTTTCAAGTCCCGTCATACCGGAGCCGATAACGGCAACCTTTTTATTTTCAAGCTTAATGCTACCGTTAAGAATATCTGTAACCGTGCAAACATTATCGCCTGCAAATGCCTTTGGAAATACTGCATTTGCGCCTGTTGCAATGATAACAAATTCAGGTTTTAGTTCATCAATAACCTCCTTGGTTGCAACGGTGTCAAACTTAAATTCAACGCCGTTTGCAACAGCATTTGCATACAAATCATCAACACACCAATGAAGCTTTTCCTTATGCGGCGGCTTATCTGCAAGGTTAATCTGTCCACCCGGCTGTGACGCCTTTTCAATTACAGTAACCTTAAAGCCACGCTTTGACAAAAGCTCTGCGGCGGTTAAGCCGGCAACACCCGAGCCGACAACTGCAACACCTCTGCCGTTGCCGTTATTATTTAATTCTATACTATCTCTGCCGATAAACGGATTAACGGAGCACCTGCCGTGAGTATAGTTATATGCGTTGGTTTCCATACTCTCAAAGCAATAAAGGCAACAGATACATCTCTTTACAAGCTCCTCCTTACCGTCCTGCACCTTTTGTACCCAATGAGGATCTGCAAGAAGCGGTCTGCCCAAGGAGATAAAATCCTGAATACCGTCCTGAAGCTGCTGCTCTGCCTGCTGAGGAGAGCGAATGAGGTTTGCGGCAATAACAGGAATATCTACAACCTTTTTGACCTCCTCGGCCAAATACTTTCTCCATCCCACAGGGAATGTAGTAGGCTCAAGCCAATAGTTAAAGGTGTCATATGCAGCAGAGGAAACGTCGATAGCGTCAATACCCTTATCGTTAAGAGCCTTTGCAATTTTAAGGCCCTCCTGCAAATCATAGCCCTTACCCGGCTGACCGATCTTTGCATACATTTCGTCAACAGACAAGCGTACAACGATAGGAAAATCCGCACCGCATTTTTCTCTTATTCCGTCAATAATCTCGTTCAAAAATCTCATTCTGTTTTCAAGCGAGCCACCGTATTCATCATTTCTTCTGTTAGTGTTTGGGGATAAGAATTGTTGAATAAGATAACCGTGTGCAGCATGAAGCTCCACACCGTCACAGCCTGCCTTTTGCACCCTAACCGCACCCTCGACAAACTGACGAACAAGCTTTTTGATTCCTGTTTTTGTTAAACCTCTGTTTACGCTTTCAGCCATCTTTGACTTTTCACATTTTGAAGGAGCAACAGTACGCGGAACAATATCCTTGTCCTGAAGCTTTTTTCCCGGAGGGATAACAGCACCTGTTAAGAGCTTTGCGTATGCCTTGCCCATAATTTTGTCACAGGCAACGGAAAGCGGAACGGTACCCATCATCAAGCCGAGATTTTGCCTACCCGGATGATGAAGCTCAACAAAAATTTTTGAACCGTATGAATGGATACGGTCGGCCATTTCCTTAAGAGGAGGAATTTGATAATCGTGAGTAATGCCCATTTGTCCGAATGATGCCGCGCCCGTAATGTCGTTAATACGGGTAATTTCCGTAATAATAAGACCTACTCCGCCCTTTGCACGCTCTACGTAATGGTCCATCATTACAGGAGTAACTCTGCCGTCAAACTGACCGAAGCCCATACACATAGGAGCCATTACAACTCTGTTTTTAATTTCTACCTTACCTATTTTCATAGGTGAAAAAAGCATATCATATTTCATACAAAAACCCTTTTATTCTAAAATAAGGCCTGCCAACACCGGCAAGCCTCACCGTTTTTACTGTATTCTGATAAGTTATTCTTTTTCTTGCTTCCTGCGAGCCTTCTCAGCCTTCTTTTCGGCAAGTTGCTCCTGATAGCTTGCGCTGTATTTTCTGCTTTGCTTAATGCTGACAACAAGGTAAATCAACCAAATTATCAATGCCAAAATTGCAAGGAACACAACAGCGACAAGGGTTATACACACTCCCTTTAATGCCTTTAGATTATCCTTTCCCTGTATAAAGAATCCGACAAGCGGATACATTGTATTTATCTCTCCTACATAAACGCCGTTCTTGGCAACAAGCTTTTTACCGTCTTTGTAATAGTAAACACGGAATTGCTGAATAGGCTCATCCTTGTTAATATCAAAGTCGTCGTTTTCCTCGATATAAAAATCAATTAACCTACCTGCATCATTGCCTGTTATTTTTTTTGGCATAACTGCTACAACAGCCTTTGTATAAATCTTTGACTGCCATTTGAATACGTTAGTGTAGCCCTCCTTTTCCTCAAACACATCTGCACTGAATACCGCAAGACCGAATGACGAAATTGCAAGCAGAACTGCAAGCACAACAGAAATAATTGCTACTGTTGACACACGAACCTTTGAGCCCGGAATAAGCTTGTGTTGTTTCTTTTCTTTGTTTTCCATTAAACTGTACCTCTTGAAAATATTTTTGAAGAAAATTATTTTTTCTTTTTTGCTTCTCTTGCAGCAAGCTTCGCCTTTGCTTCTTCAACAATTCTTGCCTGCTCTTCCTTTTCTCTCTTTTCTGCTTCCTCTCGCTCAATTTCCTTGCGAAGAGCCTCCTCCTGCTCCTTCTTTTCCTTGACAGCCTTACGTTCAAGACGTTCAGCCTCGAGAACATCATCGCTCTTTGCAGGAGCCTTTGCAACAGCGGCATTAATACCGACTGCCACCAAGAGAAGTGCAAGTGCAACATAGAAGCCCCAAGCAACACCGCCGGTTGCGTTGTATACAGGGAAGCTGCCGAAATTTATACCAAGCTCGTCAGGTGCTCCATTTACGCCGAGTGTAAAGCAAACAGCACTTGCGACAGCCGAAGCAACACTCAGGCACTCAAACACTGTAATGGCTTTTGTTTTGGAATGCTTTGCAAGTATAAGTATCAGAAAAAATGCAATAACCGCAAAAAGCAACGACAGTACCATACAAAGAACTGCATACATCGTAAAGCTCAATGTACCCGAAAAGCCCTCATAGCCCATATTTGTTATGTAAAGGCTTGTGTTTCCAAAGAAATCACCGAACAAATCTATTAATGATTTACTGCAGGTCATACCGAACAAATCAAGTCCAACGCTTTCGGCATCGCTCTTTAGGGTTGCCCAAGGAAGAATAAATCCGATTACAGGAAGAACCGAAAGAACAATTCTTGCTATTCTAAGCTTTGTGCCCCAAATTGAATACGCCAATCTGTTAAGGCCTCTGTAAAACGAAGCAAACTTGCGTTCTGCCAATTCGTTATCAGCCTCAAGTCTTTCCTCCCAATTAAAATTGGGGATGCTGATGCCGCAATTTGAACATTCAGCCTTTACATCATACCAATGCAGTTTTTTTCCACAATTAGGACATGAACTTGCCATATTTGCACCTCTTACCATTCATTCATATTCCTTACTATAATATATTTTTTTGTGTTGAATGTCAACATAAAATAAGTAAATATTTATTATTTATATGTGAATTATAAATAAATGAAAAAACAGTTGAATTTAACTTTTATCTGTGATAATATTTACCTATATACTTTATCTATGAAATGAGGGAATAGTTTGGCAGAGTCAGTATCCATTGATGAAATCACAATGAGCCAGGAAGAGCTTGACAAGCTTGCCTACACCAAAAAGCGTTACCTTACACCAAAGGAAATTGCAGCGTACGTGCTTGTTAACTTCGGCCAAAAAAACCTTAGCCAGTTTGTTGATGCCTTTAAGGAATTCTTTATGATTCAGTTCCTTAAGCTTAACACAACCGCTTACGCAAACATCAACCTGTTTGCATCAATATATGATGCAATTGATGACACAATCTCGGGCCTTATCATAGACAGAACAAGAACACGTTGGGGACGAATCAGGCCGTTCTTTATCATACCGCTTCCGCTATGGGTATTGGGCGGATATATGATGTTTACGGCTCCTGACTTTAGCTTCAAGGGTAAAATCGCTTGGGCTGCAATAGCAATAGTAATTTACGGTCTGGGTATGAGCTACTTTGGCGCTTGGGGTCTTATGATTTACAACATCACCCCTAACACCGATGAGCGTAACAACCTTATCACAATCACAAAGTTTTTTGAGCTTTTCGGTACATGGATTCCATCACTTGTGCCTGTGCTTGTAACACTGTTACCAAAAATCAGCAGCAACATCTCAATGCAAGATGTTTACAGCGGATTTGCAAGGTTTATGCTTATTCTTTCGGCATTCTTTGCAATCTTCGGTTGCTTTAATATGCGTGAACGTGTTCCTTTGATGAGCCGTGAGGAAATGAAGGAAACATCTGTTCTTGAATCGCTCAAAAACATCATTACAAACCGACCGCTTATTGCAGTTATCCTTGCAAACTTCTTTAACTCGTTTAAGTCTGTCGGCGGTTCGTCGGAATCTTATTTCTGGCTCAACAACACAGGCTCACTTATGAACGCAACAATCTGTGGCTTGTTCACAGGTATTCCTAACTACATAATGGTTCCTATCGCTGCAAAGATGGTTAAAAAATGGGGCGCACGTGCAACATCAATCATTGCAGGTCTGTTCGGTTTCTTTGCATATATGACATTGTTCTTTGTCGGCTATCACCCATTTGGACAAACCTTCAGCGATCACAGAATACTAAATCTTATCTGGGTAATCTTCGGCCTTACAATCTGCGGACTTCCAAACAAAATCCTTAATGTATCGGGTCAAATCGTTACAGCTGAGGCTCTTGACTATATGGAATGGAAGCACGGCCTCAGAAATGAAGCACTTGTTACAACAGTTCAAGGCTACTTCGGAAAGCTTGCCACATCAGTTACAGGCTGGCTTTCGGGTATGGTGCTTACATGGATTAACTACATTCCTCTTACTGACTCGGTCGGCAACGCTATTCCGCAGACAGATCCGAAAATGCTTAACGGTATTTGGGCAATCTTCTGTATTCTTCCCGCACTTGCAAGAGGACTTTACGGTGTGTCATTCATCCTTTATCCTATTCACGGCAAGCTTCAACAGCAAATGATCGTTGAGCTCGCAGACAAGCGTGCCGAAAGAATTGCAGAGCAAGAGGCTCTCAACGCAGCTGCTTCATCAAACAACGAATAAAATATACATACAAAAAAAAACGCTGTAAGCAGATGCTTACAGCGTTTTTTCAGCGTGTCGAAAAAGTCAAATTATAAATTTCGACACGCTGATAGACTGTTGAGAAATGGAGCTGAATTTCGCATTTTGCGAGGGAAGATGTACGAGGGTACCTCGACCGAGCAAAAGGCGAAAAACGCCAAAAACAGATTGAACTCGATGTTCAATCTGTTTTTTTATCCCCTCAGTCACCTGCGGTGACAGCTCCCCTTTATTGCATAAAAGGGGCGCCAAATATATTTTCTT
>NZ_CAMFQO010000033.1 GCF_945980375.1 uncultured Eubacterium sp. | reverse complement strand
ATAGGAGTCCGTCTCGTGGGCTCGGAGATGTGTATAAGAGACAGACATAAAGAGCTTTATAATAAATAGCTTTGCGGTCTCGAGTGCAACAGATTCGAGCATTAACTTAAGCTCTTATCCGGAGTGCTATAATGTTTCTGTCAAAAACAAAAAATATGCCTCGTATGACGGAGCGATTTTTAACAAGGATATGTCAACGCTGATTGCTTTCCCATGCGGCAAATCGTTTGAAAACTATAACGTTCCCGACGGCGTCTGCGTTATTGGTGATTATGCTTTTGGCTGCTACAACGCCGATGAAACAATTACCGTTCCCGACGGTGTTACGGCTGTTGGTAAATATGCTTTTGCAGGCAGTAAATCCATTAAGAATGTTTACATTCCAAGCAGTATAAAAAGCATTGACGAGTACGCCCTTGCATACAGCGAAGCACTTGAAAATGTGACCTTTGACAGCAATGTTGAGGTGCCTATATTGGAATACACGTTCAGGGATTGTAAAATGCTCAGGAATGTTTCGTTCGGCAAAGATTGTAAAATTGAAGAGCTTGTTTGCACGTTTTATAATTCGGGAATAGAAGCAATAGATTTGAACTGCGGTGCAAGGGTGATTAACACAGCCTTTTGTGAATCGTCATTAAGAGAAATAACCCTGTACGACGGAATGACACATATCGGTCCACATGCTTTTGCCAAAACCCCGATAGAAAAAATTGTTGTTCCAAGCACGGTTACATTAATTGATTACAGTGCATTTGAAAACTGCAAAAGCCTGTATTACGTCAATTTGTCAAATGTTCAGGGCATAGGACAGTCCGCTTTTCTAAATTGTATATCGCTTGAAAGCATTGACCTAACGGGTGTATATTACATTGACGGGTACGGTGATTGCTATGCATTTTATGGATGCAATAACCTAAAGAAGCTTTATTTTACCGCAGAGGAAAAGGAAGCATATATAGCAGAAAACGAATTTCAAGGCAACGAAAGCGTTGAGGTAGTTGTTATAGGTAACAGTATTAACGAAATTCAGGACAGAGCCTTTGCAGATTGCTCTAATCTCCAAATCGCTCTTATTGCCGACGAGGTCGATAATATTTCAGACACTGCATTTGAAAACTGTGAGCTTTTAACAATTGTTTGCATGGACAATTCTCCTGCAATGTTCTATGCACAGAGAAATGACATTCCTTACGAAACATTTGTTATTGCACCTATATCTGACCAGTATTATACAGGCAAGCCTATCACTCCTGTCCTTGATGTTAAACAGGCAGGAAAACAACTTATGGTTGATAAGGATTATTCTGCTGTATACAGCAATAATATCAATGTCGGTGTTGCCATGGTAGCAGTAGCAGGCTTGGGTGATTATTCAATATTTGGAACAACTGCAAAGTTTAATATTGTTAAAAATAACAATAACATTCCGTCAGCACCAAATAATCCACCGGATAACAATCAAAGTATTGATGCTCCGAGTAATCTCCCAACAAATAATAATCCTGTTGCATCAAATGACACTGAGTTAAAGAAGGACAGCAGTTCAAAATCCAACTCTGTTAATTTAGCAGGTGGTATATCAGGCACCGACTATTCAAAAGCTTCTGTATCAAATAATGACGGTAAAAACAGTGCTGCCGAGTCAACTGATAATAACACATCAAATGTTGAAGACATCACAAATACAGAAACCGAAAATACAATTGATACAGATACCAATCAAAATCCAAGTGTTAATACAGAGGCTGCTAATGATAAAGAAAAAGATAATTTGTTTGTAAGATTTTTTAAGGCAATTGCAAAATTTTTCAAATCAGTTTTCAATATAATTAAATCTTGGTTTTAATAACAAATAAGAGCGATGGAGTTTATCCATCGCTCAGACTGTCGATAAAGTGGGCTGAAACACGCCATATAAATTAAACAAACCGATTTGAGCCTCACTTGTGTAAAGGGAGGTGGCAACGCGTATGCGTTGACGGAGGGATTGTAAAAGCGGCTTAGACATCGAATCTAAGCCGCTTTTGGCGTTTTTCGCCTTTTGCTCGGTCGAGGTACCCTCGTACATCTTCCCTCGCAAAATGCAAAATTCAGCTCCATTTCTCAACAATCTACCAGCGTGTCTATATTGTATTAGCCAAAGTATCTCTTGAGAAGGCCCTCGAATGCCTTACCGTGTCTTGCTTCGTCACGAGCCATTTCGTGAACTGTGTCGTGAATAGCGTCGAGTCCCTGCTCCTTAGCCATCTTTGCAAGCTCAAACTTGCCCTTTGTAGCACCGTTTTCGGCAGCAACTCTCATTTCGAGGTTTTTCTTTGTTGAGTCTGTGATAACCTCACCGAGAAGCTCTGCGAACTTTGCAGCGTGCTCTGCCTCTTCGTAAGCAGCCTTTTCCCAATAAAGACCGATTTCCGGATAGCCCTCTCTGTGAGCAACTCTTGCCATTGCAAGATACATACCAACCTCGGTGCATTCACCGTTGAAGTTCTCTCTTAAGCCCTTGATGATTTCCTCATCAACGCCCTGTGCAACGCCTACGATGTGCTCTGCAGCCCAAGCCATAGCCTCGCCCTCTTCTCTTACAGCCATCTTAGCCTTACAGATTGGGCAGATGTCGATTGGTTCGTCACTTTCGTAGCCACATACAGGACAATAGTATTTTTTTTGCATAGTTTTTATCTCCTTAAATTAAAATTTGTTATTTACATTCAGGGCAAATGCCACTGTAATATACATCTCTTGTTTTGATTTCAAAATCATTAATGCTGTCGCATTTGATATTGTCGATGTCAAAATCAAAAATTTTGTTACATTTGATGCACCTAAAGTGCCCGTGCAGGCTGATGTCTGCGTCATAGTGCACACGCTCGCTGTCTATCTTAACCGATAGAATTAATCCCTCCTGCTCTAACGATTGCAATACATTATATATAGTCGTTCTCGAAATTGAGGGGTTGGAGCTGAGCATATATCGGTATACATCCTCAACATCGGGGTGAGTGGGATGCTCACACAAATATTTGTATATTTCAATACGCTGCGGTGTGGCTCTGTATGAATGGCACTTGAATATGCTTTTAATAGTTTCAACTGTCATTTTGTCACCTACACTGTAATGATTACAATGTAATTATACATAACATCATACTGTTTGTCAACATTTTTTTGAGATGTTATATTTTTTATACGATATTGTTAAATAATTATCAATCTATTGTTAATTTTGACAAAGTTTAACATAACACATTGACAAAAAGTTAATTATCTATATAATGTAATACATACGTTGAAAAAGCGATATATAATTAAACTATAAGAGAGGTAACTATTATGGCAAGAGTTTACAACTTCAGTGCAGGTCCTTCAACCCTACCTGAAAGCGTGCTTCAAAAGGCAGCAGCAGAAATTATGGATTATAAGGGCAGCGGACAGTCTGTAATGGAGATGAGCCACCGTTCAAAGTGGTTTGATGATATTATTAAGGAAGCAGAGGCTCTTATGAGAGAGCTTTATAAGGTTCCCGACAACTACAAGGTATTGTTCCTTCAGGGTGGTGCATCGGCACAGTTTTCTGCTATTCCGCTCAATTTTATGAACGGTTCGGGCAAGGCTGATTATATCATTACAGGTCAGTGGGCAAAGAAGGCATTTCAGGAGGCTCAAAAGTACGGCGACGCTGTTGCCGTTGCTTCATCGGCAGACAAGACCTTCTCATATATTCCAAAGACAAAGCCTGAGGATTTCAGAGAAGACGCAGACTATGTGTATATTTGTATGAACAACACAATCTACGGTACTGTTTACAAGGAGCTTCCTCCTGTTGGTGACAAGGTACTTATTGCAGACGTATCATCATGTGCATTGTCAGAGCCGCTTGACATCAGTAAGTTTGGCGTTGTTTACTTTGGTGCTCAAAAGAATGTTGCACCGGCAGGCTTGGTTGTTGTTATTGTTCGCGAGGATTTGCTTGGCAACGCAAGAGATATTTGCCCTGTAATGATGAACTACAAGGTACAGGCAGACGCAGATTCTCTTTACAACACGCCTCCGTGCTGGACTATTTATATCTGCAAGCTTGTGCTTGATTGGATTAAGGAGGAGTTTGGCTCGCTTGACGCTATGAAGGCTCATAACGAAAAGAAGGCAGCAATCCTTTATAATTTCCTTGACAATTCACAAATGTTTAAGGGTACTGTTGTTCCTGAGGACAGAAGCCTTATGAATGTTCCTTTTGTAACAGACAGCGACGAGCTTAATGCAAAGTTCATTAAGGAGGCAACAGAGGCAGGCTTTGTTAACCTTAAAGGACACAGAACAGTAGGCGGTATGAGAGCTTCTATCTACAACGCAATGCCAATCGAGGGCGTTCAAAAGCTCGTTGAGTTTATGGCAGAGTTTGAAAAAAATAACAAGTAATTTGAGGTAAGTATATAATGTATAATATTAAGCTATTAAATAAGATTTCCAATGTCGGTCTTGCAAAGTTTGATACAAAGGAATTTGCATATGCAGATGATATTGAAAATCCCGATGCCATTATGGTGCGCTCTGCATCAATGCACGATATGACAATGCCCGAAAGCCTGCTTGCAATTGCAAGAGCAGGTGCCGGCACAAACAACATCCCTGTTGCAGACTGTGCAAATCAGGGTATTGTGGTTTTCAACACTCCGGGTGCAAATGCAAATGCTGTTAAGGAGCTTGTAATTCTCGGTATGCTTTTGTCATCGCGTAAGGTTACAAAGGCTATTGATTGGTGCAAAACAATTAAGGACGAGGGTGACAATGTCGGCAAGACAGTAGAAAAGGGCAAGTCTGCATTTGCCGGCCCTGAAATCAAGGGCAAAACTCTTGCTGTTATCGGTCTCGGTGCTATCGGCAGACTTGTTGCCGAGGCGGCTCTTGATTTGGGCATGGACGTTATCGGCTATGATCCGTTTCTTCCTGAGGACGCTGTTCTTAAAAAGGGTATAATCGTAAATAATAATCTTGATGAAATTTTCCCGCAGGCTGATTATATTACAATTCACGTGCCGCTTACACCCGACACAAAGTATATGATTAACCGCGAGACTATTGATAAGATGAAGGATACTGTTCGTATTATGAACTTTGCCCGCGGCGATCTTGCCTGCTCGGCAGATGTTGTTGAGGCTCTTGACGATGGCAGGATGGCTTGCTATGTTACCGATTTTCCGGATGCAACACTTATCGGTGTTGACGGCGTAATTGCTATTCCTCACCTTGGCGCCTCAACTCCGGAAAGCGAGGAAAACTGTGCTGCTATGGGTGCACAGGAGCTTATTGATTATCTTCGTGACGGCAACATCAAAAATTCCGTAAATATGCCAACAGTATTTATGGCAAGAGGCGGAGTTGCAAGAGTAACCGTTATCCACAAAAATCAGCCTAATATGATTGCTACTATCACAGATACAATCTCTAAGGACGGCGTAAACATTGGCTCCTTTGAGGATAAGAGCAGAGGCGATATCGCATACTCAATCATTGATTGTGACAGCGAGGTTTCCGACGCAGTCGCAAAGGACATTGAGTCTATTGACGGAGTAATTCGTGTAAGAGTAATAAAGTAAAACAAAAAAATAAGCACCCTGAATTTTTTAATTCAGGGTGCTTTTTGTTTATAATCTTGCTTCTAAACGATAAATCGGATAGCCCTGCGAGGAAAATCTTGCCTCGTATTCAGTGACTATATTGCCCTCAAAATCGCTGTTGTGCAGGTCAAGGCTTATGTTAGACAGCTTAAAGCCGTTTTGCGTAAAGCTTTCAATGGAAAATTCAAAGAAGTGCATATTGTCTGTTTTTTGAAAAATTGCCGCGTCCTCTGTCATAAGCTCCTTGTATATACCCAAAAATCTGTCAGCCGTCAGTCTGTGGCAGGCGTGACTCTTTTTGGGATACGGGCAGGAAAAGTTCAAAAAGATAAGCCCTATGCTGTGTGCAGGTAAATACGAAGGCAGGTATTCTGCCGCACAATCCAAAAACTTAATATTTGTCAGCTCGGCGTCCTTTGCCTTTTCACAGGCCGTGCAAATAACGTCCCTTACCTTTTCAACGCAAATAAGGTTTATGTTTGGATTTTGCTTTGCGTATGTTACGCCAAAGGTGCCCATTCCGCAGCCAACCTCAAGGTAAACAGGATTGTCGTTGCCGAAAAGCTCCTTTAGGTCTAAAAGATGCTTTTCGTTTTTTACATCGTTAAAGTTCAGACTTTCGTTTCTTAATGTAATAAGATAATCCTGAACAGCCTCAAGTCTTTGCTCAAGATTTTTCTTGTGTCGCATTCTCATATTTTTTACCTATCCTTTATGATAACTTGATTTTGCAGTATATTTTTACACATTCAAGAAAAGCATACAGTATTGCGTAAAGCACTGCCTGATGCCCAAGATAAAACCAAAGGCTGTTTCGTCCTACAAATGCAAGAGGCCTTGAATGTTTTTTGTATGCCCATTTCGGAAGCCTGCCGTCTTTTACATATTCACCGAGAAAAGCTCCCGCAAGGAACATAAACAGCCAAGGTATGATTGAAAAGTAATCTGCACTTTCAAAGCTGTCGTTAAATATTCCGAGCGGCATAAGCAGATTTGATGACGGGGCAGGGAGTTTAATTAACCCAAATAGCAACTCACCGGAATTTATGCCATAGGTTGATGCAAAAAGTATTATGCAAATAAGTGCACCTATTTTTGCATTGGTTCTTTTTATCAGAGGAATTGCTATGCCTGTAATTATCATACAGCTTCCAAGACAATGCAGTATGCCGAAATATATTTCTGCGTTGTATATCCCCAAAAGCTTTGGCATAATTACTGCTGTTACAAGTGTAACAACCATTCCTGCACATAGTACAGTTACACCGCGCTTAATTGTATTGCGTGACAGGCGCGAGCATATGCCTGATATAATGATAAAGATTGCCAAAAAGATAGGCTGTACCGTGCAAAGCTTGTTGAATATTGTGTAGCCCCACTCCAAATCAAGCACATCGCCTACATCCAAAAAGAAATGATGCACTATCATTGCAATTATCGCAAAGCCTCGAAGTTCATCAAGCAATTCTATTCTTTGTTTTTCTGCTTTCATTTTTTACTCCAAAGTATTTATATGTATAATATATATCATTCAAAAAAGATTGTAAATATAATTTTTATATGTTATTATGTAATCAAATACACAAATGAGGTATTATTGATGAAAATATATAATGTTATGCAATACGGCGCAAAGGGTGACGGCAAAACAAATGATGCCTTTGCGATTCAGCATGCCATTGATGATTGCTGTAAAAACGGTGGCGGTCAGGTTGTGCTTCCATCAGGCAGAGTGTTTTACAGTGATTCAATTAAGCTAAAGACAAATGTTGATTTGCATATTCAAAAGGGTGCAAGGCTAAAGGCGACAGGCAATATTGACGGCTATATCCGTCCTAATAAGCTCATTAATGACCCCAAGACTGCACTTATCGGTAACCCGGTAACAGGTAAGCCAAGCTTTGTTTTTATCTATGCGTACGAGGCTGATAATTGCACCATCAGCGGTGAGGGAACCATTGATGCAAACGGACACGCCTTTGTTCAACGCAAGGACAGGTATTATGTTACGGGTGACTTTTATCCGCGTCCTACTGTTATTTATGTTGAAAAAAGTAACCATATAACCTTTAAGGAATTTACCGTTGTTGACGCACCGTTTTGGACCCTTCATCCTGCCGGCTGTGATGATGTGCTTATTGACAGAATACGCATACTCAACGATTTGGATGTAGCAAATTCGGACGGCATTGACCCTGACCATTGCAGTAATGTAAGAATTTTGGGCTGTCACGTTACCTGTGCCGATGACTGTATCTGTCTTAAGGCAAGCAAGGGCAATGCAGAATACGGACCGTGCGAAAACATAGTTATTGACGGCTGTACTCTTGTCTCTACCTCTGCGGCAATAAAGATTGGCACAGAGGGAGTCGGAGATTTCAAAAATGTAATCGTGTCAAACTGCGTTATTTCAAAATCAAACCGTGGACTTTCCATACAAATCCGTGACGGCGGATGTGTAGAAAATGTTACATATTCGAATATAATTATTGAAACACGCAGATTTTGTCCTGATTGGTGGGGAACGGCAGAGCCAATTGTCATCACAACCTTTAATCGTGACGAAAATACAAAAAGCGGTACAATCAAAAATATCCGTTTCTTTAATGTTACCGCCAAGGGCGAAAACGGTGTTCTTATCCACGGCAACGCAGAAAATATTATTGAAGACGTTACATTTGAAAATTGTCAAATAACACTTACCAAAACATCAAAGTGGGATTGCGGATTGTATGATTTGCGTCCTTGCCTTGATTGGGGCGTTGAAAAATACGACAACTCGGCGTTCTTTATTCGCTACGCAAAAAATGTACTTATAGAAAAAACAAAAACAAACTGGGGCAATCTTTGCGACAGCTATAAACACGCCATTGATGCCGAAAATGTAGAAAATCTTGAGCTTGTAAGGTTTAGCGGAAAAGCCGCCTCTCCCGTAGAAGAGGATATTAAGCTAAACAATGTAAAACTCGTTAAATAGTTGGGAGGATAATATTATGATACAAATGAAAGGATACAAGATTAATACTCTTGAATTTGAAAATAAGGTTGATAACGGCACACAGCTAAAGCTTCAAAATCAGGTTAAGTATAATGTAAATTATATTGATACAGAAAAAAGATGCTTCGGTATTTTGAGCTTTAGGGTTGCCGATGCAGATATGCAGCCGTTCGAGATTAAGCTTGAGCTTGTTGCAGAGTTTACATTTGAGGATAGCGATGAAAAGCCCGATATTCACGTGGATTCATTTGACCAAATCTTTCCGTTTGTCCGCCAAATTATAAACAACACAACATCAATGGCAGGTATGCCCGGCTTGATGATACCTATGATGAAGCTTAACAGGGACACCGTAGCTGTCGGCAAGCCTAATAACGATGATGAGGGAATGTTGAATTGATGGCAGATTTGTGTGATACCTGTTGGTATAATGTATATGACGAGGAGGACGGGCAAAGCTATTGCGACCTTCAGCTTGATCAGGACGAATACGGCAAGCTTCTTGAACGTCAGCGACAGGGAAAGCCCTGCAAATATTACCGCAGGGACGTCGGTGAATACGGAATTGTCAGAAAACAAAATTAAATATGTTTTGTGTACGCATCACTTTTTTCGTGGTGCGTATTTTTTTAACATTTGTGTTGACTTTTGTATATAATGTGGTATAATACAAATGAACATATGAATAGTTGTTCATATGTAATTGGGAATTATCGGAGGTTATTTTCGTGAAAAAGACATATAGTATTGAAGTTGATTGTGCAAATTGTGCTAACAAAATGGAGCTTGCGGCACGCAATGTTAACGGTGTTGCCGATGCAAACATAAGCTTTATGACTCTTAAAATGAATGTTGAGTTTGAGGATGGCGCAGATGAAAAGGCAACAATGAAGCAGGTGCTTAAGGCTTGCAGAAAAATAGAGGATGATTGCGAAATATATTTTTGATAGGGTGACATTATGACAAAAAAGCAAAGGAAAATGCTTATAAGAATAATCGTAAGCTCATTGTTGTTTTTGAGCCTTGTTGTATTTGAGCATTTTTATGCGGTGCCAAACAGATTTTTGAGGCTTGCACTTTATATGGTGCCGTATTTGATAATATCGTATGACATTTTGAAAAAAGCATTCAAGGGAATAGTAAACCGTCAGGTGTTTGATGAAAACTTTTTGATGGCGGTGGCGTCGCTTGGCGCCGTTGCTCTTGCCGTGTACGAAAACGGCTCATATAAGGAAGCCGTTGCGGTAATGCTTTTTTATCAAATCGGTGAGCTGTTCCAAAGCTATGCCGTCGGAAAAAGCAGACGAAGCATTGCGGGCCTGATGGATATTCGTCCCGATTATGCAAACCTTGAGCTTGACGGTAATATAGAGCAAGTGAGTCCTGATACAGTTGAGGTCGGCTCAATAATCATTGTATCGGCAGGTGAAAAAATCCCTATTGACGGAGTACTTGTTGAGGGAAGCACAACCCTTGATACATCTGCTCTGACGGGTGAAAGTCTGCCGAGATCGGTTATCGTCGGTGATGAGGTGATAAGCGGTTGCATCAATCTTTCGGGTACCGTTAAAATTCGCACAACAAAGGAATTTGGCAACTCAACGGTATCAAAAATCCTTGAGCTTGTTGAAAATGCTTCGTCAAAAAAATCAAGAAGCGAAAGCTTTATTACACGTTTTGCAAGGTATTACACTCCTGCCGTTTGCATAGGAGCAGTAGCCCTTGCACTTATTCCTCCTGTTGTAAGCCTTGCGCTCGGCAATCCGTCAAATTGGATTACCTGGATATACAGAGCATTGACCTTCCTGGTTATCAGCTGTCCCTGTGCACTTGTTATTTCGGTGCCGTTGTCATTTTTTGCCGGTATCGGCGGAGCGTCACGCGAGGGTATTCTTGTAAAAGGCTCAACCTATATTGAGAGCTTGTCAAAGGTGAGTATTGCCGTGTTTGACAAAACGGGTACGCTGACAAAGGGCAGCTTTTGCGTAACAAATATTAATCCTGTTGATATTGAGCCTGAACGGCTTATTGAGCTTTCAGCTTATGCCGAGGCTTATTCATCACATCCAATAAGCAAATCAATCAAGCAGGCATATGGCAAAGAGATTGATTTTGTCCGTATTGATGATGTTAAGGAAATCAGCGGCAAGGGTGTAACGGCAATCGTTGACGGCAAGCAGGTTGGGGCAGGTAACGGCAAGCTTATGGATGAGCTTTGCGTTTCCTACACCCCGTGCAACGATGTGGGAACTGTTGTTTATGTTGCAGTTGACGGTGTGTACAAGGGTTCGGTAACCATTGCCGATGAGCCTAAGGAAACCTCAAAGCAGGCAATTGCCGAGCTTAAAAAAATCGGTGTAAAAAATACCGTAATGCTGACAGGTGACGCCGATGCTGTTGCAAAGGATGTTGCAAATCACCTTGGTATAGATGAAGTGCACAGCGAGCTTTTGCCGTCGGATAAGCTTGCTATCGTTGAGCAAATGCTCAAGAAAAAAGACAGCAGAGAAAGGCTTGCCTTTGTCGGTGACGGTGTAAATGACGCTCCTGTTTTGTCGGGTGCCGATGTGGGTATAGCAATGGGCGGTCTCGGCTCGGATGCCGCTATCGAGGCAGCTGATGTTGTTCTTATGGATGACGATCCGTTAAAGCTTGTAAAGGCTATCAGGCTTTCGTCAAGATGTATGCGCATAGTAAAGGAAAATATCATTTTTGCTCTGGGCATTAAGGCTTTGTGTCTTGTTCTCGGAGCAGTGGGCATTGCCAATATGTGGCTTGCTATTTTTGCGGATGTAGGTGTTATGGTTATTGCTGTGGTAAATGCTATCAGAGCAATGTACACCAAAAAACTGTAAAAAATACTTGAATATTATTTTTAATGGGGTTATCATAGTTATATAGATTTTGAAAGGACTCCTGTGTATGAATAGCAAGGTTGAAAAAAGAAGAGCATTTCTTATAGATTTTGCTTTTGTGGCAGTACTGCTTGCACTTATATATGTGTTTTTTAAGTATCTGTTCTGGATTGCGGCACCGTTTCTTTTGTCGTTTTTCTTTGCCGTACTTTTGCAAAAGCCTCTAAGGTATCTGGATAAAAAAACAAATCACAAGGCACATTCGTTTTGGGCTATATTTCTTGTGATTGTATCAATAGCGGTTGTAATAGTGCCTGTTGCACTTATACTGACCTCTGTGTTCGGTAAGATTTCTGCATTTATCGGCTACGTGTCAGAGCAACTCAGTGATATTTCGTCGTTCCTGTCAACGATTGAAAATTGGTTGCTTAATGCAATTCAGTTTTTGCCCAAGGGAATTTATGATTCGGTTTCAGGCAGTATTACGGATTTGTTCGATAAGCTCCAGCCAAATGCCGTGGAGGGCGCTGCTTCCTCTGCCGGTCTGCTTTCAAGCTTGGATTTGGGCAGCCTTACGAGCAAGCTTACCTCGGGTGTGTCTAACGTATATTCAGTTGTTAAGGGTGTGCCGTCAATTCTTATCGGTGTAGTTATCGGCTTGGTTGCATGGATTCTTTTCACAAAGGATTACGATTATATTGTAAGATTTATTCAAAACCAGCTTCCCGATGACAAAAAGGGTGTGCTTGTTGAGTTTAAGCAGGTGTTCTCAAAAACAATCCTTACAATGTTTAAGGCATACGGCATAATTATGTGCATCACATTTTGCGAGCTGTTCCTCGGATTTTCAATAATGAGTCTGTTTGGAATTATGAACAACAGCTATTTTGCAATTATTGCTCTTGTCATTGCCGTATTTGATATTTTGCCTGTTGCAGGCTCGGGCGGTATTCTTATCCCTTGGTCGTTGTTCTCGCTGATATACGGCAATTATAAGCAGGCAATCGGCTTGATTGTTTTGTATATAATCATTACCGTAATAAGACAGTATATTGAACCGAAAATTGTCGGTACCTCTCTGGGAGTTCACCCGATAGTAACACTTATGGGACTGTACTTTGGCTTAAAGCTTTTCGGCTTTATAGGAATGTTTATTGTTCCACTTACGGTTATGACTCTTAAAGCGTTTAATGACGCAGGAAGAATAAGTATCTGGAAAACATCAAAAAACCAATAATTACCAAATAGGACTGCTGATAAATGGTCTGAACCACGCCAAAAGAGAATATACTTGGCTCCCCTTATTGTAAGGGGAGCTGTTGAGCGAAGCGAAACTGAGGGGATAAAAAACAGATTGAACATCGAGTTCAATCTGTTTTTGGCGTTTTTCGCCTTTTGCTCAGTCGAGGTACCGATGTACATCTTCCTTCGCAAAATGCGAAATTCAGTTCCATTTCTCAACAGCCTATCAGCATGTTTAATACACCACTTGTTTTTTCGACACACAAATGAGGGCTTGCGGTAGCCCTCTTTATTTATTATTTTTTACAAATTATAAAATAACACTTGCCAAATGGATTTATTTGTGATAATATATGAAAAGTGTTTTTCACAGTAATACAACTGTCCTTAGGTGGTGGACACAATGGCAAAAATAAAATATCTGCTTGTGGATATGTCGGTATTGCCCGATGTGTATGCAAGGGTGATAGAGGCAAAGGGATATTTGCAATCGGGCGAGGCTGCGAATTCCTCACAGGCTGCAAAGATGGCAGGTATTTCCCGCTCGGCATACTATAAATATAAGGATAAGATTTTTGAGTATAGCGAGCAGGGTGACGACGCCTTAACCATCAATGCAAAGCTAAAGGATAATGCAGGTGTTTTAAGCTCTGTTATGAACGAGCTTTATCTTGCAGGAGCGAATATTTTGGCGGTTAATCAAAGCGTACCGGTAAATAATATTGCAGATGTATCTATCACCGTAAGATTTTCGGATGCACAGCAGATTACTGATGATATTATTGAAACAATAAAGAATGTTGACGGTGTCAAAACCGCTGAATTGGTATAGGAGGGTAAAAAATGAAGGTAGCAGTTATGGGCTACGGAACAGTAGGTTCCGGTGTTGTAGAGGTTATCGAAACTCACGATAAGAGTATAAAAAATCGCACGGCAGGCGAGGCATTACAGGTTAGCCATATCCTTGATTTGCGCGATTTTCCGGATGATCCTCACGCAGATTTGTTTACAAAGGATTTCAACGATATTCTTAATGACCCGGAGGTTAAGGTTGTTGCCGAAACAATGGGCGGAGTAAATCCTGCCTTTGATTTTACGATGAAGCTTATTGAGGCAGGCAAAAGTGTTGTTACCTCAAATAAGGAGCTTGTTGCTCAAAAGGGCTTGGAGCTTCTTGAGGCGGCAGAAAAAAACGGTGTTAATTATTTGTTCGAGGCAAGTGTAGGCGGCGGCATTCCTATTATCAGACCTATGGCTCAATGCCTCACCGCAAACAATATTGAGGGTGTTGCAGGTATCCTTAACGGTACAACAAACTTTATCCTCACAAAAATGATTGAGGACGGAATGACCTTTGACGATGCCCTTAAGCTTGCGCAGGATAACGGCTATGCAGAAAAAGACCCGACAGCAGACATTGAGGGCTTTGATGCTTGCCGTAAGGTTTGTATTCTTGCATCTCTTGCATTTGGCAAGCATGTGTATCCTAATCAGGTCAGGGCAGAGGGTATCACAAAAATTACTCTTGAGGATGTGGAATATATCTCATCTGCTGACGGTGTAATTAAGCTTCTCGGTCAAATCAAAAAGCTTGACGATGAAAAAATTGCGGCATTTGTCAGCCCTGCAGTAGTTTTTCACGGCTCACAGCTTGCAAGTGTAAACGGTGTGTTTAATGCTATTCTTGTTCGCGGTGATGCTGTCGGCGACGTTTGCTTTTACGGTGCAGGCGCAGGAAAGCTTCCGACCGCTTCGGCTGTTGTTGCCGATATGGTAGACTGTGCCGTTCATGTTGAAAGAAGAAAGAATTTCGGCTGGGGTGCAGGCGCAGAGGACTATGTAGTAGATGAAAAGCAGTGCCTTGAAATGCCGTTTTATGTAAGAGCAAAGGCAAGCGAAGGCGAGGTTATTGCAAGGTTTAATGATGTTAAGTTCCTTACAAGACAGGGCAAGCCTTCAAATGAGGTTGCCTTCATTACCGATTCAATGACAGAGGCTTCATTGGACAGCAAGCTTGCAGGTATTGATGTTATCAATAAAATTAAGGTAACAAATTATTAATTTGTAGCAAATATGTTTTAGGAGGAAAATTATGTCACTTATTGTTCAAAAGTTCGGTGGCTCATCAGTTGCGAATGCCGAGCGTGTTATGAACGTTGCAAGAATTGTAACGGACACATACAAGGCAGGCAATGACGTTGTAGTTGTTGTTTCCGCACAGGGCGATACAACCGATGATTTGATTGAAAAGGCAAATGAAATAAATCCAAAGGCAAAGAACAGAGAGCTTGATCAGCTTCTTTGCGCAGGAGAGCAGATTTCTATTTCTCTGCTTGCAATGGCTATTGAGTCATTGGGCTTCCCTGTAATCAGCCTTTTGGGTTGGCAGGCAGGCTTTAATACAAACTCTGTATACGGCTCTGCAAGAATTAAGAACATTAAGCCTAACAGATTGCAGGCAGAGCTTGCAAGACACAATATTGTTGTTGTTGCAGGCTTTCAGGGTATCAACAGATATGACGATCTTACAACCCTCGGCAGAGGCGGCTCCGATACATCGGCTGTTGCCATTGCCGCAGCTCTTCACGCAGATAAGTGTCAAATCTTTACCGATGTTGAGGGTGTTTACACAGCCGATCCAAGAAAGGTTGATAATGCTCGTAAGCTTAAGGAAATTACTTATGACGAGATGCTTGAGCTTGCAACCCTCGGTGCGCAGGTGCTCAATAACCGTTCGGTAGAAATGGCAAAGAAATATTCAGTAGAACTTGAGGTTCTTTCATCACTTAACCCAATTCCGGGTACTATTGTTAAGGAGGTAGCAAAAATGGAAAAAATGTTAATCAGAGGCGTTACAAAGGATAAGGATGTTGCTCTTGTATCCGTTTTGGGTGTTAAGGATAACCCGGGTGTTGCGTTCAACATATTCTCAAAGCTTTCACAAAAAAATATTAATGTAGACATCATTCTTCAGTCATTCGGCAGAGATAACACAAAGGATATTGTGTTCACCGTCAGCAAGGAAAACGGACCTGTTGCCGTTAGTCTTCTTGAGGAGTCATCACATCTTCAGGATGCAAGAATAGTTTGCGACACAAACGTTGCAAAGGTTTCTATTGTAGGCGCAGGTATGGAATCACATCCGGGCACAGCTACAAAGATGTTCGAGGCTCTTTACGAAAGAGATATTAACATCAGGATGATTTCCACATCAGAAATTAAGATTTCGGTTATCATTGATGCAGAGGATGCGGACAGAGCAGTATCTGCCGTGCACAATGCATTTATTCCTAACGATTAACAGCAGTTTTTTACTGTCGATAAAGTGGGCTGAAACACGCCATATAAATTAAATAAACCGATTTGAGCCTCCATTGTGTAAAGGGAGGTGGGTGCGATTTATCGCACTCGGAGGGATTGTAAAAGCGGCTTAGACATCGAATCTAAGCCGCTTTTGGCGTTTTCCGCCTTTTGCTCGGTCGAGAAATCAGGGCTCCCAACAAGCTTTAGTTTGTTGGGAAGAGGAGAAACATATGAAGCATAGTTACAAAACTGTGTT
>NZ_CAMFQO010000032.1 GCF_945980375.1 uncultured Eubacterium sp. | reverse complement strand
CGGCAGTGACATTGTTGTGGAATGTGACGGACCTGACGAGGAAGCTATGATGGCACAGGTCAGCGAGCTTATTGAAAGCGGCTTCGGCGAAGAGTAATCACAGCGGTAATTATATATGTAAGCGAGGAAATGTTATGCTAAAGGGTATCGGAGCATCTCAGGGATACGGAATAGGCAGGGCAGTTGTAATCAAGGATTGCAATCTTGATTACAGGCATGTTAAATATGCGGGAGCTGAAGAAGAAAAGGCAAAGCTTCACAGAGCAGTAGATGCCTTTGTTGAAGAAACAAAGACTCTTGCCCAAAACTTAAAGCAAAATGCGGGCGATAATGAAGCGGAAATATTGGAGGGTCATCTGGTAATGCTTCAGGACCCATTTATGCTTGCTCAAATGGAAGAAAGCATAGATAACGGAATGACTGCCGAAGCAGGCGTGGATACCGTTTGCTCAATGTTTATTGATATGTTTTCCGGCGTTGATGATGAGCTTACACGCCAGCGTGCGTCGGATATTCGTGACATAAAGGACAGCCTGCTTCGTATACTTTTGGGTGTAAAAACAGTTGACATTGCATCAGTGCCGAAAAATTCCGTGCTGATAGCCAAGGATTTTACTCCGTCTATGACCTCTCAAATAAATAGGGAAAATGTTTCTGCAATTATTACAGAGGTAGGCGGTGTTACAAGCCATAGTGCAATCCTCGCCAGAGCAATGGGAATACCGGCGGTTTTGTCCGTAGTAGGTGTTACAGAGCGTATCTGTGACGGTGATACCCTTATTGCCGATGGCTTTAAGGGTAAGGTTTTCACCTCTCCGAGTCAGAACGAGTTAGACGAGTATTCACAAAAACAGCAGGCATATCTGAAGGAAAAGGAAAGCCTTAATGAATATTTCGGCAAGCCAACCGTAACAAAAAGCGGAGAGGTAAAAAAAGTATACGGCAATATCGGCAAGGCAGAGGATGCTCAAAATGTTGTGCAAAACGGCGGTGAGGGTATAGGTCTTTTCCGTACGGAATTTTTGTTTATGGACAGAGAGCATCAGCCAACCGAGGATGAACAGCTTGAGGCTTACTCCACCGTTGCCAAGGCAATGGATAACAAGGAGGTAATCATACGCACTCTTGACATCGGCGGCGACAAGGCTATTGATTACCTTTGCATAGAAAAAGAGGAAAATCCGTTTTTGGGGCACAGAGCAATAAGATATTGCCTTGATAACAAAGAGCTTTACAAAACACAGCTCAGAGCAATTTTGCGTGCCGCACAGTACGGCAACATAAAAATTATGCTTCCTCTTGTTACAACCGTTGAAGAGGTTAAGCAGGCAAAGGCTCTTATTAAGGAATGCTGTCAGGAGCTTGCCGATGAGGGCTTGAGGTACAGAGAGGTGCCCGTAGGTGTTATGATAGAAACTCCGTCAGCGGCGTTAATTTCGGATTTGCTTGCAAAGGAAGCGGCGTTCTTCTCTATCGGAACAAACGACCTTACCGGCTACACTATGGCAGTTGACAGAGGCAATGCAAAGGTCAGCCACCTGTACGATGTTACACAGCCGGCCGTGCTTCGTGCCATAGAAATGACCATAAAGAATGCAAAGGCTGCCGGTATACCGGTTGGTATGTGCGGCGAGGCTGCCGCAGACGAGCGACTGATACCAAAGCTTTTAGAATGGGGACTTGATGAGTTCAGCGTTACTCCGTCCTCAATTTTACAAACACGCAAAAACATCTGTCTATGTTAAGCAAGCGAAAATATGCCGAAATCAAACCCTTTTAGGCTTGTTCGGGTTTATTTCACTTGCTTAAAATATACTCCTGCCGTTTTGTCAGTGAACATTTCGGCAGGAGGTATTTTTTGTTTGCAGTAAAGTAATTTCTACTTGCCTATTTTTTGTTTTTATTCTATAATTACATAAAAAGGGTGAGGTTGTATGATTACAGCTCGTTTAGATTTGTAGCGTGCTATGAATTTATTGCGCTTACAATCAACATTTTGCGCAAGCTCGGTGTTGTCGGTGTGTATGCGGTTAAGGGAACACATATCAGTAAAAGCTTTTACTGCTGGATAGCAATATACATATTTTTTATTGCCGTGTTTGCAATAGCTTTACAAAGGAAGAAAAGGGGATGCTTAACTAATGAGTGAGTTTAAGGTAATAGAAATAAAAAGATCGGTATATGAAAATAATGACAGGGAGGCTGAGCTTGTTCGTGAGCAATTAAAAAAAGATAAAACCTTTTTGCTCAACCTTATGTCATCACCCGGCTCGGGCAAAACAACAACCCTTAAGGCAACTATTTCTGCGCTTAAGGATGAATACAAAATAGGCGTAATGGAGGCTGATATTGACTCTGACGTTGACGCAAGAGCAATAGAGGAGGCAGGAGCAAAATCAATTCAGCTTCATACAGGCGGTATGTGTCACCTTGACGCAGGTATGACAAAGCAAGGACTTGACAGCTTTGGCGCAACGGATTATGAATTTGTTGTGCTTGAAAATGTAGGCAACCTTGTTTGCCCTGCGGAATTTGATACAGGCGCAAGCAAAAATGCTATGATTCTCTCTGTCCCGGAGGGTGATGATAAGCCGCTTAAGTACCCGCTTATGTTTTCTGTTTGCGATTGTGTTCTTATCAATAAAATTGATACAAAGAGCGTTTTTGATTTTGATGATGCAGCCGTTGTCGAGAGAATAAAAAAGATTAATCCAGCTGCCGAAATTTTCTTTGTCAGTGCAAAAACAGGCGAGGGAATGGATAATTGGTTTAATTGGCTTCGTAGACAAATTGACGATTGGAATAAGGACTGATGCACGAGTTAGGTCTTGTATATCAGGTTGTCAAAACCGTTGATGAGGTTGTAAAGCAAAATGGCTTGCAGCAGGTTGACGAGATGGTTTTGCAGGTCGGAGAAATGAGCGATGTTGTACCAAGATTTATTGAAGAGGCTTGGCGGGCAACAGCCCCTACAACGGATTATCCCTGTGCAAAAATGACGGTTGAGATTATGCCTGCAATGGCAAAATGTCTTGATTGCGGCTACGAGGGGCATGTTAATTCATTTGCTCCCGATTGCCCGTCCTGTCAATCATCAATGCTCAAAATAACCTCCGGCAGACAGTTTGACATTAAGGAAATTATTGCAAAATAAGATAAAAAGCAATCACGCTTGGCTCCCCTTGATGTAAGGGGAGCTGTCGCATTTTATGCGACTGAGGGGATTAAAAAAACGGATTGAACATCAGGTTCAACCCGCCTTTTTGCTTATAAATCGTCTGCGTCCTGAATAGGCTCCTCCAAAACACCGTCGTAGTAGGTGTCCTTTGTTATGCCTGTGTACGAGCCGTTTTCGTCAAGCTGTATAACCTCGGGATGAAAGAATTTTCTCAAATCAATTATCTCCTGTGTGTTATCCAAGTCGTCGTTACGGCTGTTATGCTTTTTGCTTTTTTTCATAAAAAATCACCTCTGCATTATTTTTTGCAGAGGCGTTTGTTTTATGCTTTTTCAACATCAACTTGAGCAATTTTATCAAGGAAATCTTTGGTGGTGACAACATGCCCCATATCCAAAAATTCATCCATATTCATATTGAAATTGTTGATGTATATCGGCGCACCGGAGTATTCTACCTCGATGTGCAATCTCTTTGCGTCTTCGGCAATTTGCTTTGCATCAAAATCGTTTGTGTCGTACTGCTTTTGAGCAAGTATTTCGTTGTTGTTAATGTATTGCAAAACAATGTTTCTGGTTGAACGGGAAAGTGAAATGTATTTTGTGTGTGCCTTTGAAAGAGTTTGTCCCATTGTTGTTTGAGCGACAGCCTTGCAGGTGTCGCTGTGCAGGAAAAATTCGTTTATAAAGATATGCTCAAGTGCTGTTGTGTCATCAGGCACTATTATAGCAAAAACATATTTGCTAACCTTTTTGCCGTAAAGCTTCAGCATAAATTCCTTAAAGTAATACTGACATTCCGAAATTTTGCCTGCAAACATATGATAAAACGGAATGTTAGGCATTGCCTCAATTCCCGGCATATTGAATGTCACAAATTTTGTGCTTTCCTTTTCCTTAACAAGTATGCAATCATTTGTAATGATAATAGGTATTGTTTTTGGCATATCTTTTTCCTCATTGCTTTGATGCTTGTATTATACAATATTTTGCCCTGCTTTTCAATAGCAATGCTAATACTATATAAAGTGTTACAATTTAGTAATTTTTATAGATATTTGATTGTTATGTGTTATAATTAGTTTGTTATATTTAGAAGGGGAATATTTTTTATGAATGATAATGAGTTAGAAGAAATTTTGAATGAAATAAAAAATAATAAAGAGTCGAAGAACAGCTTGGATTCAAACGAGTTTGAGGAAATCCTTAATAGTCTTAACTCAAAGGGCACAGAGGAGGAAACCGTTGCCGACGAGCCTGATGTTGCAGATGAGCCAAAGACGGATGTACAACCTCAGGCAGAGCCGTTACAAGAGTCCGATTCTTTTAATCTTGGTGAAAAAATCGAAGCTGACGACGAGTTTTTGCCTGTTCACGATATAGCGGACGATATTGACGATGAGCCAAGCCTTTATATTGTTGAGGATCAAACTCCCGATACCGCCGACGAAGAACAGGAGGAGCCGGAAGCCATCGCAGAAGAAATCGATGAGTCTGCCGATACACCTGCCGAAACACCCGATGAGGTGCAGGATGAAGCCGAGGATGCAATACATTTTGCAGACCTTCCAAATGTTGATTCTGCAGATAATAAGGGCTCAAAGAAAAAGACGGCATTTATTGTTGTGTTGGTTGTTGTATTGGCACTTGCAGCAGCAGTCGGTGTTTACTTTTATATGTCAAATAACAAATCGACTCCCCAGACTCCTACCGAAACAAAGCCTGTTGTAACAGAGGCTGTCGAGCCTGTAAAGGAGGTGGGTCCTGTTAATCCGCTTACGGGCGAGTCGGGCTATGATGAGTCGGCACTTACACAGCGTCCTGTTGCCGTTGTTGTAGAAAACGAGTATTCAACCTCATCTGTAAGACCGCAGTGGGGCTTGGCAGATGCGGATATTGTTCTTGAGGGCGAGAGCGAATATTCAACCCGCCTGCTTCTCTTTTGGTCAGATTATAATAAGCTTCCCAAGCAGATAGGTCCAACCCGTTCTGCAAGGCCGCCGTTTATTCGCTTTTCACAGCTTTTTGATTCCGTGTTTATTCACGCAGGTCTTTCTCGTTCAAAGGATAATTATGTCGGTGCAGATACTGTGTTTGAAAGGGATAATGTCGACCATATCAATCTTTTAAGCTTTTCAGAGTCAAGCAATTATTTCAGCAGGGATAAAAGCAGGACAAGCACTATCGAGCATACCGGATGCCTTATGGGCGAATATACTGCAGAAATGCTGAAAAAATCAGGCTTTAATCTAAAGCTTAATGATAATAAGTTTACAAGATTTTCATTTAATGAGGAGGCAACGCCTCTTTCTGCAAACGCGGCAAATGAGGTATCGTTTAAGTGGTCAAAGAGCTACTGCCCAAAGCTTGCAAAGTTTTCTTATGACAGCGAAAAGCATAAGTACACTACAACTGATTTTGATTCAAAGTTCGGCACATCGGGAGCAGAGTGGGAAAATCTTATTCTTATCCTTGACGAAACAGAATATATAGTTAAACATAATTATAAACATGTAGGCAATAGCGAAACCTATTGTGATTATAAGCTTTCGGGCGGTAAAGGTGTTGTGTGCTCTGAGGGCACCTGTGTAGAGATAACATGGGGTGTAAAGAACGGTAAGCTGTGGATGAAGGATGCACAGGGCAATGAGGTTAAGCTTAATCCGGGTAAAACATATATAGGCTATGGCTCATCAAACCACGGCGGATATTATGAGATTGCAGGCACCCAAACAGCCGCAACAGAGTAAAAAATAGGATACCAAAAGAATAACAAAAGAGCGATGAGCATATTTAACTGCCCATCGCCTTTTTTACGCCAACAATTATCTCATTGACTCTTCGTAAGCCTTAATCATTTTCTTTACCATCTGACCGCCTACTGAACCTGCCTGCTTAGAGGTAAGGTCACCGTTGTAACCGTTCTTAAGGTTAACACCAACCTCTGAAGCAGCTTCCATCTTAAAACGGTTAAGGGCTTCCTTAGCCTCTGGAACTGTGTTCTTTGCCATTGTGAAACACCTCTCTTTATCAAAATTTGCAAGGGCACAATGAGTTACAAAAGCCGTTCACGCCCTTGCAAATCATTGCTTTCCATTGCAAAAATAGTTTGTGTATCACAATCCAAAATAACAATGAAAATATTTGGCAATATAAAAACAAATTGTTATTTTGCAAACACAATTCAAACAAGTGAGAAATATATTATCAGTTTGATTACTTATCCAATAAAATTACAAATTTCAACGCAACACTTTATTCATTACAAATTAGTTCTATAATATAGATAAATATGTTACGTGGTTAATTTGTATGGATAATTTAACACACTGTATTTTGAATTGTAAATGTTTTCCGGTTAAATATACCTTTAAGTCCTGTTTTGTGTACGGTGGTAATGGGTATTATTTACAAACAAATAAAAATGTGATAATCTTAAGTTACCGTAAAGAATGAACTGAGGTTATGTTATGAAAAATGATAGCTTTTTTCATCCGTTTTCAACACCGATAGACAGTTGCTTTGACAGCAATAACGACGGCGAATTAACGGGCTGCGAAACTGCTTTTCGTGATGCTGCGTTGTTTGAGATGTATAACAATGCAACAGAGGATAGCGGTTCAAATAATGTCTATTCTTCAAATCAAAAAAATTACAAGATTCATACACCGAGCAACACGACAAGCGATAGCGAGCAGTACGATGCTCCGAGTGACAGCACAGTTATATGGTCATGCATTGGAGTAATTGCTATTATCATCGGCGCATTCGCAATTATTCTCAGTCAGGAAAAGCGAGATGATTTATTAAATGCTATTGTGATGTTCTTTTCCGTTGCATTGAGCGTTGGATTGCTGAAAATCACAGGCGTTATGTCATCAAAGAAAAAGGCAAACAAGCAGGATGATGATACATCCTATTATGACGCAGTGAATAATTGCTTCAATTATGAGAATGATGATAGGAATGATTAGATAAAAAGCACGAGGAAATGGGATGCATTTGCTTTGAAAATCCCAAAATGGGAATTTATTTCATCGAAGACCCCGACGGCTATTGGCTTGAAATTTTACCGTAATTCTTGATATATATTCACAAATAATTAACTCCCTTGTGGCAAAACATACCACAAGGGAGTTTTAATATCCGGATTAAATATTTATTTTTTAATGCCAAGGTTGGCACATAACTAAAATGTTGTGACAAGGTTATTTTTTATCATCAATCAAATTTTTTATTGCATTGTATATTTCAGAAGCCTTTTTGTTGTCTTTGCTTGGGAAAGTTTTTACTAAATTATTATGAATTCCTTGTTTTGTTTTAAATGTAGTAACGATTTTATATACTTTTAGAGCGTCTTTTTCAGATAATGTTTTTTCAAGACATTTAACAACATCCTCTTTATTTCTATCTATGCTATTAATAGAATCAATTCTCTTAATAATTACATTTCTTGATTTCCAAAAATCGCATACTGCATCAAATCCCAAATCCTTTGAAATAATAAAGAATCTCTTCGTATTATCCTTTCCAACGCTTGCACCTAAATAGGAAGCAAGTTGAAAATCTAATGCATTTGCTGTTCCAACTTTAACTTTAATATACTCTTTTTTTGCTTTGATTTTTTCTAATTCTTTATGAACATCTATGGTCAATGACTTTGCATTTTCACTATAAAACAATACTAATTTATCATTTTCATTTAAATCAATTTTAGAAATTCCAACAAGACCATTAGAATTCACATTTTCAAAATCTACAAAATATATTCCCATATTTATTCTCCTAAATCAATCATGATTTCATTATAATTTAAATTGATACACAAGTCAAGGTTGTCGCAATACCAAAATCATCTGCCAACTTTGTTTGCTAATGTTATATAAAATGCATTTGAAATTTTACCGTAAATACCATAACAACAAAACCGAGAGCGACTGAATCACTCTCGGTTATTTATTGCCTATTCAAGTGGGAAAACTACTGTTAAAAGCATTTTGAAATCAGTTGGAGCATAGAGCATATAAAATTGCAAGAAAAAAGGATGAACAGCGTTCATCCTCAAATGTTTGTATTATATTTATCCTCTGCCCATTTTATTGGGTTTTCGTCAATGTATTGACAAATGTTTTGATAATCAATATCATCACGAATGATGTGGTCATGGTATGAACGCTGAAACAAAATGTCTATTGGCAATAATTTCTTACATTCTAATGTTGATAATGATTTAAATGCACATATTATATCGGATACCGTAGGGGAGGGGCTTGCTCCTCCCGTCTGATTTTCTATCCTCATCAGAATGTGTATATGATTAGGCATAATAACATAATTATCTATTTTTACATTTTCGTATCTAATTTCTAAATTATTAATTTGCTCTTTGATACATTCTCCAAAAGGCAACAATTTTAATACGGGAGGAGCAAGCCCCTCCCCTACGATAATCTGCGACAATATTGGCTTTCTATCTTGAACACATATCGTTATAAAATATGCACCATTTTGCGAATAATCGTAATTTTTTAACCTGTTAGGTTTCCTTGTTTGTAATTCCATAAACACATATTATCATATATAAATAATGAATACAAGAGTTGTCGCAATACCAAAATATCTGCCAACTTTGTTTGCTAATGTTATATAAAATGTATTTGTAATATTATTCGTGAATTGATAAACAACAAAACCGAGAGCGACTGAATCACTCTCGGTTATTTAATCGTTTAGCGTCATATCAACATCAAGTTAACGGTGTAATTGATTTTGTAATGCTTGTCCGGTTCGGGGACTTGTTTGAGCTTATGGGCAGTTGTTTTGCCGAATGCTACGAAGCAGTAGGCTTTGTAGGTGCAAAGGGTCAATTGTGTGTGCTCGACAGGTATTGCAGAAGCTGAAAAGCAAAAACGCCGATTCAACCGACGCAAACGCCATTCTTAAGGCAAAGCTTTCGGTAAAAAGAATAATTGACTAAGCTTATAGACCGTCTATCTTGTGTAGGCGGTTTTATTCTTAAACGATTTCAAAAGTTTTACAAAAAGATATAGCTATTGTATGAATACGAAAAATATGGTATATTAACATTTATAGATATACAGAGGTGATTTTTATGGAGATTTTATGGGTTATACTCGCCTTGCTTACGGCGTTTATTATGATAACGCTGATAAGAGCCGCCTTTTTTAAGGTTGACAGGGTTAAGGGAGAGACTTTTGAGGAGGAGCTTGTTCACTCCGAAAGAGTACAGGAAAAGCTTACAAAAGCAATTCAAATTAAAACAATATCTCACGAAAACGACAACGAAACCGATTGGGGAGAATTTCAAAAATTTCATGACTTTTTAAGAGAATCCTTCCCACTCGTTCATGAAAATCTAACGGTCGAGGATGTTTCAAAGGCAAGCCTTCTCTTTTATTGGAAGGGTACCGACGAGAAATTAGATCCTATTGCATTTCTTGCACACCAGGATGTTGTGCCGGTGGCAAGGGGTACCGAGGATGATTGGGAGCATCCTGCATTTGAAGGCTTTAACGACGGCGAATTCATTTGGGGCAGAGGTGCACTTGATATGAAAAACCACCTTATTTGCCTAATGGAAAGCGTTGAAACTCTTTTAGAAGAGGGCTATCAGCCGAAAAGAAGCGTCTATCTTTGCTTTGGTCACAATGAGGAAATTGTTGCAGGTCACGACAACGGCGCCCACGAGCTTGCGGCACTTCTTGAAAAAAGAGGCGTTCACCTTGACAGCGTTCTTGACGAGGGCGGCGCAATGCTTCCTGCAACAGTTAAGGGAATTCTCGACGCTAACCTAACAGGTATCGGCGTTGCCGAAAAGGGCTATGCTGATTTCAGGGTTACGGTTAAGGCAAAGGGCGGTCACTCCTCTCAGCCGCCGAAGCACACTGCTTTAGGAAAGCTTTCAAAAAAGGTTATTAACCTTGAAAATCATCAGTTCAAAGCAAAGATAATGCCCTTTGTATTTAATCTCTTTACGGACATAGGCAAAAGAACCTCGTATTTAGGCAGGGTTGTTTTTTGCAATCTGCATATTTTGAAGCCGTTGCTTCTTAGGGTTATGACAAAAATACCTCCTGCGGCATCCCTTGTAAGAACAACCACCGCAGTAACAATGGCAAACGGCTCGCCTGCGGCAAATGTGCTTCCACAAAACGCAAGCGTAACAATTAATTTCAGAATTATGCCCGGTGAAAGCATTGAAGATGTTAGACGCCATATTGAAAAATATATGGGCGGCGATGATGTTGAAATAGAATTTATAAAGGGCAAGGAGCCCAGCCTTATTTCACCTACCGACACAAGAGCATTTGACACCTTAAGGCGACTTTCTGTTTCGCTTGATGAGAAAAACATTGTTGCGCCGTATCTTGTTATGGGCGGCACAGACGCTTATAACTATGAAAATGTTTGCAGTAACATTTACCGCTTTGCACCCTTTACGGTTGACACGGCTTTACTGCTAACCACCCACTCAACAAACGAGCGTATTCCCGTTGAACAGCTTACTCAGGGTGTAACCTTCTTCAAGCGTTACATAAAAATAATGACCGGAGCATAAATTATGGATTTTAAGGAAAGCACAATAATGTATGCAATGGGTATTGCGGTTGTAATATTCGTAATTGCACAATCCCTGTTTTTTATGGTTAAGTCTTGGAAAAGAGCAAAGGAAATAGGTATTGAAAGCGCAAAGCTTAGGCAAACCGTTATTTCAAGCGTGCTGTTTTCCATTGCACCTGCAATTTCAATTCTTGCCACCGTTCTTGCACTTGCCTCTGCGCTGGGAATAGTTCTTCCGTGGATAAGGCTTTCGGTTATAGGAAACCTTGCATACGAAACGGTTGCTGCCGAAAATGCCCTTGATGTTTTGGGCTCATCCATTTCTACAGAGGTTACTGACCAAAAGGATTTTTCCACTGTTGCATGGACTATGACAATAGGCTCCTGCTTTCCGCTGGTTCTTTTGCCGATAATATGCCGCAAGGTTCACTCAATAATGGGCAAGGCAGTAAAGAAAAGCAAGGGTGCAGGCGCACTTGGAGATATACTCGGTGCCGCCGCATTTATCGGAATTATTGCCGCGTTTATTTCAAGATGTATTGCAGGCAAGCCAAGCGACGGTCCTGCGGCAGGCTTTATGTCCGTTTCCGTTTTGCTTTCGGCAATGATTTTTACTATTGCTCTTGATTACCTTTGCAGAAAAAAGCAGCTTAAAAAGCTTGAGCCCTTTGTTCTTCCTCTTGCAATGTTCGGAGCTATGGGCATTGCAGTATTATTTACACAGGTTCTGCCCGCTGAAATTGTGCAGTTCACCTGGAGATAGGAGGGGAGAAAATGAAGAAAGAAAGAGCTTATTCAGACAAGGTACATACCTGGGGCAGTATTTGGTCGATTACTGCCATAGCGGTTTTATTTTCCGTGCCGCTGATTTTCTCTCTGTACTATGACGCTTTTCCGCAGCTTAATGTGCTTTGGAAGGCGTTGCTTTCGGTTATTCCGATTTATTGGAGCACGGCTGTAATTGAAGTAATTACATACACTCCTATGCTTGGCGCAGGAGGAACATATCTTTCCTTTGTTACGGGTAATATTACAAATCTTAAGCTTCCCTGTGCGCTGAACGCAATGGACAGAGCAAAGGTTAAAGCCACCGAGGAGGAGGGTGAGCTGATTTCAACAATAGCCATCGGTGCGTCCTCTATTACAACAACGATTGTTATTGCAGCAGGCGTTTTGCTTTTTGCACCGTTTCTGCCGAAAATCACCGCAGCGGACTCACCTATAAAGCCTGCCTTTGATTATGTTATTCCTGCGCTTTTCGGTGCTTTGGGCGCTTCCTATTTTTCAAAGTATTGGAGGCTTTCTATTTTTCCTATAGTTGCAGGTGTTGTTGTTTACTGCTTTGCACCGTCATTTGCAGTGGGAACACTGATTTTTATTACAATTGTTGTTAGCATAATCTCTGCACTTATTATGTATAAGCTTAAGATTGTAAAATAAAAAGCACATACAAAAATAGGCTTGGACATCAATCCAAGCCTGTTTTTGTTTTGATCAATTATTGTTATTCAAAGTAATACACTCTTGTTTCATATGGGCGGAGCATAAAGCCGTTGCCCTGAACAGCGGGATTATCGTAATTACAAAGCATAGGTGTTCCTTTTTCCAAATCAAAGCCCTTAGGTGCTTCAAATGGTACCCGTTCATCACTAAAGGAATTAATTACAAGCAATCGCTTGCCCTTATAATTTCTTTCATAAACATATAGCTTTGAGGAGCTTTTGTAATGCTCCTTGTAATCGCCGTAAATTGCCACCTCATTTTCACGCTTAAATCTAATTAGCTTCTTATAGTGATTTAAGATTGAGTTTGGATTTTTCTCTTCGTTTTCGGCGTTAATTTCGGTATAGTTTTTGTTTACGGGAAACCAGGGCTTGCCTGTTGTAAAGCCTGCGTTTTCCTCGGCATTCCACTGAACAGGTGTTCTTGAGTTATCTCTTGTTGACTTAACTGCCCACTGCCAGCATTTTTCCTCGTTAAGATGCACCTTGTTTCGTGCAACATTGTAATTATTCTTTACGAAGCAATCCTCGTATTCGTCGAGAGAATCAAGCTCGGTATTGAGCATACCTATTTCCTGCCCCTGATAAACAAAGGCTGTTCCTTGCTGAAGCATATACATATTGGCAAGCATTTTGCCTGACTCTGTTCTGTATTTTTCACTGCCGTAGCGCGATATAATGCGCGGGTGGTCATGATTTTCGATATAAAGGGTATTCCACGCTCTGCCGTTGATTTTTCTTTGCCAATCGGAAAAGGCTCTTTTCATTTTTCGCAAATCGAATTTCGTTTGAATATAATCAACCATAAAGCAATCTGCCTCGATATGCTGAAAATGAAACATTAAGTCAAGCTCCTTATGGCGTTCGTCAATATAATTGAGGGCCTTTGCAGGAGTCATCATAGGAGCCTCACCAACGGTAAAGCAGTCGTACATATCAGTTACCTTGCGGTATTCCTGAAGATACTGATGAATATTAGGCCCATCCATATAGTGCTCAATTCCGCAGGCGGCAGGAATAGGAAATCCGTTTGGCAGACCCGGTCGCTTTGATATAAAGGTTATAACATCCTCACGGAAGCCGTCAACACCCATATCAAGCCAAAAGCGCATAATATCCTTAACCTCCTCCCTTACCTTTGGGTTATCGTGGTTAAGGTCCGGCTGCTTCTTGGCAAACACATGAAGATAGTATTCGCCCGATTTTTCGTCCTGCTCCCATGCACCGCCCTCAAAGCAAGAAAGCCAGTTATTCGGCGGACGCTTGCCGTTTTTCTTTCCCTTGCGCCAAATATAATAATCGTGATACGGAGATTTTGGATCCTTTGAATTAATAAACCACTGATGCTCGTCGGAGGTATGATTAACAACAAGGTCCATAATTACCTTAATTCCTCTCTTGTGAGCTTCGTCTAAAACTTTTTTGAAAAGGTCGAGGTCGCCGTATTCGGGATTTATATTTTTATAGTCGGCAATATCGTAGCCGTAGTCGGCATTGGGCGAGGGATAAAGAGGAGAAAACCATATACAGTTACAGCCTAAATCCTTTATGTAGTCAAGCTTTGAGAGAACGCCCTGCAAATCGCCTATGCCGTCGCCGTTTCCGTCGCAGAAAGAGCGAGGCCAAATTTGATAAACAACTAATTCCTTGTACCAATCTTTCATAATAAATTATATATCCTTTCAGTCTTTTTGTCTGTTTTCAGCATAGGGTGATTCCCCTGACTCTGCCAAGCCGTTTCTGCGAGCGTTAAGGTCACTTTCCACAAGTGCTCTTTTTTCCTTTGTATAGTTAACAAACAGAAGCGGAATTATAAACAAAACGCTTGCAACGGCAGGAGTAAGAACTACAAGAGGCCAAATCCAGCTATCAAAGGCGGCTGTTTGAGTGCCTAAATAATTTGCCGCATTATCAATAGCCTTATAGCCGAGAAGATGAAGTGCAAGGGTTGCAAGTCCTGATGTTATGCCGCTTGAAATCTTTGTAAAGGAGGTTTGCATAGAAAAGGTAATGCCCTCTGTTCTCTTGCCTGTTTTCCACTCCATATAGTCAATACTGTCGCAAAAGATTGATGTTTGCGCTATTGACGACGCACCCGACGGAATACTGCCTATGCCGATTATTATCATTGAAATCCACAGCCTTTTTCCCTCAAAGCCAACGAAAAATGCAATTGCTCTTGCAACGATATTAAACACCTGAATAAGTATAAGAACATTAACATATCCGCCAAGTCTTTTTTTCATCCAATCGGCAAACAACATTCCGATAAAGCTCGGCAAGCCGGTAATGATAAAGTAAATAGTTGTAAGTCCCAGCGCGCCGATAATTCCGTTTCCGAGAAAATCCGACGGAATTTCATACTTAAAGAAATATGTAACAAGGCTTATGCCGAAGCCGAAAGAGCCGAAAAGATTTGAAAGCGTTACAAGCAAAAGCATTTTGTTTTTGAACAAAAGCATAAAGCTTTCACGCAGAGTTTCCTGCTGATCGTCCTTGTTGACGGCAATTCTTTCCCGGGCATATGAGCAGCGGTAGCTGAGCATTGAGCCGCCTAAACCGAATATAATCGCAAACACCAAGGTAACAAGCGACATACTCATTCCCTTTGCATTGGCAATCATTTCAAGTGCCATAGGAATAACGGTACTGAAGGCACCGTAAACCATACTGCCGATAGTTCTTGACCACTGAACAAATCTGTCTCTCTCGGAGGAATTAGGCGATACTGCGGCGGTAATTCCCCACACGGAAACATCCTGAACGGTATATGCCAAATCCCAACAGATATACATTATGATGAAATACGATACCCGAAGCCAAAGCAAATTCTCGTTTGTGCTGAACACAAGAAACAGCAAAACGGTAAACACGCCAACGGGAAGCGGTGTGTATTTCAAAAACGGTCGCAGCTTTTCACCGTTTTTGAAGGTATGGCGGTCAATAAATGAGCCTACAATCGGGTCGTTAATACCGTCCCACACCTTCATAACAATAAGCAATACCGATACGGTTATTGCAGGAAACAGAGCAATATCCGTCATAAAATATGTAAAGAAGGAGCCGCCAATCAGCGAATAAACAAGGTTTTGACCCGAAATACCTGCAAGAAAATTTACAAGCTCTTTTTTAGAAACATACTTTTTTTCGGCATTTTTTTCAGACACACAATCTGCCATATCTAAAACCTCCGTACAATCTATATTACGATTATACTATAATCATCATTAAAAATAAAGGTTTTTTAGGCATTTTTCACAAATAATAAAACCGATGTGAAAATCACGAAATGGGCATTTATTTCATCGAAGACCCCGACGGCTATTGGCTCGAAATTTTACCGTAATTCTTGATATATATTTTCAAATAATTAACTCCCTTGTGGCACAACATACCACAAAGGAGTTTTAATATACGGACCAAATATTTATTTTTTTAATGCCAAGGTTGGCACATAACTAAATATTGCGCAATGTTGTTGCAACAGAAATTTGTAGGGGAGGGGCTTGCTCCTCCCGTCTGATTTTCTATCCTCATCAGAATGTGTATATGATTAGGCATAATAACATAATTATCTATTTTTACATTTTCGTATCTAATTTCTAAATTATTAATTTGCTCTTTGATACATTCTCCAAAAGGCAACAATTTTAATACTCTCGATTATTTTATTACCTATTCAAGTGGGAAAACTACTGTTAAAAGCATTTTGAAATCAGTTGGAGCATAGACTGCGTGTGGCTTTTTAGCAGGCATAACAATAGCTTCACCTGCGTTGCAGAGATACACATTTCCGTCAACGGTAAACTGTCCTGTTCCCTCTAAAACAGTAACCATTGCATCACCTGTTGAGTCGTGTGTGCCGATTTCCTCGCCCTGCGAAAAGGCAAACAACGTTACGCTGACTGCGCTGTTTTGTGCCAAGGTTTTGCTTACTACCTGTCCGGGCTGAACAGTCACTTGATTTGCCAAGGCAAATACTTCCTCGTGATTTACATTTTTTATAAATGCCATTGATTTATCCTCCTTAGGGTAACGGTAATAATCTGAACCACGGTTTAGCGTGGTGGATATTGCCCTTACTCTACGTTAAAATACTCGTTAATCCGAAAGGATTAACTGCG
>NZ_CAMFQO010000031.1 GCF_945980375.1 uncultured Eubacterium sp. | reverse complement strand
TCCGAACACGGTAGTTAAGCTCATGCGTGCTGACAATAGTTGGAGGGCAGCCTCCCGCAAAGATAGGTCATCGCCGACATAACAAAAAGAACACCAATATGGTGTTCTTTTTTGTTATGAATTATTGTGTTAATAATCAAACATTGCTTCAACCCTTTTTGTATACTCATCATCAATAGTGTACGAATAGCTTGAAATCGGCTGAACGCAGGGAATTATGGTTATATTTTCTTTGGGTATTTTGCAATATGAAAGAATATTTTTCATTTCTTCAACTGTAATTGTTTTGTTGGCCAAGCCAATTATTTCTTCGTTTGACCTTTCACTGTCAGTTTTGAGCAAAGCACCGCACAAATAGTTGTCCTCTGCCAACTGCCATACATATATTTCTATGTTTTCGTCAGCCTTTGCATCGAAAAAGTACTCCGGATATTCCTCCTTGAGAGCTGCTATATTTGCCGTGTTATCAATGTAAAAGTGCTTAACAGGCACAGCGACAGCGACTAAAGCAATGATAATACAAACAACGATTATAATTTTTTTCTTCATAAGTATCACCCCTTTTTATTTAATTTTACCATATTTATATTATAAGTCAACATTATTGCTTGACAAAAGCAAAAGCCACCCTGCAAAATCAGGATGGCTTTTGTGAATTTATTATAGATTATTTTATGATTGTGCCCATTGTGTTTGGCTTCATTCCGGCTGCGTTTGCCTCATCTGTGTCGATGTGCATTGCAAGTGCGTAGCTGTCGCTAACTCTTACAACAACATCACCGAAGGTGAGATTTCTGCCGTTTGCAGACGGAATTTGAACAGAAACGATTTGACCGTTTTCAAGACCGAATTCTTCTGCATCCTTTGTTGTTGCATGGATGTGACGCTTTGCAGCAATAACACCGCATGCAATTTCTACCTCTCCACACGGGCCTACAAGCTTGCATGTGCCTGAGCCGTCAATGTCGCCTGACTCTCTTACCGGTGCGTCAACACCGATTGAACGTGCATCTGTAAGTGAAAGCTCGACCTGTGTTGCATTTCTGCAAGGACCGAGGATTGATACTGCAGGAAATTCGCCCTTTGTACCGACAACTCTTACTCTTTCTTCACAAGCATATTGACCGGGTTGTGAAAGCTCCTTTTTTACTGTAAGCTCGTAATCCTTACCGAAAAGTGTTTCAAGGTCTGCCTTTGAAACGTGAACGTGACGAGCAGAAATTTCTACTACTACTTGATTTGACATTATTAATCCTCCAATAACTAAAAATTTTAACAGATATATTTTATACCATTTTGTATTGTTTTTCAACAGTTAATTTGTTATTATTGGAATAGCATATCAGTGAGGTAAATTATGTATAAAAATTGGACTGCAACTTCCGCAAGAAAATATTTGATTAGCGTATGCGCTTTGTTTGTTGGATTTTTCATATTATCTTTTTTGCTTATAACGGCAATTAACAGCAGGAGCGAGGCAAATTATAACATATCTGCAGTTGAAATATTGCTTATGTCATTAGGCTTTGCCCTTGTTCCGACGGCATCATTTACGGGATTTTGTGTAGGATTTATAAGAATAGATAAGCTGTCGAAAAATCAAATATTACTAATTGTATTATTGTGCGTACCGATTGTTATTCTTGCTGTACCGTTTGGATTATTTATGATTCCTCCAACCATAGTAAGCTGTATAAAAATTATACAAAGGTCTTGACAAACACATATTATAATATATAATATATATAATCGAATGTAAACAAAAGTGAGGTGAGCCCAAAGGGTTCGCTTCTTTTTATTGTATTACCATTACCCTAAGGAGGTGTTAGCTTGGGAAAGCCTACAACAGTTGAACGGGTTGAAGGTGTTATCAAGCCTATTGCAGACGAAATGGGATATGACATTTGGAATATTCAGTTTGCAAAGGAGGGTTCTGATTGGTACCTGCGAATTTTTATTGATAAGGACGGCGGAATTGATATGAATGATTGCGTTGATTTTACACACGCAATATCAAAGCCGCTTGATGAGGCAGACCCGATAAGTCAAAGCTATATGATGGAGGTCAGCTCTCCGGGTGTTGAGCGAGAGCTTGTTAAGGATGAGCATTTTGAAAAATACATCGGCTCTCCTGTTATGATGAGAACAATCAGGGCTATTGACGGCGTTCGTGATTTTAACGGCAGACTTGCAAAATATGAAAACAAGGAAATTACCGTTGAACTTCAGGACGGAGCGACAATCACGGTTAACAGGAAGGAAACCTCCTATGTTAAGCTTGATGATTTTGATATAAATGATTTTCAAAAGGAAATGTAAATTTTATTTGTAATTTTGTACCGAAAGGATGATAGGAAAAATGATGAACAAAGAATTTTTTGAGGCAGTAAAAATGCTTACAGCTGAAAAAGGAATTCCGGAGGATTACCTGTACGAAAAAATTGCTGCTGCAATTATCGTTGCTGCAAAGCACGACTACAACGGCAAGGACATCGTTCATTGCGATATTGATCCGGAAAAAATGAGCATTAAGGTTTATGTAACAAAGAACGTTGTTGAGGAAATTGAGGATCCGGATACAGACCTCACACTTGAGCAGGCACAGCTTATTCGCAAGAGTGCAAAGGTTGGCAAGACAATTAATATTCCTCTTAAGACAAAGAATTTTGGCAGAATAGTTGCACAGACAGCAAAGCACGTTATCCGTCAGGGTATTCGTGAGGCTGAAAGAGGAAAGATGCTTGAGGAATTCCAAAGCAAAAATCAAGAGCTTCTTTCTGCAAAGGTTAACAAGGTTGATCCTATTACAGGCAATGTTTACCTTGAAATAGGTCGCAGTGAGGCTGTTCTTCCAAAGGCGGAGCAGGTGCCGGGAGAAACCTTTGTTGAAGGTCAGATGACAAAAATTTTTGTTGTTGACGTTAAGGATATGGGCAAGGGTCCAAAGGTTATGATTTCAAGAACCCATCCGGGTCTTGTAAGAAGATTGTTTGAAACAGAGGTGCCTGAAATTTTTGACGGTACTATTGAGATTATGAGTGTTTCGCGTGAGGCAGGCTCTCGTACAAAGATTGCCGTATGGTCAAAGGACGAGAATGTTGACGCAGTAGGCTCATGCATCGGTCCAAAGGGACAGAGAGTATCAAACGTTGTTGACGCACTCGGCGGTGAGAAGATTGACATTGTGAAGTACAGCACAGACCCTGTTGAGTTTGTTTCGGCTGCGCTTGCACCGTCAGATGTTGTCAGCGTGGAAATTCTTGATGAGGACGCAAAGTCCTGCAGGGCAACCGTTCCCGATGATCAGCTTTCGTTGGCTATCGGTAACAAGGGACAGAATGTTCGCTTGGCCGCAAAGCTTACATCTTGGAAAATTGATATTAAGCCGGAATCGGGCTTTTATGAGCTTCCTAACGAGGAATAATTACTACAAGGGTGATTGCAATGAAAACAAAAAAGGTACCTATGAGGATGTGTACGGGTTGCGGCGAGATGTTCGACAAGCGTACATTGGTTAGAGTTGTTAAGGACCCTGACGGAAATGTCAGCCTTGACCTAACGGGTAAAAAGGCAGGCAGAGGTGCTTACGTTTGCAAAAACGCGGAGTGCTTAAAAAAAGCAAGAAAAAAGCGTGCCTTTGAAAGAGCGTTCTCTGTTAAAATTGAGGATGCAGTATACGATACTATGGAAGAAGAAATTTCAAATGCCGAATAAAAAATATTTATCAATGCTTGGAATGGCAAGAAGAGCGGGCAAGATATCAATGGGGCACGATATGGCTGTTAAGGCTGTAATGGAGCACAAGACAGATTTGATAATTTTTGCCTGTGATGTGTCAAACAGATTGATTGACGAATTTAAGGTGTGTGCCAAAAAAGCAAATGCCGATGATATAGAAATCAAGCAAATAGCAGAAGCTATCGATGATATTCATCGTGCTCTTGGCTACAAGGCAGGGGTTATCACTGTTAACGACACAAACTTTTCCGGCAGAATAAAAGAACTAATTAATCAGGAGGAAAACGAGTATGGTAATAAAGATTAAGGTTTCCGAAATTGCAAAGGATTTCGGAAAGCAAAACAAAGAAATTATTGAAGTACTTGACCAATACTGCGAAGGTCCTGCAAAAAAAGCTGCAACCGTACTTAGTGAGGATGAGCTTAACATCCTTTTTGATAAGATAACACAGGATAACAGTGTGGAGAGCTTTGACAGCTACTTTGCTCAAAAGAAGCCTGCAGAGAAAAAGAAGGAGGCTCCAAAGAAGGCTCCTAAAAAGGAAGCACCGAAGGATGATGCAAAAAGCAAGAAGCATCAAAGCCAGGCGGCTATTCTTCAAATGGCAGAGCAGGCTGCTAAAAGAGCAGAGGAAAAGGCAAAGAAAAAGGCAGAGCAGGTGCCTCAGGCAAGAACAAAGGGCGAGGCTCGCCATATTGATACAAGAGTTAATACTGTTGACCTTGAAAAGTACAATCAAAAATATGAGGATATTTCACCTGCAAACGCAGTAGGCGATTATCAAAAGAAGCAAAAGCTTAACCAAAAATCAAAGCAATACAGAAAGAAGAAGCCTCAGGGTATGCATGCCCGTTCAAAGAAGGAAACAGAGGCACAGCGTCTTGCTCGTATTGCAGAGCAGAGAAAGAAGCAGCAAATCAAGATTACCGTTGGTGACGAAATTACGGTCGGCGAGCTTGCATCACTTCTTCGTCTTGCGGCAAACGAGGTAATCAAGGAGCTTATGAAGCTTGGTATGATGGTAACCGTTAACGAGGTTATTGATTACGATACAGCCGAGATTGTTGCAACCGAGCTTGGCGCAAAGGTTGAAAAAGAGGTTGTTGTTTCTATCGAGGAGCAGATTATAGAGGCAGAGGATGAAAATGATGAAAACGCAGTAACACGTCCTCCTGTTGTTTGTGTTATGGGACACGTTGACCATGGTAAGACATCTATCCTTGATGCTATTCGTAACACCTCTGTTACATCAACAGAGGCAGGCGGTATCACACAGGCAATCGGTGCTTATCAGGTAATCACTCCGGATAATCAGACTATTACATTCCTTGATACACCGGGACACGCGGCATTTACCGCTATGCGTGCAAGAGGTGCAATGAGTACGGATATTGCAGTGCTTGTAGTTGCTGCCGATGACGGTATTATGCCACAGACAATCGAGGCAATTAATCATGCAAAGGCAGCAGGTGTAGAAATCATTGTTGCTATCAACAAAATGGATAAAGAGGGCGCAAACCCGGACAGAGTTTTGCAGCAGCTTACAGAGCATGAGCTTGTTCCTGAGGAATGGGGCGGTGATGTTATCTGTGTTCCTGTGTCGGCAAAAACAAAAATGGGTATTGATAAGCTTCTTGAAACAATCAATCTTGTTGCAGAAATGAGCGAGCTAAAGGCAAACCCTGACAGAACTGCAAAGGGTGTTGTTATTGAAGCAAAGCTTGATAAGGGCAGAGGTCCTATTGCAACCTTGCTTGTACAAAACGGTACATTGAAGGCAGGCGACGTTATCGTTGCCGGAACAGCAGTAGGCAAGGTAAGAGCAATGGTTGACTTTCAAGGTAAGAAAATTAACAGCGCAGGTCCATCTGTTCCTGTTGAGATTATGGGTCTTGACCGAGCACCTATGAGCGGTGACCTCTTTAACGCAGTTTCTGATGAAAAGCTTGCACGTCAGCTTGTTGAGCAGCGTAAGGCAGAGGCTAAGGAGGAGGAATTCAAGGCATTCCAGAAGGTTACCCTTGACACCTTGTTTGACACCTTGCACGAGGGCGAGCTTAAGGATCTTAACATCATCGTTAAGGCTGATGTTCAGGGCTCTGTCGAGGCTGTAAAGCAGTCGCTTCTTAAGATTGAAAATGATGAGGTTAGGGTAAAGATTATCCATGGCGGTGTCGGTACGGTTAACGAAAGCGACGTTATGCTTGCCAATGCATCAAATGCTATTATCGTAGGCTTTGCCGTATCTGTTGACCCAATAGCACAGGAAAGTGCAAACCGTGACGGCATCGAAATCAAAACCTATGACATTATTTATGATGCTATTGAGGATATTGAAAATGCTATGCGCGGTATGAGAGCACCTAAGTACAGAGATGTTGATACAGGTGCTGCCGAGGTTCGCGAGGTTTACAAGATTTCTTCCGCAGGAACAATCGCAGGCTGCGTTGTTACATCGGGTAACATCAAGCGCGGCGGTAAGGTTCGCGTTGTTCGTGACGGCAAGGAAATTGCAAATGTAGAGATAGCAAATCTTAAGAGATTTAAGGACGAGGTTAAGGAGGTTTCATCGGGCTACGAATGCGGTATAAGCCTTGTTGGCTTTGATGATATTCAAACCGGTGATGTCTTTGAAGCGTATATTGTAGAAGAATACAGAGATTAATATGGCAGGATACAGAATAGACAGAATTACAGAGGATATAAAAAGAGAGCTTATCGCTATACTCCGTGAGGTTAAGGATCCGAGAGTAAGCGGTATGCTCACGGTTGTAAAGGTAGATGTCAGCAACGACCTAAGCTATGCAAAGGTGTATATCAGCGCTTTAGAGGGAGTGGAAACCGCAAAGCAGGCTGTTAAGGGATTAAAGGCGGCACAGGGCTTTATCCGTGGCCGTCTCGGAGCATCGCTCCATTTGCGCAAAACACCGGAGCTTCGCTTTGTTGCCGATGACTCTATCGAAAAAGGTATGGAGCTTTTTGATAAGCTTAAGGGTATAGGAACAAGAAATGAAGATTAATGTTGAAAAGTGTGCAGGATTGCTGAAAAAAGAAAATGATTTTGCAATTCTTTGCCACGCTCATCCGGATGGAGACACCTTGGGCAGTGGCTTTGCACTTCTTCGTGCCTTGCAAAAGCTCGGCAAAAGAGCAAAGCTTCTTTGCGATGATGAAATTCCTTCAAAGTACGAGTATCTTTACAGCGATATAGAGTCTCAGGATTTTGAGGAAAAATATATCATTGCCGTTGATGTTGCCACGGAAAATCTGCTTGGCGGTTTGCAGGAAAAATATGCAGGCAGAGTGGATTTGTGTATTGACCATCACGGTACAAATACCGATTATGCAAAAAATCTTTTGCTTAATGCAGACGCGGCGGCAAATTGCGAAATTATCCTTAAGGTGATTAAGGCACTCGGCGTTGTCATTGATAAAAAAATGGCGGAATGTCTTTATACAGGCTTAACAACCGATACCGGTTGCTTTAGATATTCGTCAACAACATCAAACACCTATCGTTCGGCGGCAGAGCTTATTGACCTTGGCGCAGACAACGGTTATATCAACCGCCTTATGTTTGAAACAAAGACAAAGAAGTTTGCCGCATTGGAAAGGCTTGCTATCGAAGGTATGCAGTTTTTCCTTGACGAAAGGGTATGCGTTATCACCATTACAAACGAAATGTACCAAAAAACAGGCACTACCGAGCTTGACACAGAGGCACTGCCTCCGTTAACCCGTCAAATTGAGGGCGTTGAAATTGGGCTCACCATACGCGAAAAAAATGACGGAGCATGCAAGTGCTCTATCAGAACATACGAAAGCGTAAATGCTGCCCAGCTTGCGCAGGCATTCGGCGGTGGCGGTCATAAGCAGGCGGCTGCCTGCCGATTTGATTGTGACGTAAAAACGGCAACTGATTTGCTTGTTGAAAAATCAAAGGAATTGTTGCGCTGATGACGGGTATTATTTGTATTAATAAGGAAGAGGGCATAACATCGTTTGGAGCCGTTGCAAGAGTGCGTGGCATAACTAAAGAAAAAAAGGTCGGCCACACCGGTACCCTTGACCCTATGGCAACAGGAGTTTTGCCTGTTATGCTTGGCGGTGCAACTCGCTTTTTGAGCTTTTTGCCCAATAGCGATAAGGGCTATCGTGCCGAGCTTAAGCTTGGTATCACTACGGATACACTTGATATTACAGGCAATGTAACAGGCAAATACGAGGTTAATGCATCTGTTGACGATGTTAAAGCGGTGCTTGCCGATTTTACTGGTGTAATACAACAGGTGCCGCCTATGTACAGCGCAAAAAGTGTTGACGGCGTAAGACTGTATGATTTGGCTCGTGAAGGCAAGATTATTGAACGTGAGCCTTGTACGGTTGAAATAAAGGAGCTTAGCCTCGCTTCCTTTGATGAAAACGAACACACCTACACTATTGATGTTTTGTGCAGTAAGGGAACGTATATTCGTTCGCTCATTGATGACATCGGCGCCCGACTTGGCTGCGGTGCGGTTATGACAAGGCTGTGCAGAACACAGGCAATGGGCTTTGATTTGTCACGTTGCGTTACTCTTGATGAGCTCGAGCAGATGAAAAATGACGGTACAGGCTTTGAGTCGACACTTATCGGTATTGAGGAAATATTTTCCTGCTACAAGTCGGTTTGTGTTTCGTCTGCACAGTCCACAAGGTTTTTTAACGGTGGTGCGCTTGACATAAAGCGTGTTAAGGCTGAAATCGGTGCTGACGAGATTTGTACTGTTTACAGCGATAAAAAAGAATTTTTGGGATTAGGACAAAGAATCGGCGATGAGCTAAAGCCGATTAGAGTTTTGTCCGTTAGAGAATAAATGGATAACAATAATGATAAGCAACGAATTGCTGTTGCGCTCGGTGACTTTGACGGTATGCATCGCGCACATCAAACGGTTACAACCGGTGCAGAAAAAGTAATTATCTTTTGCGTAAACAACAGCTTTTCGCTTTTGCAAAAAAGTATATTTGAAAGACGCTTTCCGAATACGGTTTTTGCCTCGTTTGATGATATTAAGAATTTGAGCGGTGAGGAATTTATTGATAAAATTCTTATCGGTGAATTTAACGCAGGCATTGTGTTGTGCGGCTTTAACTTCAGATTTGGAAAAAACGCCTCCTGGTCTGCACTTGATATGAGAAAATATCTTGAGCAAAGGGACGTTTGGGTAAGAATTTTGGAGCATCTTGATTATGACGGTATGCCTATCAGCTCAACCCGTATTCGTGCCTGCATAAGCGAGGGAAAAATTAAAGATGCCAACGAGATGCTTGGCTATAATTTTACCTTCGAGAGCAAGGTTATAAGCGGTGATCATAGGGGAAGAACTATCGGCTTTCCTACAATTAATCAGCACCTCCCCGAAGGACTTATTGTGCCCAAATTCGGCGTTTATGAAAGCAGAGCATTTGTTGACGGCAAAGAATACAAATCCTTTACCAATATAGGCATAAGACCTACATGGCGTGTTGATGAACCGCTGTGCGAAACTCATATTTTTGATTTTAACGGCGATTTGTACGGCAAAACCGTTAGGGTGGAGCTTGTTGATTATAAGAGAGAGGAAAAAATCTTCAGCAGTGTTGAGGAACTCAAGGAGCAGCTTAATTATGACAAAAGCAGTATTGTTTGATTTTGACGAAACCCTGCAGGACAGAACACTTGCGTTTGAGGGATATATGGATGCCTTTCTTGACGAATATCTGCCGAATATTTCGCAAAAGGAACGAGAGGCTCATAAGCAGGATATGCGTATTACCGGCAACGGCGGATATGTTAATAGGGTGGAATGGTGCACAAATCTTGTTAAGATGTGGGGCTGGGAAAATGCTCCCGATGCAACCGTTCTTGCAAATCACTATGATTACAATTTCGGTGATTTTAATGTGATTTTCGAAAACTCTATTCCGCTTCTCAAGGAGCTCAAGGCAAGGGGATACCTTACCGGTGTTATCACAAACGGCCCGTCGGTATTGCAAAATCACAAAATGGACACAAGCGGATTGAGACCGTATTGTGACATTGTGGTTGTCAGCGGTGATGAGGGTGTACATAAGCCCGATCCGCGCCTTTTTGAAATTACTGCCGAGCGTTTGGGCGTTAAGCCGCAGGAGTGCGTTTATGTCGGCGACCATCCCGTAAACGATATTCAGGGCGCACTGTCAGCCGGTATGGGTGCAATCCGTATGAACTTCGGCTGGTTTAAGGACAAGGATCTTCGTCCCGATGTTCCTGTAATTACGGATATAATAGATGTATTAAAATATGTATAAAAAAGGACGGTAATCCTGAAGCTTGGATTACTGTCCTTTTATTGCTTATTCAAGTATTGTCATTGCGTAGGCGTTTTCTATCGTTGTCCCGAATATAATGTTGCTTATGTCCTGCGCTGTTTCATAATCGGCACTTTCCTTGTGAGTGACAAAATGATAGGGAATATTAAGATTGCCTGCAAATTCCTTAACGCTGTCGGGCACGGTTGCCGAGTGGTACATTTCTATCAAAACCTCATCAACGCCATCAAGGCTGTAACAGGAGGTGTCTATTGATACATAAGGCCTTATTATCAGCACATTTTTGTTGCTGATTTTTTTCTTTCCTGTCGGTTTCGGAGCATTCGGCACTGTGCGAAATTCATCATTGATATCGGCAGATGATATGCAGTTGCCTTTTTTTATTCCGTTATACGATACATACACACCGCGTCTGCCGTCAAGTATATGACTTACAGCGTCGTCAAAATTCGTCCTTGCGTTGCTTTGCGGGTGCTCAATCGGCTTGTCCGACGCAACAAGAACAATGCTTTTGTCATAAAATGCGTTTGCAATTATTGACGATGTGTATGCAAGGGTGTCGCTGCCATGCAGAATAATAACACCCTTGTATTTAGAAAAATCAGTGCTGTCAAGGTAATCTATCAGCCTTTGCCACAGAGCCTTTGTCATATTTTCACTCAAAATCTTAAACGGAGAAACACCCTCAAGCTCCACATTGTCGTATTCAACTGTGTTGAGTATTTTCAGGCAGTTGTTGTCAAGACCTATGCTGTCGCCTTCTACACTGCCGATAGTTCCGCCCAAGCCGATAACAAGAATTTTATTCATAAATCTTTCCCTTGTCAAATTTGATGTTCAGCTCGGTGCCATCCTTACGCTTGATACCCTTTGCATAGCCTGACCATTCCTTTGGAATAGCACCGCGCACAAGCATTTCCGCTATACCTGCGGCAACACCGAAGTTGCCGTCAATTTGGAACGGTGGGTGAGCGTCAAACATATTAGGATAACTGCCGCCGCCCGGTCGTTTGATTCCTCTTGGGTTAATAGGGCGAAGCTGGTTTTTAATAAGTTTAAGTGCGTTTTCAGCCTCGTCAAGCCTTGCCCATAGGCAAACCTTCCAGCCAAGTGCCCAACCGGTTCCGTCAAAGCCACGCTTTAATAAGGATTTCTTTGCAGCCTCACGAACCTCGTCGCTTTGCTCAACGGCAGACGGATATACACAGTATAGATGGCTGACATGTCTGTGAGTTATCTCTGTTTCTGCATATTCCTTTGCCCATTCGTTAATTCTTCCGTCAGAGCCGATAGGAATATCCTGAATTTCAGGGGTGTCAAATCCAAACTCTCTGCAGTTTTGGAAAAATTCCTGAAGAATACCGATGTCCATTGTCGGCATATATGTTAAACATCCTCTTTCGCCGTTGTCGCTGTACGTGTTCTCGGGTGAGCTTGACGGACAGGTTACTAATTTCCCGTCGTGCTCAATCAGGTAATCGTTGTAAAATTCAAGCACCTTTTTGAAATACGGCTTCATTTCCTCAAACAGCTTTTCGTCCCTTGTGTAGCGATAATGCTCAAATACCTCGTTTAGCATCCACGGCAATGAGCTTTGCCAAAACGCATAGCTTTCCGAGTTTGTTTTGCCAAACGGATCACCTGCCGGATAGCTTGCACCCCAAATATCGCTGTTGTGGTGAGCACACGAGCCGTTGCAGTTATAGTAATCTTTTGCAGTTACCTCACCGTTTATGCACATATTTTTAGTCTGCTCAAAAAACGGCTCAAAGCACTCGGACAAATTGCATATATCCGCGCACCAATAATTCATTTCGGTGTTGATGTTGGTTGTGTAGCTTGATGACCAGGGAGCACGCAAATGCGGATTAAATATACCCTGCAATGTCATTGCCCTTGTGCCTTGACGTGAGCACGAAATTGTAAGATAACGTCCGTATTGGAACAATAATGCAATTAAATTATTATCATCTGCACCCTTCTTAAACTGCTTAAGTCTTTTGTCGGTAGGCACATCGGCTCTCTCACTGCCAAAGTCTACATCAACTCTGTTAAACAATGAAGAAAAGTCGTCGGTATGCTCCTTAAAAAGCTCGTTGTATGGCTTTGCGTTTTCAAAGTATTTAAGCGCCTTTGGTATAGGGTCTCCGATAGGCATCGACTTAAAATCTACGAAATTGGTTGCAAGTGATACCAAAAGTGTAAATTCCGTTTGATTGGAAATTACAATGCTGTCCTCGTCAAATACGGCGTTGCCAAGCACTCTGACTGCACCTGCAAAGCGCATAGCCTGCGGACCGTATTCAAACACCTTTCCTGCGTTGTAGTAAGGGGGCATACAGATTTCAGGCGCCTGTCCGTCGATAATGAGTGCGTCTGCGTCTGTGTGGCATTTGTGGTGCAGCTTGCTTGTTATAATTATCTTTGCGCTGATAGGCTCATTTGCCTTAACGTTTACAACTGCTAACTGTGCAGGATAGCTTACAAAAACAGTTTGGGTAAGCAAATCGCTTTTTGTAACGCTGACACCTGTTGAAATATCCAATGTGCGTAAGTATCCCTTTTTGGATGATTTTGAGTATTCAATAATCAAATCTCCAAACGGAAGATACGCTTCGCTCCAATGACCGTGAAAGTCTCTGTTGGCTATTTCTCTTGCTTTTTTATGATCACCGTCAAATATAGCCTGCCTTAACGGCTCAAGGTATTCGACTGCATCCTTTTTGTTCAAATCCTTTGGATAACCGGACCATAGGCTGTCCTCGTTGAGAGCAATTCTTTCTGTCTTGAGATTGCCGAAAACCATAGCACCTATTCTTCCGTTGCCGACCGGGAGAGCCTCCTCCCATGCCTTTGCTTTTCTCTTGTAGAACAACAAATTTTTCATTGCCATTACCTCACTTGTTTGCTGTCTTTATTTTATTATATATACCATTTTATTGCAAGAGTTTGTTGACAAATAATGAATTGGTGATATAATAATTTCGATACAAACGGAATCAAGTGAGAATCTTGAGCAACAGCCATTACTGTATTTGGTGAAAGAGTTGCGCATCCATTGGGCGAGAGCCCGAGAAGGAGCAGCTCCCCGATTATTCGCATCATAAGTCAGGAGACGCGTATCAAAGTAATTTTCGCTTTTGGGCAGGGGAAAGCACGGAAATTTAGCGACGATATTATCGTCTTTTTTCTGCGTTCTCTGTCGGCTGACAGAGTTTTTTTATTGCGAAAAACAGAAAGGAAATGTGATAAAATGAAAAAACTAACATCATTATTATTGTCGCTGATTGTATTAATATCTGCGGTGCTTCCGCTGACGGCTTTTGCCGAAACTAAAAAAGAAGCGCTCGCCCGTCAGGTGCAGGAGGATATTGCCGGTCAGGTTGAGTTTTTGAACATAACGCCGAGCCTTGATGCGGCTGTTGATGCCTATACTTTATTTAGAGCAGACCAAAGCAAAAAGGATATCTTTCTTGCTGAGCTTAATCAAAATCTTGCCGACAATTCGGGTAAAATCGTTGTAAACGGCAGACAGGACGCAGTCGTTTACGCTTGCGTAATCAATATTTTAACCTTGTTCGGCGAAAATGTTGAAAGCTATAACGGTGTGAATATTAAAGCCGATTTTGAAAATTTATCCGACAAAACAGTATCAAGCCCATACTATTACAGGGCTGTTACCGAGGCGTGTAAAAATATCGGCAACACCACACTCGGTCATTACTTTGTTGATGAGCTTATCGCAAATTATTATACACTCGGTCAGGGTATGGATTACTACGGCTTCTCGTGTGATAATACAGCGGCTTTTCTTGCTTCGATAGCACCGTATAAAGAGGATTACGCTGTGTATGTTGAAGATGCAAAGAATGTAATAAATGGCTTTACTACCGATAACGGTTGCTTTTATGACAGTGTTTATACCGATATTTCGCCCGATTCGACTGCTATGGCTATGCTCGCCTTTGCTTCGATAGGCGAACACAAAACGGCGAAAACACTTTATGATTGTCTTATGAACGGCTTTGAAAGCGAGGCGCACAATGGCGTAATTATGGCTTACGGCCTTGAAAACGCCTATACAACTAAAGAAGCGTTAATTGCGCTGACTTATTTTGAACCGTCCTTGGCAGTTGATGACGAACCGCTCGTTGAAAATACAAATAACCAAAATGTCACTCAAACAGCTTCAAAAGAAAATAATTCTGACGACAACACAGTAAGGTCGCCGCAGACAGGCGCAGGTATTGCTTTCGGCTTTTCGGCTATGAGCATCGGAACTGCACTTTTGATATGTGCAAAAAGAAAAGAAAGCTAAAAAAATATAAAAATTAAAATGCTCACTTTTGTGACTGATAGAATAAAATCGGTCAAAAGTGGGCATTTTTATTTTTGTATTACTGTAATTTCACCAACAAATAATACATTTTTGCACGATTTTGACGAAAGTAATCGCTCACTGTTGACTGGAAATGTATAATTGGGGTAGAAAATGAATCACAGGTGATCAAAATGCTAACCCAGGAAAGACGACAAAAAATTTTGGATTTGGTGCTTCAAAACGGCTCGGCAAGTGTTACCGAGCTGAGCGAAAAATTTGAAACATCCGAAAGCACTATCAGGCGAGATTTAGTAGCCCTGTCAAAATTGGGAAAACTAAATAAGGTTCACGGCGGCGCAACGGTTCTTTCACAGCAATTTGTGAATAACGAGGATAATAACGAGCAAAAATTCCTAAAGAATATAAATGAAAAATCCTTGATTGCAAAATATGCCGCACAGCAGATAAACGATGACGATTTTGTATTTTTGGACGCCGGCACCACAACATATCTAATGATAGATTATTTGGAAAACTGCAAGGCAACATTTGTTACAAACGGTATCGCTCACAGCAAAAGATTGGCACAGGCAGGATGCAAGGTTTTTGTAATAGGCGGAGAGGTTAAGGAATCAACCGATGCGATTATAGGGCTCGTGGCCGCAACAAATTTGCAAAAATATAATTTCTCCAAAGCATTCATCGGTACAAACGGAGTGAGCGAAAAGCAGGGCTTTACAACTCCGGATACCGATGAGGCAATGCTAAAGGCAGTGGCAATAGAAAAAAGCTTTGTAGCCTATGTTTTGGCGGATAACACAAAGTTCGGCAAGGTTTCGGCGGTAACATTTGCTCCGATTGATGCGGCTTGCATATTGTGCGACAGATGTGATGACGAAATCATAAAGGAACGTGCAGTAGTAAAAGAGGTTGTGTGATATATGGTTTATACAATTACATTAAATCCTGCGCTTGATTATGTAATGAAGGTTGGCAAGCTCAGGTACGATGACATTAATCGTTCTAAAAGTGAAGAAATATATTACGGCGGAAAGGGTATTAACGTTTCGGTTATTCTTACACGGTTGGGAGTTCACAACAAGGCACTCGGCTTTGTTGCAGGCTTTACGGGCAGAAAGCTTGAGCAAATGCTTGTTGATGAGGGTATCGACTGTGATTTCAACAGATTGTCAAACGGTCAAACCAGAATCAATGTAAAGATTAAGGCAGACACCGAGCTTGATGTAAATGCGTCAGGCCCCGATATCAGCGAGGACGATATAAAGGACCTTATGGATAAGCTTGACGACATCGGAGAGGACGATTATCTGGTGCTTGCAGGCTCCATACCCAGCACCCTGCCTGATGATATATACGAGAGGATTTTGTCAAGGCTTCAAAGCAGAGGCGTAAACTTTATTGTTGACGCAACAGGAGATTTGCTAAAAAAAGCATTACCCTATAAGCCGTTTTTGGTAAAGCCAAATCATCACGAGCTTGGAGATTTATTCGGTGTTGAAACAAAAACCGAAGAGGACATCGTAAAGTACGCAAGGAAGGTTCAGGAGATGGGCGCAAGAAATGTGCTTGTATCGCGTGCAAAGGACGGTGCAACTCTCATTGACGAAAATTCAAACGTTACAACCTTTGCCAATGTTGACGGCGAGCTTGTCAATTCGGTAGGCTGCGGCGATAGCATGGTGGCAGGATTTGTGGCAGGATATATAAACAAAAAGGATTATGCTTATGCTCTTAAATTGGGAGCAGCGTGCGGTAATGCAACTGCTTTTTCCGAAGAGCTTGCAACTGCCGATGAAATAAAAAAGGTTTTTGAAATTATGTAATTTATGCATTGACGGCAATGCTAATAATATTAAATACACAGGGAGGAAAGATTATGAGAATAATCGATTTGCTGAAAACCGGTGCTATTGAGTTAAATACATCGGTTGCAACAAAAAGTGATGCCATAAACAAATTGGTATCATTGCACGAGGCTGTAGGCAATTTGGCTGACAGCAAGGTGTATAAAGAAGCAATTTTGCTTCGAGAGGAGCAAGGCTCAACCGCCATCGGAGAGGGTATAGCAGTTCCTCACGCAAAAAGCGACAGTGTAAAGACTCCGGGATTGTCGGCAATTACGGTGCAGGGCGGAGTTGATTACGGCGCACCTGACTCAAAGCCGTCCGATATTCTGTTTATGATTGCCGCACCAATGGACGGTGATTTACATTTGGAAATCCTGTCAAGGCTTATGGTTATGCTTATGGAGCCGGAGTTTTGCAACGATTTAAGAAACGCAAAAACCGCTGATGAGTTTTTGAAAATAATAGACGATAGGGAATCAGAAAAATATCCCGACGAGGTTCAGCAGACTGCACCTAAAAAGACGGGATACAGAATTCTTGCAGTTACTGCCTGTCCTACCGGTATTGCTCACACGTATATGGCAGCAGAGGCGTTGGAAAAGGCAGGCGAAAAACTCGGCTATCCTCTAAAGGCTGAAACAAACGGCTCAGGTGGTGCAAAGAATGTGCTCACCAAGGCGGAAATCGCAGAATGTGACGGCATTATTATTGCCGCAGATAAGAATGTTGAAATGGCAAGATTTGACGGCAAGCCTGTTGTTAAGACATCTGTTTCAAACGGTATTAACAAGCCGGAGGAGCTTATCAATCGTATTATAGAGGGCAAGGCATCTGTTTATCATGAGCAGGGCAATTCCGCAGCATCCTCTGATGATGAGTTAGAAAAAGAAAGCTTTGGACACAAGCTGTATAAGCACCTTATGAACGGTGTATCTCATATGCTTCCGTTCGTTGTAGGCGGCGGTGTATTGATTGCACTTGGATTTTTGATTGATACACTTTTGGGCAATGCAACACTTCCCGACGGCTCTGCAAACGGTGCGTTTGGCTTTACAAGCTTTGCAGCGTCTGTTCCGTTTTGGATAGGTAAGATTGCATTTGGATTTATGCTTCCTATCCTTGCAGGATACATTGCACAGTCCATAGCTGACAGACCGGGCTTGCTTCCGGGTATGCTTGGCGGTATGATTGCCGCACAGGGTTACACCTTTAACTCTATGTTTGAAAATCAAAATATGGTTGGCGACGGTACAGCGGTATCCGGCTTCCTTGGTGCATTGTTTGCCGGTTTTGCAGCAGGTATAATCGTAAATCTTCTTAAAAAAGCATTTTCTTGGTTGCCAAAGGCAATGGACGGCATTAAGCCTGTATTCCTTTATCCGTTATTCGGCACATTTTTTGTTGGTGCTTTGATGTGCCTTATCAATCCTATTATCGGTGTTCTTAACACAACGGTATCAAACGGACTTTCATCACTCGGCGAAACAAGCCAAATCCTCCTTTCAATAGTATTGGCGGCTATGATGGCAACCGATATGGGCGGTCCTTTCAACAAGGCGGCTTATGTATTCGGCACAGCAGCTATTGCAGACGGCAACACTTGGATTATGGCGGCTGTAATGATAGGCGGTATGGTGCCTCCTATTGCAATCGCTCTTTCAACAACTTTTTCAAAGAGCAGATGGACTGAAGAGGAAAGAAAGAACGGTCCTGTAAACTACCTTATGGGTCTTTGCTTTATCACAGAGGGCGCAATCCCATACGCTGCATCAGACCCGCTCAGAGTTATTCCGTCCTGTATGGTAGGCTCGGCACTTGCAGGTGCACTTACAGCATTATTCGGGGTAACCTGTCCTGCACCTCACGGCGGTATCTTCACCTTCGTTGTTTGCGAGCATCCATTGCTTTATATTGTAGCACTGCTTGCCGGATCACTTGCAGGCGCAGTTGTTCTCACCCTGCTCAAGGGCGGAAAAAGACAAAAGAAAACAAGCAAATAATCATGACGGGAGGAGCTTCTCCTCCCGAGTAATCCGATAAATAAGAGAGGTAACAAAATGGTATCAAAGAGCTTTACAATTAAGAATAAGATGGGCCTTCATATGCGCCCCGCAAATGTGTTTGTAACAGCAATGACAAAATACGAATCGGAAATATTTATCCAATTCGGCGGTAAAAAAATCAACGGCAAAAGCATTATGAATATTATGGCAGGCTGTATTAAATGCGGCAGTGACATTGTTGTGGAATGTGACGGACCTGACGAGGAAGCTATGATGGCA
>NZ_CAMFQO010000030.1 GCF_945980375.1 uncultured Eubacterium sp. | reverse complement strand
TTACACAAGAGAGGCTCAAATCGGTTTGTTTAATTTATATGGCGTGTTTCAGCCCGCTTTATCGACAGTCTTAGCTCCCCTTGCAGTAAGGGGAGCTAAGAAATTTATTAATACATACCGCCCTGTGAGGCTGCTGCCATTGCAGCTGCGGCTGCTGCATCAGCCTGTGGGTCCTTAATATCTGTTACAAGTGATTCTGTTGTAAGAACCATAGAAGCAACAGATGCGGCATTTTGAAGAGCAGAACGAGTTACCTTTGCAGGATCTACGATACCGCTTTCAATCATATCTACATACTCGCCTGTTGCAAAATTACAGCCTGTGCCTGCAGGACTGTTCTTAATTTTATCTACAATTACAGAGCCCTCCTGACCTGCATTTGCAGCGATTTGACGAACAGGCTCCTCAAGTGCCTTAAGAACAATGTTTACACCTGTCTTATAGTCTGCATCATCTGTATCAAGCAGTGCCTGAACAGCAGGAATTGCATTGATAAGAGCAACACCGCCGCCCGGAACAATGCCCTCCTCTACTGCGGCCTTTGTAGCAGCAAGAGCATCCTCTATACGAAGCTTCTTTTCCTTCATTTCGGTTTCGGTAGCGGCACCGACCTTTACAACTGCAACGCCGCCTGCCATCTTTGCAAGTCTTTCCTGAAGCTTTTCTCTATCGAAATCAGATGTTGAATTGTCAATAGCAGTTCTGATTTGTGCAACTCTTGACTTAATAGCCTCACTGTCACCAGCACCGTCAACGATAATGGTATTTTCCTTTGTAACCTTTACCTGACGAGCCTGACCAAGCATAGCCATTGTTGTATCCTTAAGCTCAAGACCGAGGTCGGATGTGATAACCTGACCGCCTGTAAGAATAGCAATATCCTGAAGCATATCCTTTCTTCTGTCGCCGAAGCCCGGAGCCTTTACGCATACACAGGTAAATGTGCCGCGAAGCTTGTTAAGAAGAATTGTTTGAAGAGCCTCGCCCTCTACATCCTCTGCGATAATAACAAGCTTTTTGCCTGACTTAAGCACATTTTCAAGAAGAGGAAGAATGTCCTGAACTGTTGAAATTTTCTTATCTGTGATGAGGAGCATAGCGTCATCAATAACAGCCTCCATCTTATCGGTATCTGTTACCATATAAGGTGAGATGTAGCCTCTGTCAAACTGCATACCGTCTACAACCTCGCATACGGTGTCTGCTGTTTTTGACTCTTCAATAGTAATAACACCGTCTGCAGTAACCTTATCCATAGCCTCTGCGATAAGAGAGCCTACATATTCGTCTGCGGCAGAAACAGTTGCTACTCTTGCAATGTCTGCATTGTCATTTACTGCGCGGCTTTGCTCCTTAACTGATTCTACAACAGCGTCAACAGCACCCTTAATGCCGTTTTTAACTGTCATTGGGTTTGCACCGGCTGCAACATTCTTCATACCCTCTCTGACAAGAGCCTGTGCAAGAAGAGTTGCTGTTGTTGTACCGTCGCCGGCGTCATCATTTGTTTTTGATGAAACCTCCTTAACGAGCTGTGCACCCATATTTTCAAACGGATCCTCAAGCTCAATTTCCTTTGCAATTGTAACACCGTCATTAGTAATGAGCGGTGAGCCGTACTTTTTGTCCAAAACAACATTTCTGCCCTTTGGGCCGAGTGTAATCTTTACTGTATTTGCAAGCTTATCAATACCTGCCTGGAGAGCCTTGCGTGCGTCCTCTCCGTAAATAATATCCTTTGCCATAGTTAATTCCTCCTACAAATAATCATTACTCAACAACTGCAAGAATATCCTTGATTTCGGTAATAGTGTACTCTACACCGTCAACCTTAACCTGTGTGCCTGCATACTTGCTGATGATAACCTTATCTCCTACGCTGACTGTCATAGGATTTTCCTCTGTTCCGGGGCCTACTGCAACAACCTCGCTAACCTCCGGCTTTTCCTGTGCAGATGCAGCAAGGATGATGCCTGAAGCTGTTGTTTCCTCAGCCTCTACTGATTTTAGCAGAACTCTGTCTGCAAGTGGTTTGATTGTCATAATATATCACCTCTTAAAAAATTTACCAATCAATTAGCACTCTTTGTCCTTGAGTGCTAATACCTATTTTAGCAACTTTTCAAAAAAAGTCAATAGCATTAACAAATTATTCAAAAAATATGCTAAAAATAACCTATATATTGCCTAAGGAGCAAATAAAAAACCTCGGGAATAACACCCAAGGTTGTTTTATAAAAATTATTTTATTTGAAATACATATAATACTGGCATTTGATCATACCGTTATATAGCTTTCTGCGTTTGTCAGCGCGTCTGCCAAAGCACCTTTCAAATTCCTCATCGGGAGAAATAATGCCATAGCTCCAACCGTGACGTCGTTCAAACCTTTTGCCCATGACGGCATATAGCTTTTCAGCAGCCTTAATGTCGAGCATACGTTCGCCGTACGGTGGATTGGTGATTAATGTTCCCCTTTCGGTAGTCGGGTTAAAGCTTGCCACATCACAAACCGAGGTACGAATGAATTTGTCAACATTAATATTACGTGCATTTTTGTTGGTAAGCTCTATTGCGTGAGGGTCTATATCCGTACCGAATGCTACAAAATCCGTATCAGTTTTGATAAGATCGCGGCAACGTTCCCTTTCACTCATCCAAACACTTTCCGGAACAAAGCCCCACCTATCCACATCAAAATTTCTATTGATACCCGGAGCGATATTGTTTGCAAGCATTGCACCTTCAATCAGAACAGTTCCGCTGCCGCAGCACGGGTCATACATAGTGTGATAGTGACGAAGCTGTGACAGCTTACACATTGCGGCGGCAAGGGTTTCTCTAATAGGGGCATCATTGCCGACAGGGCGGTAGCCTCGTTTGTGCAAGCCTCTGCCCGAGGTGTCAAGCATAACTGTTACCTCGTCCTTCATAATGGAAAACTGCACCTGATGAACAGGTCCCGTTTCCTCAAACCAAGAAATATGATAATCCTCCTTAAGAGCCTCAACAATAGCTTTTTTGATTATCTTTTGGCAATCGGGAACGGAATGTAACGCAGAATTAATGCAAAAGCCTTTAACGGGAAATTCATCGTCAGAGCCTATAAACTCGCTCCAAGGTAAAGCCTTAACACCTTGAAAAAGCTCCTCAAAGGTTACGGCGGTAAACCTATCAACAACTATCAAAATTCGTTCCGCATACCTTGACCAAATGTTTGCACGGGCAAGAATTGTTTCGTCTCCGTCAAAGAAAACGCGTCCGTTTTCAGCAGATACATTTTGTGCATCCATCGACCTCAAATCATCCGCAACAATACCCTCCACTCCGAGCAGGCAGGTTGCAACCATATTCATCATCATAATTTATCTCCCACATAAAAACAGGGTGGTAGAATCACCACCCATAAAAGCCTTATTTACTTGAGGAAATATCGTAAAAAACGACCTCTCCGTCCTTAACATAACCCTTTTCACGAGCCTTTTGCTCTATGTATTCATCCTTGTTATCAGACTCAAGAACAGACTTGACCTTTTCATTTTCGTCAATCTGTTGCTCGTACTTTGTGTTAAGCTCTGCAGATTCGGCCTTAAGCCTGCTTATGTCTGCCGCGTTGGAGATTAAGCAAACCGAGCAATAGCCGACAATAGCCACAGCAACAGCAATAACAAAGCCTATTATAATATTCTTTTTACTTTTTATTTTATTGCTTTTTTCGCTCATTACAATCTCCTTTGCTTTATTCATCTTATTCATTATATTACATATTTAATACTAATTGCAATAGTTTTTCAAAACTTTTTTAACCTTTTTGTAATTAATCTATGGACTGTGAACGAATAAAAAAGAAAGCCTGCTAAAGTCAGCAAAGCAAAGTACATTCTGAATCCGCCTTGAGAATATCCGATCTCAAAGCAAATGAATATACAGCAGGAGGCTATCATATACATTAGGTCAATTACAAAGCATACAAGCCTTGAGCGAATATATCTTTCAACAAAGGTTATCAAATAAAACACGAGAGCAAATACAACCCCCAATGTAAAAAAGGACAGTATCATCATTACGAAAACAGCCTTTTGAGTGTAGATTTTTTTGAAACCTCATTGCTATATACAAGAGCATACACCCTGCCCTTAACCTTTAATATGCCGCAGGACAAATCAAGCTCCTCAATATGCAGACCGTCGCCCTTAATAAGAAGAGAGCCGTAATCGGTTTTTGCAGATATTTCCTGCTCGTTAAATGCGTCTACATCGGTAACACCTTCAATTGACAGCTGTTCTCTGTTTTTTAGGCACAGGGAATTATCCTTTTTATTTTCAAAATCATTCATATATATCCCTCATAGATAGATATGAAAAAAAGCCCATGAATATTCATAGGCTATTTCTTGATTTTTGAAATTCTGTCAATCACGAGCTTTGAGGCGTAACCCATAATAACGCCTGTAACCATACCGGACACAAGAAGAACAGGCAAATAATATGCAATTCTAACCGTGCTTGTCAGCACAACGGCAACTATAAGCTGACCGATATTATGCATTATCCCGCCGAGCATACTTACACCGATAATTGACAGCTTTGTCTTTTTGCACAAGGTCATTACAAGCCAACTCAAAAAGCAACCCACAAGGCTATATGCAATAGTCATAGGATTGCCGAACAGCAAGCCCGACAGCAAAACCCTGAGCACACCGATTATTATTGCGTCAACAGGCTTCATCACATAGAGCGCAAACAAAACAACAATGTTTGCAAAGCCAAGCTTTACACCCGGTACTGGAACAAGAGCATTAACGGGAATGAAAGATTCAAGGTAGCTGAAAACAAGAGCAAGCGAAATCATCATTCCGTAAAACGCAATATTCTTTACTTTACTTTTTTTCATACAAACACCCTAAGCAAAGTCTTAAGCAACGGCATCAATTTCATCCTTCGGTGCGTCATCAACAACTGTTACCACAAGCTTATGCGGCAGACAAATTATTGATTCGCCGGACCGATTGATGGGCTTATGGTTTACACAAATGCCGTCCGGACAATTTGCCTCGGTAACACTTGCCTTGCCGTTCTTAATCACAAGAGTGTTACTGTTGCCGTCAAAATTATACTCCTTTGTATAATCGGTATCAAGAGCAACCGTATCAACAACAGCACCGTCAACCTCTACCTGTACATACGCACCGCTGTCGGAATTTACGAAATACAGAAAAAAGGTCAGCACACCCGCCACGGCAAGCACCGCTGCGATGATAATAAAATCCGCTTTTTTCATATTACTTTTCCAATACGAAGGTATTGAGATAATTTGTTGCGTTGTTTACACCGTCGATAACAGCCTGTGAAGAAATAGTGCTTTTTGCAATAACATCTACCTTGGCACCCTTTTCAATACTGTTTGATGAAACAATAGGAAGCTTTCTGCCCTTGAACTGATTTTTGAAATCATCGGTTTCGATGCGGACACCGAGATACTCTGTTTCCTCCTGCTTGAGAACATCAACAGAGCAAACAACAGAACCGTCGGCAGTAATTGTTGTTTCAAGCTCAATGGGAACATCTGCATTATAGCCAACCTGTGATGACTTGATTACATAAGCAACTGCGTTGCCCTGTGCATCAAGAGCTTTTTCAACCGATGTAACGTTAAAATCGTTTTCCTCAACAGACATTGGAACAGTCTGTGCAACGGTAAAATCAACATCAACAGGTGTGTTATACTTTGCATCGGCAATCTTTTTGACTGCAGACGAGCCGAAAACAACTGCAATGCCGATTACAAGCATAATAATTAAAGATATAAGCCACCTCAATGACTTTGGATTATAATGTGCTTTTTTCATTAGTTTATTTCTCCGTTTCTATATATTGTTCAAAACCGTTTGAAAAGGTTTTGTTAAACTCCCTGTCTACCCAAACAGCCTCTATTGAATCCATACTGTTAACAAGTGCAAGCCCCTCATCAATAGGCATATTGAACAGCGCGGTTGACATTGCGTCACCGAGAGCAGAATCATCACAAATCACCGAAACACTTGCCATATATTCGCTTGGCATAAGGGTATCGGGATTGATAATGTGGCAATACTTTTTGTCACCCACATAGTAATATCTTTGATAATCACCGCTTGTTACTATGCTTTTATCGGTTATGTCGAGCATAAGCAAATAATCGTCGGCGGTCAAATCGGGATTTTCTATGCCGATAGCCCACTTTGTTTTGCCGTCACTGTTTTTGTAGCCATATGTGGATACATTGCCGCCTATTGAAATAGCGGCATCGCTCCAGAGATTATCCTTTGCGTATTGGGTAATACACCTTACGGCATAGCCCTTTGCCACCGCACCGACATCGAGCTGCAGCTTATCATCAGTAAAGAAAACGGTATTGTTTTCTTCGTCAATAACAAGGCTGTCAATATCGGTGTGCTTGCTCATTTGCTTGAGCAATTCGGCATCCGGAAGCCTCGCATCATCGGGATTATCCTTAGCATATTCCCTCTCATTATGCCACAGCTTCAGCACGGCACCCATACAAATATTAGTTTTACCGTTAGTGATTTTGTAAACCTGCTTGCCGTATTTGAGCATATCTATAATTTTTTTATCTACCTTTACGGGAGATTTTGATGCAGTCTTATTTACGGTGCAAAGATTTGTAACACCGTCATATTCGTTATAAATATCGTACAGCTGATCGTAGGTTTTTAATTCTTCATAAAGCATTTGATACTTTCGGTCAAATTCCTGCTGAGTGTTATCGTATGCAATAACGGTTGACGCAGTATCAAACAAATTGATAAACGATGCCTTAAACTTTTCCTTTGGCTTTAATGCGCCTGAGCAGGAGGCAAGGCAAAGCACCAAAGCAAAAGACAAAATAACAGATACAAATTTTTTCATAATGAGATTATAACAGAAAGAGCAATATGTTTCAATACTTATATTTTAACAATTATATAAATATGGATATTTACATAACAAAAAAGGAGCCTTGCGACTCCTTTTTCATTAATTAGTGTTTAATTACTTTGTAGCTGCCTCAGCAACTGTTGCTGTGAAGCCGAATGTTGTAATTGTACAGCTTGATGCAAGGTCTGCAACAGTACCGTCTTCTGCCATACCTGCCTTGATTTCGTCAGCTGTCTTGCCAACTGCCCAAGCCTCGTATGCTTCAGCCTGCTCAAACCATTCCTTACCGATTGGTGATGCAGCTCTCATAGCATAATCCTCGCCAAGCTGCTTCTTTGACTTGAATTCGCCCTCAGGATATGCTGTGCCTTCCTTGTTTACGAACTTGCCGTCCTTAACATAGCACTTGCCCTGTGTAGCATCAACGATGCATGATGTAATCTTACCCTCTGCATCTGTTGTAGCAACAGCGATGTTTGTGTCGTACTGAACAAGCTCGCCTGCCTTGCTCTCATAATACTTTTCTGTCTTCATAACAAGCTTGAGAGTATCAGTAGCAGAAGCGCCCTTATCAGCTGCGTTTGTAATAGCCTCTGATACAACCTTTACAAAGTTGCCTGCCCAAATTGTGCAACCAGCCTTGAGGTCAGCATCGGTAGCATAGCCTGTTTCGTCTACGCAAGCCTTGATTTCGTCTGCTGTCTTACCAACAGCCCACTTCTCAAATGCGTCAACCTGCTCATACCATTCCTTCTGGATTGGAGAAGCAGATTTCATACCGTAGTCCTCAAGCTTTTGCTTCTTTGTTCTGAGTGCATCGTCAGCAACAAAGCCGTCATTTTCCTTAAGGTTTGGCTGAGTTTGAGCCTCGTCGATTTGGCAAGTGATAACCTTACCGTCAGCATCTACAAGTACAGCAGCAGCAACTGTGTTAATCTCGATAACATCCTCTTCAGTGCCGTGACTTGTGTGGCCGAGGCTTGCTGTTACTGCATAGCCTGTTTTTGCAGCTGCAGTTGTAGCTGCATCGTCGTTTCCTGCTTCCTGTGTGCCGCCATTACTGCATGCAGCAAAACCAACTGCAAGAACACCGGCAAGACCGATAGCAAGAATCTTCTTCATTTTTGTCATAAAAATTCCTCTCCTTTTAATTATAATAAATCATACTGATCTATCATTTAATTGTATAATATATGAATTATTGTCCGTTGTCAACACTTTGTTAAAAAAATATCAAGAATAATATACATTAATATTTTTTGATTATCTTTCTTGGACATTTTTCTGCACATTTACCGCAGGAGGTACATTTTTCGTAATCAATTTTTGCGATATTATCCACAACATGAATTGCATCAAACTCGCAGTTCTTTTGGCAAATACCGCAGGCAATACATCCGGCTGTACATGCATCACGAACATCCTTGCCCTTTACATGTGAATTGCATTGAACACGGTAATGCGCATCGGCAGGTACAAGCTCAATAAGATTGTGCGGGCAAATCTTTACGCACTTGCCGCACGCAATGCACAAATCTTCATCAACGACTGCCTTTTTATCAACGATACGAATAGCTCTTTGCGGGCAAACTCTTGCACAGGAGCCAAAGCCAAGGCAACCGCTCTTGCATGAATACGGGCTTGAACCCGGCATAACATCAGCCGCAGTACAGCTATTAATACCAATATAATTATAGTCCACTGTACGCTTGCTTGAGTTACCGTCACACTTAACATAGGCAACCTTCTTTTTCATATCGCCTACCTCGGCACCCATAACAGCAGCAACCTTTTCGGCAACAGGCTTTCCTCCAACAGGACAGGCGGAGGCAGGAGCTTCACCCTCGGCAATAGCGTGAGCAAGAGCGTCACAGCCTGCGTAGCCGCAGCCACCGCAGTTACTGCCCGGAAGCAATGCCCTAACCTTCTCTTCCTTTTCGTTTACATCAACACGGAACACCTTTTCGGCAATGCCGAGAACGATACCGACAACCAAGCTAATTGCACATACAACGGCAACTGCAATAATAATACTTTTAATATCCATATACAGCACCCTCCTATGCAAAAGCATTGAATCCATAGAACGCAATAGACATAAGGCACGCAGTCATAAGAACTGCGGGTGTGCCCTTAAAGCATCCGAGGAAATCATTGTTTTCCGTTTTTTCACGAACACCAGCCATAATTACTATGGCGATTGTAAAGCCAACTGCTGTGCCGAAGCCTGTTACAACACTTGTAATAATATCATTTGACTGCTGAACATTTGTAAGCGCTGTACCCAAAACCGCACAGTTTGTTGTGATAAGAGGGAGATATACTCCAAGGCTCTTATAAAGCGACGGAACAACCTTTTTAAGAAAAATCTCTACAAGCTGAACCAAAAATGCTATAACAACAATAAATATTATTGTTTTTAAGTATTCAAGATGAAGCTTTGTAATTACAAGCTTATAAAGAATACTTGAAACCAAGGATGAAAGTGTAATAACAAACACAACCGCACCGCCCATACCGGCAGCGGTTTTTGTTGACTTTGATACGCCGAGGAACGGGCAAATACCTAAAAACTGACTTAACACAACATTATTGATAAGTGCAGTTGTAATCAAAACCAAAAATAATTTTCCAGCCATTATTTGCCCTCCTTTTCAGCAGACGGACACTCGGCACAGTTGCCGGTGCATCCTGTCTTTTTCTTATCCTTTTTGCTTACGCCGAGCTTGTTCATCAATGCACAAAGAAGTGAAAGAACAAGGAACGCACCCGGTGCAAGAATAAATATGGAAATAGGCTCGTAGCTTTCAGGCAATACGCGAGCACCGAAAACAGTGCCGTTGCCTAAAAGCTCTCTTATAATACCGATTACGGTAAGACCTATTGTAAATCCGATACCTATACCGATACCGTCAAATATTGATAGAATAACATTATTCTTTGATGCATACGATTCGGCTCTGCCGAAAATAATGCAGTTTACAACGATAAGCGGAATGAAAATACCGAGTGAGTTGTAAAGAGGAGTAACAAATGCGTGCATAAGCATCTCTACCATTGTTACAAACGAAGCAATAATAATGATATACACAGGAACTCTGACACCGTTTGGAATTACCTTGCGAAGCAGAGAAATAATCATATTTGACATTACAAGAACAGCCATTGTTGCAACGCCCATACCAAGACCGTTGAGGGCACTTGTTGTAACCGCAAGAGTCGGGCACATACCAAGCATAAGAACAAAGGTTGGATTTTCTTTAATGATACCGTTATAAAGTCTTTCTAAAATACCCTTCAAAAAAATCTCCCCCTTTCCTATTCTCCGGCAGGTGCAGTTGCACCCGCTTCAACATCTGCTGTTTCAAAATGCACATCGGGAGCACCGTCACCGAATGTGTCCATATAAAACACGATTGCGGCATTAACGGCATTTGTTACACCGTTGGTTGTAAAGGTTGCACCCGAAATTGCATCAATTTCATCGTCAGCCGTTGCACCGACCTTTGCTTTTAGAACACCGAGCTTTTTGCCTGCAAACTGTGAGGCAAAGGAATCCTCAGCACATACAGCGCCATATCCCTCTGTTTCCATTTGGCTGACAACAGCGAAGCCTGTAAGCTTATCATCCTTTATGCCAACCGCAATTTGAATCGGTGCGCTTTTTGCAAAGCCGATACCCGTTGTGCTAATAACATAGCCCTCGCCACCGTTAACAACCTTAACCTCCTCAACAGTACAGTCGGTTAAGCCATATGACTCGAGTACCTTTTGGGACTCCGAAAGAACGGCTTCGGCATTTTCTACATCTGCAAACTCTGTTGCCGACGGATAAGCCTTTTGATAGAACTCTGTTAAATCAGGCTTTGCAATTTCCTGAACACCGCCGCCAAAGTTTGACTGATAGAAAATTATTGCGGCATTAACTGCACCCGTTACTGCATTTGTAGTGATTGTTGCACCTGAAATTGCATCAATTTCGGTATCAGACGAAGCACCTGCTTTTGTGTAGGTAAGAATCGACGCCGACTTATCCTTAAACTGAGCCGTAAATTCAGGCTCTGTACATTTGGAGCCGAGACCGGCAGTTTCGCTGTTGCTGATTACAGTAAAGCCTGTAAGCTTTCCGTCCTTAATACCTATAGCTACCTGTATATCACCGCCGTAGCCGTAAGGTGATGTTGCGGCAACAATATAGCCCTCAATATCGCCGCTTGAGCTTTTAACGGCAAGTGCCTCGTTGATTGAGCAGCCTTCAAAGCCGTTATCTGCAAGAAGCTGTGACGAATCTGCAAGCATATCGTCAATTCCGTCAATTTCGGCAAATTCGGTTGCATCGGGATAAACAACCTTGTAAGCCTCTGCCTTTTGGTTAATCTCTGCCTGTGCAATAGGGCCGGCAGTGATTTGGTTAACGACAGCTAAGGCTGTAACGGCAACAAAGGTTACCAAAATCAAAACCAAGGTATTAACGAACAAATTTGATTTTTTATTAGACATCAGTGTACATCTCCTTTCGCTTTAACCGAGCCGAAAGGCTTTGGTACAGTAATCTTTTCAATTACGGGAACAAGAAGATTGCATATGATGATTGCATATGATACACCCTCTGCCGACGAACCGACAACCCTGAACATTGCAGTTGCAAAGCCGAGAGCAACACCGTAAAGGATTTGTCCCTTTGGAGTTATAGGGCTTGTAACATAATCGGTAGCCATAAAGAATGCACCGATAAGCAAGCCACCCGAAAGCACCTGACCCACAAGATAATTAACCGTGATTTCGTCGCCCTGAATGAATCTGATTATCGCAACAAAGGCAACAGTTGAAATGATGTAGGTTGCGGGAATTCTGATTGAAATAACCTTTTTGATAATGAGATATGCTGCACCGATAAGGATTGCAAGTGCAGAAACCTCACCGATGGTACCGCCGTGCATACCGAGGAAGAGCGAAAGCAAATCAAGCTCCTTTCCCTCGCCGAGCTGAACAAGAGGGGTAGCACCTGCAACGGCATCAGCAACACCGTCTGTCTTACCTGCCAAGAGAAGAAGACAATCCTTAATTTTGCCGTCCTTAAACAATTCGCTAAAGCCTGCCGAATAAACGCCGTATGTAGCAAAGTCGCTCATCCTTGAAGCAAATGAGATAAGCAGGAAGCATCTTGCACCGAGCGCAGGGTTCATAAAGTTTTGTCCAAGTCCGCCAAAAAGCATTTTTACAATAATAATTGCAAACGCACTGCCTAAAACAGGAATGTACCATGGTACACTTGCAGGCAAATTGATTGCCAAAATCAAGCCTGTAACAACAGCACTGTTATCAAAAATTGTAATCGGTCGCTTTGCAGCGAGCTCAAACAAAAGCTCGAACAAAACGCTTGAAGCCACGCAAAGCAATGTCACAAGCAATGCCGGCAAACCGAAGTGATAAAATCCGAAAGCAAGAACAGGAATCAAGGCAATGCAAACATCACCCATAATGGTTTTGGTGGAATCCTGTGTTCTTATGTGCGGAGAAACCGAAACATTATACATATTTAGTTTACCTCCTTACTTTTTTGCTCAAGCTGATGCTTAATCTCGGCCTTGCCGATATTAAACAAATGAGTCAGCGGTATTCTTGCAGGGCAAACATATGAGCAGCATCCGCACTGCACACACTCCATACCGCCGAGATGCTCAAACAAAGAATAGTTATTTTGCTTAACAGCCTTTGCAAGCATTTGCGGAACAAGGTCTGTCGGGCAAACGCCGACGCATCTGCCGCAATGGATACAATTTGTTTGGTTTACGGTTGCGACATCATCAACCTCAAAGGCAAGAATTGATGATGAGGTCTTTTCTACGGGAACGTCAAGAGTGCTCATGGCAAAGCCTGTCATAGGACCGCCTGAAATAATCTTAACTGCATTTTCCTTAAGTCCGCCGCACTTTTCAATAACATCCTGATGATTGCTTCCGATAGGTACCTTAAAGTTATTGCATTGATTTACGCCGTCACCCGTAACGGTCATATACCTGTAAATTAGCGGAATATTTTCATACAAGGCGCTGTAAATTGCATAGCAGGTTGTTGAGTTAACAACAATGCACTTTGCATCGGCGGGAAGCATTTTTGAATTAATCTTTCTGCCGGTTACTGCATAGATAAGTGCACGCTCACCGCCCTGCGGATATTTTGTTTTGAGCTGACAAATATCCATATTGTCATCGGGTTTAATAAAGCCCTTGATTACCTTAACCGAATCGCTCTTATTGTCCTCAATTCCAAAGACGGCCTTCGCATTCGGAAGGATTCTTTGAATTTGGCGAACTGCCTTGACAATCTGTTCTCCCTTTTCAAGCATAATACGATAATCTACCGTAAGGTACGGCTCACACTCACATCCGTTAATGATGATTGTGTCTATCTCGTTTGCGTTTTTAGGAGAAAGCTTTACTCCTGTCGGGAAGCCTGCACCGCCCAAGCCTACGATACCGAAGTCCTTAATTTTTTGGACAACCTCCTCAACCGTAAGCTCATCGGGATTTGACTTTACTCCCATACCCTCAATTTCCTCGTTAAGCCCGTCATTTTCTACGACAATACTCATCACCCTATCGCCGTTGACAACCTTACGATTTTCTATAGCCTTTACCGTACCCGAAACGGAGCTATGCACAGGAGCCGAAATCAAGCCGTCGGCCTTTGCAATCATCTGTCCCTTAAGTACTCTGTCACCCGGCTTTACCATAGGCACCGCCGGTGCGCCGATGTGCATACTTAAAGGATAGACCATTACTGAAGAAGCATTAATCGTTGTAATAGGAAAATCCTTTGAAAGCTCCTTGCCCTCAAAAAGACGCAATCCTTTTTTTAACGCCTTCTTTTTTTTCATTAAAAAAACATCCTCTCTGCTCTTCAACTTATTCTTATAAAGCATATTTTATTTAATATAACACAACAAAACAAAAAACGCAATAGGTAACAGTTTACAATAAAATAACAGAGCAGAAAAAACTGCCCTGTTTTGAAATTTTTAATGATTACTTGAAATTATATTTCTTATTGTTTCCTCTGCTGCTTTAACCTCATTGTAAAATTCGATTGACGACACGCGAAGCGCTCCGTTACCGAGTATTATAAGCTGTTCAAGTGCATCGGAGGTAACCACCCTCACCTTATGCTTTTTTGCCAAATCGAGCGAAACCTTTTCGATATACATATCGGCAGTTTCCGCCTCCTTTGTGTAAACAATATTTACACCGTTTACCTTTTCTGTTTCTCTGTGATTACCCTTAACCTTATACGCGTCAAAGACAACAATTACCTCACATTTTTTATAGCCCTGATAATTGCACAATATGTTAATGAGCGTATTTCTTGCACCGTCAATGCTATCCTTGGAAAGCTCCTTTAGATTATCCCACGAAAAAATAACGTTATAGCCGTCTACCAGCAGATATTCGGGTCCTTCGTATTTAGGTGTCTTTTTCTTTTTGGGATTGTCGTATGATACAGCCTTTGATTTTTCGGTAAAGGTAAAATGATTATTATTGGGATTTCGGTTTTTTATCGGTCCGTAGGTTTGCTCAAAGATTTCCATAAGCTCCTTATCAAGCGCGAACAAATCTTTTTTATCTGCATAGCTTGAAGCATTACGCATAGGCTTTGGTGCAGCATACTCGTTTTTCGGAACAGCCAAAGCACTCGGCAGGTGCATATGGCTTTTAACCTCGTTCCACTTAACGTTGTAGCCTGCACCCTTTGAACAGAACACGGAATCGCATGTGTTTTCAGTATCTGCATCACAATCATAATTAATCTCGGCAATAACCTCATCGGCATTATGACAGGGCTCATAGCCCTTTAGTGTACAAACAAGCTTACCTGCACCGTGAGTATACTGACGCACCTCTCGCGAATAATCATACATTGTTGACACAGGGCAAGAGCCTGTAATAACCGACAAATCCCCTATCGTTTCGGGAGGATTAAAGCTACCGTGCATATGCTGAATGTCTGCCATCGCCCTGCCCACATTATCGAGCGGAAGCTCAAGCGTAAAATCATAAACAGGCTCAAGTAAAACAGACTCGGCACTGCGAAGCCCATGTCTTACGGCACGGTAGGTTGCCTGCCTGAAATCGCCGCCCTCGGTATGCTTTGGGTGAGCCTTGCCGGATGCAAGCACAATTTCCATATCGGTTATAGGTGAGCCTGTGAGAACGCCGATATGTGTTTTTTCATAAAGATGCGTTAAAATCAGCCTTTGCCAATTCTTGTCAAGCACATCCTCCTTACACTCGCTCTTAAATACAAGACCGCTGTTTCTTTTTCCGGGCTTAAGAATGAGGTGCACCTCGGCATAATGTCGCAACGGCTCAAAGTGTCCTATTCCCTCAACAGCAGAGGCAACGGTTTCCTTGTAAATAATATTACCCTTGCCAAATGTAATTTCTATACCGAATCTGTCGGCAAACAGGCATTGCAAAACCTCAAGCTGAATATCGCCCATAAGCTTTACCTGAATTTCGCCAAGACGTTCATTCCACACAACATTAAGCTGTGGGTCCTCACCCTCAAGCACTCTCATATACGACAAAACAGTATGAGCATCAACACTGTTTGGATAATTCACAGTATAGGTTAAAACAGGAGTAAGCACGGGAAGAGAGGCGTTTTCCTCAAAGCCTAAGCTGTCGCCCGACGCAGCAAAGGTTATACCCGTTACGGCACAAACAGTACCTGCCGTTGCCTCGTCAACGGCCTTGAACCGTTCGCCCGAATAAATGCGAATTTGGTTAACCTTTTCGCCGTTAACATTTTTATCGCTTTTCAAAGCTTCCTTAACCCTTAACGCACCGCCTGTAATTTTCATCATAGTTAGGCGCTGTCCCTTGTCCTCGGAAATTTTATACACCCTTGCACCGAAGGTGTCGGTGTATTTCGGCATAACGGTATAGCTCGACAGAATATCCATAAACCTTTCAACTCCGTCAAGCCTTAATGCACTGCCAAAGGCGCAGGCAAAAACCTTTCGACACTTTATTGCCATTGTAATATCGTCATCATCAATGCCCGATGCTTCATATTTTTCAAGCAAAGCATCGTCGCAAAGAGCAATGCTATCATAAAGCTCATCATTTTTTACGGAAAAATCAACGCAGTTATCGCTTAACTTCGTTTTAAGCTGATGCATAACAACATCTCTGTCTGCGCCGTCCAAATCCATCTTATTAACAAAAATAAAGCACGGAATATTATACTTTGACAAAAGCTTCCACAATGTTTGAGTGTAGCTTTGCACACCATCGGTTGCACTTATAACAAGCACGGCGTAATCAAGCACCTGAAGGGTTCTTTCGGTTTCGGCAGAAAAGTCCACGTGCCCCGGTGTGTCAACAAGAGTTATACCGACATCCTTATACTCAAGCAAAGCCTGCTTTGAAAAAATAGTAATTCCGCGCGAGCGTTCAAGAGAAAATGTATCAAGAAATGAATCTCTGCTGTCTACCCTACCGAGCTTGCCGATGCTGCCGGCCTGATAGAGCATAGCCTCGGACAAAGTAGTTTTGCCTGAGTCTACATGGGCAAGAATACCCACAACTATCTTTTTCATTTTCTCACCTCGCTTATCTTTTAATATGATAACACATAGCGAGGCGATTGTAAAACTATATTTGTATACCTACAATATCCGAAACAGTAATTTGAGAAGAATCCGAAAAGGTCAGCACCTGCTGTACTGTGTCAATTCTTTTTACCGTTCCTGTTTTTTGCACATACGAACCGCCGGACTTATATTTGTCGGGCACAAAATAGGTAACGGTTATCTGCAAGCCGTCGCCGATATTACACTGCACATATTGCAAAATTTCATCAATCTGTTGTATTTCATCATCATCAAGAACAATTCTGTCATCGGTTACCCTTGCGGTTTCTGCAATTTCTTCCTCAAAGCCCTTTAGAGCGGCAAAGGAGGCAAACTGTGCAGAGCGTTGTGCCATAGACAGATGAGGGTGTCTTACCGACTGATGATGAGGAAGGTCTATAATATCATCATATTTCATTATGCCTTATGACCTCCGACCTGATTATTACGTTCTCTTGTGGTTGCACATTCCTGCAAATTTGTGCCCTTTAGTATGGCATTTTTGCCGTATCTGTGCTGAATGTTGAGCATTGCGTTTTGCAGCCTTCTTTCTCGCTTGAACATATTTTCCTCGGCTGTTAACTTGGAATAATCGGTAAACAAATCAAGCTGTACCGGCTGATTTTCTACCGACGACTCCTCGGTTATATTATTTGCACAAACAGTAATCTTGCGAACGGTTAAGCTTGAATCCGCTATGCGTTCGAACAACTCAAGCGCAGAGCCTACCAAGATCCTTGTTGACGAGGTAAAGCGACCGAGGTTTATGCAGGAATGAGAATGCTTTGGAATTTTTCTGCCGTATCTGTCAACCGAAATTTCACCGCCAAAGCCCTTTTTGACATTTTCTATATCATAATTTACGGTCAAAACTATTTGATTTGTAACAACTCCCTTGTCAACCAAATCGAGGGCAAGAAGCTCCATCATTTCCCTAACAATAATTTTTGCCTCATCAAAGGAATAAGGCCTTGTTAAAACCTGACCGGAGCTGATGCTTTTGGTTTCAGGCTTATACGCCTTTACATCCTGTATGGTGCATGGCTCCCAGCCCCACGCGTGATCGATAAGAAGCTCGGCATTTATACCAAAAAGCTTATACAATAAATCCTCGTTATAAAAATCGTTTTGTCTGCCGAGAGAGCAACGGGCAATATCGCCCATAGTGTAAATACCGACAGACGCAAGCCTTTTTGCCGTGCCTGCACCGACTCGCCAAAAATCAGTAATAGGCTTATAGTCCCACAAGGTTTGACGAAATGAGATTTCATCAAGCTGTGCTATCCTCACTCCGTTTTTATCGGCAGGCATACGCTTTGCCACAATATCCATGGCAACCTTGCAAAGAAACATATTTGTGCCGATTCCGGCAGTAGCAGTTATACCCGTTACATCAAAAACACGCGCTATCATTTCGGTTGCCAGCTGCTGTGGAGTAATTTTGCGTTGCCTAATATAATTTGTTGCATCAATAAAAACCTCGTCTATCGAATAGACAAGAATATCCTGTGGCGACACAAATTCAAGATAAACAGAAAAAATATCGTTGCTGTATTTTTTGTACAGGTTCATCCTCGGCGGTGCGACAATATAGGACACCTCAACATGACAGTCCTCAAGCTCATCGGCATCGTATGAGCTACACCTGAAATCAGCATAATTATTTTTAATTTTTCTTTTATTGTTGACCTGCCTGACACTTTCGATAACCTCAAAAAGCCTTGCCCTGCCTGCGATTCCGTATGCCTTAAGCGACGGCGACACGGCAAGGCAAATTGTTTTTTCAGTTCTGCTTTCGTCAGCTACAACAAGATTTGTCTTTAACGGATTAAGCCCACGCTCAACGCACTCAACCGATGCGTAAAACGATTTTAGGTCTATTGCTATATATGTTTTTTGCTTTGACATAACCCAACCCTTTTTCTATGCAAAATATACTGTAAAATCATTATATCACACAAAAAGCAAAAATCAATACAAATGTTCGAATTTTATCTTCAAGGGTATATTTAGGTACTGAAAAAGCCAAATTGTAAATTTCGACACTCTGGTAGACTGTTGAGAAATGGAGCTGAATTTCGCATTTTGCGAGGGAAGATGTA
>NZ_CAMFQO010000029.1 GCF_945980375.1 uncultured Eubacterium sp. | reverse complement strand
AAATACAGAAAAAACGCTTTGAAGGTACAGGCATAACATGCAATGCAAAGATGACACCTGCCGCAACGCAAAAGTATTGCATTATGTCGCAGCAGGCTGATGCTATGATGAAAAACAGCTTTGAAAAGCTTGGAATGTCAGGCAGAGCATATGACAAAATTATGCGAGTTGCACGAACAATCGCAGACCTTGACGGCAGTGAAATCATCGAGGTTAACCACATCGCAGAGGCACTGCAATACAGAGCACTTGACAGAAAATATTGGAACATATAAAAGACTGTCGATAAAGTGGGCTGAAACACGCCATATAAATTTAACAAACCGAATAGAGCCTCCTTTGTGTAAAGGGAGGTGGGTGCGATTTATCGCACTCGGAGGGATTGTAAAAGCGGCTTAGACATCGAATCTAAGCCGCTTTTGGCGTTTTTCGCCTTTTGCTCGGTCGAGGTACCCTCGTACATCTTCCCTCGCAAGAATGCGAAATTCAGCACCATTTCTCAACAGTCTTTTTTAGTGCCATTTTATATTTATTGATCCCCGTCAGATTCATAGCTGAATGATGACGCATTATAGCCGAAATACTTTTGAACAAGAGGTGTAAACTCGTCACCCTCACCGTATTTTTCAGACTTCATTTCTCTGATAGCCTCATTTATTGAATCCTTCCAGCCACTGTTTTTTGCACAGGCAATAACGTATTCAATCGTATCAAGCTCGCCCGGAATAACCGGATAACACACTGATTTAAGCATTTCATCAGGGCGGTATGTAAATTCGTCAACTACAACCGCATCGTAGCTTGTACCCAAGCCTGCAAGTGCATCTTCAAGAGAAGCATCTGTAACAGATGAGCACGCAGAATAAATTGCTTTATTCTCCTCAAGTGCTTTCTTTGCAACATCACCTACAACTGCTACCCTTGCGCCGCCCATTTGCGCATAGCTTATTATTTTGCTGTTTTCGGTAGTAACGGTAATTACTCTGTTTGTGATGATTGGCTCTGTATAAGAATAATCCTTATTGAATGTACCGTTATTCTTTGAAACTGCGCCGAACATAAGGCATGCACTGTATTCACGGTCGGTGCTGTCAAAAAAACCACCGCTTTCCTCAAGGGTATATCCCTCATCAATTTGCTCAAAGCGATAGCTCTTGAGGTCACCCTTTACGCTATCAAAAATGGCCTTCCACAAATCAGCCTCAAAGCCCTTTGCCTTACCGTCCTTAACATCTGTAAGAAACGGTGCAACCTCCTTGGTGTAGCCTAAAATTGCAACGTCTTTGCTGTATTTTTCTGCATTTTTTGAGGAGCATCCTGCAAAGCAGGAAGCAACAACAGCCACAGCCATAGCTACGGCAAATATTCTTTTAACAATTTTCATAAAGAAAACCTCCGTTTATATACAATAATCTTATAATATTTACTCCGTAAAGTCAAGAATAATAAATATTTTAGGTTTATCTTTCTTGACATCAAAGGCAAAAGGAATATAATAGGTATAGATTTATTTAGATTAGAGGGATACAAATGCTTTCTTTAGACAGAGTATACAAGGCTTCAACGGTGCTCAAGGAGGTTATCAGGGAAACGGATATGATTAGCGCCCCGAAGCTTAACAAATCATGTAACGTGTACCTTAAAACAGAAAATTTACAGGTTACGGGCTCATTCAAAATCAGAGGCTCGTATTTCAAAATAAGCCAGCTTACAGATGAAGAAAAGAAAAAGGGAGTTATCGCCTGCTCTGCCGGTAATCACGCACAGGGCGTTGCACTTGCGGCAACAAAAAACGGCATCAAGTCAATAATTTGCCTGCCTGACGGTGCGCCCATCAGCAAGGTTGAGGCCACCAAAAGATACGGTGCAGAGGTTTGCCTTGTAAAAGGTGTGTATGACGATGCTTACAAAAAGGCCATTGAGCTTAAAAACGAAAAAGGGTTAACCTTTATTCATCCGTTTGACGACCCTGATGTCATCGCAGGTCAAGGCACAATCGGTCTTGAAATACTTACACAGCTACCGTCTGCGGATGTTGTGGTTGTACCTATCGGTGGCGGCGGCCTCATCAGCGGAATCGCGTACACAATCAAGAAGTTAAAGCCAAGCTGTAAGATTTACGGAGTTCAGGCAGCAGGTGCCCCGTCTATGGAGCAAAGCATTGCAGACGGCGAAATCGAAACGCTTAACGGAGTAAACACCATTGCAGACGGTATTGCCGTTAAAACTCCGGGTAATCTTACATATGACCTTTGCCAAAAATACGTTGACGGCATTGTAACCGTTACCGACGACGAAATTGCCCTTGCAATTCTTACCCTGCTTGAACAGCAAAAGCTTATTGCAGAGGGTGCAGGCGCTGTTCCTGTGGCTGCTGTTATGAACGGCAAAATCCCCGATATTGAAGGAAAAAATGTTGTTTGCGTTGTGTCGGGCGGTAACATAGACGTTACAATCCTTTCAAGAGTTATCGAAAGGGGTCTTAAAATGGGCGGAAGAACGGCAGACATTGTCATTGCACTTTCCGACAAGCCGGGCCAGCTTTCAGGCGTCAGCCAGATAATTGCCGACCAGGGTGCAAACGTTGTTTCGGTTAACTACGACTCAACCGACCTTGACATGAACATTACCGACTGCTATCTTAAAATAGGAGTTGAAACAAGAAACTTTGAGCACATCGTTTCTGTTAAAAAAGCACTTACCGACGCAGGCTTCAAGGTTTGCGACTAGGCAATAAATAGTAATCCGAACCTGCCAAAAATGCAGAATTAAAGCGACTTTTGAAATTTTCGCTGTTGCCTTGCGTCAGCAAGGCTTCCATCTCAAAATCCAAAATTCATCTTTACTTCAAGCATTTTTGGTCTGCGAGTTCAAATTGTGCTGATTTGTTCTTAATCAAGGCACAAAAACGCAGGAATACTTTATGTATTCCGAGTATTTTTAACATAGAGAAAGGGCAAATCAGCAAATTTGAACCACGGTTCGGATTGCTATTTATTGCCTAAAGGAGGATAAATATGGAATACGTATCAACAAGTAACGCGCCAAACGCAATTGGCCCTTACTCACAGGCTGTAAAGACAAACGGCTTGCTTTTTACATCGGGTCAAATTGCCATCAACCCTGCAACAAATACTGTTGAGGCAACAACAATTGAGGAGCAGACCACACAGGTTTGCGAAAACCTAAAGGCTGTTGTTGAGGCAGCAGGAACGGATATGAGCAAGGTAGTTAAGACTGTATGCTTTTTGGCAGACATCAACGACTTTGCATCATTTAACGAAATCTACGGCAAATACTTTACATCAAAGCCGGCAAGAAGCTGTGTGGCAGTTAAGGACTTGCCAAAGGGTGTTCTTTGCGAGGTTGAACTTATCGCAGAACTATAAATAAAGCAAAAGCTGTAAGGATTTTGAAGTCCTTACAGCTTTTTAATATTTATGGTTTAAGCTACCGTCACTGCTCCAGGTGACAGTGGAAATATCAAAATACTCATTGCCGTCGGCATCGGTATATATTGACATACTGCCGTCCTTTAGAGAAAGCTTATCATCTTTATCGTAATACAAATATCCCTGCTCGGTTATATAGCACTGAAAGCCATTGAGCCTTTCACCCGTTTCAATGTTTACATAATCGGGCATATAATCCTCTACCACCTCAAGCCTGTATGTATTCCCCTGTTCATCATAAAACAGTACATCAAGGCGATTGTCATAGGCATTACCCTTTGCATCATAATATACATTTTGAGAGGTTTTATCGGTTGTTTGAGCGTCGCTGTCGGCATTTGTGCAGGAGCATAAAAGAACAACAACCGACAAAACTGACAGAGCAACAGATATTATTTTTTTCAGCATCGCGAAAATACCTCTTTGTAAATATTTTCTACATCCTCGTTATTAAGCTCAACAGGATTATTACCAAGGCGGGATACATTCACCTTTGATGCAAAAACAGGAACATTTGCCATATCCGTTGACGGATAAGCAAGGTCAAATTCCTTTAGTATACCGTTAAAAATTTTCAGTCCCTCCTTGGCATTTTTACCGCCGAGGAGAACACCTATCTCGTCAAAAATGCCATAAACATCTTTAACAAGCGGTTTGTTATTACCCTTTAGCATATACTCCCAAATAACAGACAGGCAAGCGGCAACGGAATGTCCGTGAGCAGTATGGCAATTCATAGTAACAGAATAGCACATTGCGTGTGCCGAGGTTGTGCCTGTAAGGTTTATTGCCTTGCCTGCATAATATGACGCCCAAAGCATACCCTCGTTACCGTCAGGAGTATTATTGATATATCCGTCCTTGTTTTTAACAAATCCGAGAATACCTTTTTTTGCATATTCCCTGCTTTCATCGGTTGCCTTAACACTCCAATAGCTTTCAATAGAATGACAAAGAGCATCAAGACAGGTACACTTGCGTTGATAATCGGGCAGGGTTTGCAGAAGGGTTGAATCCATTATTACATAATCGGGAAGAAAATCAAGATTTGCAACACTGATTTTTTCTACCTCATTAATATAGAAAACAGACGACTTTGTAGCCTCTGCTCCCGTACCTGCTGTGGTTGGAATGTAAAGTGACTTAATATCGTTATTTTCCATAGGCTCGGTAAGACAGGTTGACACATCATTAGTTGCCATAAGCCTTATCATCTTGGCACTGTCAATAGGTGAGCCGCCGCCTGCACCGATAATGAAATCACAGCCCTCCTCAACAAAAATCCTTGAGGCATCAACCATATCCTCAAAGCGAGGGTTAGGGCGAATATTGTCAAACACAACAATATCAATTTGTTTTAGATATTCGAATATCTTTGTTTTCTCAAAGCTTTTGCCACAACATACAAAAGGCTTTTTAACATTGTTTTGCTCAAAAACCGATGCTATTTGCTCGAAGCTGTCTAATATTACACCCTTATTCTGCATTTGCAAGCCACTCGTATTCAGGAACATAAATTCTTGTTTTATCCCATGGGTCGCCGTCAAGGTGACGGATGAGCCACACATAATACATCTCGTATCCGGGGGCGGTTACCTGCTGGTGTGCATTGCCGCCGCGAATACAAAGGCAGGTGCCGTTTTCCGTCTTATACGGGGTATCGCCCTCAAAGCCTGCACCAAAGCCCTCCGGATGATCAAACTGATAGTAGTAAACCTCCGGCTGTGGATGATGATGAGGCGGATAAGATGACCATTTACCCGGCTGATTAAACACCTCACCCATAACCATATTTGAATACGGAGCATTATCCAAATCAAACATTGTTGATACTATTCTGTGACCTGTGCCGCCCCACTGTCCCTTGCCGAATTCTTGATACAGGCAGTTTTCCGGATTATAGAACACAGGCTCCCAAACCTTTTCGTTATCTGTCATTTGAACAAGCACCTCGCTGTCGGCAAGTGCAGTAACAACAGCTTTTGTTTCCCTTGAGAAATGCACGGCATAAGGAGTTTTTTGAAATGGATTTTCTCTGCTGCAATCCTCATTTATGCTATCTCCCACCTCAAAGTTAACCGAGCCTGAAAGAAGAAGAACAGCACATTCATTTTCAGTTTCTTCAATAACAAGAGTGTCGCCCTTTGAAAGCCTTTGAACATAAATGTCCATAAGCATATCGGCATTTACTCCGTTCATTTCACAAAGAACTTTTTTACCGTTTTCGTCATATTGCGGTTTGTAAAGCATAACAGCACCTCTTATTCAATAGTAGTTAAATTTTTAAGGCTGACATCCAAAATCTGTGCAGAGTGAGTAAGTGCACCGCAGGATACAAAATCAACACCGATTTGTGCAATCTCCTTTAATCTTGTCTTTGTTACATTACCGCTGCACTCCGTTTGAGCCTTATCGCCAATCATTTCAACTGCCTTGCGCATAGTATCATTATCCATATTATCAAGCATAATGATGTCCGCTCCGGCATCAAGTGCCTCCTGCACCTGTGCCAAGGTTTCGGTTTCAATTTCTATCTTTCTTACAAATGGAGCATAAGCCTTTGCCATCTTGATAGCATTTGTTACAGAGCCTGCCGCACCTATATGGTTATCCTTAAGAAGAACACCGTCTGAAAGATTGTATCTGTGATTTACTGCACCGCCAACCTTAACAGCATGCTTTTCAAACGGACGCATATTGGGTGTGGTTTTTCTTGTGTCAAGCAAAATGGTTTTGTAGCCCTCAAGCTCATTTACATACTCTCTTGTCATGGTTGCAATACCGCTCATACGCTGAAGATAGTTTAGAGCAGTTCTCTCGCCCGAAAGGATAGCCTTTACATCACCGTAGATTACGCCAAGCAAATCGCCCTTTTTAACATAATCGCCGTCCTTAAAATTCGCCTCAAATCTGCTTGTTTCATCAAGAAGCTTAAACGTTCTTTCAAAAACATCAAGACCGCAGATTACACCGTCCTGCTTACATATGAGGTCTGCCCTGCCCTGCTTATCCTCGGGCATAACAGCATTTGTGGAAACGTCCTCAGAGGTGATGTCCTCCTTTAATGTGTTGATAATATAATCATCAACATTAATCATCATTGTCACACCATTTAGCATAAAAATCGGCATCCTTTCTTTTTATTTCATCCATAATGATATGCTTAAATTCCTTTTGAATTTCCTCCTTGGAGGCATAAGAATCAAGCTCAACCTCCGGAGCGTCCTGCGGTTTAACCGAAGTATCCTTTGCAATTTTATCTGCTGCACGCTTGGCAAAAACAAGGCTTTCAAGCAACGAATTTGAAGCAAGCCTGTTCCTGCCGTGAACACCGTTGCAGGCGGTTTCACCTATTGCATAAAGATATTTCATAGAGGTTACACCGTTTGTATCGGTTTTTACTCCGCCCATCATATAATGCTGTGCAGGGGTTACGGGCACATTGTCCTTTGTCATATCGTAGCCCTCCTGCATACAGGCCTCAAAAATGTTGGGAAATCTCTTTTTTGCCTCCTCGCTTGTCATAGTGGGCAGGTTGAGATACACATGGTCCGTGCCGAATTTTTTCATTTCCTCAACAATGGCATTTGTAACGACATCTCTCGGCTGAAGCTCGTCTGTAAAGCGTTCGCCGTTTTCGTTAAGAAGAACAGCACCCTCACCGCGCACACTCTCACTGATAAGAAATCGTCTGCCCTCTTTCTTGCTGTAAAGGGTTGTAGGATGAATTTGGATATAATTGATATTTTCAAGCTCTACGCCGTGCTTTATGCTCAAAGCAAAGGCGTCACCGGTAATGTGCGGATAATTTGTTGAATTCTTAAACAATCCGCCGATACCGCCTGTTGCAAGAACAATGTTATCTGCAAGTATTGCACCCTTTTCGCCATACTCATCAAAGCACACAATGCCGTAGCAAACATTGTCCTTTTCTATCAAATCTATCATTGTTGTACGGGTTACAAAGGTGATGTTTGGCTTTTTCTTTGCAATTTCAAGAAGGGTTGCCGTAATCTCCTTGCCTGTTTCATCCTTATGGTGAAGAATTCTGTTTTGTCTGTGAGCGCCCTCACGAGTGTAATCATATTCACCGTCGTTAGCAGTATCAAACTTTACACCCAAATCAACAAGTGTTCCGATAACATCCTGCGAGGATTCAATCATAACACGAACCGCCTCGGGATTGTTTTCGTAATGACCTGCCTTCATCGTATCTTCAAAGTAGCAATCAAAATCATCAATATCCTTGAGCACACATACTCCGCCCTGTGCAAGAAAGGAATCGCACTCGTCAAGCTTTTCCTTTGTGATGACCAAAACATCCATATCCTCAGGCAGGCACAGAGCAGCAAAAACACCTGCCACGCCGGAGCCTACAATAACGGTATCGGTTTTTATATATTCCTTACTTTTCATACCACAAATCCTATAATCAAAATAATTTTGTATTTTTAACTATACTTATTTTACTATATATCTTATCTGTACAAATGTCAATACGATTAGGTACAAGAAGCCACAACTATTTACAAAAATAATTGCACTTGAAAAATTGATAAAAATATTTTATAATATACATAAATGATTTAATTTGCATCACACTATATTGCTTTTGGAGATTATAGGGAGAATACAAATGGATACAAAAAATTTTGAAACCTTCATTCAGGTTGCAGACCAAAACAGCTTTACAAAGGCTGCAAAAAAATTAGGATATACTCAATCTGCGGTTTCGGCACAAATAAAGCAGCTTGAGCATGCATACGGGGTGCTTCTTTTTGAAAGGGTTAATCATACAGTAAAGCTTACACCGAAGGGTGAGCAAATTCTTCAGCTTGCACAAAAGCTTCTCGCCACCGTTGAAGACATTGAAAACACGGCGAGCAGTAAAAAGGAGATTAACGGCACGGTTAGAATTGCGATGTGTGACTCACTTTGTCACTGGCTGTTTTGGCATAATTTTGATAATTTTCACAACAAATATCCAAGCATATCGTTAAAGATATTCCCTGCCAGCACGGAGGAAATGTTCAGACTTGCAAACCAAAATGATGTTGACCTTATCTTTACACTTGACAAGCACATTTATGACAGCAACTACACAATAGTTAAGGAGCACAAGGTAAAAACTCATTTCATTATGGGCGATGAAAATCCGCTTTGTAAAAAGGACAAAATCACTATTGACGATGTACTTGAGCAACCGTTTATCTTAACCGAAAAGGGTATGAGCTACAGACAGAGGCTTGACGATTATCTTGCAAAGGAGTCTATGGAAATAGCTCCGTTTTTGGAAATCGGCGACACAGAGCTAATCTGTCATTTGGTAGAAAAAAATATGGGCATATCCTATCTGCCTGATTTTATCACCGACGAATATGTTGCACAAGGCAAGATTAAGCAATTTGAGGTTGATACAATCAACGATGAAATTTGGATTCAAATGCTTTACCACAAAAGCAAATGGATTACTCCGGCCATGCAAACGGTAATGGATTACATATGCAGTATTCTTTAATAAAATGCACACAAAAAGCTGATTGAACATCGAGTTCAATCAGCTTTTATAATTTCCTCAGCCACCTACGGTGACATTTCCTCTTGTTAATTTGTATTTATACTTATGATGTTTTGTTCTTTATTGTTGTGCCGTTGACGTACTGTATTCCCGGCTCCGGAGCCTTACCGGACTTTGCGGTAACAAGTTCATCACAGGTTACAAACTGATAGCCCTTCTTAATAAGTGCAGGCACAATTCTTTCAAATGCATCTGCAGTTGAACCGTAGATTTCGTGCATCAAGATAATATCGCCGTCTTCTACATGCTTCATTACTGTGTTGTAAATCTTATCAGCATCTCTGCTCTTCCAATCCTGAGTATCAAGCGACCAATAGTACAAAGGAACATTTTGCTCCTTACACGTTTTACGGATTACATCGGTTGTAATACCGCCCGGCGAACGAAAGGCTGTCGGCTTTACTCCGCCTGCCTTTTCAATAGCATTTGCGCCCTTGATGATATCGTTGGCATTTACATTTTTGCCGTAATGCTCGTGGTTATAGGTATGGTTGCCTATCTGACAACCGAGGCTTACCTTACGCTTAACATTCTTTGTATGGTTTTCCGCATTTGCTCCGAGCATAAAGAATGTTGCCTTTATTTTGTATTTTTCAATAACATCAAGTATCCTGTCAGACGCATCATTATATCCCGGACCGTCATCAAAGGTTACGGCAATCATGGGCTTTTTCATATCAATAGCAGTGATACCCGCCTTGTCAAGCACCTTTGCAGACTTAGCCTCCGACCACCTGCCGTTAATTTTTTCCTCGTTGAAATATACATAGGAGCGAACACGTGCATAATATTCGTCACCTACCATAAGCTCCATAATATCGGTGCTGTCGGTATCTGTGTTCTTTATCCTAATGCTTTGAGCGTCCGAAAAATCGGAAGCCTTTGCGTACTGAACATCATATCCGGCACACCTTGGATTAGGTGACCAGCTGATTTCAAGAGAATTTTCCCTGACAGCCTCAATGCTTGAGCTTTGCTTTGCGGGTACCGTACAGGCAGTGACCTCGGTAAATTTCTTACTTTGTACCGTATTATTTCTGCCCTTTTTGTATGCCTTTACGCAAAAGGTATATTGAGTGCTGTCATCAAGACCGTCAACAGTAGTCTCAACCGATTTTGAATCCTTAACTGTCTGCACCTTTTTATATTCTTCGCCGGCCTTTTGATATATAAAATATCCGTCTGACGAGCCAACCCTTTTCCACTTTAGCTTAACAGAATCAGAGGAAGTGCCCACGACCTGTGTTGACCTTACAGGACCGACATTCTGCGACGACACTCCGGACACTGCAATAACGCCTGACAAAAGGATAATTGCGGTGATAAATAACCCTACAAGCCTAATCTTATTTGACATAATATCCTCCACTGAGATTTGTTGCACTTATTATACATCAAAAAAACAAAATATTCAATACAAATACGGAAAAACAAAGTTAAAAAATGCACAAGAAAATATTAATTTTTAATAAAATTTTGTATTGATTTTAACCTAATTATATGTTAATATCTTATGCGGTATAAACATACTTAAAATAATTGGGAAATTTTCTATACATTCCCAAAATGAAAAGAGGCAGAAAAATGGAATTTATGATTGCGTTTCTTGTCGGTTTTCCATTTGTCAGCGCTTTGCTCCAAGGAGTAATCAAAAGCAACAAGGCAAGGAAAATCATAACCTACGCGTCATCAGCTGCGGTTATACTTGCAGCCCTGATGTTTACCGTAACATACTATGTTTACGGTGGCAAGGCAATGACATTTAACGAGAGTGCATTGTTAGGCTCGTTACCCGTCATTGAAGCCGTAGACTATGCTATGGTCGGCATAGAGGTATTTTTAGTTGTACTTATCACAGTGCTTTCAATCAAGTACAAAAAATACTATGCGGCTCTTTTGTCAATAGCACAAACGACTTTGACCTTTTGGTACGAGTTTTCAGGTGCAAAGCCTGAGGGAGAGGGCTTAAACCTCTATTGCGACCAGCTTACCGTAATTATGGTTTTAATTATCGCTATCGTGGGCACATTGATTACCGTTTATGCCTGCGGTTATATGGACGATTATCACCACCATCACGGCGATGAGGTTAAGGACAGACGCGGCTTCTTCTTTGCAATTATGTATGTATTCATCGGTGCAATGTTCGGCCTTGTTCTTTCCAACAGCCTGCTTTGGATGTACTTTTTCTGGGAGGTTACAAGCGTTTGCTCATTCCTTCTCATCGGCTACACAAAAACAGACGAGGCTGTCAACAATTGCTTTAAGGCATTGTGGATGAACCTTCTCGGCGGTCTCGGAATGATTGGCGGTATCGTTATTCTCGGCATCAGCCACGGCATTACAGACCTTCAAGGATTGCTTGAAGCAAACAAGGGATTAATAGTATTGCCTGTAATCTTTCTTTCATTCGGTGCATTGACAAAGAGCGCTCAGCTCCCGTTCTCAAAATGGTTGCTTGGTGCAATGGTTGCTCCTACACCGTCATCGGCTCTTTTGCACAGTGCAACAATGGTTAAGGCAGGCGTTTATCTTTTGATTAGAATTGCACCTGTTATGAGCGGTGAGTTCAGCGGATATATGGTTGGCCTTATCGGCGGTCTTACCTTCCTTGCTATGTCTATGCTTGCAATTACAGCTTATGACGGCAAAAAGGTTTTGGCTTACTCAACATTGTCTAACCTTGGCTTGATTACAGCCTGTGCCGGTGTCGGTACGGAGGAAACCGTTTGGGCGGCTATCTTCCTTGTAATCTTCCACGCAATTTCAAAATCACTGCTTTTCCAGACTGTCGGCTCAATAGAGCACCAGACCGGCTCAAGAGATATAGAAACAATGCACGGCTTGGTTAGAAGGTACCCATACCTCACATGGACACTTGTTGTCGGTATTGCAGGTATGTTCCTTGCTCCGTTTGGTATGCTTGTTTCAAAATGGGCTGCACTTAAAGCCTTTGTTGACACAGGTCTTCACAGCGGAAGCACACTTGAAATTATCGTTTCCACCCTGCTTGTGCTTTGCATATGCTTTGGCTCGGCAACAACCCTGTTCTACTGGTCAAAGTGGCTTGCAACAATTCTTTCATCAAACCCGGCAGATAAAAGGCATAAGAACACTATCACAATAAATCAGTGGACATCATTGTTTACTCACGCAGGTCTTATGATTCTTGTTGTATTTGCCTTTCCGTTCATTTCAAGATTTGTTGTTAAGCCTTACACAGCAGAGGTTTTCAACTCAACAAACCAGGTTATTTCAAGCGAAAACATCGTTCTTACAATTTTGATGGTTGTATTTATCTTCATCATTCCAATCGTAACATACTTCCTTATCGCAAGGAACAGACCTTTCCCTAAGGCTGAGCGATACTTTAACGGTGCCGGTACTCCCGACCAGGTTGGATTTATTGATTCCTTCGGTAACGAAAAGAAGGAATTCCTTACCAACTGGTATATGGAGGATATATTTGGTGAGGACAAAATGTACAAGCCAAGTGTATATGTATCAATTTTCCTTATCGCTGCGTTTATTGCTGCATCAATCGCGTTAGGAGGTGGCTGTTAATGAATAATCCTGTATATTCGATAATTAGCATATTTGCTTATGTTTTGCTCGCTCCGTTCGCAGGTGCATTGCTTGCAGGCTTGGACAGAAAGGTTACTGCCAGAATGCAGGGACGTATGGGTCCCCCTCTGCTTCAGCCGCTGTATGATGTCATTAAGCTTTTGAATAAGCAAACAAAGGTTATTAACAGAGTTCAAATGTTATATTTGCTCTCATTTCTTTTCTTTACAATCGTAACCGGTATTCTTTTCTTTGCAGGCTACGACATTTTGCTTGTATTGTTTACACTCACAACCGCAAACATTTTCCTTGTAATTGCTGCATCAAGCGGACACTCTCCGTATGCATTTATGGGTGCAAGCAGAGAGCTTGTTCAAATGCTTGCATATGAGCCTATGGTTCTTATTGCGGCTATCGGTCTTTACATTACATCGGGAAGCTTTAGGGTTTCCGAAATTGCAACACACAACGGCTTACCTGCTATCGTATTGCTTCCGGGTATTTTCCTTGGCTTTGTGTTCATTCTTACAATTAAGCTTAGAAAGCACCCATTTGATATTTCTACCTCTCACCATGCTCATCAGGAAATGGTTAAGGGTATCACAACAGAATTTAACGGTCAAATGTTTGCTATCGTTGAGGTTTCTCACTGGTACGAAAACATATTCCTTTTAGGACTTTTGGCATTATTTTTCCTCAACAGTAATCCTTTAAGCGTGCTTCTTGCAATCGTTTGCCTGATTGCTTGCTACTTTATCGAAATCCTTGTTGACAACACAAATGCAAGATTAAAGTGGAAGCATATGCTTGACAACACCTGGATAGTTACTGCTTTTTTAGGCGCACTTAACCTTATTGTAATTGAGGTACTTAAAGGCAAGGGGGTAATATAAATGGCAGACGTAACAAAATCACCTTGGATAATGCACTATGACGGAAGCTCCTGTAACGGATGTGACATCGAGGTTCTTGCGTGCTTAACTCCATTATATGACGTAGAACGCTTTGGTATTATCAACACAGGTAATCCCAAGCATGCAGATATTCTTCTTATTACGGGCTCGGTTAACTCTCAAAACGAAAGCGTTGTTAAACAAATTTATGAGCAGATGACAGAGCCAAAGGTTGTTTGTGCAATAGGTATATGCGCATGCAACGGCGGTGTGTTTAAGGACTGCTACAACGTTCTCGGCGGTGTTGACAAGGCTATCCCGGTTGACATTTATGTTCCGGGCTGCGCCGCAAGACCGCAGGCAATCATTGACGGCGTTGTTAAATCACTCGCTTTGCTTAAGGAAAAGAGCGAAAGGCTTCAGGCAAATAAAAAGGCAGTAAAGGAGGCGGACAAGGTTGAATAACTATAACGATTTTGCAATTACACTTGTCACAAAGGATGAGCTGTACGACATTATGCAAAAAAAATACGAGGACGGCTACCGTCTTTCACAAATTTGCTCAACAGCCTTTGAGGGCTACAACGAGGTTACATATTCCGTAAACAAGGAATATCTTATGGAAAACTACAAGATTAAGCTTCCTGTTGACGAGGAAATCAAAAGCTTTTCCGACATATTCCCTGCTGCCACTCTTTATGAAAATGAAATCAAGCAGCTTTGGGGTGTAAAAGTTGTCGGTATGAGCATTGACTACAAGGACAGATTTTACAGAATAAATGAAGAAACACCGTTCAAAAAGCAAATCACTGTAACACGAAAGGAGGACACGGCCAATGAGTAAGCAATCTATTGTACCGTTCGGTCCTCAGCATCCTGTACTGCCGGAGCCAATTCACATTGACCTTGTGCTTGAGGATGAAAAGGTTATTGAGGCTGTGCCTTCAATCGGCTTTGTTCACAGGGGTCTTGAAATGCTTGCAGAGAAAAGGGATTTTAACGACTATCAATATGTTGTTGAAAGAACCTGCGGTATTTGCTCCTTCGGTCACGGACTTGGATATTGCGAAGCGCTCGAGGCTATCTTTAAGGCAGAGGTGCCCGAGAGAGCAAAGTTCCTTCGTACATTTTGGTTTGAGATGAGCCGTATGCACTCTCACCTGCTTTGGCTCGGTCTTTTGGCAGACGCATTCGGCTTTGACGCTTTGTTTATGCAGGCTTGGAGAATGAGAGAAAAAATCCTTGATATGTTTGAGGAATCAACCGGCGGCCGTGTTATCTTTTCCGTTAACAAGGTCGGAGGCGTCCTTAAGGATATGGACAGCTCAATGATTAAGGGCTTTGTTGACATACTCAACTCTATGGAAAAGGACATTAAGAGAATGACAAATGTATTCCTCAATGACTATTCCGTACAAAAAAGATTAAAGGGTGTGGGTATCCTTACAAAAGAGGATGCGCACAGACTCAGTGCCGCAGGTGCTATGGCAAGGGCAAGCGGTATTGAAATTGATATGAGAAAAACAGGCTACGAGGCTTACGACAAGATTGACTTTGACATCATCACCTCTAACGATTGTGACGGCTACGCAAGATGTGCCGTAAGAATCGGTGAGCTTTTGCAATCCATCAACATCATCCGTCAATGTGCCGAAAAAATGCCTGAGGGTGCAATCTGCAATCCTCAAAAGGGCAACCCTGACGGTGAAGCATTTGTAAGAATTGAGCAACCGCGAGGAGAGGCTATTTACTACGCAAAGGCTAACGGAACCAAATTCCTTGAAAGATTCAGGCTTCGTACTCCTACATTTACAAACATTCAGTCGCTTATTCACATTTTGCCGGGCAGCGACCTTGCAGATGTTCCGATGCAGGTTCTTACAATTGACCCATGCATCAGCTGTACAGAAAGATAAGGAGGAGTAAACTATGAAGCTTATGGATTTTACCGGCTTTGCTCTTAAAAATCTTTTCTCAAAACCGGCTACAAAGAATTATCCTGCAGAGCCTGCAGTTTATCCCGAGCGTTCAAGAGGACACATTGAAATTGACATTGACGACTGTATTATGTGCGGTATGTGCCAAAGAAAGTGTCCGTCGGGTGCTATCACGGTTGACAGGGCAACAAGAACATGGTCTATTGAAAGAATGGGCTGTGTTCAGTGCGAAAACTGTGTTGAAGGCTGTCCTAAGAAATGCTTACATATTAAGCCCGGCTACACAGAGCCAAGCACCTCAATGACGGTTGACAGCTTTTCACAGCCTATTCCCGAAAAGCCTGCTCAAGCCGAGAGCGAGAATAACAACGAGTCGCTTACATCGGGTAAGATTACAAACGATATGAGCACCTGTATTCTTTGCGGACTGTGTGCAAGAGCATGCCCGTCAGAGTGCATTACCGTTGACAGAAATGCAAAGACATGGACAATCAACCGTGACGACTGTGTTCAGTGCGGTGCCTGCATTGACGCGTGTAAAAAATTCCACAGCCTTTCATACGCAGAGGATGACGGCGAGGAAGGCGCAGTTGTATTTGCAAAGGACGGTGCCGCACCTGCAAAGCCTGCTCCTAAGAAGGAAGCACCAAAGCCACAGGCAAAGACACAGGCAAGCGAGGTTAGCCTCGGCAAGCTTTCAACCGTTAAGCCTGACAAGAGCCTAACCTACGGCAAAATTGCCGTTGACATTGAAAATTGCATACTTTGCGGACTTTGTGCAAGAGCCTGCCCCACAGGTATTATCACAGTTGACAGAAAGGATACAAAGAGCTGGACTATTGACAGAGACGGCTGTATTCAATGCGGTTGCTGTATAGACGCCTGCAAGAAGCAACAGTGCATTGGCTTTGCACAGGATGACGCAGAATACGGCAATGTAACCTACAAAAAGGAAGCGTAACGCTATAACAAAGGAATACACCTTTACAGGTATTGTTCAGGGCATTGGATTTCGCCCCACAGCCCTGAGGCTCGCAAACGAGCTTGGTATAAAAGGCGAGGTTAAAAATTCAGGCGGTAATGTAAAAATTATCGCACAGGCAGAATCAAAGGCGTTGGAGCATTTTATCCAACGCCTTATCGGTCTTTTTAAGATAAACAATTACAACGAAAGAATAATTGACGGCAAAGAGTACGGCACATTTTCCATTATCCATTCTACCAACTACAACACCGTGCCGTTTATCACTCCCGATTTGGCAACCTGTAAGGATTGCGAAAGGGAGCTTAAGGACGAAAACAACCGCAGATACAGGCATCCTTTCATAAGCTGTATTAACTGCGGAGCAAGATATACTATAATTAAATCTCTGCCGTATGACAGAGAAAATATTACAATGGGCATCTTCCCTCTTTGCGAAAAATGCGGGGAGGAATACACATCACCTCAAAACAGAAGATGTCATGCACAAACGATAGCCTGCAACGACTGCGGGCCTAAAACAAGCATTTCAATTGACGATGCTGTTGATATTTTGAAAGACGGCAACATCCTCGCAATAAAGGACATAGGAGGCTATCACCTTGCCTGCAAATGCGAAACGGAAATTGCACTGACGTTGCGAAAAATCAAGGGCAGAGAAGCAAAGCCGTTTGCAATTATGTTCAAAAGCCTTGAAGAAATCAAAGATTACTGCTTTGTAAGCGATGATGAGGAGAAGCTACTGACCTGCACGGCAAGGCCTATTGTTTTGCTAAAGGCAAAAAGAAAAATGCCAAACGGCATATGTGACGGCTCCGACTGCATAGGAGCATTTTTGCCTTGCAATCCGATACAGATAATGATACTTGACAAAATATCACCTCTTATTATGACAAGTGCAAATCTGTCGGGCGAGCCTATCATAATTGACGATGAAAAAATAAAAAAATTCGGTATTCCCGTGTTGTCGCACAACAGAGAAATACTGACGCCTATCGACGACAGCGTTGTGCAAATCAACGCAGGACGGGTACAGTATTTAAGACGTGCAAGAGGATATGTTCCGCTTGCAATAGATGTTGGAATTAAGGCAAAAAGCAAAATACTTGCAATGGGTGGCGACCTAAAAAGCAGCTTTGCAATAATGAACGATAATTATGTTTATCCGTCGCAATATTTCGGCGACCTTGAGGATACGGCATATCAGGAAGCCTACAAAGATAGCATAGCAAGATTTTGTGATTTACACAGCTTTAAGCCGGGCAAAATTGTTTGCGACAGGCACCCTATGTATTATTCATCACAAATACTTACACCCGATGTTCAATATCAGCATCACCTTGCACACGCGTACAGCGTAATAGCAGAGCATCAACTAAAGGGTGACACTTTAAGCTTTGTTTTTGACGGAACGGGCTACGGTGATGACGGTGCAATTTGGGGCGGCGAGGTATTTCTTAATCGAAAACGAGTTGAACACCTTGAGTACACAAAAATGCTTGCATCCGATGAGGTTGCAAAAAATGCCGACATCTGCCTTGCCTGCTACGACGGCAGCCATACGCTTGTGTCAAAGGCAATAGAAAACAACATCAACACTGTAAATTCATCAAGCGTAGGCAGACTCTTTGACGCTGTCGCATCGGCACTTGACATTTCACATTACAACAGATATGAGGGCGAATGTGCCATTACTGTCGAACAATGTGCAGGCAAAGCAAAAAAGGCTTATCCTATTAAACCTACGCTGTCACCTAAAGAAATAATCAAACAAATAAAATCTGCAAAAGCTCCAAAGGAGGAAATCGCACTCGGTTTTCACTACTGCTTGGCAGATATGATAAAAACAATTGCCGATAAGTATTTGGTTGGGCAAATCACCCTAAGCGGCGGATGCTTTAACAACAAAATTCTTACGGCAAGGACTATTGAACTGCTTGAGGCAGACGGATATAATGTATATATAAACAATAAGGTGCCATCGGGCGACCAGGGAATCTGTCTTGGTCAGGCATACCTGACGGCACTTGACGAGCAAGAGGTATAGCTATGTGTGTTGCAGCACCGGGAAAAGTAATAGAAATTAACGGAGTAAATGCAAAAATTGAATACTCCTCTAACATCACAACAGTAAACAAAGGTATTGTTGACTGCAAGGTAGGAGATTGGGTTTTGGTGCACGCAGGACTGATTATTCAGGTTTTGCCCGAGGACGAGGCGCAGTATATGACACAGCTTTTTAATGACCTTGAGGAGCTTGGAGTGCAATGAACATAAACGACGTACTAAATTTTCTTAAGGAATACAACGGTGACGACATCACCATTATGGAGGTTTGCGGAACTCACACCGCATCCATATCCGAAAACGCAATACCGTCACTGATAAGCGACAAAATACATCTAATAAGCGGACCGGGATGCCCTGTTTGTGTAACGGTGTCAGACTATGTTGACAGGCTGATTGAGCTTGCACTTAACTCAAACGCTATCGTTACCTTCGGTGATATGATAAGAGTGCCGGGAAGCAGTCAGGCATTAGCGGACATCAAGGCACAGGGTGCCGATATACGAATGGTGTACTCCCCTATTCAAACCATTGAGCTTGCAAAGGCAGAGCCCGACAAAAGCTTTGTTTTTGCGGCAGTCGGCTTTGAAACGACAACACCTATTTATGCACTTTTGCTTGATGAAATAATCAAGCAGG
>NZ_CAMFQO010000028.1 GCF_945980375.1 uncultured Eubacterium sp. | reverse complement strand
GTCAGCAGCCCGTTTCACGGTCTGCGTGTAGTTCCTTGTAAACTGACCTAAATTATATTTCTTACAAAGTAAATCATTTATATTTTCTAAATTCAATAACTACATCATCTTCCCTGAGTCTGTCAAAATACTTTTCTTGCTTTTTGTATTTTGAATTATCAAAAAGAGCTGTGATAATTAACTTAATAATACTCATTTTTCCTCCGTTAAGCCTCAAATCAATACCATTTGTTTATCCAACCGTCTTTATCAACAATGGCTTTTGCAGTAGTTTTAGGCTTGGTTGTATCGGTATTTGTTGTTGATGTGCTTATATCAGTAGCAGATATTGTTGTGCTTTCGGTTGTTGTAAATTCAACATCGGTATCCGGATAATTTACAGATGTTGTTTCCTCAAATTTTTTTGCGGTGGGTTTTGTAATTGCTTCTGTTGTCACAATATTATCTTTGCTGTCTGTTACAGTTTCTGTGCTTTCATTTATAGCAGAAGCAGTTGAGACGGTTTCACTACTGCTGTTTGCAGAACAGGAAACAAATATGCTAACTGTAACAACAATAATTGAAATAATAAGTAATTGCTTTTTCATTACGAGCCCCATGGAATATCTGTGTCCGGCTCATTGTCACCACCGACGCTTGTTGTTATTATATCTACTATCTTAAATTCTTCAATTGATATTTCCGGTTTAGTATATTTTTCTTTCATAATTAATCCTCCTAATTTAGTGAAAGTACGACTTGGTCTTTTATGCCCTGCTCTACCGATTCGTCGTTCAATACGGCATTTGCAACATTGCTGTAGCTTCTTGTAACAACAGGAGAATAGAAATACATTCCGTCAACGCAGGCGTATGCTCTGACGGACACCTTATCGTTAAGATGCTCTGTCGGAATATCGGTAAAAACAAGGTTAAACCTTGCAATGTCACCGTCAATGTCAACCTTGTTTGCTTTCTTTACGTAAACGTTGTTTTGCGATGCTCTTAAGTTCATATTTCTTTGGTATTCAATATCTCCGTCTGTAAATTCCAAAGGATCATACCTGTAAACAAATCCGTACTCAATTTCCGCCCCATAGCTTTCATAATCAAAGCTGATGTTACTGTTGTCAAATTCAAACCCAAATCTCAAGCCGTTGTCGCTTGTACGAATTTGACCGCCCTTGCCGATTGCTTTATAATCGGTTACTTTGTGAGTGTATTGCGACTCATCAATATCTGCAAGAAACGGCATATATTCCGGTCCCATAATAACACAGCTAAACTTTGACGGATTGTTTATGTAACCGTAAAGGCAGTTGTCACCGCAGTAAACGGTTATGTCGTGAGTGGGATTAACTTTGATAGATTTTGCAGATGGCACAAATACAAATTCAAGGCTGTCGCAAAAATCAAAATCATCTGTTGTAAAACGACTTAACATCGGTGCATAAAATTCCTTTAGATTTTCGCAGTTATAAAAAGTGTCGATTCCGAATTTTGTTGCCTTGCCCAAAACAATTTTTTCCGCCTTAGCATTTTCAAAGCATTTTTCCTGAAAAACGCCCTCCTCGCAATCGGGCAGAACTATCGATTTGAAATAGGAATCGGCAAATGCCCTTTGAAACACTCCCTTTACCTTGGGCAATACCAAATCCTGTGTTAACGAAATGCAGTTCTTAAAAGGCTCGTATTGCAGGTATATTACTTCGGGTATGTAAACGCTTGTCAAATCGGTGCAGTTTTCAAATCCGCTGTATATATTTTCGAGCTTTGGCATATTCACCGAGGTTATCGGGGTATTGTTAAACGCATAGTATTCATTTATTGCATTGGGGAAATCGGCTTTTTTAAGCTTAGTGCCCTCAAAGCAAAGATTTTCAAGCTTGGTTACACCGTTTGCAACAACAGATTCAACGTTAGTTCCTCTGAAGGCAGAGTTGCCTATTTTTGTAATCGAGTCAGGCATTACAACACTTGTGATATTCTTGTTGTAAAGAAAGATTTTTTTGTTTATTTCTGTCGGTGTAATTCCGTTAATGCTGTCGGGAACAACAATATCGGTGTTACTGCCGAGATAGTTTAGTACCTTACCGTTATCATTAATTACAAAATCGCTTTCGTTATTTTTCAAAATGTAATAATCAAGGGTGGTATACCTGCTGTGAAACGGTGTGCCTGCCTTTGCAAAGGCAACCGCAATTATTCTTGCCGTATCCGTAATTGCAATAGGCTCGGTGTATTTTGTACCGTTTGTTTTGGTAGGCAATGTTCCGTCTGTTGTGTAATAAATATCAACAAGTGTATTAGCACATTTCAGCTCTACGCTTATGTCATCACGGTACACCCCGCCCTGCAGGTTAGCAGTAACATCTTTGCACCTTGTACCGCTGATTATGTTTGAAAAATTAACAATACCCGCACCATACAAATAATCGGCTCCGTCTTTTTTGAACGGAGTGGCAGTAGCTATCAATTCCTCCTCCACCTGCTTTGGCGTATAGTTTTTATGCTCCATAAGAACTATTGCGGCTGCACCTGCAACCATAGGTGCGGAAAAGGAGGTTCCGTCAACAATATTGTATCTTCCGTTCATAGTTGAGGTATATACCAATTCACCCGGGGCACAAATGTCTGCCTGAATTCCGTAATTGGAAAACTTACTTGGATTACCTTGCTTATCAGTTGATCCTACAACAATTGCGTTTTCCATTCTTTCGGGAGTTCTCCAAATTTCATAGCCTTCATTTCCCGAAGCAATCGTAACCGATACACCCGCATCTATCAAATTATTTATCTGCTCCTCTAAGGCTTCGTTGGGACTTACAGATATTGAAAAATTGATAACATCGGGCTTTGATGATAGCTGATTTATATATTCACAAGCGGCAATAATACCCGATGATGTACCCGCTCCGTTCTTTCCCATAACCTTGTAGGCATGTATTTTTACGTTATCGGGAGTACTTTGTGCCACAACTCCCGCAACCATTGTTCCGTGCCCGTCATTATCAATTTCGTTATTTTTGATAACATCCGGACTGAAATTTGTATTGGTTCTGACTACCCTGTTTTTGAATAATTCGTGGTTGTAATTTATTCCGCTGTCAATTATTGCAACATCAACGGTTGGCTTAACCTTTAATTTGTAGTAATCTGCCGTTGCAAGTGCGTCTACGGACTCGTACGCCCAATCGTAATTTGTGTTGGATTCATAGGCGCTCGTTTCATACGCAGTTACTGTTGAATCATAATCAACAGTATATCCTAAATTCTCGTACTGTGCTTTAGCTATCTCGGCTGATTTGTCATCTGCATACTGCAAAAAAGCATATCCAAATCCATATACACTGTCAACAGCACCATATTCATCAATGTTACCGCTTGCCTTAACAATTAATCTGTCCTTAATTTCGGCATCATTGCAGGCAGTATTATAATCATCATAATCTGCACACAGCTCTGCAATCTTATTACCGGTTGAAACAATGCTTTGTAATTGCACTTCTTGAGCAATTACGCTATGACAAGGCGCAAGCACCGATATTGTCATCATTAATGATAATAACATACTGATTATTTTCTTCATAAAACCATCTCCTGTACCTAAAGAATATATTATCCTCATATATAAGTACCGAAAATGTAAAAATATATCGCAAAAAAATTCAAAAAATTACAAAACATTATGTCAATATGTCACAAATGCATAAAAAAGGACAGATAGCCTAAACTATCTGTCCTCAGACTGTCGATAAAGTGGACTGACTAAAGGGTGGCAACGCCACCCTTTAATTTTTGCATTTTAGAATATGTGATAATTTACAACTACTCCTGCGAACACGATGGATACCATTGAAAGAAGCTTGATTAAAATATTGATTGACGGACCTGATGTATCCTTAAACGGATCGCCTACCGTGTCACCGATTACGGCAGCCTTGTGAGCATCACTGCCCTTTCCTCCGTAGTTTCCGCTTTCGATATACTTCTTTGCATTATCCCAAGCGCCGCCTGCGTTAGCCATAAATATTGCCATCAAAAAGCCCGTTGCCGTTGCACCTGCAAGCATACCGATAACACCATTATATCCAAGAACAATACCGGTAACAATAGGCGTTACGATTGCAAGAATTGTCGGCAAAATCATTTCCTTAAGACTCGCCCTTGTGCAAATATCAACACAGCTTGCATAATCTGCCTCTGCTTCACCGGTCATAAGGCCCTTAATTTCCTTAAACTGTCTTCTAACCTCAACAACAATGCTCTGTGCGGCACGTCCGACAGAATTCATTGTAAGTGCGGCAAATACAAAAGGCAGGCAGGCACCGATAAACAAACCGACGAGAACCATTGGATTCATAATGCTGTCATTAATATGAACATCGGGATTAATGGATTTGATTTTTGAAATGTATGATGCAATAAGTGCAAGTGCCGTAAGTGCGGCAGAGCCGATTGCAAATCCCTTACCTGTTGCGGCAGTTGTGTTACCGAGCGAATCAAGAGCGTCTGTCTTTGTTCTGACATCCTCTTCAAGACCTGCCATTTCGGCTATACCGCCGGCATTGTCGGCAATAGGACCGTATGCGTCGGTTGCAAGTGTGATGCCTAATGTTGAAAGCATACCGACAGCGGCAAGTGCAATACCGTACAAACCTAAATTTCCATCAGTAAATCCGCCAGACGCACCAAATGCAACAAGGATTGCGATAGCAACAATTATTATAGGCAATGCAGTTGACATCATACCGAGACCGATACCGCCAATCATAATTGTAGCAGAGCCTGTAAGTGCCTTTGATGCAAGGTTCTTTGTAGGCTTATAGTTATCCGATGTAAAATACTCTGTAAAGAATCCAATCAACACACCTGCTATCAAGCCTGCAATAATTGCAAAGTAGAAGCCGATATACTCCTTGCCAAACACATATAAAACAAGAGGCAAAGCTGCAACAGCAATAAGCACGGCAGATGTATTTGTGCCACGTCTTAAAGCCTTAAGCAAGGTCGCTTGCTCTGTGCTTTCACCTGTTCTGACAAGAAACGAACCGATAATTGATGTGATAACACCGATAGCAGCCATAGCCATAGGAATAGCCATTGCCTTAAAATCACCAAATGCAACAACACCTAAGGCACAGGCAGAAATAATTGAGCTTACATATGATTCATACAAGTCAGCGCCCATACCTGCAACGTCACCAACATTGTCACCAACGTTATCTGCAATTACGGCAGGATTTCTCGGATCGTCCTCCGGAATGTCAGCCTCAACCTTTCCCACAAGGTCTGCACCGACATCAGCAGCCTTTGTATAAATGCCGCCGCCTACACGGGCAAACAATGCCATTGACGAAGCGCCCATACCAAAGGTTAACATAGTTGATGTTATTGTTGCGGCATCAAGCTTAAAGCCAAGCTTTAGTATAAAATACCAAATGGAAATATCAAGCAATCCAAGACCCACAACGGAAAAGCCCATAACAGAGCCTGCGGAAAACGCGATGTTAAGTCCCTTATTAAGACTGCTGCGACACGCGTTTGCAGTTCTTGCATTTGCTCTTGTTGCAATGTACATTCCAATGTAGCCCGACAATCCGCTGAAGAATCCACCTGTAATGAAAGCAAACGGAACAAACCATGTAAGAAGCTTCAGCGCAGCCATAATACTGAGTATTACGAACATTCCGCCAAAGAACAGCAACAGGATTTTGTACTGTCTGCTTAAATATGCAGTTGCACCCGAACGGATAGAGGCACTGATTTTTTTCATTTTTTCCGTACCCTCGTCAGCCCTCAAAACCTTTGAAGCCTTGCCACCTGCAAAAACAAGTGCAAGTATCGAGCCGATGAGCGTAAACAATGCTAAATAGTTTTCCATAGAATCACCTCGATTTTAGTTTATAACCTTACGGATAAAAAGTCAAACAAAACATTAATAAATTCTTTATAAAGCAACGGAGCCGTTCAAATCCCGAACCGCTCCGTTATATTATTCTATTCGGTTTTAACATTATTTTCCTGCTCGGTGATATTAAGCATATCAGCCTCAAGCTTTTTGCTAAAGCGCTGATAAAAATACGAAACCGCAATCAAAATTGCACCAAAAGCAAAGTATGATGCAATCTTCCAACCCGAATCAAGATGTGCCGTATCCACAAAGCAAAGCTTTGCAAATGCACACAGTATAAGCACTAATCCTCCCGAACGAACAACCGTATGCTGATTTTTGAATCCGAGGAAAAGCATAATGCACGCAACAGCAATATACAATGCACTAATGATAACATTTGAAAATTTAACATCAAACTGACTCATAATGGTTGCAGTTATCAGCATAAGCGATGATACCGAAATCACCATTGTGAACAGCCATGTAGGAGCCTTGAGGCGATTAATAACATCAAGTGCCGAAGCCGCAAGCAAAAGCTCCGCTCCGATATTCAGCACTATTAGCAACGCAATGTTTACAACAATCATAGGTTTACTGTCTATGTATTCTCCGAAATATGTAAACAAATCCTTATAGCTGCTATGTATATCTAAGCTTGCGAAAACTGCAAGGAACACCACCACCGATGACAAGTCGCTTACAATCATTGACACATCATTTTTAAGCACGCCAAACCTAACCGCAGTTGCGATACAAAGACCTGCCGCAACAATAACTGCACAATGGAAGAATCCCGAGCTTGCCGTAATATACGGACTTTCGGCAATGCAACCGTACAAATATTCGACAAAGCACAGTGTTGCAATACCGGATGCAACCTCTATCAGCATATATACAACAGACATTGCTTTTTCACTTGGATTTGAAGACAGACCTCTGACAGAGTAAATCCAAAAGGCAGACAATATAACACAAAATGAAATCAACTCGATTTGATTTGTTGAGCCTGCGGCAAACATATATCCCGCTCCCGCAGACATAAGCATACAGATTAAGCCTGCAAGCTCCGTCACAACAATACCCTTTTCCATTGCAATAAGAGCAAGCAATAATCCTTCTAATGCCCATGCGATGCCTGCATATTCTCTGCCAAATATCAGTGGAATTATGAACATGGAGAAAGCCAAGGCACTTATACATGTTATAGCTGTTACAGCATACGACTCTGCTCTTTTTTCCCTTACGGAAAAAGCAGAAAGCAAAACATAAATGGCTGTGAACGCAATAAACACATAGCCTACAATCCTGTTTGCGACAGCCTCCTGTGCAACACAATTATGAGCAGTAATACTAACGGATATTGCACCGCTGAGTGTATTCAAAGCAAGAAGCACAGTATCCAAGGCTTGCATAGGCTTGCGCCTTACAATCTTTGAGCCCGGCATCATAAGGAAGATTACAAATGATGCTATTGCGAAGGCAACCGCCAACGGCAAGGCATATCCGTAGCCTGCCAAATTGCGAACGGAATATGCGCACTTTGCCACACCGCCGATTGCAAGCAAATGCAATGCGTATCCAATGAACTGTGCAACATACCACCTTTTGTTGTATGTCATTGCAAAAAGTATTATGGCAAGCAAGCAAAAATATACGCTCGAAACAGGAAGGAATGTAACATCCGCCATAGCCTTGCCAAAGCCTACCATATAAAGTGCGACAACAGGCAAATATCCGCCTACTGCACCGAAGGCACAAACGACCTGGCTTTTCACCTGATTTGATATTGCAACGGCGATAGCTGTTATCAACACACAAATAATAAAGGTAACCTTTACATTGTACAAATCAAACGCAAAGTAGCAGGTTGCCGCGGCGGCATACAGGGTAGCCACACCGCCGCTGATAAGTGTTGTTGAAAACACTGTCTTTTCCTTTTTGTAGAATATTTCTCCGATGCCGATAAGGACAATGCCGAGAAGATAAATTACTCCACCCTTGAACACATCTGACATATGAACATAGGCAAACCTGCCAAGCATAATAATACCAACTATAAACAGCAATATGCCTGCCTTACCCAAAACGTTAAGGCCAATGAAGCTTTCAAGGCTTTTCTGCCTTAATGCCGTACGCTTTTCGGCATCTGTCAGCGGCTCATTCTTTATGCTTTCACCCATTGCAAAGTTAGTTTGCTTTGCATTATTTATCTGTTCGTTTTTATATGCTTCAAGCCTTATTCGTCTTTGTTGTGCCTCCTCACGCAGAGTATTCAGTTGATTTAATATATCGTTAAACTCATTATCCGAGTAACTCTCAATCACCTTAACGGTTGCATCAATGCTGGCAAGACAATTTTTTTCGTATTCATTAAGCTTACTGCCAACGCCCAATTCCTTTTTGTAATATGTTTTTTCAAGACGTTTTTGGGTACTGCTGAAAACAGAAAGCTTTTCATTTGCTAATTTTGTAAACAACGCAGATTTTGTTGAGTCAAGAGATTTTTTAAGGCTGTCATTTTCTGCCTTCAGGTTAGCCTCGTTTTTGGAAATTTCGTCTAACCTGAGCTTCAGCTGTTCGTTTTCCTTTGTTAGCTCGTCGGAATTGATGGCATTTGCCTCTGCCTTGAGTGAATTGAGCAAAGCCTGCTGCTCGTCAATCAGTTCATTAAGTCTGTTATTTTTCAATGACATATGTGCTCAACTCCTTTCCGACAGAATAGGCCGAAGCCGTTGCGTAATCGTAAAAATAGACATTGTTTTTGTCGTCAACAAAAAACTCTCCTAATGAAAGAGCCGTCATGGAGCTCGGTTCATCATTGTTGTAATCAAACGTAACCGTGACTTTAAGTGATTTCCTGCCTGCATAATACTGCACTGTCGTTTTGTCAACAGGTTCGCCCTTATCAGCATAGAATTTACAGAATGATTTTATGAATTCCTGTCCCACAGAAAAATCCTTATCATAATAATCCGCATTGAGACTGTCAATATCCGCAATGAACTCGTTTTCAAAAAACAGATTGATACAATAGATATTTTTTTCGGTTATAATATCACGGCTTACAGAAGAATCAATATAGTTATATTCCTTTTTACCGACGGAAAGCGAAATAATGTTAACATCGGGATTGCAACGTACAATCACCGTTTGACTGTTACCCGACTTATCATAGTATTCAGCATATTTCTCATCAAAAAAGAATGACTGCATAGTTTCCTGCTTAATAACTAACTGCTGAAAATCGTCAGGTGCAACAAAGGTTTTATCGGCAAATTCGATTTTTGTTCCTGCCTCGCCCGCATCCTTTACATTAGAATTTGTGCTGTCACCGGCACCAAAGCATATAGCTACTACTGCGCAGGCAATTATACCCACTATACACAAGGCAACGGCAACAAAGAAAGAACGTTTTTTCTTTTTGTTAATCATATCGAGTTTAAGCGAAAGCTCGGCATTTTCGCCCTTTAATCTTTCAAGCTCCTCAGTATTATCCTGTACGGCATATTCACAGCCTATAAGCTCGTTACCGTCTATACCGAGAATTTCCGCAAGGCTAAGCATTGTTGACATCTTTGGCATGGACTCGCCGTTTTCCCACTTTGAAACAGCCTTGTTGGAAACGCCGAGCATTTCGCCAAGCTGCTTTTGAGAAAGTCCCTTTTGGCGTCTTAATTCAACAATTCTCCGGGCAAATTCATAATTATCCATTTTGCTACCTCCCTTTTAATTCAATAATGCCATAACCGCAGTCTAAAATCAATATCAATCCCTATATATATACATAAAATTAACTCCACTATCGGTTCAATAAGAAAAAAACAGCGAGTATAAGCCTGTCCGTGCAAGGAACACTTAACTCGCTGTTTTATTTTTACTCAGAACAGTTTTATCTGGGCAGACTTGAGATCAACCTCTGTGTATTCTATTACATCAAGAAGCTCAAGAAATTTTTTGTTGTCAGCCGCATTAAGGCTGATTTCCAAATTTTTACCGTCATTCATATAGATAGAATATCTATACGGTGTAGGCGACATCATATTAACATTTATGCCTCTTTTGTAAATTCTGCTGATGTTTTCCGTATTAACGATAACCTCATCATTTGCCGTTACCTTACCAAGATTAATATACATAAGCCATCTCCGACGAAATCATACCTTCGCCGTCTCCCTTTTAATTATTATGCAAAATCACTCTGCAATATTTATGGTATCACACAAATCGATTCAAGTCAAAGAAAATATATCCTGTTTTAATTATTTGAAGGATTATAATTTGGAACAACAGTCATAAGCCTTTCGCGGACATTTGAATCGTCAACGCCTCTCAAAAGCTCAAGCCAACCCTCAACCGTTGCAGAATCAATAACCATAGGCTGATTTACAAAAATCTTTTCGTGATGGGTTTTGCTTCTCGTTTCCAATTCCTCCGACATTGAAAGCTCCTCATATAGTTTTTCGCCCGGACGAAGTCCTGTTATTTCAATAGGTATTTCTTTCTCCGTAAAGCCTGAAAGGCGAATAAGATTTTTCGCCAAATCCATGATCTTTACGGGCTCGCCCATATCAAGAACAAACACCTCGCCGCCCTCGGCAAGTCCGCCTGCCTGACAAACAAGCTGTGCGGCCTCCGGAATAGTCATAAAATATCTTGTAATATCCTGATGTGTAACCTTGACCGGTCCGCCGTTGGCAATCTGTTCCTTAAAGATCGGCACAACAGAGCCGTGAGAGCCAAGAACATTGCCAAAGCGTACTGCGGCATATTTTGTGTTTTCGCTTTTTGTGTTCATATACTGAACTATTATTTCCGTAATTCGTTTGGTGCAACCCATAACGTTTGTAGGGTTAACGGCCTTGTCGGTAGAAAGGGTAACCATCTTATTAACCTTGTATTCGTCGGCAATAACCGCAACATTGTATGTACCGAAAACATTATTCTTTACCGCCTCGCAAGGACTGTCCTCCATAAGAGGAACATGCTTATGAGCCGCCGCGTGAAAGATAACATCGGGATGGAATTCCTCCATTATCTCACGAAGCCTGTTAATATCTCTTACCGAGCCTATACGAACATCAATGTCAAAATCATCATTGTATTTTTCCTTTAGATGATTTTGAAGTTCAAATGCACAGTTTTCGTATATATCGAAAATAATTATTCTTTTTGGATTATATCTTGCAACCTGATTGCAAATCTCCGAACCGATTGAACCGCCTCCGCCTGTTACCAAAACAGTTGAGCCGATAAGATATCTGCATGTCTTTTTGTTAAGAGTAACCTCTGGACGCGACAAAAGGTCGGCAATATCAACATCACGAATTCTTTTTATTTCGCTTTTTTCAAACATTTCCTCCTGCGACGGACTGATTTTAACATCGCAGTCGGTAGTCATTGCAATAGAAAGAATTTCTTTTTTTCTTTTTTCCGAAGCAGACGGCAGACAAAGAATAATGGTATCTATCCTGTATTTTTCTGCTACGCACGGTATAGAGTCACAGTTGCCGACAATCTTAATGCCCTGTATTTTTTTATTGAGCTTGGCAGGATTATCATCAATAGCAACCACAGGACGTCCTTTTATAAACTTATCGTTTTTAAGCATATCAATAACGAAATTGCCCATAAAGCCTGCGCCGACAATCATTATCCTCTTATTCTTTGAGCTTTTGCTCACAATCAATTCGGGGAAAACACGCAATGCCCTATATGCAAGACGTATACCTGCAATAGAGAAGCTGAAAAAAATCCAAAAAAGGAAATACCCATACAAAGGCATTTTATCAGGCAGTGACAAAACCAATCCAAATAGTACCTTGTCGACAACAAACATAATTAAAACTATCACCGCCGACGCACATACACTTTTGATTATTTCATCAATACCGGCATAACGCCATATGCTGTTATACAGTCCAAAGCCGTAAATCACAAAAAATGATATTATCATAAACAAAAGCATATGTTCATTTGAACTTACTAAATTGGAAAAGCTGCTGTCCAAAGGTGACCTTCCTGCCACAATATAGCATGCCATGTATCCCGAAAGGATAAGACATGCAATATCAAGCAAAACTATTACAGCTTTTTTTATTAAGACCTCAAGTCTTGTCCTTTTGAATTCCCTTGTACTCATAGGCTCTATCCTCCCTATAAAAGCGAATAACCTTCTTCAAAGATTAATCATCGCTTTCGTTTTTGTTTCTCTTTTTTCTTTCAACTGCTTTTCTGATTCCGAATGCCGAAAGCCCTATGATAACGGTTGCCCCGGCTATAATAACCGGAACCAAATAATACTCATCATTGTCCTTTAGTTTATTTATGTTAATGCCAATCTCGTAAAGCCTTTGCTCCTTTGTTTTTTCCGTATTAACAGGAGCCTTTGTGATTTCCTCAACATAATCATTGGCTGTTTTTTGCTTTGTTACCTCAACAGAAACAGAGGTAACGGTAAAATCACATTGCTTATATATTTCGTCATTTGCGCAGACAACAACGGTTGCCGTGCCCTCGCCTATAGCCTTAATCTCGCCGCCCTGCTCGATTTGGATAATGCCCTCCTCGTCACAGAAGTATCCTACAACTGCAGTTGAATTAAGAGGCTCAAGGGTGTACCCGAGCTTTACGCTGTCACCAACCTGAAGCTCTGTTGTTGAGGCATTGAGTACCATATCGGTAGCCATAACGTTTTTCGCCTGAGTAGTGGTTGTTGTAGTAGTCTGCGTTGTTGTGGGCTTCTTTGTTGTTGAAGCTGTCGTGGACTGCTTTGTTGTAGCCTTTGCAGTAGTTGTCTTTTTGGCAGTTGTCTTTTTGGCAATTGTCTTTTTGGCAGTAGTTTTCTTTTTGGTAGTGGTAACCTTTTTGGTTGTGGTAACTTTCTTGGTTGTAGTTTGAGCAGAGGAGCCACCCTTTGCCAAGGAAGAATAATCAGGATTTCCGTATCCCATAATGGCAGAAATATTGTTATACGGCTTTGAGCCGGTTTTGGTATATTTTCTTGCCTTAACCTTACCTGAGCAGTTGCCCTCTATTGTATACACGGTACTGCCGTCTATGTAATCAACCAATCCTACGTGCTGGCTTGAGCCGTTACCGGACCAATCAAAAAATACCAAATCACCTTTTTTAGGGGTGTATCCCGAGCTGGGAGTATGGTACCTGCCTTTATTTTTGTACCAGCTTATCATAGAATTGCAGTTTCCTCCGCTCGGCACAATCTTTTTGTACATTTGAGCACCAAGCTCATTGCCCGCCTTGTTGAAGCACCAAAGCACAAATGTTGTGCACCATGCACCCTGGTAACCGTACCATTCGCCGTATTTACTGTATGAGCTGCTCCCCTTATATCCAACCTCATTATCGGCAACAGAAAGCACCTTGTTTTGCATTTCGCTGACGGTAGCGGCATTGGCAGTAATGCCAAAAGGCAACAATATAATCAGTGTTACCAAAGCAACCGACATACATCTTCGTAAAAATTTCATAATATCTCCACGTTTTTTGTCATAATACTTCTATCATATAATAACATTTATTAAACAATAAATCAACATTCATTTACATATTTCCAAAATTAGTGTTGCTTTTTTCGGGCAGTAGGAATATAATATCATCGCATTGTATCCGATGAGAAAAACAAATTCTCGGGCAGTGCCGATTTAGTGTTTTGTCGGCTTGCTTAGGAACAGTAGCAGAAAGGAAAATTAAATATGAAAACAAAAACACAAAAGGTAGTAGGAATGGGACTGTTTACTGCCATCATCGTTGCTTTGCAAATGCTTGCATCAGCAATTAAATTCGGTCCGTTTTCAATCACTCTTGTACTCGCCCCCATCGTTATCGGTGCGGCACTTTACGGTATAGGCGCAGGTGCGTGGCTTGGCCTGACATTCGGTGTAACGGTGCTCATCAGCGGTGATGCAGCGGCATTTTTAACTATCAACCCTATTGGTACTGTTCTTACGGTTATTGCAAAGGGTATGGTTGCAGGTATTGTTGCCGCAGTGATTTACAAGGCAATTGAAAAGAAAAACAAAACCGTTGCGGTTGTTGCGGCGGGTATAGCCTGTCCGATAGTGAACACAGGCATATTCCTCATCGGCTGTTACCTATTTTTCCAGGAATGGCTGATAACAGTTTTCGGAACAACGGGCTTTGCAACAGTTATTACAGGCCTTGTATCCGTAAACTTTGCTGTCGAGCTCGGCATCAATATGCTTTTGGCATCGGTAATTGTAAGGATTATCGACCTGGGCAAAAAACAGCTCGCAAAGAAAAACGCATAACTCAAAAACAAAACAAATTACAACTCTGATTTTGTGAGGTCAGGGTTGTATTTTTTTATTGTATAAAAAGCAGAAAAATGATATAATATCTTTAATATTACGAATTATGGTGAAAAAATGAAAAAGGATGCACAAAAGCAAAAGGATTACAAAACAAACGATAATCTTGTTATAGGACGAAATGCAGTAACAGAGCTGCTCAAAAGCGACCGAGAGGTAGAAAATGTTTTGGTTGCAAAGGGTGAACGCGAGGGTTCAATCAACAGAATCCTTGCACTGTGCAACGAAAAGAAAATTGTTGTAAAAAATGTTGACAGAAAAAAGCTTGACTTTTTAGCACCAAACGGTAATCATCAGGGCGTTGTTGCGAATGTTCCTGCACACGAATACAGCACGGTTGACGAAATAATAGACTATGCAAATGAAAAGGGCGAGGCTCCGTTCATCATTATGTGTGACGAAATCGAGGACAGCCACAACCTTGGTGCAATCATACGTACGGCTGAGGCTTGCGGTGCTCACGGCATCATTATTCCAAAGCGAAGAAATGTGGGATTAAACTATATTGTTGCAAAAACAAGCTGCGGCGCACTTGAATATATGAAGGTTGCAAGGGTTACAAATCTTGCACAAACCATTGACGAATTAAAGAAAAAGAATATTTGGGTTTATGCAGCGGATATGGACGGTCAACGCTGGGACAAAACAGATTTTTCAGGCGGTGCGTGTCTTGTTGTCGGCAACGAAGGAAGCGGTGTAGGCAGACTGATAAAGGAAAAATGCGATGTAACGGTAAGCCTGCCTATGCTTGGCAAGGTTAACAGCCTCAATGCATCTGTTGCGGCAGGAATTCTTATGTATGAAATAGCAAGACAACGACTTGATAATTAGGAGATACAATGAGCGACAACAATCTTTCTATTGATGAAATCATAAAAAAAGCAGAGCAAATCAAGGCTCAGGCGGAAAAGCAGCTTATGGACGCTCAAAAAAACCTTGACGAGATGGCAAAATCTGCAATAAACGAGGTTACGGTTGACAGCGACGCAGTTATAAAAAAGGTTGAGGAGCTAAGCAATGAGGAAGACGACATTAAAGAGTATAATCCCGTAAAAAATACAGCCGGGCAGGACAAGACAAAAACCGTACGCATCAGCTTCGACAAAAAGACGGACAAGACAGTTGCCTTCAAAAAATTCGGCTCCGGCAACGAACAACCCGTCAGCACCGACAATTCGGATGACGATGACATAAAAATTGCGAACAGCATAGGCTCTGAAGGTGAGGATGATATTTTTGAGCATCCTATTATTCCGAATGAAAAAACAAAGCCTGTTGTACTTTCTACAAACAATGAAAGCTCATCAGATTTTTTTCAAGAGGTTCCTACCATAGTTGCAAGAGAAAGCCTCGGCGAATATCTTGACGGCTCAAGCAATAATGATGATGAAGATATATGTATTCAAATGTGCTTTGACGGCTTTGACGATACCATCGAGGAGGTACCTACCATTGATGAGGCCGTTGCCGAGCAAATCCTCATTGAGCAACGAAAGGAAAAAATTAACAAATTCCGTTTGTTCGGACCTGACGAAACCGATGAAGAATTAGGCGACGAGGAATTTGAAGAGAGGGACTACAAGGCAAAGGAGGACAGACAGAGCATTCTCACAAGGCTTTTGAAAAAGAAGTCTGTCATAGGTGTGCAAATGATAACCTCAATTGCACTGTTCACTCTATTGCTTTTGATGACAGTTTTCAAAGGCACGGAATATCTTCCTCTTGCCATTGCTGAAAACAGCAAATTCTTCACAGTCGGCTGTGTACTGATGTTTTTGACGGTAATTACTAACCTGAACATTTTTTTACACGGCTTTAACATCAAAAAAGGAATAAACACGGATTTTCCTGTTTCCGTTCTGACTCTTGCGGTGCTCGGACAATCTCTTGCATTTGCAATCAACAGCGACCTATGGATGAACAACGGCGTCTTTTTAGGCTCCGCACTTGCGTTTGCATACATTTTTTCATTACTCGGCAAGAGGCAGATACTTGTAAGAATAATTGACAATTTTGATTTTATCATAAACAGCGGTGAAACCTACTGTCTTGAAAACATAGCAAACGCACTTGATGTAAAGGTGCTGGGCAGGGATAATCTCGACGAGGAAGACCCTATAATAAAAACAAGCGTAAAAACAGACATTCCCACAAATTTTATGGAAATCAGCTGTAAAAGTGACCCGTCTGACAAAACAGTGAAAATCCTATATCCGATTACAGTGCTGTTAAGTGCCGTTTTGCTTATTGCGGTTGGACTGCTTGACAACTGGGGTACAGGTGTAAACATAGCTATTGCCGCACTTACCATATCCACACCTGTTTCACTGCTTTACGCAATGAACACCATACTTTCCGATATTTCGGCAGAGCTTGACAAATACGGTGCGAGAGTTTGCGGATTTGAAGGAGCACAAATGGCGGCAGGCACAAACGCAGTTGTACTTGAAGCGGCAAATCTTTTCGGCACACACGGATGCGACCTGCACGGCATTAAGGTTTTTAACAAAACAAAAATTGACGATGCAATCATTTATGCTGCGGCAGTCATCATCAAAACAAAGAGTCCGCTTGCTCACGTATTTGACGACGTTATAATAGGCAAAAAAAGTATTCTGCCAAAGGTTGACAATGTTCAATACGAGGAGCAAATGGGCACATCTGCCTGGGTGTATCAAAAGAAGGTGCTTGTAGGCAACAGAAATCTTTTGATAAATCATGGCGTCAGCGTACCGAAAATCAGCTTTGAGCAAAAGTTCACAAGACGAAACAGGAAGGCATTATATCTTGCCGTTGACGGCAAAATTATGGCAATGTTTATCGTATCATACAGTGCCGATCCTAACCTCAAGCGTGAACTTAAAAAGCTTGAAAAAACAGACATTACGCTTATAGTAAAAAGCAACGACCCTTATATCAACGAGGAAAGCATAGCAAACCTTTTCGACCTTCCACGAGGCTACATAAAGGTTATGAACCGACAGGCGTCAAGAGTGTTTGAAAAATATTCCGATATGCAGGTTGAAAAATCTCCTGCCTATGTTGTACACAACGGTACGGCAAAGGGGCTTATTTCGGCAATGCGAGGTGCTCTTACGGTTGTAAGCACAAAAAATTCGGTCAGCTTTTTAACATGCTTTGGCTGTATACTCGGATTGGTTACGGTTGCAGGATTGGCTCTTATGCAATGGTACAGCCAGATTACCTGCACTGCCATCATAGGCTGTCAGGCGATATGGACTACTTTTACCGTAATAGTGTCAAAGCTTCGCAAAATAGGATTTTAGTAATCCTTGACAACATAAGTAATAAATGTTTATAATGTAGATAATAAATTCAGAAAAAGGGTAAGTATATATGAGCTTTAGAATTGTAGCAGACAGCTGCTGTGACAGAACACAACAGATGAAGGATTGGACAAATATTACCTTTGTTCCATTGACCCTTTCTATCGATGACCACACCATACTTGATGATGAAAGCTTTGATCAAGAGGATTTCATCAGAAGAACCCGTGAATCAAAGAATGTGGGAAAATCTGCCTGTCCTGCTCCGGACGCCTTTGCCGCTGCAATGGATTGCGACGAAGACGACATCTACGTTATAACAATAACGGATAAGCTTTCAGGTACCTACAACAGTGCATTGCAGGGCAAAATGCTATACGAAGAGGAGCACAGCGGTAAAAACATTCATGTGTTCAATTCCCTTGCCACCTCCGGACTTGAAAGCCTCGTTGCCGAAAAAATCACAGAGCTTGGAAACAGCGGTGCCGATTTCAACACAATAGTTGAAACGGTCGAGGATTATATTCTTAATCATACTGCCCTTTTCTTCAATCTTGAATCGTTTGATGCACTTAACAAAAACGGCAGGCTCTATGCCATGGCTGCAACTATTTTGAAAAAGCTAAAGCTCAAGCTTGTATGTGAAAGAACACAGGAGGGCTCCGTAAAGCTTTCTGCACAGGAATTCAACAGTGCCAGAGCAATAACCAAGCTTGCAAGCATTGTTATCAACGAGGTAAAGGACAACATACAGGAGCAAAGAGTTATCATTTCGCATGTTTGCTGTGAGGAAAAAGCAAACGCAGTTGCTCAAAAGCTTAAGGATGCAGGCTTCGGCTCTGTTGAGGTTATCAGAGCAAGCGGTCTTAATTCGCTGTATGCGGCAGACGGCGGTTTAATCATTTCACTTACAAAATAAATCACTCTATCCCCTGCTGATTATCGGCAGGGATATTTTTTGACTATGAGAACAATTAACTTTAACATTACGTCAGATGACGACAACAAGCAAATCAAGCAATATCTTAAAGAATTCGGGGTGTCGTCATCGCTTCTTACAAAGCTAAAGCACACCGAAAACGGAATAACAGTTAACGGTGCTTTTGCAAAAGCCATTGACGAATTGCACAACGGTGATTTGCTGACTGTCAATATAACGGACTCCGGCTCGATGCACCGTCCTGCAAAAATGGATATAGAAATTCCGTATGAGGATGAGGACATAATTGTACTAAACAAGCCACCTTTTGTACCGGTGCACGAAAGCAGGAACCATATCGGCGACACCCTGTCAAACTTCGTAGCTTACCACTGCTCACAAGACATAGCATTTAGGGCAGTTTTCAGGCTTGACCGAGATACAAGCGGTCTTGTGCTTGTTGCAAAAAATGAGCTTGCGGCTGCAAAGCTTGCAGGGAAAATAAAAAAGGACTACTATGCAGTTGTTGCAGGAGAAATTATAAACGACGGTGTAATAGACGCACCGATTGCCCGCTGCGGCGACAGTATAATAAAACGTATGGTTGACAGTAACGGAGAAAGGGCAGTAACCGAATACTATCCTATCAAATCAGACGGTTGTTCAACTCTTGTGCGCTTCAATTTACAAACAGGACGAACACATCAAATCCGAGTTCATATGGAGCATATAGGTCATCCTCTGCTGGGTGACAGCCTTTACGGCGGTGACTGTACAAAAATCAACCGTCAGGCGCTTCATTGCAAGGACATTTACTTCGTTCATCCTATTACCGAAAAGCAGATGCACATATCATGCGATTTTCCCGAAGATATAAAAGGTTTGATATAAATGGGCTGATATGATATAATATAATCACAGAATACGGAGGAATAATTATGAAGCTTAATCCAAGTGCCGATATAGATTACAACATCTTAAATGCGGGTATTTATCTTTACAAAATTAATGACGACCTTACAACATACGATATAAGAATGAAAGCGCCAAACAAAGAGCAGGTGCTTACAAATTCTGCCATTCATACAATAGAGCATATTGCAGGCAAATATCTTGAAAAAACAGAATTTGCAGACAATATTGTTTTCTTTGGACCTATGGGCAGCAGGACAGGCTTTTACCTGATTACAAAAAGCCTGAGCGACAATTATTCAATAGAACTAATCAAAAGTCTTTTTGGATATATTGCGGAATTTTGGGGCAGAATACCAAATGCATCTCCAAACGAGTGCGGCAACTGTCTTGAGCATAATCTTCCACAGGCAAAGGAGGAGGCAAAGCACTTCCTTAACGTAATAAAGGATTGGTCAAAGGATATGCTTGCTTACCCTGTTGCTACTGTTGAAGATGAGGACGAAAGCGAGCACGAAAACGAAGAATAATACTGTTGACTGAGAATAGCTCTTGTGATAGTATAATATAACAAAAATAACCGAAAGGAAGCTTTTAATATGGAAATTACCAAGCAAACAACAATGGGCGAAATGATTGAGTATGACAGAGGTATCGCCGTAATTCTTATGGAGGCAGGTATGCACTGCGTGGGCTGTCCTGCATCAATAGGAGAAACACTTGAGGAGGCTTGCCAGGTACACGGTTTAGATGCCGACACCGTTCTCAAAAACATTCAGGACTACTTGGCTGAAAAATAATATGAACAGAAAAAAGACATTGCGGATAATTATCGCAATTTTGGCTATTGCACTTGCCTGCATTTTGCCATTCATTTTTGCAAACAACAAGGATAAACCGCAGGAGGCACCGACAACAGAAGCTCAAACACAGGCAACAAGCACTCCTGCATTGCCGACAGTTGAGGAAAGCTCGCTGAACGAATTGCCTTCCACAACTCAAAAGAAAAATCCTTTGGCATCAATCGTAGGAAAATGCTGGTTCTTGTACAACAAGGATGAAAATTCCTGCTATGCATTTTTGATAAAGGATGACGGCAACGCAGACATTGCATATTTCGGTGCCGAAACGCTTGACGGGCTTGATGCGCAATATTCAACAGGATATTCTGTTTACACGGCTTCTGACAGCAGTTTAACCTTTAAGGATATGCCTGACAACTTTCCTATCTCGTCATTTACATTTGACATAAAGGATGACAGGCTTTTCTATAACGGTACAGAGCTTAAGCCTTATGACGAAATCAGCCTTAAAAATGCACTGAAGCATTATTCCGATTCCGTAAATAAATAAACAACAAACCCTTAAATCGTATCAATGCGATCTAAGGGTTATTTTTTATTCCAATATTACAGTTGTAATTGAGCGAGCAGGTATTTCAATGCTGCTCTTTGCAGTGCCGTTATACACCTGTCTTAATTCGTCATCACTTACAGATGTGATGATTTGCATTTTTGAATGAGCCGAGTTAATTTTAAGTACCTGCTCATTGCCTTCGTTAACCGCTACTACTCACAAACCTCTTCACCAAAACTCTTTACATCTCTAATATAGAACTCTATCT
>NZ_CAMFQO010000027.1 GCF_945980375.1 uncultured Eubacterium sp. | reverse complement strand
CACCTCCCTTTACACAATGGAGGCTCAAATCGGTTTGTTTAATTTATATGGCGTGTTTCAGCCCACTTTATCAACAGTCTGAGGCTACGGAATCCGTAGCCTCTTTTTAGTTAAGGTGTGTAGTCAGATTTTAGTTACAACCGCATCCGCAGTCGTTGCCGTTGTTGAAACCGCCACAGAGAAGAAGGATGATAATAAGGATAATTACCCAAGAGGAATTACCGCATCCGCAATTATTGCAACAACCCATCGTGCAACCTCCTTTCGTGCTTTCTAACTCATACTATGAAAAGCACAATAAAGTGTTACACAAAAGAAAAAGGCATACTCAAGTACGCCTTTTGCTGTTTACTGTTAAGCTATGAACTTTGTCATCTCAAGTGCTGCATTGATGTCGCCGTCAACGCTGAGCTTGCCTGTTGTGAAAGCAACAACAGGATTGAGCTTGCCATTGATAAGCTTAATCCAGTTTGTACCGTTGATGTGGATAATAGCGTTTCTGTCATAATACTCATAAGGCTCAACATGTACCTGACCGTCTTTAATTTCAATATAGAAAATGCCGTTTACAGCCTTGCCTTCAATGTTGATTTGAAAAGCCATTGTGCCCTGAACATTAGATACATCAGCATTGTAGAACTTATTTCTTGTAGTGCTGACTATTGATTCATATGTAAGTCCTGCCATAACAACTGCCCTCCTTATAAATTGATGATAATATTTTAGCACAAAGCAAATACATTTGCAATATGAATTTTATCGGTACAATTAACAAAAAATAAGCATTTAAGGGCTTTGTTTTATATTTATGGAGTATTGATAATAATTATTATTTATGATAAAATATTACAGTAAATTGTATGATAGTGAGGAAAAGGTATGTCACAATATAAGGATATGACAAGGCAGGAGCTTATTGATGAACAGGCTGTGCTGCTTAAAAGATTTGAAGAATATAAGGCTATGGGGCTTAATCTTGATATGTCAAGAGGTAAGCCGTCAAAGGAACAGCTTGATTTGTCAATGGATATGCTGGGACCTATTGACTATGTTGAGGATGGCTTTGATGTTCGTAATTATGGTATTCTTGACGGACTTAAAAGCTGCAAGGAGCTTTTTGCGGATTTGCTTGAGGTAGATGCAAAAAATGTTCTTATCGGTCCGTCGGCATCATTAAATCTTATGTATGATTACATTTGTCAGTGCTATTGTGAGGGTGTTTTAGGCTCAACTCCTTGGTGTAAGCTTGATGAGGTAAAGTTCCTTTGCCCTGTTCCGGGATATGACAGACACTTTACCATTCTTGAGCATTTTGGTATTAAAATGATTAATGTTCCTATGACAAGCGAGGGTCCGGATATGGATGTTATAGAGGAGCTTGTTAAGGATGAGTCGATTAAGGGAATGTTTTGCGTGCCTAAGTATTCCAATCCGCAGGGCATCACATTTTCCGATGACACTGTTCGCAGAATTGCAGCGCTTAAGCCTGCCGCAAAGGATTTTAGAATTATTTGGGATAATGCATATTGTATCCACGATATTAAGGATGAGGGAGATACTCTTCTAAATATCTACGACGTGCTCGGAGATAATCAGGATATGGTTATCGAGGTGTGCTCAACTTCAAAGATTACATTCCCGGGTGCAGGCGTTTCCGCTCTTGTAGCAAGCGATGCCAATATGGCTCAAATTATGAAAAGGCTTAATTGTCAAACAATCAGCTATGATAAGATGAATCAGCTTCGTCACGTAAGATTTTTCGGTAATCTTGACGGACTTAAGGCTCATATGAAAAAGCACGCTGCTATTATGAAGCCAAAGTTTGATATGGTTATTGAACATTTGGAAAAGGAGCTCGGCGGCAAGGGTATTGCATCCTGGCTTGATCCAAACGGTGGATATTTTATCAGTCTTGATGTTATGGACGGCTGTGCAAAAAGAGTGGGTGAGCTTTGCAAGGAGGCAGGCGTAACCCTTACAACCGTGGGCGCGACCTATCCTTACGGCAAAGATCCTCACAACAGCAACATTCGTATTGCTCCGTCGTTGCCTCCTGTTGCAGAGCTTGATTTGGCAACACAAATCCTTTGCGTAAGTGTTAAGCTTGCGGCTATTGAAAAGCTGGTGGGTTAATGAACGTTGGTGCTTCTTCCGCTTGCTTTTTCCCGCTTGAAACAGAAAAGGCGCTTGACAGGGTGCTCTCCTTGGGATTTAAGCAAACAGAGGTTTTCTTCAACACCTCATCGGAGCTTGAGGAGCCGTTTGTAAAAGAGCTCAGGCAAAATGCCGATGATCACGGTGCAAAAATCATATCTGTTCATCCCTTTTCCTCTGCACTTGAAAGCAACTGCATTTTTGCAGAATATGAGCGCAGATATAATGACTTTATCGGTCTTTATCAAAAACATTTTCATGCCGCCGCAATGCTCGGTGCAGGCAATGTTGTTATCCACGGCTCTGTTGCAAAGCAAAAAAGAGATTTGAGTGATGAGTTCTACTTTGAACGATTCGCAAAGCTTGTTGAGCTTGGCAAAAAAGAGGGAGTGAACGTTTGCCAGGAAAATGTTGTTCGCTTTCGTTCGGAGAGTGTGGATTTTCTTAAAAGGATGAGGAACTATCTCGGCAGTGATTTTCATATGGTGTTTGACATTAAGCAGTCTATTCGCTGTGGCTACGATCCTTTTTTCGTTGCTGAGGAATTTAAGAATGAGATTTCTCATATTCATATCAGTGATAATTCTCCGCAGGCTGATTGTATGCCTCCCGGAAAGGGAACATTTGACTTCAAGCGTCTGTTCAGCCTAATGGCAGACAGCAATTATCAGGGCGGATATGTTATAGAGATATATTCAAAGGGCTATGATGTAGCCAAGGAGCTTGAGGAAAGTAAGAGGTTTTTTGATAAAATAGAATTATGAAAAATTTAAGCAACAAGTCAAAGGGAATTATTTGTATACTTATATCGGCATTATGCTTTAGCGGTATGAGTTCATTTATCAATCTTTCCGGGGATGTTCCTGTTCCTCAAAAGGTTTTTTTCCGCAACCTTGTTGCTTTGTTTTTTGCAGCAGGGGTCCTGTTAAAAAAGCATGAACCGTTTAAGCCCGAAAAGGGATGTCTGCCGTTTCATTTGCTTCGCTCGGGTGTGGGTCTGATAGGCGTTTTTGGTAATTTTTATGCAACAACTCATATGGCGCATACAGCAGACGCGGCAATGCTTAACAAGCTTTCTCCCTTTGCAACATTGATTTTTTCGGCTATCTTTCTTAAAGAAAAGGTAAAGCCAAAGCAGGCAATAGCCATAAGCATTGCGTTTGCAGGTGCAATGCTTGTTATTAAACCTACTATGTCAAATATTGAGCTTTTGCCGTCGCTTGCAGGCTTGGCGGGAGGCTTGAGTGCCGGTGCCGCATATACATGTGTCAGACATATGTCTAACAAAGGAGAAAACGGCAGGTTTACCGTGTTCTTTTTCTCGGTATTTTCCGTTGCGGTCACATCACCTTATTTGATATTTAACTATCATCATATGACGGGTAAACAGCTTATGTATCTGCTTCTTGTAGGTCTTTGTGCCGCGGGCGGTCAATTTGCTATTACCGCTGCTTATTCCTTTGCTCCAAGCAGAGAAATATCCATTTACGATTATTCAAATATTATTTTCACAGCTATTGAGGGCTACCTGTTTTTAGGCAAGCAAATCCCCGATGCCCTATCCGTAGTGGGATATGCTACAATTATGCTTATGGCGGTGTGGATGTTCATATACAATAACAAGGATAATTCACTTAAAAAAGCATAGATTAATCAATATATAGATTTAATTATTATTATCGAACACTTGCATTTTTCTATATCTTGTGGTATAATGACCGTAGTTTGACAAAAAACTATTATTTCATTGGAGGAAAATGCTATGAAATGTCCGTTTTGCGGTTATACCGAAAGCAAGGTAATTGACTCTCGTCCTACTGATGAAAATGAGCGTATACGCCGTCGCAGAGAGTGTATCCAATGCTCAAAAAGATTCACAACCTATGAGACAATTGAGGATGTACCTGTAATTGTTATCAAAAAGGATAGGTCAAGAGAGGTATTTGATAGGAACAAAATCCTTAAGGGTATGCTTCGCGCCTGCGAAAAGCGTAAGGTTACCGTTGCCGAATTGGATGAAAAGATTGACGAGATTGAGGCACAGCTTCAGTCATCGGTTGATCGTGAGGTTTCCTCCTCCCGTATCGGTGAGCTTATTATGGATAAGCTTAAAGAAATTGATGAGGTTGCATATGTAAGATTTGCATCTGTATATAAGGAATTTGATTCGGCAGAATCATTCCGTGAGGAGCTTGCAAAGCTCGGAGAATAATAAACAACACCTTGGACATCTTTTCAGATTGCCCAAGGTGTTTTTGTTTGTTGTTACTTTTTTTGATTTTTCCTTTGCTTTGGCTTAATAAACATTATGGCAAAGCTTATTGCAAGAAGTGCGCAGCTAACCCAAATTGCTTTTTCACCTATGTGCTTTGTTATTATGCTTCCTATTCCTGCACCCATTGCAAATACAGCAATAACACTAAAGTATATAAAAGCTTTTTCGCCGATTTCTTTGTTCTTATATCTGAAAAAAGCAAAGAGCGAAACAATAGCACTCCTCATATTTCCTATGCACATTGTAGAGGCATAAACATGCCCCTTAACCTTGTGAAAGGTTTGCACCTGCATTGCACAAACAAAGGATACAATTGCATTTGCCATTAGGTTGTATTTTTGTGGAATAAAACCGACATAAAACAGTAGCAGCACCTCAACGAGAATAATTATTTGTCGCCAATGTATTTTTTCTTTGTATTTGTAGAAAAAATGTATGTGCTCTGCAACATATGTTCCTACCATAAATGATATAATCGGTACAAGATAGCGTAGGCATTTTGAAAGCTCACCCTGAAAAAGATTTGCCGCCATTAGCACAATGTTGCCTGTTTGTGCATTGGCAAAAACCTCACCCCTGCACATATACGTGTACGCATCCTGAAATCCGCCGGACAGTACAATGAATATCGCTGTTAAAAAGGAATCGGACATCTGTGATGCCTTTACCTTCTTTATTAAAGATGTCATTTTTTCTCCTTAAAGAATAATTTGTTTTTTCAACGGGATTATATCACAGCTGTTACCTGTGTTCAATCAAATATGATTTTTTTGTCACATTAACTAATTTTTTCTCGTTTCTTGCTTTGATTGTTGTTTTATGCTATTATGTATTTGGTGATGATATGGAGTTAAGGTTTAATAACGGAAAATTCAGAATACTTATGATAGCCGATACTCAAGAGGGCAAAAGGGTAAATTCAGATACCGTTAAGCTTATTGAAGCTTCTCTTGAGCGCAGTCAGCCGGATTTGGTTGTGTATAGCGGTGATCAGATTTGGGGATACCGAAGCTTTAAGGGTAATCCCGACTTGGTAAGACAGGTTTTGGGTGCCCTTGTTAAGCCCGTTACGGACAGAAAAATTCCTTTTGCAATTTGCTTTGGAAATCACGACAGGCAGGTAGGGCTTTCAAATGAGGAGCAGTTTGAAATATACAAATCCTTTGACGGCTTTGTAGGTGAAAGCGACAGCTCAATAGACGGAGTAGGAAATCATTGCTTCGAGATTAAGGACGGCGATGATGTTAAGTTTTTGCTTTATACAATAGACAGCCATAGCAACCTTAAGGTTGGATATGACTGTGTTCACGAAAATCAAATTGAGTGGTACAGAAATATCCGTGACAGCTATGAGCAAAAGCTTGGAAAAGTAGTACCGAGCGTTGTTATTCAGCATATTCCCGTGTGCGAGGTGTTTGAGCTTTTAACAAGGGTTAAACGCACTGTTAGGGGCGCTGTCAGAGGCTTTAGAACTCACGACGGAGAATACTTTGTTCTTAAAAAGGATAGGGTAAATAAGGATGCCTTTATGAAGGAATCACCGGCAGACCCGCAGGTAAACAGCGGTGAGTTTGCCGCAATGTGCGAAAAGGGTGATGTTAAGGGAATTTATTTCGGCCACGACCATAATAATTCCTTTAACGGTGAGATAAACGGTGTTGATGTCGGCTATACTCAGGGCGCAGGATTTAATGTTTACGGACCTGGTATGGATAGGGGAACAAGAGTTATTGACCTGTTCACCGACGGGCATATCGAAACCTACGATATGAGGTATAAGGACATTGTAGGCAAAAGGGTGGACAACCCCATAAAATACATCATTATGCAGCTTTGCCCCACCAACACCTTTGACGCTTTAACAAGAATCACAAAGGCTTTTGTTTCGATAGCGGTATTATTGGTATTAATTTTAATTATACTTACATTTCTTTAATTATGTAGAAAAACAGGCTTCTCGTTTGAAAAGCCTGTTTTCTTTATCCTATAAAGTTTTTTACTCCTTGCAGGAATTTGTTCATTTCTTCGTCGGTTCCGATGGTGATGCGAACATATTTGTTTATTCTCGGTTGGTTGAAGTACCTAATGAATATTTTGTTTGCCTTTAGGTATTCAAACATTTCCTTTATATCATAATCCTTGTGGGTTGCCATAATAAAGTTTGTTTGAGAGTCAAGCACGTCAAAGCCGAGTGCTTTCAATTCATCGGTCACCCTTTGCCTTGTTGCCTTTATCTTGTCTATCGTTTTGTAAAAGTATTCGGTATCATTCATTGCTTCTACGCCCATTGCAATGGATAGTGAATCAATGGTGTATGAATTGTAGCTGTTTTTGACAGCCTCAAGTGTGTCAATAAGTGTTTTTGAGCCGATTGCAAAGCCTATCCTAATTCCTGCAAGACTGCGTGATTTTGAGAATGTTCCTGTAATAAGCAGGTTCTCGTATTTCTTTGTAAGCGGTACAGAGGTTGTCCCTCCAAAGTCGCAGTACGCCTCGTCAATGATTACAACACAGTCCCCGTTGTATTCAAGCATTTTTTCAACGAATTCAGTTCCTTCACCTATTGATGTCGGTGCATTGGGATTTGGTATAACCACTCCTGAGTTTTCAGCCCTGTAATCATCGGGATTTATCCTAAAGCTTTCGTCAAGGGCAGGGTTTGTGTACTCTATGCCAAACAAATTGCACCATACGGGATAAAAGCTGTACGTGATGTCCGGAAAGGCAATGGGCTTGTCACCGTTAAAGAATGATTGAAAAGCCAAAGCCAATACATCATCCGAGCCGTTGCCGACAAAAACATTTTCCGCCTTAACTCCGTAAAAATCGGCAATAGCCTCTTTTAGAGGGAGTGAGTCCGCCTGCGGATAAAAACGCAGCCTGTCCGTGTCAAAGGCCTTGAGTGCCGCAACTGCCCTCGGTGACGGAGGATAAGGATTTTCGTTTGCATTTATTTTAACAATATCCCTATCCTTGCTCTGCTCTCCGGGAACATAAGGCTCAATTTTTCTTAAATTATTCTTCCACAAATCGTTCATAACTTATCACCTTTGAACATTTTAGCACATTAAAGTGCTAATTGCAATACCGATAAATATGATAATTAAATAATATTTGTCTTGACAACGCAGTGCTTATTATGTATAATATCATTACTGTAAAGAACTAATACTTTACAAAGGCGAAATACTTTACAGGGAGGGTACGATTATGGCAAAGAATCTTGAAATATCCTATCTTATGGATATTTACGGCGAATGTCTTACCGAAAAGCAAAGAAGCTTTATAGATTACTACTATAACGACGACCTATCCCTTTCTGAAATCGCAGAGAATGAGAATATCACTCGTCAGGGTGTGCGTGACGCTATCAAAAGGGCAGAGAGTACTTTGCTTGATTTGGAAGGCAAGCTTGGCTTTGCAAGGAAGTATTCGGAGCTTGGCAAGTGCCTTGACGACATCAGCGAATGTGCCGATAAGATATACGACTTTAATCTTACAACCAATGTGTCAAAGGACATTAACGACAATGTTGCAAAGATAAAGGCTCTGTGTGAATACCTAAATAGGATGTGATTACTTGGCATTTGAAGGACTTAGCGAACGCCTTGAAAATTCATTTAGAAAGCTTCGTGCCAAAGGAAAGCTGACTGAATCGGATGTTAAGGAGGCAATGAGAGAGGTGCGCCTTGCACTGCTCGAGGCCGACGTAAACTACAAGGTATCAAAAGAATTTACCAATAAGGTTACCCAACGTGCAATTGGTGACGATGTAATGGAAAATCTGACTCCCGGTCAGATGGTTATTAAGATAGTAAACGAAGAGCTTACCGAGCTTATGGGCGGTACCGAATCCAGACTTACTATCGCAAAGCATCCGCCCACCATTATTATGATGTGCGGTCTTCAGGGTAGCGGTAAAACAACTCATTCAGGTAAGCTTGCGCTCAAGCTTAAAAAGGACGGTCACAGACCCCTCCTTGTTGCGTGCGACGTTTACCGTCCTGCCGCAATCAAGCAACTGCAGGTTGTCGGCTCTCAAATAGATGTGCCTGTTTTTGAAATGGGCACGGCTAATCCTGTGGACATTGCGCAGGAGGCCATCAAGCACGCCAAGGACCATGGCTATGATTATGTTATCATAGATACGGCAGGCCGTTTGCATATTGATGAAGCACTTATGGAGGAGCTTACAAATATTCGTTCCTGCGTTCATCCAAACGAAATTTTGCTTGTAATTGATGCTATGACCGGTCAGGATGCTGTCAATGTTGCCAAGAGCTTTAACGAAACCTTAGGCATAGACGGTGTTATCCTCACCAAGCTTGACGGTGATACAAGAGGCGGTGCGGCTCTTTCTGTTCGTGCAGTAACGGGCAAGCCTATTAAGTTTGTAGGTACAGGCGAAAAGCTTGACAATTTGGAGGTATTCCATCCGTCAAGAATGGCGTCCCGTATTCTCGGTATGGGCGATGTGCTTTCGTTTATCGAAAAGGCAGAAATGGCTCTTGACGAGAAAAAAGCGGCAGAGCTCGAAAAGAAGCTTGCAAAAAATAAATTTGACTTTAATGATTTGCTTGACCAATTTGACCAAATTGAACGTATGGGCTCGCTTAAAGATACCATCAAGATGATTCCGGGCATCGGCAAGCAGATTAAGGATGAAGATATTGACGAAAAGGCATTTGACCGCCTTAGATGTATCATTTACTCTATGACAAAGCAGGAGCGCTCAAATCCGGAAATCATTAATCCGTCACGTAAGCGTCGTATTGCAGCCGGCTCCGGCACAAGCATAGAGGATGTTAATAAGCTTATGACGCAGTTCAAGCAGATGCAAAAGATGGTTAAGCAGGTCGGCGGACATAAGGGACCTAAGCTTAGCAAAAAAATGCGTCGCCTGATGCAGCAAAATCCCGAAATGGCTCAAAAAATGATGGGCCAAACAGGTAACAACAATCCGTTTGGATTTTAACAAATCAGTATTAACCCAATTAAGTTTTTATAAATTTGGTTGATAAATAATAACTATAATTTTTGGAGGTAAGAAAAATGGCAGTAAAAATCAGACTTCGCAGAATGGGTGCAAAGAAGGCTCCTTTCTATCGTGTAGTAGTTGCAGATTCAAGATATCCTCGTGACGGTCGTTTCATTGAGGAAATCGGAACATACAACACAATGGTTGATCCGGCTGAAATTAAGATTGATGCTGAAAAGGCTAAGAAGTGGATTGCAAACGGTGCTCAGCCAACTGACACAGTTAAGTCAATTCTTAAAAAAGAAGGCATTCTATAATCTTTGCCAAAGACAAAGAATATAGTAGGAGGTGTTTTCTTTGGAGGAATTGTTGATATCCATTACAAAGGGTCTTGTTGATGATCCAACCAAGGTTTCAGTTGATATTGACGAGCCTAACGAAGAAGGCGTAACTGTTTATCATCTTCACGTAGCTGAGGGCGATATGGGTAGAGTAATAGGCAAGCAGGGCAGAATAGCAAAGGCTATCCGCGTTGTAATGCGTGCCGCTGCTACCCGTAATGATGCAAAAATATCAATCGAAATAGATTAAACCGAAGGCTCGTCGAAAGGCGGGCTTTTTCATTTCTTGCAAACAGGCATTATCTGTGTTATATTATTATCGGTGATTTTATGAAGCAGTATTTGGAAATTGGAAAGGTCAATAACACCCACGGCTTAAAGGGCGAAATAAAAATGGCTATGTGGTGTGATGATATAGACTATATTAAACAGCTTAAAACTGTCTATCTTGATGATGAGGGTAAAAAAGCATTAACACTTTTATCAGCCCGTCAGCAAAAGAATGTTGCAATTCTTAAGCTTGCAGAGGTTACGGATATAGACGCGGCAGAGCAGTTAAAGGGTAAGGTTTTGTATTGCAATAGGGATGATGCCTTAATTGATGAGGGCACACATTATTTGGCTGACATTATCGGATGCTATGTTGTTGATGTGGACACCGAGGAGGAATACGGCAAAATCGTTGATGTGCTAAATTACGGTGCAAGTGACATATATGATGTTGAATCGTGGGGTAAGCATACTCTTGTACCTGCTATTGCCGATATTGTTAAGGAGATTGACACCGAGTATCAGGTGGTGCGTATAAAACCGATGAAAGGATTATTTGATGAGGATTGATATAATGACTCTGTTTACCGATATGTGCGACAGTGTGCTTGGCGAAAGCATTATCGGTCGCGCAAGGGCAACAGGCAAGGTGGAAATTAACACGGTTGATATTCGCAATTATTCGGTAGACAGGCACCGTCATGTTGACGATAAGCCATACGGCGGAGGTATGGGTATGGTTATGCTTGCCCAACCTATATTTGATTGCTACAATGATTTGTGCAGTAAAATCGGTGCAAAGCCACATTTGATTTATATGACTCCTCAGGGCAAAACACTTACTCAAGACAGAGTTAAGGAGCTTGCCAAGCTTGATAATATTGCAATCCTTTGCGGTCATTATGAGGGTATTGATGAAAGAGTGATAGAGGAGCTTCAGCCGGAGGAAATTTCTGTCGGAGATTATGTTTTAACAGGTGGCGAATTGCCTGCTCTGATAGTTGCAGACAGCATTTCGCGTATGCTTCCGGGCGTGCTTTCCGACAGCGAATGCTTTGAGGAGGAAAGCCATTATAACTCACTGCTTGAATATCCGCAGTATACTCATCCTGCCGTGTGGAACGGTAGGGAGGTACCCGAGGTTTTGCTTTCAGGTCATCATCAAAGGGTTGACGAATGGCGAAGACAGCAGTCGCTTAAAAGAACCCTTGAACGTAGACCTGATATGCTTGAAAATGCAGACCTGACAAAGACGGATGAATTGTACCTTTCACAGCTTAAATCAGGTAATTCACAGGTCAAATAATTTTGTTAATTATGCACAAATATTGAAGCATTTTGTTGTCTGTAATTAATTAGTTGAACGAACTTTGATTTTTTAAGTTGACGATTGTAAAAATAGTGATATAATACCATTGTAGGATTAAAAAATCAGTGGTGAAAACTGCTATAACGTTTTAGATTAGTTGAGAGGTATTATTATGTTCGTTAAAGATGTTACAGTTGAAAATCAGGTTGGCTTGCATGCTCGTCCGGCAACATTCTTCATCCAGAAGGCAAACGAATTTAAGTCTTCAATTTGGGTAGAGAAGGAAGAAAGAAGAGTAAACGCAAAGTCACTTTTGGGCGTTCTTTCACTTGGCATTATGGGTGGTACAGATATCAGAATTATTGCTGACGGCTCTGATGAGGAGGAAGCAGTAGAAGGACTTGTAGCACTTGTAAAGAGTGGCTTCAACGACTAATTAAAATATTAAAAACGCAGCACAATTTGTGTTGCGTTATTTTTGTGTAAATAAAACCACGCGACTATCGTGTGGCTTTATTTATACAATAACCCTCGAATCAATTCTAAAACGAGGGTTTGTCAGCAGTCTGACGGAGGGTACTTAAATCCTCCGATTTTTTATTGATGTATTCTGTTTTCAATTTCCTTTACAACATCACTCATTTTTACATCAAGAGCATTGCAGATTCTGTAAAGCGTCTCAAGCGTAGGCTTGCGTTCACCCCTTTCGATTGCCGAAAGATGTGTTCTGCCGATATCGGCGAGACCGCTTAACACCTCCTGCGAAATGCCTTTTTTCTTTCTGTAGTCCAAAATAACCTCTCCTACTGTTTTCGCATCAAGAGTAGGTATAAACATTAGCATCACCTCAATGTTAGTGTATGCTAAACTCTACGTAAAAATGAACACATATGTTGACATATGAATACTTATGTGTTATTATATGCGTATCAAGAAAGGGGAGGTTTGCAAAATGGCAGACAATAATTTTGAAAATCAAACAAACAACAACAATGTTCAGGCGGCTGTTACGGCAGCACTTGACGCAGAAAAAAAGAAGAAAAAGAAGAAAAAATGGATAATTATCGCAGTTGTTGCTGTTGTGATTATTTTAATCGCAGTTATAGCTTCCGGTGGATCTGATGATAGTTCATCCGAAGATAGCAATGCATCTGCAGTGACAAGTGCAGTTTCTGCAGAAAGTGAAGAAAAAGCAAATGATACCGTAGGCGATTTTAAGTGTGTTGTAAAAGGTGCAAAGCTCTGTAAGGATTTGACAGGTAAGGACGCTGTTTTGATTACATATGAATTTACCAACAATTCAGACAGTGCTGTTAGCTTTGATGTCGCTTTGGATGCAAGAGCATATCAAGATGGTGTCGGTCTTGAAACAGCAATTCTTGATGAAGATACCGATTATCTTGATGTTGATATAAAGCCGGGAGTAACAAAAGAAGTTAAGAAGGCATATAACCTTAGAGATACAAGCACTGAAATCGAAATTGAAGTATCGGAACTTATTTCATTTAGTGACGATAAGATTGTAACAACTGTAGAAATAGACAAGTAAGTATAAATAAATATGTAAAATAAAAACGGCTCGATGGGGGTGTCCTAAACAAAGAGGTATAGCTTAAAAACAGGAGAAAACAGCGAAATGCGTCGTTAAATTTTCGGTGAAGGCATAAAGCCTGCCCCTCAAATTATGCCTTGCCTTTCATCTGTTTCTCGTGTTTTTAAGTGCGAAGCAGTTTAATCAAACTGATTTAGTTCAGAGGGCATTAATAAAATCCCGTTCATACTTGCGTATTAACGGGATTTTTTAATAGTTCTATGGGCTAAATTCAGAAAGATTAAACCATACCCCTCTTTGTTCAGGACACCCCTTTTCGAGCCGTTAATTTTTTAGTCCTTGTGCTGTGCGTTTGAAATGCCCTGACGGATTCTGCGTACGTCGGTGAGTGCCTTATACAATGCGTCATCGATTGAAAGCAATGTATCGTCTGCGTAGTTGTTAACTGCAGTAAGCATTTCTCTTGATTTGTTTTGAGCAGATGTTACCATTTCGTTTGCCTGTGTTGTAGCATTGCTGAGAATTTCGGATGCTTGGTTCTGTGACTCGGTAACCATTTGCTTGCCCTGCTCGTTAGCCTTTGCAATAATATCAGCAGCCTCTGCCTGAGCTGTCTTTGTGATTTCATCCTTGGCAACAAGTTCTCTTGCTTCCTCCTGTGCCTTTTTGATGATATCGGCAGCCTCCTTTTTTGCTTCCTCAAGAATTGTGTTTCTTGAGTCTACAATAGCCTTAGCCTGCTTTGTTTCCTGCGGAGTGTTGAGTCTGATGTCCTCGATAATTGTTTTAATTTTGTCAACATCAACTGCACATTTTTTGGAAAGCGGAATTGAAGTAGCGTCATCAAGCACATCTTCAAGATCTTCAAGTAAGATATCTGTATTTGTCATTTTAATTGTCTCCTTTACATCTTTTATAAATGTCGTTTATGATTTCCTTCGGAACGAATGAAGAAATATCCCCTCCGAGTGTGCAAACCTCTTTAACCATACTTGATGACAAAAACATATTTTTGCCCTCTGTGGTTAAAAACACTGTTTCAACCTTTGGGTAAAGTGATTTGTTTGTAAGTGCCTGCTGAAACTCGTACTCAAAGTCCGACATCGCTCGCAGACCCTTAACTATTGCGACCGCGTCGTTTTGCTCAGCATAGTTAACCAAAAGACCGTCGTATGTATCAATTATTACATTCTTGGAATGTATCGACCTTTTAAGCAGGTCAATTCGTTCCTCGATAGTAAACAGTGATTTATTTTTTGACTTGTTGCTCATTACCAAAACGATAACCTCATCAAACAGCTCTGCGGCACGTTCGATAATGTCAAGGTGTCCGAGTGTTACGGGATCAAAGCTTCCCGGACAAATTGCTTTTTTCATTTTGCTAACCCTTTCTGTAATAGGTGAGCTTTGTTTTTCCGTACTTTTTTTGTTTTGATATCAGCCAGCCGTTAACCTCCTGCAAAAGCTCCTCGTCGTTTGCCGTTTCGCAGATGATCACTCCGTCCTCGCTCATCAATGCTGTGAGCATTGGCAGGCATTCGGTTATCAAGCCCTTGTGATAAGGAGGATCAAGAAAAGCAATATCAAAGTTGTCCTTTTTCATCAAAAAGCTTTTAGCCTCGGAAAAAACCAAAGTTGCCTTGTCGGTAATTCTGCATCTGTCAAGATTACCCTCAACGATTTTGTAGGCGCTTTTGTTGCTCTCTACAAATGTGCAGGACCTTGCACCTCTGGACAGTGCTTCTATCCCAAGCTGACCCGAGCCTGCAAACAAATCAAGCACTTTTTTGTCCTCTATTTCAAACTGAATAGAGCTGAACAATGCTTCCTTTGTTGCCTGCGTGGTAGGTCTGGTGATTTCGTCACCGCCAAGGGTATCCAGATTTCGTCCTCTTAAAGAACCTGTGATTACTTTCATAAAGGTACGTTCCTTATTTTTTTACTTTTATATTATACAGATATGACTGCATTTCGTCAAGTTTTCTTTTACATTTTACATATTTCTGTAATAATTATAAATGCTTTGGGCGTTGCTTTGGGATATTGTGCTTACCTGTGCAAGCTCCTCAACAGACGCTTCCTTTATTGCCGAAACAGTCTTAAAATGCTTCATCAATGCCTTTGCTTTCTTTTCTCCTATACCGTCTATACGCAGTAGGGAAGAGGTAAATGATGATTTTTGATGCTTCTTGTGGTGATAGGTTATTGCAAACCTGTGCACCTCCTCCTGTATGCGAGAAACAAGGGTAAAAGCGCTTCTGTGGGAATTGATTTCTATTTCGCCGCCGTCAAATGCAATGGCTCTTGTTCTGTGCCTGTTGTCCTTTACCATACCGAAAACAGGAACGTTGATGTTCATTTTTTTGATAACAGGCAAAACAGCGTTCACCTGAGGTTGACCGCCGTCAAGCAGAATAAGGTCAGGTAAAATCTTAAATGTACTGTCCGCACCGTCCTCGTAGTAATGATTGAATCTTCTTGTCAAAACCTCGTTCATTGAGCCTACGTCGTTTTGTCCGTCAAAGCCCTTTACGGCAAAACGCTTGTATGCACTTTTCATTGGTCTGCCGTTGTGAAAAACAACCATTCCTGCAACATTGTCTGCACCGAAGGTATGAGAAATATCGTACGATTCAATATATTCAGGTGGCTTTGGCAATCCCAAAAGCTTACCGAGCTCCTCCAATGCCGCCATTTCCTTTCCGAGTCTGCCTTGGTTTTGTGCAAGATGCTCGTTGGCATTTTTGATGCATAGATTTACTATTGAAAGATGTTCTCCCTTTTGAGGGTGAATAAATTCCACCTTTTTTTCGCGTAGTCTCTCAAGATATTCTTTGAGCAAATCCTCGTCTGTAATATCACCGTCAACGGCAATTCTGCCCGGAATATCGCTTCTTATGGAATAATATCTTTCTATCAAATCAAACCTTGCCTGCTCAATGTCGTCAACGCTGTCTATTATCCAATGCTCGCTGTCAACAAGCTTGCCCTGCTTAAATCTTATAACCTCAAAGCATGCCTTTTTGCTTGAATTTACAAGGGCAAATACATCCTCCTCCGGAACATTTATTGATACAACCTTTTGCTTTTCCTCAAGATTTTTTATAGCCTTAATTCTGTCACGAAGCTTTGCCGCTTTTTCAAATTCCATAGCCTCGGAATATTCGTACATTCGTCTTTCCATTTCTTCAACGGATTTTTTTGCTCCGCCTTTTAGGAATGCGGTTGCGTCGTTGATTGCACTTTTATATTCCTCTTTTGTGATTCTGCCGTTGCAGGGTGCACAGCAGATGCCCATAAAGCCGTTGAGGCACGGGCGTGATTTGTTGTAATCTCTCGGGAATTTTTTGTTGCACTGCGGAAGCTTAAAAATTCGCAGAGTTTCCTCGACTGCATTTTTTACGGAAAAGGTAGATACAAACGGTCCGATGTATGTTGCATTGTCATCGAGCATTTGCTTTGCCTCTCTTATTCTCGGGAACTCCTCCTTTGTGATTTTGATATAATTATATCCCTTGTCGTCCTTTAGTAAAATATTGTACTTTGGCATATGCTGCTTAATTAACGAGCATTCAAGCACCAAGGCTTCAAATTCGGTGTCGCAGAGAATGTAGTCAAAATCATCAACGTTTTCCACCATTCTTATCACCTTAAGCGAATGGTTGGAATGTGAGCCGAAATAGGAGGATACGCGGTTTTTGAGTGCCTTTGCCTTGCCGATGTATATTATTTTTTTGTCCTTGTTTTTCATAATATACACACCGGGATTAAGCGGTAAAGCCATGGCTTTTTTTCTCAATTCCTTTTCTGTCATAGCGTCCTCCTTTCAAAATACTGTATATTTATACAGATAGGTAAATTTGCACATAATTATCCTGCTTGTATATACAATAATAACAAATATGAACGTTAACTTCAACAATTTATTGACGAATTTTTATAAATAATGTATGATTTTACTGGTACAGTCGCATAAAAAATTTTAAGGAGTAACATATGACTTGGCAGGAAATTTATCAATCAAAGCTCACAACGGCAGAGGAGGCTATTAAGCTTATTCACGATGGAGACAAAATTGTTACCGGCTTTGCCTGCGGTGAGCCTATACATATTGAAAAGACTCTCGCTGCTCATTACAAAGAGTATAAAAATTTGGAAATTATAAATATGCTAACCCTTGTTGAAAGCCCTTGGGCTATGCAGGAGTTTAAGGGTCATATTAAGCTCAACACTCTTTTTGCTTCAAAGTCTACAAGAGCAAGTGTTAACAGCGGTGACAGTGAATTTACAACTTCTCATTTTTACGAAATCCCCGATATTATCGAAAACTATATTTGCCCTCGTGTTTCAATTGTTATGGTTTCTCCGCCGGATGAGCATGGCTATGTTTCGTTCGGTACAACGGTTGATTATACAAAGGGTACAACAGATTACTGCGAGGTTGTTATTGCACAGGTTAATAAGCATATGCCGCGCACCTTTGGCAATAGCATAAAGCACGTTAGAGATTTTACCTGCTTTGTGGAATATGATGAGCAGTTGCCTGAGGTTGTAGGCGGTGAGCTTTCAGAGGTGGATTTGGAAATCGGCAGGTACTGCGCATCTCTCATCAACGACGGTGACTGTCTTCAGCTCGGTATCGGCGGAATACCAAATGCCGTATGCCTCCAGCTTACCGATAAAAAGGATCTCGGTTTGCACAGCGAGCTTGTGGGCGACGGTGTTGTTCCTCTCCTTGAAAGCGGTGTAATCAATAACAAGAAAAAGCAAACTAACGTAGGCAGAACGGTTTTGGGTGCCGCGTTTGGATCAAGAATTCTCTGTGACTACATAAATAACAATCCGTCAGTTGAACTGCATCCTATTGATTATGTAAACAATCCTATCGAGATTGCAAAGAATGACAATATGGTGTCTATCAACTCCTGCCTGCAAATTGACCTTTTGGGACAGGTTGTATCCGACACCATAGGTCTTAGTCAGTTTTCTGCGGTAGGCGGTCAGGTCGATTTTGTACGCGGTGCAACAATGTCAAAGGGCGGTCGCTCAATTATCGCTATGCCTGCAACTGCAAAGCACGGCACGGTTTCTCGTATTGTACCTATTATCACAGAGGGCAGTGCGGTTACCACCCCACGAAATGATGTCAACTATGTTGTTACAGAATACGGCATTGCACAGCTTAAGGGCAAAACTCTTAAGGAACGCGCAAAGGCATTGATACGCATTGCTCATCCTTCGTTCAGACCGTACCTTATGGCTGAGTACAAAAAGCGCTTTAGCGAGGCTCCTTTTACTGATGAAGAACTCAAGCAGTTTAAGCAGTCGATTATTGATAAACTGCATAGTGATAAAGAAAAGCTAAAATCCACTATCGAGCAAAAAATTGAAAAGCTTATCAATGAATAACAATATATAAACACAGTTTAATTTTTTGTAAAAAATCTTTTATATGTATTGTTCGTAATTTGATTTTATGGTATAATTATGCAGTAAAATCATAAAAAGGAGATTACTATGAAGCTTACAAAATCAACTCATTTTGGTATCGCAAGAAAAATCGTTTCAAATATGACCGCTGAAAGCTGGGAGCAAATTCCTCACGCAGGTCTTATATATGAGCCTGAGGTTTCTGCATTCCTTGCAGAATGTAAAAAGCTTAACGAGGGCTGCACAGACAAGTCAAAGAAAATTACAATCAACACGGTTATGATTAAGGTTATTTGCGAAGGACTCAAGGAGGCACCAAAGATGAATGCCCACCTTGAATTTAACCGTAATCTTGTTCGCGGATGTCTTCACGAGTTTGAAAATGTTGATGTTTCGATGCCTATGCTTTTGCCAAACGGCGAAATGATGACAATCAATATGCACGATATGGGCAACAAAACCCTTACCGAAATGACAGAGGCCATCAACGACAGCGCACGCAGAGCAAAGAATACCGATCTTAACGAGGTTATGTTTGAGGTGTCATTGGATAATACGCTTCAAGGTCTCAAGAAAGGTAAGCTTCTTCAGGCAATTCGAAGACTTTACGGTTCAAAGACCGGTAAGCATAAGGTAAAGACTCTTTCAGGTCAGGCTAAAAAGGATTACTATTCAATCCCTGCAACAGAAAGACTTACAAAGCACGATATTGAACAGGGTACAATTACCATTTCAAATCTCGGCTCGGTAAAAAGAGATTTCAGAGGTGCGTGCACCTTGCTTGAGATTATTCCGCCTCAGGTTGTTGCAATCGCAATCAACTCTGCACAGCAAAAGCCTGTTGTTGTTGACGGAGAGGTTAAGGTAGGTACCGTTATGCCTTTGTCAATTTGTATGGACCATAAGGCCCTTGATTATGGCGATATTGTTCCGTTCTTCAATAAGCTTGATGAGATTTTTGCAAATCCTCAAATTATCCAAAGCTGGAAATAAAAAAATTAAAATATGTTCGAAAACGTAATTCGTTGGTTTTCGTGATAAGCGTATGTCAGCGCCCTGATTTCATTCAGGGCGTCTTTTTTTTCTTTTCCTTTTTTATCGTCAAGCGATTCTATGCACACCGCCAAATCGTCCACCATATCGTGCTCGGAAAAAATATATATGGTATTGTTCTTTTTGTCCCATAGCTTTTTTATTCCCTGTGTATCGCCATGCTCGGTCATATAAACAATTTTGTCGCAAAAATCCTCAATGTATATTTGCTCAAAGGTGCATAGTCCTGTTGACATTATTAATAATATAACCGCAATCCAAATCCTTTTCATTGCTCCTCCTTTTTTACCATATACACATTGCCGTTGCTGTCAACACTCATCACAAGCAGATTTTGCACCTGCTCGCCGTTTGTAACGGCAAGTAGCTTTATTTCATTTTCATTAAAATTTACATTACCAAAGTACTCCGTAACAGGCTTTCCGTCTATTATAACGGTTATCGGCACATCTGCTCTGTCGGTTGCTATTCCAATATCCTTTGGTGTTATTGGGGTATTTTGCGATTTCTTTTGTACGGACAGCTTGCCATTTGTTTCAACTATCGCATTTGCCACCTGCGATATGTCAAAGACACCTGCCTGCCTTACTGCATCTGTCAGGTCGTCTATCGTGTATCGTATCTTTTTTAGCTCCTCCTGCTGTATTTTTCCGTCTCTGATAATAAATCTCGGTCTGCCCTTTATCAGCTCTCTGTATTTTATGGATTTCATTGATATTGCAGAATTTATGATTTCAAGGCTGATGAATATTGCAATAGGTATCAGCGAGTTTGCAAGGGGCATACCGTTGTTTTCAAGGGGAACTGTTGCAACGGCACTTATCAAAATTGTTATTACAAGCTCCTGCGGGTCCAACTCTCCCACCTGTCGCTTGCCCATTACTCTTACCGATACGGTAATAAAAATGTAAATAATTATTGCTCTCAGTAATGTTATAGACACAGTATCACCACAAATATTTTTGTCAATTGACAGAATAATATTCACCTTAAATTCAATAATAAAAATGGTGATTATATGCAAAAACTGTATAGCGATTATGAGCTGAATCTATTAACCTTTAAGGATGATTTTAAGGATTCATCCGATTTTTTAATTAAGGAGCTTTGTGTGGGGAATAAAAGGCTTTTTGTTTCCTGTATGGACGGTCTTGTAAATTCTCTGTCTGTCAGCCAAATGATTGTGGAGCCGATTTTTTCCGTTAAGAATATTCCTGATGACAGCAAGGAATATCTTGATATGCTTAAAAAATCCATTGTTCATTGCCCGGAGCAAAAAACCGTTGATACCTTTGATGATGCGTATTATTATTTGATGTCAGGCTTTGCCGTTATAGTAGTGGAGGATTGCAGTCATGCGTTGGTATTCGGTGTTCAGGGGTGGAATAAGCGTACAACCGACGAGCCGTCAAACGAAAACAACGTTAAGGGCGCAAGGGAGTGCTTTGTTGAATCTGCAAATGATAATAAGGCATTGCTTCGTAAAAGACTTAAAACATATCACCTAAAGCAAAAGCAGATTAATCTCGGCACATCTGCAAAAACCCCTGTAATTATTTGTTATATTGATGATAGGGCAGATAAAGGCTTGGTGTCGCAGATTGAGAAAAGACTTAAGCAGGAAGACTTTAATTCCGTGCTTGATTACGGAGAGCTTCTGCCCTTTATTGACACCGATATCAGTAGCCTGTTTTCCTGTGTGGGTACAACCGAAAGACCGGATGTTCTTGCCTCAAAGCTTCTTGAGGGCAGGGTAGCCGTAATGGTTGAGGGAACGCCCTTTGTAATGTACACACCGTATTTGTTCTCCGACAATTTCTCGTCACTTGATGATTATGATAACCCTCCGTTTTATTCAAGCTTTATGCGAATATTAAAGTACGCAGCCTTTGTTATATCTGTATTTTTGCCGGGTATGTTTGTTGCGGTGGGAACATTTCATCAGGAGCTCATTCCGTCCAATATGCTTTTTTTGATTGCGTCAAATGAAG
>NZ_CAMFQO010000026.1 GCF_945980375.1 uncultured Eubacterium sp. | reverse complement strand
TTCTACCATAGGAGGTCTGTTTTTTTCTATTGTCCATTTTTTACGGACTTGTTCAAAAATCGATGTCTTTTTTTGTTTAATTAATAAAGCTTTTCGCCCTTTTCGATAGCCATAATCTGATCTACTCTTGTTTGGTGGCGGCCGCCCTCAAACTCTGTGTTGATGAAAACATCAACAAGCTCAAGAGCAGTTCCCTCTCCGATAACTCTGTCGCCCAAACACAGACAATTAGCATCATTATGCATACGTGTATACTTTGCGCTGAAATAATCACTGCAACAGCAGGCCCTTATTCCCTTTACCTTATTTGCCGCCATAGATATGCCGACACCTGTACCGCAGCAAAGGATAGCCAAGTCTGCCTCACCCTCAACAACCTTATCACAAGCCTTTTGAGCAGAAATTGCGTAGTCAAATCTTTCAGGAGAATAACAGCCGACATCAATGTAGCCTATTCCCTTTTCCTCCAAATAAGCGCGAACAGCCTCTTTAAGAGGATAGCCTGCGTGGTCTGAACCGATAGCAATTGTTTTTACTCCCATATAAAATTCTCCTTAACGAATTATTTTTTTAGCTTTAATTCTCTTTCTGCCTGGCTTTGTCTTAAATAAACAGGCATAAGCGCTTTTGCAGACATCGGTATCTTATCCGATGTTGCTTTTGCAACACCCAAGGCGTTTTGATACATTCTGTCATCATCGGCAATAATGCAATTATCAAGCCCCAAGCCTTGACAGCAGACAAATGCACCGTCACCGGCAACAACTACCCTATCGTACTGCCTAAGCTCCTCCCTTAAATCATCAAGAGAGATTGCACGGTCATCACAAAGGCGCTTTACATTTGAGCCATCAACCTTAAACAATGCGTTGTAAAACTGCATCCTTCTTGCATCCATAACGGCACAAACAACGGTGTCGGTATCTGCAAAATTATATGCAATAGCCTCAAGAGTTGAAATGCTAAAGCAAGGAATATTATTATTAAAAGCAATACCTTTTACGGTTGAAACACCTATACGCACACCGGTAAACGAGCCGGGACCCGCAGTAACGGCAACAGCATCAAGCTCGTCATAGGAATGTCCGCTCATCACCCGAGTAATCATGGGCATAAGTGTTTCGCTATGAGTTAGGCCCGATTTTACAAATTCACTTTTAATCACCGTGTCACCGTCTGTTAAAGCAACAGACGCAGTAACGGCACTTGAATCCAAAGACAAAAGCATCACTAATCACCGATATAATCAGACTTTGATTTGAATATAAATTTTCTTGAATCATTGTCGATTTTTTCTATCTCAATAATAATGGCATCATCGGGCAGAGCGCCGAAAATATTTTCGCTCCACTCTGCAAGAATGTATGAATCAGTATCTATATAATCAAAAAATCCTGTTGAATAAAGGTCATCCCAGCTTTCAACCCTATACATATCAAAATGATACACTCTGTCATTTTTACCTATATAGTCGTTGCATATGGAAAAGGTTGGCGACGACACATCGGCATCTATGCCAAGACCCTTTACAAAGCCTGTTGTGAAGGCTGTCTTGCCCATACCAAGCCCACCGATAAAGCCGATAACACTGCCCTTTGGCAAGGATTTTGCGTATTCACCCGCCATAGCCAAGGTTTCCTCGTAGCTATGAGTTACAACCTCTTTCATTAGAAAAGACCTACTGTATTGCCGTTTTCATCAATATCAATTCTGTATGCGGCAGGAGATTTTGAAAGTCCGGGCATAGTCATAATTGAACCTGTCTGACAAACAATGAAGCCTGCACCGTTTGAAAGAGATGCTGATGAAACGGTAATTCTAAAGCCCTCCGGTCTGCCGAGCAGCTTGGGATTGTCGGAAAGGCTATACTGTGTTTTTGCCATACAAACAGGCATTTTATCTGCACCGAGCTTTACAAATTCATCAATAGCAGCCTTTGCTTCTTTTGTATAATCAACACCGTCTGCACCGTAAATTTCCTTTGCGATGGTTTCTATCTTTTCGTACACAGGCATATCAAGGTCGTAAAGATAGTGGAAGTTATTTTCCTTTTCGCAGGCATCAACAACCTTTTGTGCAAGCTGTGTTCCGCCCTCTCCGCCTTCGGCAAAGCACTTTGTCACTGCAAAATCTGCACCCTTTTCCTTACAGAACTGCTCAATATAATCTATTTCCGCCTGTGTGTCAGCATAAAAATGATTAATTGCAACAACAACGGGAACACCGAATTTCTTAAGATTATCAATATGTGCTCCGAGATTTACGCTACCCTTTTTGAGAGCCTCAAGATTTTCCTCCTTAAGCTCGTCCTTGGCAACACCGCCGTTATATTTCATTGAGCGAACGGTAGATACCAAAACGATACAAGACGGAGTAAGACCTGCAAATCTACACTTAATATCAAGGAACTTTTCGGCACCGAGGTCAGAGCCGAAGCCTGCCTCTGTGATAGTATAATCCGCAAGCTTAAGAGCTGTTTTTGTTGCGCGAACGGAATTACAGCCGTGAGCAATATTTGCAAACGGACCGCCGTGCATAATTGCCGGAGTATTCTCAAGAGTTTGAACAAGATTTGGCTTAATTGCCTCCTTAAGAAGAACAGTCATGGCGCCGTTTGCCTTAATATCCCTACAATATACCGGCTGACCGTCATAGGTGTAAGCAACAAGGATATTACCCAAACGCTCCTTTAAGTCAAATATATCCGAAGCAAGACACAAAACTGCCATTACCTCACTTGCAACAGTAATGCAAAAATGATCCTCACGAGGAATACCGTTAAGCTTACCGCCCAAGGAATTAATGATATTTCTCAACGCTCTGTCGTTCATATCAAGGCAACGCTTTACCTGAACACGTCTTGGATCAATATTAAGCTCATTGCCCTGCTGAATTGAATTGTCAAGCATTGCACACATCAAATTGTTTGCTGATGTGATAGCGTGCATATCGCCTGTAAAATGGAGATTAATGTCCTCCATAGGCACAACCTGTGAGTAGCCTCCGCCTGCTGCACCGCCCTTGACGCCGAACACAGGACCGAGAGATGGCTCACGCAAGGCAATAACAGCCTTTTTGCCTATCTTTGCCATAGCCTCGCCAAGACCGATAGAAACAGTTGTTTTGCCCTCTCCGGCAGGAGTGGGATTTACTGCTGTAACAAGAACGAGCTTTCCGTCAGGCTTGTCCTTAAGTCTTTCAAGAACAGAATCGGAAATCTTTGCCTTATAATGACCGTACGGGTCAATTTCATCGGCAGTTATACCGAGAGAAGCGGCAATTTCGTTAATATCCTTCATTTTTGCAGACTGTGCAATTTCGATATCTGTAAGCATAGTTTCATCTCCATAACAAATATTAAGATATATTATATCACATTATCCTAAACATTCCAACATAAAATTTATTATTTGTATTGAAAAAAAGACAAATTAATAATATAATGTTCATAGACAATAAAGAGTGAAAGGAGGATAGTAATGAGCACTACTGCTATTGATACAAGTGGTGCAGGGCGAAAAAAGAATATATGGAGCTTGATTAAGGGCACGGATTTTTTAACTATGTTCACTGCCCTTGCCGCGTCTATATATGGGCTAACTCTTGTTTACAGTGCGTCGTATTCCTCCCTATCGGACGGCAAGGTGATTTCCTCTGACGTTAGGTCTATGCTTGTGTCGGTTATAGGTGGCTTTATCATTTCGGTTATACTGTCAAACATCGACTACGATGTAATATCAAAGCTTTGGCCGATAGTAGCCGCAGGCTGTGTGGGGCTGATGATTTTCACCTTTTTCTTTGGTGTTGCACCACCGTCAAGACCTGACTCTAAATGCTGGATTGACCTAAAAATCTTTTACTTTCAGCCGTCGGAGCTGATGAAGGTTGGATTTATTATTTCCTTTTCCTATCACTTGGATTTGGTTAGGGACAAAATAAACAAGATTAAGACAATCATTCCTCTTGTTATACACGGAGCTATTCCTGTGGGACTTGTAATTCTAACAGGTGACGCCGGCTCGGCACTTATCTTCCTTATTATGTTTATAGGTATGCTGTTTTTTGCAAGAGTAAACATAGGATATTTTATTGCAGGCTTTTGTGCAATATTTGTTGGCTTTGCTGTCGCCTGGAAAACAGGAATTATCAACGGTATTCAAAGGCAAAGAATTGTTGCATTATTTTATCCCGAGCAATACGCAGACGCAATGTATCAGCAAACCAACGGCAAAATTGCCATAGGCTCGGGAGGACTGTTCGGTCAGGGCTTTTTACAGGGCAATATGACTCAAAGCGGTGCCGTACCCGTTAACGAAAGCGATATGGTGCTTACCGTTGCCGGTGAGGAATTCGGCTTTGTCGGTGCTGTCGGTGCTTTACTTATTCTTTTCTTCCTTGTACTTAGAGTTATGAAAATCGGAATAAAGGCAAGGGATAACGTTGGATATCTTATGTGCTGCGGCATTGCTGTAATGCTTTTTGCACAGATACTTGTAAATGTCGGCATGGAGCTTTCGCTTTTGCCTTGTATCGGTATTACATTGCCGTTATTCTCGGCGGGTGGCTCAAGCTCGCTTTGTATCTACCTTGCGCTTGGTATTGAATATTCTGTTTACAGATTTTCAAAAATGCCGAGAGAAACATTATTCTATACAAAATAACAAAACACTACGGTTGGTTTATTCCGTAGTGTTTTTTATATCAATTTGTGCCTGATGAAGCAGTTTTTCTTTTGTATTGCAGGCGGGATTACCTGACACGATTTTGACGAGGCTGTTAAGCTCATCGGCTATTTGGTGACCCTTGTAGCCCAAGGCAGTTAAATCGTTGCCGTTGATTGCAAGGTCGGATATTCTGTACGGCTCACCCGATGCAATTACCTCTGCCGTTAGGGTGCGGATATATTCAAGCTCGTCAAGCTCTGTCTGTGCAAAGAAAAGATTATGGCTTTTCATATCTGCAATTTTAAGGTCGATAAAATCAAAGGTCAGCTCTTCACCGAGCAGGCGAAGCCATTTCTTAATATTGCTTGGTTTTGTTGTTATATGGTCGTCGTGTATCTTGATAAGTGTTATCGCTTTGTTCAAAACCTCGTTGCTGACCTTTAGCCGTTTTAGAATATCGAAAGCGATTTTTGCACCCACCTCGCAATGAGTCTTAAAATGGTCAACTCCCTTTTCATCAGTTGTTTTACATTGTGGCTTTGCTATATCGTGAAGAAAAACGGCAAGGCGGATATAATCCTTTTTAGGCGACACCGCAACAGACTTTACAATGTGAGTATAAACATCATAGAGGTGCCACTTGCTGTTTTGGGTGCAGGTGAAGGTAGGCTTTAACTCCGGAATGACAACAGCTAAAACCTCTTTATATTTAAGCAATACCTCCTCGCAATTATCACCGCAAAGAAGCTTTACAAGCTCGGCATATATTCTTTCAGCCGCAATGGAGGAAAGCAATCCCCTGTTATCAAAAACAGCCTGTGATGTTTTTTCCTCAATATCAAAGCCCAAAACAGATGCAAAGCGTAGAGCACGCATAATACGCAAGGCGTCCTCGTTAAATCTTTTATCGGGATTGCCGACCGAGCGAATGAGTTTGTTGTTAATATCGGCAACACCGTCAAAGCAATCAACGTATCCTGTGTTGTCGTTATACGCAATGGCATTCATGGTAAAATCTCTGCGTGACAAATCATCTTTAATATTATCGACAAAGACAACGCTGTCGGGATGTCGGTTATCCGCATATTCACCGTCGTTGCGAAAGGTGGTAATCTCGTACGAAGTATGATTGACAACAGCTGTAACGGTGCCGTGCTTTAATCCTGTAAGAACAACACGAATGTTATTATCCTCTAATATCCTTTGAGTTTGATTGGGCAATGCCGATGTTGCAATATCAACATCCTTTGGCTCAACACCCATCAGGGCATCACGAACACATCCGCCTACTGCGTAGGCAGAATGTCCGTTTTGTTCAAGTAAGGATATAAGTTTTTTCGCATCATTCGGTAAAATCATAGCCATCGTTTTCCTGTAAATACAGCTTAACGGCAGAGTGCTTATTGTACTTTTCAAGCTCTCCTATTGCAAGCCTTATTTCATCCTCGGTCAGCGGTGGCTGTTCCTCGGGATAATCCCATTTGTCAAAAGGATTAGCCTTTGTGCAAATCATTTTGCCATCTGCCAAAACCCATGGATATGAAAGTATTTTTCTCTTATTTTTAACATAAATAAGCGTACCCTTAGTGCCGTTGGTTATATTCTTAAAATAGTGCAGCTTATTTGCACCCTTCATAATAATGCGTATTTGCTGATCATACGGCATATTTTTTAGCTGGTGCCTGTTTATTGCAGGAAACACGGCTACACCAAGCGAAATAATCACCGCAGCAGCTACGCAGATAATAAGCGGTAAAGGCATAATTAAACTCCGATAGTAATAATTTCAAACGGTTTGTAGCTTATGGTATCGACCTCGCCGATAACCTCTTCAAGCATATTCAAAAGCTTAACCCTTTTGTCAAACTTGATTTGACCGCGTGTACCGTTTTGCTCTGACAGTCTGATAACAGTCATATCGCTGTCCTCTGCCTTTTTAACGGCCTGCAGATACAAAGGCTCAAATGTCGGCATATCCCATTGAACATCTGCCTTAACAAGCGGAACATTGTACTGAAATGATATATTATTGATATTAGCCGATACTGCATCATCCTTATGCGGCATAATCATATAGCAGAAATTATGCACACCTATATCCGATGTTACATCGGGACGAATAGTTGCACGCAAAAGAGAAAGGCTCATTTTGTTTTCATCAAAGCCAACGCCGTACTTACCCTCGTTTATAAGTGCAAGGCCTGCACCTGTTTCGGACATATCGCACCACTTGTGATGACAGGTTTCAAATCTTGCCTGCTGCCAGGAGGTATTCTTTACGGTATCTCTTTCAATAAATCCGGCGGAGGTATCGCAAAGGGCCTTTCGAGTTAAAATATTTGGAGCAAATTCCACCTTAGCAAGCCTATGCTTTTCATTCCAGGTGACATTGCTTTCAACCTCTATTCCTCTGCTTTGACGGAAAAAGCGAATAATCATCGAAAAGCTTGATTTGGCTGTTTTAAGTACAGTCTTAAAGGATACGCACTCGCCGTCCTTTTCGTACAATGCAAGAGGATGTTCAACACTTAATTCAATCTGCTTATCCTTATAATTAGGTAAAATATCCCACGCGTCGTAATTGCCCGGATTATCGGTATAAATCTTTAGTTTATTAAAGTCTCCGTTTGTCCACTCTCTTTTAAGCTCGTTATCATAAAGTGAAGCAAACGAACCGTCCTCATTAAGCTTTGCGGTATAATACGGTGTGATTATTTTGCCGTTATCACACTTAAACCAATCATCGCTGTGCCTAACAGCACGTAACGACTTGGAGGAAAGTGCAGGAATTGACGGAACAAGCCAATTACCCTTTACTCCGTGTCTTGTGGAGGTGCCCTTCTTATTAGGGATAAATGTCAATGCATCACGTTCAAAATTAAGAGTGTTGAAATATTTTGAGCCTGTGCCGATAATCTCATTTAGTCCTTTTTCTATTTCGTTATAATCGGCAATGGCGTCCTCATAAACAGGATGAATATGAGAGCCTGGTAAAATATCGTGGAACTGATTTACAAGAAGCTTTTTGTAAAGCTCGGTGATTTTTTGTTGATTATCCTCCCCACGAAGAACGCTTAGCATTTCGGCAGACCTGAACATATACTCAAGCTGTCTGTTTTTACTTTTAAGCTCGCTTTTTGTAGTAAAGGTACCACGGTGCATTTCAAGGTACAGCTCGCCGTCGAACACCTTGAGGTTTGGATTGTCCTTAAGATTTTTCTCTAAAAATTCCGAGCCGCCCATATGCTCACATTTTGGCATAACAGAAAGCTTATCAAAGCGGTGCATAAGCTCAATCATTTCCTCCGTACAGCCGGAGCCGCCGTCACCGTAGCCAAACATATTCATTGTTTGACCGCCTTGGTCCTTATCTATATATGCTTCCCAATTCTCCTGAATTTGAGACGGAGCATTCCAGGTAATAAAATGAGTAGGCGGTACGCACGCAAGCACCTCGCTTCCATCTATGCCTCTCCATATAAAGTTATTATGCGGAAAACGGTTGGTATCATTCCACGTAGACATCTTATTTGATACAAAATAGTCTACTCCGCTTTTTTTAAGGATTTGAGGCATAATCCAGCTATTGCCGAAAACATCAGGTAGCCAAGCATTGTTGACATATTTGCCAAACATCCTTTTATATGTTTTTTGACCGTAAAGGCACTGACGGATAAGGCTTTCGGCAGACGGAATATTACAGTCGGGCTCAACGTACATTGCTCCGACAGGCTCAAACTGACCTGTGCTTACCTTTTCCTTAAGCTCCTCAAAAACATCGGGATAATACTTTTCAAGCGTTTCGTACACATAAGGCTGTGTATGCGTGTACTTAAAATCAGGATATTTATCCATCAAACGAAGCTGAATAAGAACAGTACGCAAATTCTTTTGTACAGCGTGAATCCTACGCCAATAATAAGCAATGTCAAGATGCGAGTGTGCTATAAGCGCAACGTCGCCGCTGCCCTTATAGGTATCGTTTGCATAGATAACCTCATCAACATATTTTTTTGCCTGAGAAACACCTGTAAGCTCGTCACTGTCAAAATCAATCAAATTCATTGCATTATTAAGCTCACGATTCAAAAATTCACGGTAATCCTCGTTAAACAAATCGGATTTTGCAATATCAAGCAAAAGCTCAAAATCCCACACCAAATCCTGTACCTCGTGATTAACGGTACAGATATAAGCACCCTCAAAAATCTGACGGCATCCACGAACTGAAAGACTTTCGGGATTACGCTCATCATCAGGCTTTGAACGGTTATAGCCCATCATATCAAAATGCAGAGTTTCGGCGTCATTAATATAAGGAGAAATCAACATTCTTTCTCTGTTAGGGTCAACACCGCCTACATATTTGCCGTTAATTTTTACGCAAATCTCCGCCGCTGTTTTAAGAGAAAACCACAGCTCCTTGCCTTGAAGCTCCTTTGGCACATCAACATCTGCTTTAATGAACGCTGTGCCGTCCGGAGTAAAATACATATCACCCTTATTGAGTGGTCTGTAATCATCCGAATAGTATTCAAATTCCATTTCGGATACCTGGCGGGCATCTCGTATCATTAAATTTTTTATTTCCCACTTTGAAGAATAAATATGTCTTTTAAGCCAGCCAAAGCGCAAATCTGTCCATTCCTCAGGGCGCATAGAGCGTCGTACAACCTTAATATGTGCCACAGCTAACCCTCCTTAAACATCCTGAAAATATGGCTTTTTTCTGACTGCATTGATGGTGACATCAGCCTTGCAGTCTTTTTTTATTTCGTCACTTATCCAAGCGATACATCTGTCAAGAATAAGACATTTTGAACATTCACCGCGAAAAACAACTGTTAATTCTTTACCCTCAAGTGACACAAATTCAATCCAACCGCCGTCACCCTGAATTTTGGGTTGAAGGACATTTTCTATATAGCTTTTAACATCTTTCATAACAACCTCTATGAATTAATAATTGATGAAATAGTGTTTCTGATATTTTCTAAACGAACGCCGGCATTTTGCCTGTTTTCATCAACAATTGAATAGTAGACTTTAATTTTCGGCTCTGTTCCCGACGGACGAACAGCCATCCATGAGCCGTCGTCAAAAATGTACTTTAGCACATTTTCCTTTGGCAAATCCCTAATACCGTCCTTAAAATCAATTATCTCTTTGATATTTGGTAAAAGAGCAGTTCCCTTTGCTCTGAAATCTGCCATAAGGCTTTGTATTTTTTCTGCTCCGTCCTTGCCCTTGAGCACAAAGCTATCAAGATAATCAAGATAATAGCCGTATTCATCATATATATCATTAAGTCCGTCAACAAGGGTTTTGCCTTGATTTTTATACCACGCAGCCATTTGACAAATAAGCATTGAAGAAACAACAGCATCCTTATCTCGTGCATGAGTGCCTACAAGATAGCCGTACGATTCCTCATATCCTATAACAAATTCCTGCTCGCCTGTTGATTCATACTTATTTATTTTGTCACCGATATACTTAAATCCCGTAAGTGTTTCCTCAATCTGCAAGCCGAAGCTTCTGCCGATATTTGCGCCAAGCTCCGAGGTTACAATAGTCTTTACAAGGGTTGATTTACTGTTAAGCTGCTGCTTATGCATTGTAAGGACAAACTTAACAAGGAGCGCACCCGTTTGATTACCTGTGAACAGAACATAATCATCACCGTTTTTAACGGCAATACCTACCCTGTCACAGTCAGGGTCGGTGCCAAGCACCAAATCAGCCCCAATGCTTTTTGCCTTTTCAATAGCAATATTAAGTGCATCCTTCTCCTCCGGATTAGGTGAACGAACTGTCGAAAAATTGCCGTCAGGAAGCTCCTGCTCCTTAACAACGGTAACATCCATACCCTCAAGCATTTTGCGTACAGGGATATTGCCTGTGCCGTGAAGCGGAGTGTAAACAATTTTCAAATCACTTTTTTCGGTGTAAACGGACTGTTGCTTAATTTTCTTATAATATTCACAAAGAACATCGTCTCCGATCAAAGTAATACCGCTATCGCTATAGGAAAACGGAATAGTGGAAAAGTCCTCTACGGCATTAATATACTCAATAGCATTTTTTGCGTCCTCTGTGCAAAGCTGACAGCCCTTACTGTCATACACCTTATAGCCGTTATATTCCTTTGGATTATGTGAAGCAGTAATCATAACACCTGCAGTACAACCCAAATACGCAGTTGTAAAGCTTAACACAGGCACGGGGACAAGAGTGCTGTACAGGTACACCTTAAACCCGCAGGATGCGAATATACCTGCTGCAATTTTGGCAAAATATGAAGAATTGTTACGGCTGTCGTATGCTAAGGCAACACTGATTTCACCGTCATTCCTGCTTTTCAAATAATTTGCAAGACCGTATGTTGCCTTGCCGACGGTGTACTTATTCATTCTGTTTGAGCCGGCACCCATAATTCCGCGAAGACCGCCTGTTCCAAATGCCAAATCCTTATAAAACCTGTCTTCTATTTCCTTTTCATCGGTAATAGCCTCAAGCTCTGCCCTTGTATCCACGTCAAAGGTGAGCCACAAATTATATTTATCTTTAATGTCCATATATGTCCTCCTGCATTTTTTAATTATACAACAAAAGAGGTGGATAATTCCACCTCTTTTTCAAAAATTACTTATTTTTTTTGGCAGCCTTTTTCTCTGCCTTTTCAGCCTTGCGGCGCTCAAGCTCTGCCTTTTCCTCGGCAATACGCTTTGCCTCTGCTTCAGCCTCTTCCTTTTCTGCGATTGCTACATTTTCCTTTGCAATATCGTACTGTGCAGCAATTTCATCAAAGTGAGAGAAATTCTCCTGCTGGTTGAGAAGCTTCTTTGACTCTACATACGGCTTTGCAGCACGGTTAAATTGTGCATGCTTATCCATTTCTGCCTTTGAAAGCTTACGAACCTCTTTGCGTTCCTCTGAAAGAGTCTTGATTTCAGCCTTGAGTCTTGCAACCTCTTGTGCATCCTTATCCTTCTTAGCGATATGGCTAAGCTTTGCAAGCTCTTCAATCTTTTCGTCAAGCTCGTCTTCCTTGTTGAAGTAGCTCTCAAGAACATCAAAGCTCAATTCCTCAAACTTGTTTACAGTGCCGAAATACTTGCTGTATGCCTTTGCAGCAGATACCTTTGAATGTGCAAGCTCAATATAGAACTTTCTGATTTCCTTTTCCTCAACGGTTGCCTTTGGCATATTCTTTGCAGCTGCAAGCTCTGCCTTTGCCTGTGCAACAGATGTGTTCTTGATGCCGTCAAGACCTGCTTCATATACCTTGGTATATGCTTCAATCTTATGCTTACCAAGCTCTGTATCAAACTTATTAAGCTCATCAACAACAAACTTTGAGATTTCAATTTCCTCGTTAAATTCTACAGCTTCTTTATAAGCCTTTTTAGCGGCCTTCTTATCAGCCTTATTTGCCGCATTCTTATATGATGACTTGTCAAGTGTTTTAGGAGTAGCAACAGCCATTTCCTTTGCGTTATTAACAAGGTCAATCATCTCTACGATATCCTTATCCTTAAGAGCATTGTTACCATAGTCCTCGAATACGGCACGAACCTTAAGAACACGAACATAAGACTTTTGCTTTCTTTCGGTCAAATCGTAGAAGAAGAAAGGAATAACGTTGAGCGTTGCACCGACAGCAGCTACGATTACCAAAATACGAAGCAACGGAAGAAGAATGTTATCTACATCATAAAGAGCAGATGATGGGTTAACAAAGTTGTTTTGACCGTTGGCAAGCTGCTCGGAAAGCAACTGCTGAAGAGTTTGCTTTGTGCCCGGAAGCACTCTGCTCATAAGGGTTGCATCGCCTGTAACCTTTTCTGCCATTTTTGCAGTCATACCGAATTTTTCCTGAAGAGCAGGAAGAATACCTGCTGTGGCAAGAGTGATAACACTGCCGATTGTTGCAACAGCCGCAAACATACCGTCGATACGTTCACCTGTCTTGTACTGCTGATAATCACGAATATCAGCCTGGATAGACGGGTTAAGGATATGAGCGAATGCGCCTACAAGTGCATTGAGATACAAGCAAGCCATTACTGCCCAAATTACATAATTCTTGATATTTCCGTCTGCTCCGCTTGAGCCGAGGAAGAGCGGATACATACAAAGAATAAACAGAATGTTGAAGAGATTTGTGACAATCTGCACCTTCTTTTTACCCCATTTTCTGATACAGAACGGAGCAAGAAGCATACCCCAAAGCGAAGCATTACCGTAAACGGTGGTAATGATTGTATATGTACCCTGTGAGCAGGCACCGCCGTAGTTGCAAAGCCAATAAAGAATGTTTGCATAGGCAGTTTCAAGGAATCCGATCCATCCTGCAAGCGAAATAATCCAGAAATACTTATTCTTTGCTACCTCACGAAGTGCGTCGGTAAACTTAATTTGGATAACGTGAGTTTTTGCCTGAATAATCTTTTCCTGTGTATTGGCATAAACAACAAAAACAAGAAGAGTGCCTATTACGCCAATGATAGGGAAAGCAAGTCTGTACACACGAATATCGGTTTGGTTTGTGCCGATAAGAGCCGCAATAAGCGGAATGATGATGTTGTATACAGTTGGGCCGAATGAATAAATAACACTCTTGATAGAAGCTACATCGGCACGTTCCTGTGAATTTGGAGAAAGAACGTGGATGAGATTCTCATAAGCATCATAGAAGAAATAATAGAAGAACTGAAGTGCAATATTGAATGCAAGAACTACTGCACACTTTGCAACATACTCTGAATCCTTGCCAAACATTGTGCCGTCGCCAACGATGAGCTTAAGCTTATCATATGGGAACCATACCATAGCAACAAAAATAATAGAGCAAGGAATACCCATTCTTAACAGATACGGTCTGTACTTACCCGCCTTATTACGAGTGTTATCGACAATATTAGCACGAAGACCTGTAAGAGGAATACCTGCAAGCACACCGATAACGTACATAATGTACATATCCGTAAGTCCGATACCTATTGTTCCGGAAAGGAACACGTTTGTTGCACCCAAGATACATGGGATACTCATACATACAATTAAGTATGCACCGATGCCGCCGAATGCGTAAGCGGCAATTTCCTTAAAGGACATATATCTGCCCTTTGGTGGTTTTTTCCAGTAATATTTAACATTGTCAAGTAATGTTTTAATTTTACCGGAAAGCTGTGTTTTTTCAGCCATAATATTTACTCCTTTACAAATACTAAATTAATCATACCACACTCTGTAAATAATTACAAGAAAATAAATCAAATTATGAATAATTTATACATTTTGAACATATAATAGCAATTTTCATCTGATTTTCGACAGGATTTTTCCAACACTGTCGTGAATCACCAAATCGGCAGAAGAGTCGGCAGGCGTTTTGTCACGGTTGATAAGGACAAAATATTTGCCGTTAAAATACCTGATAAAACCTGCTGCGGGATATACATTAAGTGACGTGCCTGCAACGATAAGACAATCGGCATTTGCAATGGCATTAATTGCGCCGCTGACAACATCATCGTTAAGCCCCTCCTCGTACAAAACAACGTCGGGCTTTATTATTCCCGAACATTCACATCTCGGAATTCCCTCACTGTTTTTTATATACTCGGCATCGTAAAATTTATGACAGCTCATACAATAATTTCTGTGAACACTGCCATGAAGCTCATATACATTTTTACTTCCTGCCATCTGATGCAAGCCGTCAATGTTCTGTGTTACAACCGCAGACAGCTTACCCGATTTTTCAAGTTGGGCAAGCTTTATATGAGCATCATTAGGACGAGCATCAAGTGCAAGCATCTTTTCTCTGTAAAAATCATAAAAATATTCTGTATGATTTACAAAAAAGGTATGACTTAATATTTCCTCCGGCGGATATTCAAACCTTTGGTTATACAATCCGTCAACCGAACGAAAGTCGGGTATTCCGCTTTCGGTGGAAACACCCGCTCCGCCGAAAAACACAATATTGCTGCTTTCGTTAATAATCTGCTGTAATTCCATAGTTAAAAATTCATATTATTCCAGCCCCATTGGGTTGAACCTGAATACTTTACATAAAGCTTATCCGGTGAAATACCGAGAGTTTCATTATATATCGAGCAAAGCTCTACGGTCATTTTTTCGCACGACGAATCATCAGGATGACCGAAAACGCTGACATCAACAAAAGCCATAGGTGACGAGCTGTCGCCCTTGAAATACATCTTGCTCTTATCCTCAAATGACAGCATAAGCCAATCCTCGCTCTTACCCAAAAGTCTGATGGCTTGACCTAATTTTGACTTTAGCTCTTCCCTTTTTTCGTCGGAAATCTCTACATTTGTATTTGTGTTAATAAACGGCATAAAATCAACTCCTAATATAGTATATACTTATTATAAATGCACAAATGGAAAAAATCAAACATATTGTAAAAAAATCCTTGACAAAACAAAATAATGCTTTTATAATTATTTCAAATATATCAAATGCGTTGACAAGAACAAGGTCTGTACGGATTATGTTGCAGAGAGCTGTCGGTCGGTGAAAGACAGTACAGAGAAATACAGATTATCCTCTTTGAGCAGACATACTGAATAAAAGTAAGTATGTACGGTTGCCTCCGTTAAAAGGATAGTACATATAAGTGTATGAAGTGCATCATATGAATTATGATGAATAAGAGTGGTACCACGGTAATAAGTCTTTATCGTCTCTTAGCCTAAGTGCATAGGCTAAGAGGCTTTTTATTTTACAACGAAAGAGGGAGAGAAAATGAAGGAAATAGTAGAAATCCGTTGGCACGGCAGAGGCGGTCAGGGTGCAAAGACTGCTGCATTGCTGCTTGCCGATGTTGCCTTCAAGACAGGAAAATACGTACAGGGCTTCCCGGAGTACGGTCCGGAAAGAATGGGTGCGCCCATCACTGCCTACAACAGAATAAGCAACAAGGAGATAAGAGTTCATTCAAACATATATCACCCGAACTTTGTAGTTGTTGTGGACGAGGGCTTGCTTGAATCGGTAGATGTTGCAAAGGGTATCAAGCCGGGCGGTGCAATCATAGTTAACAGCACAAGAACACCGGAAGAGGTAAGAAACGAAATAAGAGATTTTGACGGCAGGGTTTACACCATTGACGCAAAAAAGGTTTCTGTAGCCTGCCTTGGTAAATACTTTCCAAACACACCAATGCTTGCGGCAACCGTAAAGGTTAGCGGTGTTATGGAAAAGGATACCTTTCTTAACGAAATGGAAGCATCCTTTAACCACAAGTTTGCATCAAAGCCTGAGGTTATCGAGGGCAATATGAACGCGCTTAAAATGGCATTTGAGGAGGTACAGGGATAATGAAAAGTGATTTGAAAAAGCTTGGGCTGAAATGCTCCTGGGAGGATTTGACCGAGGGCATGCAAATCTACGGCTCAATGACATCAAAGGAATTTAAGACCGGTGAATGGGCAACAGTTAAACCTACACTTGACAGCGAAAAGTGCATCAACTGTCTTTTATGTATTCCTGTTTGCCCCGACAGCTGCATAGCTACATATGAGGGTACTCAAATAAGAGGTCCTATTGACTACGATCACTGCAAGGGCTGTGGCATCTGTGCAAAGACATGCCCTACCGGTGCATTAACAATGAAGGGGGTAAAGTAATATGGCAAGACGAGACAGACTCAGCGGTAACGAAGCAGTTGCAGAGGCATTGCGCCAGATTAATCCCGATGTAATGGCTGCCTTCCCTATTACCCCGTCAACAGAAATTCCGCAGTACTTTTCCAAACTTGTTGCCGACGGCAAGGTTGACAGCGAATTTATTCCGGTTGAAAGCGAGCATTCCGCCATGTCTGCGGTTATCGGTGCACAGTCGGCAGGTGCAAGAAGCGTAACCGCTACTTCATCGGCAGGTATGGCGCTTATGTGGGAGGAGCTTTATCTTGCAGCCTCAAACAGATTACCCTGCGTTCTTACACTTGTAAACCGTGCATTGTCGGGACCTATCAACATCAACTGTGACCACTCCGACAGTATGGGAGCAAGAGACGCGGGCTGGATTCAGATTTATGCAGAAAACAACCAAGAGGTATATGATAATCTCTGCATGGCATACAGAATCGGTGAGCACAAGGATGTTAAGCTTCCTGTTATGATTTGCCAGGACGGCTTCATTACATCGCACGCGGTTGAAAACATTATTCTTAACGAGGATGAGGAGGTTAAGAATTTTGTAGGCGAATACGAGCCTGAAAACTATCTTTTGAACAAGGATATGCCAATGCATGTCGGACCGTACAGCGTTACAAACTACTACTTTGAGGCGAAAAGAGCACAGGCTCAGGCACTCAAAAATGCAAAGCAGGTTGTTCTTGACGTTGCAAAGGAATACAAAAAAATGACCGGCAGAAGCTACGGCTTATTTGAAGAATACAGGATGGACGATGCCGACTATGCAGTTGTTATCATCGGCTCTGCCGCAGGAACAACAAAGGATGCCGTAGACCAATTAAGAGAACAAGGCAAGAAGGTCGGTATGATTAAGATTAGGTTGTTCCGTCCGTTCCCTGCAGAAGAAATTGCCGAGGCTCTTAAAAACGTTAAGGCAGTTGCACTTATGGACAGAACAGAAAGCTACAACGACACCTGCGGTCCTTTGGGTGCAGATGTTACAACGGCGCTGTTCAGAGCAGGTTTGACACCAAAGGTTATCAACATTGTTTACGGCTTGGGCGGCAGAGATGTAAGAGTTAAAAATATGATAGAAGTATACGGATGGCTTGAGGATGCCGACAGAAACGGCAAGGTTGACGAGCCATACAGATATATGGGCGTTAGAGAGTAAGGAGGAGCAACAGATGTATAATTTTAAGGAATATGTTTCAAGAGATGACAGACTTGCTCCCGGACACAGAATGTGTGCAGGATGTGGCGGTACAATAGCTGTAAGAAACGTGCTTAAAGCTTTGCACGAGGGTGATCACGCGGTTGTGGGCAACGCAACAGGCTGTCTTGAGGTTAGTACATTTATGTATCCATACACAGCATACAAGGACAGCTACATTCACAACGCATTTGAAAATGCAGGTGCTACCCTTGCAGGTGTTGAGGGTGCATACAATGCCCTAAAGAGAAAAGGCAAGATTGACGACACCTTTAAGTTTATCACCTTTGGCGGTGACGGCGGTACATATGACATCGGATTTCAGTCCCTTTCAGGTGCTATGGAAAGAAATCACGATATGGTTTATGTTTGCTACGACAACGGTGCATATATGAACACAGGTATTCAAAGAAGCTCTGCAACCCCTATGTTTGCGGACACAACAACAACACCTATCGGCAAGGAGTCTAACGGCAAGCTTCAGTACAGAAAGGATTTGGCGGCTATCATTGCAGAGCATCAAATCCCTTACGTTGCACAAACAACCTTTGTACAAAACTTTAGAGATCTACATTGCAAGAGCGAAAGAGCAATTTATACAAAGGGTGCGGCGTTCCTTAACATTATGGCTCCGTGCCCGAGAGGCTGGAGATACCCCACATACGATATTATGGATATTGTTAAGCTTGCAGTAGAAACAAGATATTGGCCTTTGTTTGAGGTTGTTGACGGCAAGTGGATACTCAACTACGAGCCGAGAAAGTATGTGCCTATTGAGGAATGGCTTGTTAAGCAAGGCAGATTTAAGCATATGTTTAAGCCGGGCAACGAGTGGATGATTGAAGCATTCCAAAAGGAAGTTGACAGACGTTGGGATGAGCTTTTGAAGCGTTGCGACGGTCACAGATTTTCATACTAAAGCAAAGAACAGATTGAACTCAATGTTCAGTCTGTTTTTTATCCCCTCAGTCACCTGCGGTGACAGCTCCCCTTACAATAAGGGGAGCCAAATATATTCTTTTCTTGAGTTATTAAAAAGCAATATCTGCAATCTAAAAAGAGAGAAAGCGTAATGCTAACGCCGCATAAGGAAGTAATTTGAAAGCATGATTGAAAATAAAGAAATAATATACGCATAAGAAAACGGCGGCAGGGAGATTAACACCTCTCTGCCGCCGTTACTTTAATCATCTTCATCGTTAGACCAACCGGATATAATATGTAATTCACCTGAATCCATATCCATTGCCATATTATCTCCCATTCTCATCAATAAATCTCCGTCAGAATCTATTGCCATATTGTCAGAGATAGAATAAGCAAAATCGCCGTCCTCAAAATCAAAAAAATGTTTACCCATATAGCACCTCGCTTGAAAATTTAATAATCGTATTTGTTTATTTCTAAAACTCTGAAGGTTGCATTTTTGAATTGATTTAGTTTTTCTTGATCTACGTATTCAAAAGCTTTCAAGTATATCTCTTGCCCAGCACCTAATCTATCAGCGTAAATCATATCTGTTTCAATTCTTGCACCATTTGCATCTACCGCTTCAATTGTTGGCTCGTTTAGGTTTCTTTCCTTCATATATGAGAAAGAGTATTAAACCAACAATTGGGATAAAAAATCCCAAGATAGCAAACCCCAAACTCGAACTATCTTCAGAAATAATTGCATTGGACTTATTATCAATCCGTGCCCCGCAGTTATTACAATATGATGAAGTATCATCTACAGTTCTACCACAATTTTTACAATACATAATAACTTATCCTCCGCTTTTTTACCGATAATATCCATTTTGCTGGCAGACCTGATGAATTGTTTCAGCAAAAATTGATCTGGACTTTTTATTATCATCGGTGTTTGTATTCTTTTTATCTATGTAATTATCTCTGACTTGCTGCCACAGTTTATGCTTTTTAATCCACTCTATTTTGATAGGTAGATCATAATACCCTTTGGGCTGATATTCCCACGAATAACTGTGTTGTTTTTTGTTATAGCGAATATATTGTTGCTGTCCATCGCCACATTCATATATAATGCAAAAGTCACAACTATGCAAGATACAAGAGTTGGCTCTATCCTTTACTTTAATGGTAAGAACACGGGTGGAATCTTCGGTGTAATCATATCCGAAAATCGAACATCCATAAGGATTATTGACCTTATCAAGACCTTTGCGAAGAATGTTTCGTATTTCTTTGGCAGAATAATCTTCGTCGGGGTCATTTACTTCAATATTCACATCAAAGTCAAAACCATTGTTAGAGTTTAGGTCACGGGTTATCATATTTCGTTTGCTACTGCCCACAAAATGATATTGAAAAGTAAAATCATCTCTAACTTCATTTTGTAATCTGTGGATAATTTCAAAAAGTTCATCTCTAACCGGTTTCCATTCTTCTTTTGGAACATACTCGAAATCGTGCATAATCATAATATCTCCTTTTATCCCAAGCCGCCCAAATAGATTTTACTGAATCTAAATCGTATTAGTATATACTCATTATACGTAAATGTCAACGATTTTTCAACAAATATCAATGTTTTTACAAGAAAAACCGACAAGCATATTTAAGGTTGGGTTTTGTCCTACTCGCTGTCAACTTATTGAGAGGGTAATTAAAAACCGCTTGTTTTTAACAACTTAATGACTGTCTGAATGGGATGTGATTTTGCGATTTTAGCATACTGTAACAGGCAGGGAAACTGTACGGACAGTTTCAGTAAACAAAAAACATGGTGTATCATCGTAAGATACGATGCACATCATGTTTTTTACATAAATAATTCCTTATGTGGTCTGTCCTAATGCCTTCTCTCTTTTTTTATTCGTAAAATCCTACAGATTTAATGTGCGGAGTTGAACGGCTTTGGCGAATAACGAGTATTGCGCCGCTTGCGTTTTTGTTAAGCTTTACAATCTTCTTTGAGCCGACTATTGTACCCGAATAGGCTTTTTTGTATTTGCCGTTTGCTTTTTTAAGATACAGGTCAAATTTTTCAATTCTTTGGCTGTATGACAAATCCTCCGAAATAATAAAATACTTAAGCTTTTTGGGCGAATCAAAGTTAAATTCAAGATAGCCGTCTGTGCGCTTGAGTTCTCCGATATTTTGCTCAAGCACGGGGTTAGAGGTAATATCTGCAATCTTATTACCGAGTGCTTTTAATCTTCTGACATCCTTTGAACAGATTACACCCTTGTCCGACGGCGGAATATTAAGAAGAAGTGTACAGTTATTTCCGACAGAGTTCAGGTAAATCTTAAAAAGCTTTTTTACACTCTTAACGGTTTTGTCATCCTTTTTATGATAAAACCAGCGCTTACGTATAGAGACATCAACCTCGGCCGGATACCAAGAAAGATATGCATTGTTCTTTAGCACCTTCCTTGAGCCCAAGTCCTCATCCATTGTGTCAACTCTTTGAAGCTTTGCTGTATCATTCTCTGCCTGCTGGCTGTTTTTTTCAATAGATTCGCACTGCTTCAGGGATGAAGGAACAACCGAGTACTCACATTTTCTTGCCTTGCCCGCCTCGTTGCCTACCCAACGAATATCCTCGCCGCAGATAGCAATATTAGCCTTTGGCTGCATAGTTCTTATAATTTTATAATACCTTTGCCAATCATATGTAAACGCCTTGGCATTTGCACCCTTTGCACCGTCAAACCAAACCTCAAACAGCTCTCCGTAATTTCCGCAAAGCTCGGTCAGCTGACGGACAAAAAAATCGTTGTACTGCTCTGTGCCATAGGTTTTTTCGTGCATATCCCAAGGCGAAAGATAAACACCAAATTCCATATTCTGCTTATGACATTCGTCAGACACAGCCTTTACAATATCCATACCCATCGGAGAATTCATAACGTTAAAATCGGTTGTGCCTGTATTCCAAAGGCAAAAGCCGTCGTGATGCTTGCAGGTTAAAATAATGCCTGTCATACCGCCTGCTTTTACTGCCTTAACCCACTGTTCAGGCTTAATTTTAGTAATATCAAAATCTGTCGCAACCTCACTGCCGCAGCCCCATTCCCTGTCATTTGCAGTATTCATACCAAAGTGAAGGAATGCATAAAAGGGCTTGTCCTGAAGCCTAATTTGATTTTCGGTAGGTACAACCGAAATATATCTTTTTACCTCCTCATCATCAAAAGGCTGATTATTATTGGTTGTTGTCCAATTTTGCTCTAACTTCATTTTCATAATTATTCTCCGCTGTTTCTTCAACAATAGATTTGTACATATTATATCATCGTATCTGTAAATAATCAACAAAAAATCCCTTGGACGAAAATCCAAGGAAAAAGTATTGTGGAATTATTATCCACTCGGTCGCATAATAAATGCAACAGCTCCCCTTGAAATAAGGGGAGCACAGCGTGTCGAAAAAATCAAATTATAAATTTCGACACGCTGGTAGACTGTTGAGAAATGGTGCTGAATTTCGCATTCTTGCGAGTGGGAGCTGTACGATGGTACTGCCCCCGAGCAAAAGGCGAAAAACGCCAAAA
>NZ_CAMFQO010000025.1 GCF_945980375.1 uncultured Eubacterium sp. | reverse complement strand
TAATGTGATATAATATAAAAAACAGCAATGCTGAAAGGCTACGGTGATTTTATGAACTGGGCAGAAATAAAAACAAACGATATTGCAAACGGCGAGGGCGTCAGAACATCGCTGTTTGTTTCGGGTTGCAGGCATCACTGCAAAAATTGCTTTAACGAGGTAACATGGGATTTTGGCTACGGCAATCTTTTTACCGAGGAAACCATGGAGCAAATCTTCGAAAGCGTAGACCACGAATGGATAAACGGTATATCTCTGCTTGGAGGTGAGCCCTTTGAGCCTGAAAACCAAAAGGTGCTTGTTCCGTTTTTGGTAATGTTCCGCGAGCGATTTCCGGACAAAACCGTTTGGTGCTACACGGGCTTTACTATTGAGCAAATCCTCGGCAGTACCGAAGAAAAAAGCCGTGCTGCAACTGACATCAGCAAGGAAATGCTGTCGCTGATTGACGTTTTGGTGGACGGGCCGTACTGTGAGGAGCTCCACTCCATAACTCTAAAGTTCAGAGGCTCATCCAACCAAAGAGTAATAGACATAAAAAAATCCATTGCAAACAAAAAAATCGTTCTGTATCTTGATTAACGCAAAAATAAAAAGCACCCCCAAGGGTGCTTTTTATTTTGTGTTAGTTTATTAGCCAAGCTCTGAGAAGTACTTGATTGTTCTAACCATCTGTGATGTGTATGAGTTCTCGTTGTCGTACCATGAAACAACCTGAACCTCATAAAGATCCTCACCGATAGGAAGAACCATTGTCTGAGTAGCATCAAAGAGTGAGCCGTATCTCATACCAACTATGTCTGAAGATACGATTTCATCTGTGTTGTAGCCGAATGACTCTGTTGCAGCAGCCTTCATAGCAGCATTGATGCCGTCAACTGTGATGTCCTTGCCCTTAACAACAGCTGTAAGAATTGTTGTTGAACCTGTTGGAGTAGGAACTCTCTGTGCAGAGCCGATAAGCTTGCCGTTGAGCTCAGGAATAACAAGGCCGATAGCCTTTGCAGCACCTGTTGAGTTAGGTACAATGTTTACAGCAGCTGCTCTTGATCTTCTGAGGTCGCCCTTTCTCTGAGGACCGTCAAGAGTCATCTGATCGCCTGTGTATGCGTGGATTGTGCACATAATACCGCTCTGGATTGGAGCAAAGTCGTTGAGAGCCTTTGCCATAGGAGCAAGGCAGTTTGTTGTGCAAGATGCAGCAGAAATAACTGTATCTTCAGCTGTAAGTGTGTCGTGGTTTACATTGTAAACGATAGTAGGAAGGTCGTTGCCTGCAGGAGCAGAAATAACTACCTTACGAGCACCTGCCTTAATGTGAGCAGAAGCCTTTTCCTTTGATGTGTAGAAACCTGTGCACTCAAGTACAACGTCTACACCAAGCTCGCCCCAAGGAAGTTCTGAAGCGTCAGCCTTTGCATAAATCTTAATTTCCTTGCCGTCAACGATGATTGAATCGTCAGTAGCTGATACTGTATCAGCAAGAGCATACTTACCCTGTGATGAATCATACTTCAAAAGATGAGCAAGCATCTTTGGGCTTGTAAGATCGTTGATTGCAACTACTTCGTAGCCTTCTGCGCCGAACATCTGACGGAAAGCAAGACGACCGATACGGCCAAAACCATTAATAGCAACTTTTACCATTGGATTATACCTCCGAAAAATTAATTTAATAAATTGCTTTATTATTTTATTGCACTATTATTTTATACTCTTTATGGCTAATAATCAAGAAAAATCTGTATTTTTTACAGATTATACAAAAACTGTATATATACCCAACATATATTATGTTAATTTTGTGACAATCACTAAATCAGCATATTGATAATTGTATTGGAAACAAGCATTCCCTTGGGGGTAAGAGCAATTCTGTCGCCCTTTTCTTCAATATATCCCATACCGACAAGCTTGGAATAATCGGCACTTATCAACGATTTTTCAACACCCTTGTTAAGACGCAAACCAAGCATAATACGCTCTGTCTGTGCGCCTCCCTTTCCGTCATCAATTTTGTTCCACTCGCTGTCATAGTAAAATCGTCTGCCGTTCCAAAGGCTGTGAGCGGATTTGCCTATGCCCAAATACTCAACAAGAGTCCAATATTTTGTATTGTGCCTGCTCTCGAAGCCCGGTACGGAAAAATTACTTATTTCGTATTGCTTAAATCCTGAAGCGTCCAAAGCACTTACGGTTTTAAGGTACATTTCGCTTACCGTGTCGTCGTCAGGCAATTCAAGTCTGTTCCTCATTTCGTAAAACTTAGTGCCCTGCTCAAGCTTGAGCATATAAGCCGACACATGCTTTACACCCGTATTTTTTATGAAATCTATGGAACAATCAAGTGATTCAACGGTTTGCTTGGGTGTGCCGAGCATAAGGTCAAGACTTATGTTTTCAATGCCTGCTTTTTTTGCACAGACTATTGCCCTTTCAACCTCTGCCCTGCCCGCCGACCTGCCGAGAGCAAACCGTTCCTTATCAACTGCACTTTGCATACCGAGGCTTATACGGTTTATACCGTATGACGCATATCTTTTGAAATCCTCAGACAAATCCTTTGACGGATTACATTCTATCGTTATCTCCGAGCGGTCATCTATATCAAACTGCTCTTTTGCACAGGACAATATCCTGCCAATCAGCGCCGGCTCCAATATACTCGGTGTTCCGCCACCAAAATAAACAGTATCAAAGGAGCCTTGATACTGTTTCATTGTGTTACATATTTGTTGGACGTACTGTTCAGCCAAGGCTTCGTCATACCTTACGCTGTAAAAATCACAGTACGGACACTTGCTTTTGCAAAAAGGGATGTGAAAATACAACCCTGCCTGCTCGTTGTTCATAATACAAATCAGCCTCGTTTAGCTTTGTTTTCTGCCTTTAGTCTTAATTCCTTGCTGAGAATTGTTTTGCGCAGACGGATTGACTTTGGAGTGACCTCCAAAAGCTCGTCATCGGCAAGAAATTCCATACTCTGCTCAAGCGAAAGAGTGGTGGGCGGTACAAGCTTAAGCGCTTCGTCGCTGCCGCTTGCGCGTGTGTTTGTAACATGCTTTTTCTTGCAGACATTACAAACAATATCCTCGTCCTTGGCACATTCGCCGACTATCATACCCTCATAAACATCTACGCCCGGACCGACAAACAAGCGTCCTCTGTCCTGCGTATTCCACAAACCGTAGCCTGTTGTTGTGCCTGTTTCGTGCACCACGATTGAGCCACGGCTTCTTGTTTCAATATCTCCGTGCCATTCCTCGTACCCTGCAAAAAGCTGATTCATAATACCGTTACCGTTGGTATCGGTCAAAAACTCGCTTCTGTATCCGATAAGACCGCGTGATGGGATTTTGATTTCCATATGAGTCATACCCGTAGGGCGTGTGTCCATATTAATCATTTCGCCCTTGCGTGAGCAAAGCTTGGTCATAACGGCACCGACATACTCCTCCGGCACCTCGATAATTGCTGTTTCCATAGGCTCAAGCACCTTGCCGTCGGCATCCCTTTTAACGATAACCTGCGGACGTGACACCTGAAATTCGTAGTTTTCTCTTCTCATTGTTTCAATGAGGATAGACAGATGAAGCTCACCGCGTCCCGACACCTTAAAGGTATCCATAGAGTCGGTTTCCTCCACGCGCATTGAAACGTTGGTTTCTACCTCCTTGAACAGTCTGTCACGCAGATTACGGGATGTAACGTACTTACCCTCTCTGCCTGCAAACGGTGAGTCATTAACGATAAAGTTCATACTGATAGTGGGCTCGTCAATCTTTACAAACGGCAACGGCTCAATATGCTCGGGGTCGCACGCAGTTTCGCCTATATTAAGGTCTGCTACGCCTGCAACGGATACAAGGTCTCCGAACGATGCAGTAGGGCAATCCTTTCTTGCAAGCCCCTCAAATTGATAAATCTTTGAAAACTTTATGTTTTCCTGTGTTCCGTCCTGACGGCAAAGAACATAAGGAGTGTTTACCTTTATTGTGCCGCGCTCCACTCTGCCCACGCCTATTCTGCCTACATAGTCGTCATATTCAAGCGAAGAAAACAAAATTTGAGCAGGACCGTCCGGATCACCGACAGGTGACGGAATATGCTCTAAAATAGCATCCAAAAGCGGACGCATATCACCCTCGCGTACATTGGGATCAAGCGATGAATAGCCGTTTCTTGCAGAAGCATATACAACCGGAAAATCTATTTGGTCATCGTCTGCACCAAGCTCAATAAACAAATCGAGAACCTCATCAATAACCTCCTCCGGTCTTGCACCGTCGCGGTCAACCTTATTGACAACAACAAGAGGAGTTTTATGTAGACCGAGTGCCTTTTTAAGAACAAATCTTGTTTGCGGCATACAGCCCTCAAATGCATCAACCAACAGCAAAACGCCGTCTACCATTGTAAGAATACGCTCTACCTCGCCGCCGAAATCCGCGTGTCCCGGAGTATCAACAATGTTGATTTTTGTATCCTTATAATGAATTGACGTGTTTTTGGAAAGGATGGTAATTCCTCTTTCCTTTTCCAAATCATTTGAGTCCATTACTCTTTCCTGAACAATCTCATTATCACGGAAAATACCGCTTTGGTGAAGCATCTCGTCCACAAGGGTTGTTTTGCCGTGGTCAACGTGAGCAATGATCGCAATATTTCTTATATCTTTTCTTTCCTGTTTTGCCACAATAATGCCTTCTTTACTTCTTTTTGTTAAAGCTGTCTCTGAGCTGAACTGTTCTGTTAAACACAAGAGAATTTTCCCTGCTGTCTTGGTCTGTACAAAAATAGCCTATACGCATAAACTGAAATCTGTCGCCCGGCTTTGTGTCTGCCAATGCACGCTCTACATAAGCGGTTCTTGTTTCAAGCGAATCGGGATTAAGGTTGTCCTCAAATGAGCCGACGCCCTCCTCGTCGCTTGGGTTTTCTACATTGAACAGGCGGTCATAAAGCCTAACCTCTGCCTTGTTGTTATCACCTGAATATACCCAGTGAATAGTACCTCTAACCTTTCTTCCGTCGGGAGTATCACCGCCAAAGGTCTCTGGGTCATATGATGCGTGAACAGCAACAACCTCGCCGTTTTCGTCCAAATCATAGCCTGTGCAGGTTACGCAGTAAGCCTTGTAAAGCCTAACCTCGTTGCCAACGAACAAACGACGATACTTGCTTATAGGCTCTACCATAAAATCGTCGCGCTCTATCCAAAGCTCCTTGCCGAACGGAATTGTACGCTTGCCGAATTCCTCATGGTCGGGATGATATTCTACCTCAAGCTCCTCAACCTTATCGTCGGGATAATTGTCAATAATGAGCTTAATGGGATCAACAACTGCCATAGCTCTCTTTGCATTTCTGTTAAGGCTGTCGCGAACGCAGCTTTCAAGCATGGCAAAATCGATAACGCTGTATGCCTTTGAAACACCGATTTTGTCGCAGAAATCACGGATTGCATCGGCAGGATAGCCACGACGACGCATACCGCTGATGGTTGCCATTCGAGGATCGTTCCAGCCGTCAACAATGCCGTCCTGAACAAGCTTTAAGCACTTTCTTTTAGATGTGAGTGTATAGTTCAAATTCATCCTTGCAAACTCAATCTGTCTTGGCTTTTCACCGTCAACACAGTTGTTGCAAACCCAATCGTAAAGAGGTCGGTGATTTTCAAATTCAAGTGAGCAAAGTGAATGAGTAACCCTTTCGCACGCATCTGAAAGAGGGTGTGCAAAATCGTACATAGGATAAACGCACCACTTGTCGCCCGTTCTGTGATGATGTGCATACATAATGCGGTAAATGATAGGGTCACGCATATTCATATTAGGTGAAGCCATATCTATCTTGGCACGAAGTACCTTTGAGCCTGCCTCAAATTCTCCGTCTGTCATTCTTTGGAAAAGGTCAAGGCTCTCTTCAATAGGTCTGTCACGGTAGGGGCTGTTTTTGCCCGGCTCGGTAAGTGTGCCGCGACTCTCTCTGATTTCATCGGCGGTAGACTCATCAACATAAGCAAGTCCTTTTTTGATGAGCTTTACCGCACATTCGTAAATATAATCAAAGTAATCGGATGCAAAATATACATTGTCCCAATCAAAGCCGAGCCACTTAATGTCCTCCTTGATAGCGTCTACATATTCTGTATCCTCCTTGGTTGGATTGGTATCATCCATACGAAGATTGCAAACACCGTTGTACTTATTCTTTACACCGAAGTTAATGCAAATAGCCTTAGCGTGTCCGATATGAAGATAGCCGTTTGGCTCCGGAGGAAAACGGGTTTGTACTCTGGAGTATACTCCCTCTTCCAAGTCCTCATCAATAAAATCGTGAATGAAGTTTTGAGATACGGTTTCCTCTTCTTTAATTTCATCAACTGCCATTTACATTGCCTCCTTATAGTATTCTAATGCCGAATTAAGCCTTGCCTTAACTGTATCCTCGCCCAAAAGAGCTGTTATGGCAAACAAATCGGGTGTGTTGGTTCTGCCTGTAAGAGCCACACGGATAATTGTTGAAACATCACCTACGTGACCTGCAAACCTTTCAGGCTCTGCCTTGTATTCCTTAACGTTAGGTGTGCAGTCAACAAGCGGACAAATGTCCTTAATCCTGCCAAACCAAGTATCCTTATCGTCGTCAAGGTTTACTGCCTTTAGGTATTCCTCAATAACCTTTACTGCAAGAGTGGGTGTCGCGTTGCCGTTAAGCTCGTAGCAGGGTACAAAGGTTTCATCGTACATATAGCTTACGTAATCCAAAACATCGCTCCACTTTGCAATATCCTTACGAGGCTTTTTACCCTCGCGGTCAATGTTAAGAATTGCTGTTGCCTTTGCCGTGTCCTGTGCAAAAAGCTCTGCAAGCCTTGGCTGATATTCCTTTGCCCACGCATATGCAAGGTCAAACACCTGCTTTGCAGGCATAAGCGATATTACATTTTTTGACACATCGGTAAGTTTTACCAAATCAAACAAGGCGCCCGACACGCTCATTTTTTTCAAGTTGAACGGGAATTTATCTATATCCTCGTCCTTGTTCATCCTGCGCCAATCCTCAAAATTTGAATTGGCAAGAGTCATCATATATTCGTTTACGCTTTGCTGAGGATATCCCTCCTCGGCATAATATGTTACTGCTGCTTCGGGGTCTTTTCTTTTTGACAGCTTGCGCTTGCCGCCGTTTTCCTCTTTCATTATAGGAGAAACGTGAGCATATTTAGGTGGCTTAAAGCCAAGCACCTTGAACAGCTGGAGATGAATGGGAACGGAAGAAATCCACTCGTCACCCCTTACAACATGGGTTGTGCGCATAAGGTGGTCGTCAACTGCGTGTGCAAAATGGTATGTCGGTATTCCGTCCGATTTGAGAAGCACAATGTCCTGAACATTCTCCGGCATTTCGATTTTGCCCTTAATCATATCGTCAAAATAACATTTTTTATCAAGCTCACCCGGTGATTTAAGACGAAGAGTCCAGCTCATACCCGCGTCAATATTGGCTTTAATTTGGTCAAGGGTAAGGTCTCTGCATTTTGCATACCTGCCCCAATAGCCCTTGATGCTGTCATTTTCCTGCTCGGCACGGATTGAATCAAGCTCCTCGGCAGAGCAAAAGCAAGGATAAGCAAGCCCCTGCTCTACAAGTGACTTTGCATAGGCTTGGTAAATATCTACCCTTGCGCTTTGATAATACGGTCCGTAGTCGCCTATCTCTTTGCCGTCACCTACAACGCCCTCGTCGGCATTTATGCCGTAAACCGACAGACCCTTTAGCATAACGTCAATAGCGCCGTCAACCTTTCTCTTTTGGTCGGTATCCTCAACTCTTACATAAAAAACACCGTCTGTGGCTTTTGCGGTTTTGTATGATACCATACAGGTAAACAAATTGCCAAAATGCAAAAATCCGGTAGGGCTCGGTGCAAATCGGGTTACCCTTGCGCCCTCCTTAAGCTGTCGTGGCGGATAAAGCTCCTCCATATCCTGCGGAGTTTTTGTAATATTCCCAAACAAAAGCTGTGCTAATTCTTGAAATTCAGTCATATTTTCTCCCTAAAAAATCAAAGTTTACATAAAATTACAGTTTATTATCTCACAAATCGCAAGGATATTCAACATTAATTTATATATTTATTAAAACAAAGCATAAAAAATATACAATTATCACACTCTCTTTTTGTACAAAAAATAAAAGACCGAAATTAATCGGCCTTGTTTTTGAATACTATAAGCTTTGAAAAAACGTAATTCAAAATTACAATAATAAAGGAAACGACAATTTTTGAATATATGCCCTCGGTAAACAAAATGCCAAAGGAAATGTGCATTTTTTCAAAAACAGTGTAAAACAAGTTATCAAACGACAGCTTTACAAGTACGGGTACAAAAACAATTTCCAACACCCCCGTTGCACCTCTTGATGCAAAAAACGAGCCTGCCTCCTTGAGCACCAATTTGGCATTCCAGCTTTTTGACTCAAACACCCAAAGCTTATTTGTGATGTATGCAAAAAGCACTGCACACACCCAGCTGATAAGGTTTGACCAAAACACAGGCATTTTACAAATATTTACAAGCAATGTATAGCTGCCCCACGACACAACGGTGGTAAGTACACCGAACACAATATACAAAATAAATTCCTTGTTAAAAAGCTTTTTCATACCAAACTCAAAATCCTTGTATAAAAATTTCAATTATGGTATAATTCTATCACAAAGACTATTTTCGGTCAAGATAAAGACAGATAACAATATGGATTTTTCTTTAATCATACCCTGCTACAACGAGGACATCGGCAATGGAAATTAAGCTTGGAAAATACAGACACTTTAAGGGCAACGAATACGAGGTTATCGGCATTGCAAGGCACAGCGAAACGCTTGAGGAAATGGTTGTTTACAGGGCATTGTACGGTGACGCAGGAATTTGGGTTCGCCCTGCAGAAATGTGGAACGAAACAGTGGAGCGTGACGGTAAAGCATTTCAACGCTTCACATATATTGATGAATAAAGGGGTTTCGGTAATATTTATCCCCTCAGTCACCTACGGTGACAGCTCCCCTTTATTGCATAAAAGGGGCGCCAAGTACAACCCCTATTATTAACAAATCTAAAGGCTACCGAAAAATCGGTAGCCTTGTTTTTATATCTGATGCTTGTTTTTAATTTTAAGTCGTTCCATTGCACGAGAAAGATTTGCTTGTGTTACGTAATACTCATTGATTGATTTTTGCTGACGAAGCTCCTCTGCCGCTCTTTCGGCTGCCTCCTCGGCTCTGCGCTTATCAATCTCTTCCGGCAGCTCAACAGAGATACACACAAGGTTAGCCTGATTATTTATAAACTCCAAAAATCCCGAGCCGACAAACGCCTCTGTTACATTGCCGTCGGCATCTGTTAGCTTCATTTCACCAAACTCAATAGGTGCAACCGTGTTTTCGTGCCTTGCCAAAAAGCCGCATAGTCCCTCGCCTGCAACAGGCACAACAAGGCTTTGAGCCTCGCCGTCAAAAAACACCCTGTTTGAAGAAACAATCTTTAGCTTAAATGTATTCATACCCAATCACCGTTAAAGTGTTTTTGCCTTTTCCTTTGCTTCGTCAATAGTTCCGACATTGAAAAATGCCATTTCCGGAAGGTCATCAACCTCACCGTCAACGATAGCCTTAAAGCCCCTTACAGTTTCCTTAATAGGAACATAAACACCCTTAAGACCCGTAAAGTTTTCGGCAACGTGGAACGGCTGTGACAAAAACTTTTCAATCTTTCTTGCACGGAATACGGAAAGCTTATCCTCGTCGGACAGCTCCTCCATACCGAGAATTGCAATAATATCCTGAAGCTCCTTGTACTTTTGCAAATACTCCTGAACCTTGCAGGCAACCTCATAATGCTCCTGACCTACGACATCGGCCTCAAGAATTCTTGAATTTGACTCAAGCGGGTCAACAGCAGGATAAATACCCTTTTCAACAATTTTACGCGAAAGAACGGTTGTTGCGTCAAGGTGTGCAAAGGTGGTTGCAGGCGCCGGATCGGTAAGGTCGTCGGCAGGAACATACACAGCCTGAACAGATGTGATTGAGCCGTTTTTGGTTGATGTAATTCTTTCCTGCAATTCGCCGACATCGGTGGCAAGGGTGGGCTGATAGCCTACCGCAGACGGCATTCTGCCCAAAAGTGCAGATACCTCCGAGCCTGCCTGAATAAATCTGAAAATATTGTCAATGAACAAAAGAACATCCTGGTGCTCTCTGTCACGAAAATACTCTGCCATGGTAAGACCGGTTTGAGCAACCCTCATTCTTGCTCCCGGCGGTTCGTTCATTTGACCGAAAACAAGGGCGGTTTTGTTAATAACACCCGACTCCTTCATTTCGTTCCAAAGGTCGTTACCCTCTCTTGAACGCTCACCCACACCGGTAAAAATTGAATATCCTCCGTGCTGTGTTGCAACGTTTGTGATAAGCTCCTGAATAAGAACGGTTTTACCAACACCCGCACCGCCGAACAAGCCAATCTTTCCGCCCTTTTGATAAGGTGTAAGCAGGTCGATAACCTTAATACCGGTTTCCAAAATCTCAACCTCTGATGCCTGCTCGTCAAAGCTTGGAGCCTTGCGGTGAATGGACCAATGCTCCTCGTTATCCAAATTTTCCAAATCATCTATGGTGTCGCCGACAACATTAAAGAGTCTGCCCAGAGTTTTTTCTCCTACGGGCACCTTGATGGAATCACCCGTTGCGACAACCTGCATATCCTTGTACAAGCCCTCGGATGCAGCAAGCATAATGCAACGAACCGTGTTGGAGCCGATATGCTGGGCTACCTCCATAACAGCACGTCTGCCGTTATTTTGCACCTCAAGTGCCTCCTTAATCTTGGGCAAATCACCGTCAAACTGTACATCAACAACAGGTCCCATAACCTGTGTAATTTTTCCGTAATTCATAACTTATTACCTTCCAAAAGGTTATTTAGCATTTTTAGCAGACTGCTTCGCTCCGCCGCAAACCTCGCTGATTTCCTGCGTGATAGCCGCCTGCCTTGCTCTGTTAAACTGAATGGACAAATCCTTAATCATGGTGCTTGCACTGTCAGATGCATTTTGCATAGCCATCATACGAGCATTATGCTCACTGCAATAGCTTTCTACAAGTGCACCGTAAATATAGCCTGCAACGTAGCTTGGAGCAATGGAATCAAACGCAGTTTTTGCATCGGGCAAAAAGGTTGCATCGTCATAATGCTTAACAAGCTCGTTATTTTGCACATTGATTTTTTCTTTTCTTAACGGAAGAAGTCTTTTGCTGACAGCCTCAACCGTCATTGAATTTACCATTCTGGTATATATTACATAAACCTCGTCTATCTTTTTATCAAGGAACATAGACACGATTTTTTCACTGATATGCCTTGCTCGGTTAACCGTCGGATTTTGGGCGGTATACTTAAAGTTTATATCAATAGGTATATCACGCTTTTCAAAAAAGTGACGTCCGAGCTGACCGACAACGAACAGCATATTGTTGCAACCGTCATCAACCGCACATTTTTCCGCAAGCTTTATGATGTTGTGGTTATATGCGCCCGCCAATCCCTTGTCAGCCGTGATAACAAGATATGCAATTACCCTGTCATCGCCTGTTTTTTCGGGTCTTTCGTCAAAATAACGGGAGCCAACCTCAGGTGCGGTATCCAATATTTTTGCAAGCGAATCCTGAATCATATAGAAATAAGGCTCTGTATTCTTCAGGTCGCGCCGTGCCTTTTGAAGCTTTGATGAGGACACCATATACATAGCATTTGTAATTTTCATGGTGTCCTTGATAGACTTAATTCTGCCTTGAATTTCTCTTGCGTTAGCCATTATAAGCCTTTCCGAATTCATCAAACACAGATAGAATTGATGCCTTCAAATCGTCATCAAGTACCTTCTGTGTATCAATTTCAGCCAAAATATCGCTGTGATGATTTTCAAAATATTCGAGTATTTCACCCTGATACTTCTTGATTTCACCCTTTGGAACATCTACAAATTTTTTGCCGATAGCGCCGACAAGGGTAACAACCTGCTGTGCAAGCGACATAGGATGAGTAAGAGGCTGCTTAAGAAGCTCCATAAGACCGGAGCCGTACATAAGCTGACGCCTTGTATCGTCATCCAAATCGGAAGAAAACTGGGTGAATACCTCCATTTCCCTAAACTGTGCCAAATCAACACGAAGCGAGCCTGCTGCCTTTTTCATTGCCTTTGTTTGAGCCGCACCGCCTACACGGGATACGGACAGGCCGACATTTACGGCAGGCCTTTGACCTGAAAAGAACAGGTCGCTTTCAAGATAAATTTGACCGTCGGTAATAGAGATAACATTGGTTGGAATGTATGCCGAAACGTCACCCGCCTGAGTTTCGATAATAGGCAGGGCCGTAATTGAGCCGCCGCCGAGCTCATCACTCAAACGGCTTGAACGTTCAAGCAATCTTGAATGTAGATAAAATACATCGCCGGGATAAGCCTCACGTCCGGGCGGTCTTTCAAGAAGCAACGAAATTGCACGGTAAGCAACGGCGTGTTTGCTCAAATCATCGTATACGATAAGGCAATCCTTGCCCTTGTACATAAAGTATTCTGCCAATGCTGTTGCCGAATAAGGCGAAATGTACTGAAGCGATGCCGAATCGGACGCAGTTGAGCACACAACAATTGTGTAATCCATAGCACCGTTTTTCTTGAGAGTGCTTACAAGCTTTGCAACGGTAGATGCCTTTTGACCGATGGCATTATAAACACATATGGTATCCTTGCCCTTTTGATTGATAATTGTATCAATAGCGATAGAGGTTTTACCTGTTTGACGGTCACCTATAATAAGCTCTCTCTGTCCTCTGCCGATAGGGAACATGGAGTCGATAGCAAGAATACCGGTTTCCATAGGCTTTGATACCGACTTTCTGTCAACAATAGACGGAGCAGGCTGTTCAAGCATACGGTAATCGTTTGCATCAATATCACCCAAGCCGTCAATCGGCTCGCCGAGTGCATTAACAACTCTGCCGACAAAGGCGTCACCCACAGGCACACCTGCCATTCGGTTTGTTCGCTTAACTCTTGTGCCCTGATGAATATCCTCATCCGAGCCGAACAAAATACATCCGACAGAGCTACTGTTAATGTTTTGCACCATACCCTTTGTGCCGTCCTCAAAAACAATAATCTCGCCGTATCTTGCCGTGCCGAGTCCAACAACGGTTGCGATGCCGTCGCTGACCTTAACGACCTGACCGACCTCCTCGCCCTCGTGGGTTTGCTTAAATGATTTAATATCCTTGCGCAATGCCTCAAGCACAGCCTTGTTATCGCCTGTGCTTTCCTTTGCGGTACGCATTATCTGTGCCTTAATAGACTGCATTTTTTTCTTCAGGCTAAAGTCGTATTCCTTGCCCTCAACCGCAATCACAAAGCCACCGATAAGAGATGCGTCCTTTTTAACATCCACCTCTACGCTGCTGCAATTCATCTCCTTGCAAACAAACGCCTTGATTCCGTCAAGCTGCTTTTCATCCGGCTCGGTGGTACAGCTAACGGTTGCGTGGATAATGTTATTCTGTCTGTCAAGCTCAACGATATATGCACTGATAATGTCCTTTAGGTCTGTGCATTGACATTCTGCCGAAAGTGCACCCATAAACTCCCTTACGGACGGCGAAAACAAATCATTGATAACCTGCTGCTTTTCATCAGCGGAATAGTTTGGATTGTTAAGAGCCTCCAAAAGCTCGTCACTACTCTGCACAAGCCTTAACGCATCCTCAAGGCTTGCAACGCTGATTTGAGATGAAAGCAGCATTTTGATATATGACTCTTGATTTTTAATCATTACTTTCACTGCTTTCACTTAAAAATTCGTTATATATATCCGCGTCGGTTTTTGCGCTCACGCTTTCGCCGACAACCTTTTCTGCTGTTTCCATAGCAAGCCTTGCAATTTCCTCCTTAACGTCACGACGGGCATTCTCCGTTTCCTGCTCGATTTGACGCCTTGCATCCTGCTTAAGCTTTGCTACATCATCATTTGCTTTTTCCAAAATCCTGTTATATTCAACCTTTGCCTTGCCTCTTGCATCGGAAATAATACCCTGTGCCTCAAGGTCGACATTCTTTATTCTTTCCTCGTAATCCGCAAGCTTTTCGTTTGCCTCGTTTACGGTATCCTCTGCCTGCTTAAACTGACCGTCAAGCATTGCACGTCTGCCTTCGATAGCCTTTTTGATAGGCTTAAACAAAAACAGCCTCATCAAAACAAAGAATATAATTAGGTTGAAAACTGTCCAAAGCAAATTAAAATCAAACTTTAACATTTGCCGATTTCCTTTCAGTAATACTTAATTGTGCAAACAGTTACTTTAACATAAAGATAATAAGAATTGCACCGATTAAGCCGTAAATAGCCGTAGCCTCTGACAAAGCAGCGCCCAAAATAAGAGTTGTTTGAATTTTGTTTGCAATTTCAGGCTGACGAGCCTGTGCCTCTACTGCCTTACCTGTTGCGATACCGATACCGATACCTGCGCCGATTCCACACAAAAGTGCAATACCTGCACCGATTGCAATAATTGTTCCTGTCATAATATTTATCTCCTTAAATTAATTATTAACTATTACTAAGCCGTAGCTTTAGCTTCCTTTTTTGCCTGCTTTTTTGCAAGCCTTTCTGCCTTTTTCTGAGCCTTGCGAAGCTTCTTTGCCTCCTTTGGCTCCTCCTCGGCTTCCTCAACAGCCTCCTCCAAGTAAATAGCTGTTAGGAACACAAAGATGTACGCCTGCAAAAGACCGTCGAACAAATCAAAATACAGGCTGAACACTGCCGGTACACCAAGCTTTGTAAACGGAACCGCCTTGATAAGCTCCATAATGGTAAAGGCTGCGATAATATTACCGAAAAGTCGCATACAAAGCGAAAGTGGCTTGGTAAATATCTCGAGTATATTAATAGGTGTAACAATCCATACAGGCTTTGTAAACGCCTTCAGCCTACCCTTTATTCCCTTGTCCTTAAACGCACAGTACTCCACAAGCACAATGGTTGTGAGTGCCATAGCCAGAGTAACCTGCATACTTTTTGTCGGGGGCTTAAATCCAAACAGCCCTATCATATTTGATATGCCTATAAACAATGCCATGCTCATAAGCCAAGGGATATATTTTTCTACCTTTTCGCTCATAATGGTTTTGAAAAAGCTCTCTGCCTTTTCGTAGCACATTTCAAGCAAAAGCTGTCGCTTTGAAATTTCTCCCTCAATTTTGAAGCCCCGAGTAAGAATTATCGCCAGCACCGTCATAACGGCAATTATTATCCACGATACAACCGTGCCCTCATCAAAGCCGATATGAACACCTGCAACATCAAAGCCGAACACTTCGTCAATATTAAGCTGATTTTGCAGCTCCTCCTGCAAATTGACACCCATATTAATCGGTGCTATTGCCATCATCACGCCTCCGTTCCTTTTTATTAGCATTGCCGATTGTTAAAAAATCGACAACCTGCTTTAACTCTCATTATATACACATACCCATTTTTTTGCAATAGAACAAGCTCATATTTTTGCCCAACGCGTTATAAAAATAAGGCAAAAAAGTTTAGATATTTTGTGCATTTTTATACCAATGGTTATGACATTTTTTACCATTTGTATAAATTTGCGCTTTTACGATAGTCCTACATGTATTATGTGCAATAAAAAACGCTCGTCATACAAATAATGGTTTACTTTTTTACGGATTTAATATATAATAAAAGGCTGAAACAGATATACGGTATGGTATTAAGAATAAATGGGAGATTACATTATGGCAAATAATCAAAAGAAAATGGTTGATGATATTACATCAATGGATGAGGATTTTGCTAAATGGTATACTGATGTATGCAAAAAAGCAGAATTGGTAGAATACACAAGTGTTAAGGGCTGTATGGTTATCAGACCCTACGGCTACGCTATTTGGGAAAACATTCAGCGTATTCTTGACGGAATGTTTAAGGCAACAGGTCACGAAAATGTTTGTATGCCGATGTTTATACCGGAGTCACTTTTGCAAAAGGAGGCAGACCACGTTGAAGGCTTTGCACCTGAATGTGCTTGGGTAACATACGGAGGCAACGAAAAGCTTGAGGAGCGTCTTTGCGTAAGACCTACAAGCGAAACCCTGTTCTGTGAGCATTTCAGCAACATTGTTCATTCTCACAGAGATTTGCCAAAGCTTTACAATCAGTGGGTATCGGTTGTAAGATGGGAAAAGACAACCCGCCCGTTCCTTCGTTCAAGAGAATTTTTGTGGCAGGAGGGACACACCCTGCACGCAACACCTGAGGAGGCTATCGAGGAAACCGAAAGAATGCTTGGCGTTTACACAAAATTCTGCCAAGAGGACCTTGCAATACCGGTAATTCAGGGACAGAAAACGGAAAGCGACAAGTTTGCCGGTGCAGAAAGAACATACTGCATTGAGGCGCTTATGCACGACGGCAAGGCCTTGCAGGCAGGTACAAGCCACTATTTCGGCGACGGCTTTGCAAAGGCATTTGACATTCAGTTTTCCGACAAAAACAACAAGCTGCAGTATCCGCACCAAACATCTTGGGGCGTTACAACCCGTCTTATCGGTGCTATCATAATGACTCACGGCGATGACAACGGCCTTGTTCTTCCGCCTGCCGTTGCACCTATTCAGGCAATCGTTATTCCTGTTGCACAGCACAAAGAGGGTGTACTGGACGCTGCCAACGAGCTGTGCGACAGACTCAACAAGGTTTGCCGTGCAAGAATTGACGACTCAAACAACACACCGGGCTGGAAATTTGCAGAGTACGAAATGAAGGGCGTACCTGTAAGAATTGAGCTTGGCCCAAGAGATATTGAGGCAGGTCAATGCGTTGTTGTTACCCGTCACAACAGAGAAAAGACTGTTGTTGCTCTTGACGAAATCGAAACAGTAATTACTCAAAAGCTCGAGGAGGTTCGTCAGGGCATTTACCAAAAGGCTCTTGAAAACAGAGAAAGAAGAACATATATCGCTCATAATATGGACGAAATCACCGAGGCTCTTAACAAAAACGGTGACGGCTTTGTTAAGGCTATGTGGTGCGGCGACGAGGAATGTGAGGACAAGGTTAAGGAGATCACCGGCGTCGGCTCACGTTGCATCCCGCTTGAGCAGGAAAACCTTGGCGACACCTGTGTGTGCTGCGGCAAGCCTGCAAAGCATATGGTATATTGGGGCAAGGCATACTAAAAAGAATTTTTGGTATGCAAGGCTTAATATAAAAAATAATTTTTAGGAGGCTACTATGTCAGTTTTAGTTACAGGCGGACTTGGATACATAGGTTCGCACACCTGCGTAGAGCTCATTAACGCAGGCTTCGATATTGTTGTAATTGATAACCTTTACAACTGCAAAAAATCATCATACGACAGAATTAAGGCTCTTGTCGGAAAGGACTTTCCGTTTTATCAGGTAGACATCAGAGACGCAGAGGGCTTGCAAAAGGTTTTTGATGCAGAGCAAATTGACAGCGTTATCCACTTTGCAGGGCTCAAGGCTGTCGGCGAAAGCTGTGAAAAGCCTCTTGAATACTTTGATAACAATGTTACAGGCACACTTGTTTTGCTTGATGTTATGCGTAAAAACGGTTGCAAAAAGATTGTATTTTCATCATCTGCAACAGTTTACGGAATGAACAACGTTTCTCCGCTTACGGAAACAATGGAGGTTGGCGGTGTAACGAACCCATACGGCAGAACAAAGTACATAATTGAATGTATGCTCAAGGATGTTTGTGCAAGCGACAGCGATTGGAGTGTTTGCCTGCTTCGTTACTTTAACCCTATCGGTGCTCACAAAAGCGGTACAATGGGCGAAGACCCTAACGGTATTCCAAACAACCTTATGCCGTATATCACACAGGTTGCTATCGGCAAGCGAGCAGAGCTCGGCGTGTTCGGTGATGACTACGATACCCCCGACGGCACAGGTGTAAGAGATTACATTCACGTTGTTGACCTTGCACTCGGTCACCTCAAGGCAGTGGAAAAGGTTAGAGCAGACAAGGGATTGTTTATCTACAACCTCGGCACAGGTATCGGATATAGCGTGCTTGATGTTGTACATGCATTTGAAAAGGCAAGCGGAGTGACAATTCCTTACTCAATCAAGCCACGCAGACCGGGTGACATCGCAACCTGTTACAGCGATCCTTCAAAGGCTCTTGCAGAGCTTAATTGGAAGGCCGAAAGAGGAATTGAAGAAATGTGCGAGGACTCTTGGAGATGGCAAAGCCAAAATCCAAACGGCTATCCGGACTAATAAATTATAAAAAAGCCGTCTTGACTTGCGTCAAGACGGCTTTTTTAGTTTTGAAAGAAGAAATCTTCCTTATCAATTAATTCATATGCAACAAGCTCTGTGCCGTCAAGATTTTCCCTATGCATATCAACTGCATTAATTTTGTGGCAGTTATATGTGGTATAATAGTAAATCCCCTTATCTGCGTTACAGCAGGAGGTGTAAATAGTCACCTCGTACTTCCCCTCCTCAACCTCGCAGCAGCCTCGTTGCTGGTCTACGGAATTAAGGATATGAAAGAACTGCCCAACACTTGCCTGCTCGCTGTCGTCGGATATGGAATTAAGCTTTGTAAACGCAACCCTTGCAAATCGTGACGGTGAAGACAAATCGCCCGGCAATCCGATTGCACCCATGCCTCTGCTGTAATATTTCAAATCAACATTATCATTGTTGCCCAAGCATTTTTCCGGTTGCTTCGGCGAAAGCGACATATACCTGTTCATCATAAACATTTGAATGTCAAACGGAGGATTGTTTGTAAGCACGCCTATGGGGTTATCATAAATGTGCATACCGTCTGCCATACATTCAAGGGTTATGCAATCGTTCCTGTCGCAAATGATGTAATGAAGCTGTGCAACAGGCAAATGCTCGTTATACGGTGTGTCTGTAATATTAATATTTTCAAGCAGGCTCCTAACCTCTGTCATATCCTTGCACTGACACAGTATCCACGAAATAAGCTCAAACTGTGCAACATTTTGCCTGTCACTGCAAGGCTTTGAATAAACCGCATTGCCAACAAAATTAAGGCCTGCCATACACACTCCCTTTTCGTTAACTGCGTCATAAAAAAGCGGATAATCATCAACAATATGTGCCATACCTATAATAGCATAATGACTGTTGATTGTTCCCTGATGTCTAAAATTAAGCTCGTAATTTCTCGGTGCAACAGTAATGCTGTCACCGTATGAAAACTCATAATCAAGAGTTCTGCCAAAATAAAAATCCTTTGTTTTATATGTTGCAGCAGTACACATAGCATCAATCTCCTTTATTATATATTATCCCCGATAATAATAAAAAAATGACAAGGCTCAAAACCTTGTCATTGGTGCCGGCGGTGGGACTTGAACCCACACACCCAAACGGATAACAGATTTTGAGTCTGTCTCGTCTGCCAATTCCGACACGCCGGCAAATCAACATTGATATTATATAAAATAGATGCATTAAAGTCAATACCTTTTTAGAATAAAGTCAAAAGTAAAAACACCGCAAGCGGTGTTTTTACTAATTTGATGTATTATTTTTTGTCAATTTGCTTGCTGTATTTTGCAAGGTAAACGGTTCTCATAAGGAAACATTCTGCCTTTGGAACATAGTGTGAACGGTTGAAAATGTCACAGTCAATCTGTGCGGCAGCGCCCTTATCCATAATAATATCAAGAGCCTGAAGGTCGCCGTCATTATTGCCTGTAATCATAGCACCCATACCCTGAATCAGCACTGCGTTTCTGCCGTTGATTGCATCTGCAACCTCCTTTGCGCACTCATCTGTGTCACCGTCAATCCAAGGAACGCACTTAACATCAAGACCAACGATTTGTGCAAAATCGTCAATCATCGGCTCCATAGTTTCATCAAGGCAGGATACAGCAACCACATCGGGAGTTGCCATATGCTTAATCATAGTGACATCCTCTGTGTTGTAGATAGCTCTATGGATTTTCTCTACCTTTGGAGCAATGCCGTTAATGCCAAGACCTGTTTCAAGGTCAACATCAACTGATTTACCGCCGACAGTCAAAGTAAATGTATTGCCGTTTCTTACCGATGAGCCAAGGTCGCAAATCTCTGCCGGCATTTCGCCTGCGTCGTGCTTCTTGAGGTAATATGCACGTCTTGCGTCATCTGAATATACAGTATCCCAAGAATGACGAAGGTAGTTATCCTTAATTACCTTTTCACAGCACTTTTCAAGATTTTCTGCGATAGCAAATGCATTGTCATAATCGTCACCCATAACAAGTGTGCCGTGATGCTTAAGCATAATTGCACGGCATCTTGGGTTCATTTGAATGCACATTTCTACCTTTTTGCGCAATGACTCGGTTGTAGACATAGCGTATTCGGCGCAAGGAATCTTGTCACCGAGAACGCCCTTGAACTCGTCATATACATTTCTGATTTCCATACCTGTGATAGAAACGATTGTTGCTGCTCTTTGATGAGTGTGGATAACAAAATCAACAGTTGGATGGTGACGGTATGCAGCTGCGTGAACACCCTTTTCGGATGACGGCTTAATATCGCCCTCGTGTGAGCAATCCTCAATGTTCACAACAACGATTTCCTCAGGAGTGAGGTCCTCATATGCTCTGCCTGACGGAGTGATAACAAACTGAGTGTCGCTGATACGGGCAGAAACATTACCCCAGGTACGAGCAATAAGACCGGTTTGTACCAATCTTTTACCGGCTTCAACAACTAATCTTTTAGCTTCTTCAATTTCGTAAGCCATAATTTTCCCCTTATTTATTCAATATTTATAGTGACAAAACGGGCGGTTATGCACCGCCCCATTTATGTCGTTAATTAGTAATCAATCTTTTCACACTTTGAAAGAACCTTGTCAAATCTTCTGATGCACTCGTCGATGTCCTCCTCGGTGTAAGCACTTGAGGTGTACAAACGTGAGCCTGCAAGAGTAACAAGACCTTCTGCCATATAAGCAGCGCCCATATACTGCATTTCTGTTTGACGGATGCCTGTTTCCTTAAGAACTGAAGGAATAGTCCAAGGCTTCTTCCAATTTACTCTAAAGTGCATTGTTGCAACTGTATGTAGCTGACAAATAGAACCAACATTGTAGCATACGAACGGAAGGTCATATTTCTTGATAGATTCATTAAGTCCCTTAACAAGTCTGTCAGCCATTTGACCTGCAACCTGGCACGCATTTCTCTTTTCAATTTCGCAAATTACTGTGTAGCCTGCGCAGCATGAAAGCGGAGTAGCAGCCATTGTACCGCCGCACATAGCCTTATGAATCTTCTTGCCCTCTGCCTTATCAAGACCGGCACCAAGATATTTCATAACCTCTCTGTGACCGCCGATACCGCCTGCACCCGGATAACCGCCTGCGATAATCTTACCGAAGATTGTAATATCAGGATCAATACCATAGTAGCCCTGAGCACCTGACAAACCGATACGGAAGCCTGTAACAACCTCGTCACAAACGAGAAGAGCACCATACTTACGGCAAAGTGCCTGAACACCCTTAGGGAAGTCCTTATCTACCGGACGGGTTGCTGATTCAGGACCGCATGGCTCAATAAATACAGCAGCTGTACCACCGCGGAACTTGTTGATGATAAGCTTCTTCTCAAGGTCCTTAAGGTCGTTAGGGAAGAATTCCTGTGTGTGCTTGAATACAAACATAGGAACACCGTGTGACTGAAGGTTAAGTGTACCCGGTACACGCATACCCCAAGCAAGCTGATCTGACCAGCCGTGGTAAGCACCGCCCATCTTAATGATGTTCTTATGACCTGTTGCAAGACGAGCAACACGAACAGCACACATACAAGCCTCTGTACCTGAGCCAAGCATACGGAACATTTCTACTGACGGTACACATTCGCTGATTTTCTTTGCAAGCTTATATTCATAAGGATGGAACAAGCCTGTTGAAGGACCGCAGTCATCAAGAAGCTCCTTAACCTTTTCCTTAACAACATCATCGTTTGAACCGATAATTGTCGGACCGCCTGCCTGGAGGAAGTCAAAATATTCGTTGCCGTCAATGTCCCAAAGCTTATTGCCCTTTGCCTTTGTCATAACAATTGGGAATGGGTAGTTGAATGCAAGGTTGTGCTGTACGCCGCCCGGAATGACATTCTTTGCCTCGGTAATCATTTCCTTAGACTTTTTGCACTTCTTGTTAAAGTATTCTTCCTCATACTCCTTAAGTGCGGCTCTGTTGATAGAATAAATTGGTTTTTTGATCAATGCATCAAGCTGTGCAGTAAGCGCAGCAGCGTTAGGATACTCTGTAATAGCGAATCTTGTATCCATATAAATTTCCTCCTTAAAACTTTAGGTGAGTGGCTACTCACTAATTAATTGGTGAGCCTCTACTCACACTTTTTACAAGTTTAGTATATCACATTTTACTGATTTGTCAACTTTAATGTTTGAAATTTTTAGTTATTTTTGTTGCAATGCACAATGAAAAATGGTAATATACCTTTAGTGAATTAATGCTCACCAAAGGAGATTTGGAGTATTTGCACAAACAAAATTTTAACATTTTGTGCAAGGCTACAAAATCAATATTTTTATGTTTGAGAAAAGATACAAGGAAGCCTTTGACAGAGCCTCAACCGAGCGTAAGGAAAAAATCCTCGAGGTCGGAATTGAGGAATTTGCTTCCAAGGGATATGAAAATGCTAACATTAATATAATTGCAAAAAATTCGGGTATAAGCATTGGCTTGATGTACAAGTATTTCAACACCAAGGAGGATTTGTTCATAACCTGTATTCAACGGGGTATGTCTATCCTTGAGGAAGCTGTTGACGAAATCATTAAAAGCAACGACTCGCTTATCGTAAAGGCTGAAAAGCTGATACGCACAACCTGTCGCCTCAGCCAAACACCCGAAAATGCAAATTATGTTAAGCTGTACAACGAAATAACATCTGAACGAAACTGCGAAAAAGCAAAGGAATATGCAAGGGCTATCGAGGAGCTGACCAGCCGAAAGTATATAAAATGTATTACCGACGCGTTGGCAAGCGGAGATTTAAGGCAGGATATGGA
>NZ_CAMFQO010000024.1 GCF_945980375.1 uncultured Eubacterium sp. | reverse complement strand
TTCTACCATAGGAGGTCTGTTTTTTTCTATTGTCCATTTTTTACGGACTTGTTCACGATGTTCAATCTGTTTTTATATCCCCTCAGTCACCTGCGGTGACAGCTCCCCTTACAATAAGGGGAGCCATGCATATTCTCTTTTGGCGTGGTTAAGCCCATTTATCGATAGCCTGAAAAAAGGGACCGCCGAAGCGGTCCCTTATGCTTTGATTAGCCAAACAAGTTGTAATCATCATCTTTGTTAAGGTCGTTGTTATCGTTACCCTCAGGGTTTGAAATTGTCATAACGACGTTACCTGACAAAGAGTACTTCCTGATTTCCAATTCAGGCTCAGTATAAAATTTCTTCATTACCTTTACCTCCTCAGAAATCTCATTAAAGTGTTGTAGCAACATTGTCTGCAACATTTGATGGTGTTGTAACCGGTGAATACGCTGTTTTAAGGTTGCCGTTTGCGTCCCTATAAGTAATGTATGCACGCCACTTGAACCAAACGTTAGTGCCGATTACTCTGCCTGCAACTGGTGATGTGTTGATAGAAACTACAAATTGGTTACCGGCAGTCGTGTAGTTTGACTTAAGCTTGTTTACACCGTTTGTACCGGCATTGCCAAGAGTGAATAAGTTATCATCGGTTGTAATTTCGCTTGTTGTGCTTACTGCAGCGAGAACACCCTTTTCTACCATTGTGCAGTTTTCAGGAATTGCAAAGTTAGAAATGATAGATACCTTTTGGTTTGGAGCAACAACAAGCTGTGACTTTGTAAATATGTTTACCTTGTCTTCATTGTTACTCTTGTTATCATTAACAATACCTAATTCAACTGCACGGTTGAATGTAAACTCGTCAAGAGCGATAAGACCGACATTCTCATGTACACGGAATGTATATTCCGGACCGTACATTGCAACCTCACCCTTAATTATTTCGGCAGCGTCATCTCTGAAAATTCTGTCAGAACCGTCTAAAGCAGAACCTGAAAGCAACGGGAGTTGGGTTTCACTATGCATTTCTGCATACCAATAATCCAAATCGTCGGCATTAACCTTTACCCAAGCATAAACTGCAGGGTTGTTAACTGTATTGTTGCTTGTATTGTAGCCTGCCTGAAGTCTACCATCGCTGACTGGTTGTACAGTAGACTTAACCTCTTCGCCGTTTACGTACTGCTTAAGGTCATAGTTCATGCTCAAACCTGCATAACCGTCGGTTGAGTTTTCTCCCGGAGTACCCGGAGTGAAGCTTACCTCATCGTTATACTTAAGGTTTTCAATGACAAAGTCACTGCCTGCCCAGCCGTAGCCAAGGTCTGTTACATATACCTTGTAGCTCTTGTCATCGGTAAATGTGTAAACATAGGTGATTCTTGTATCTTCGGTTACTGTGATAACATCGCCTGAAACCTTTGTTGCACCGTTAACCTTGAATGAATCAAAGGTGTAGTACGGAAGGTTTGGTGCAGTTGAAGCATCAAGAGTAATCTGTGTGCCTGATGGAACATAATCTACTGCAACGCTTGAACCGTTAACACTGTTGATGTAAGAAACCTTGAGATTGTTTGCAGAGGTACCTGACTTTGACTTTGTTGTAAGGATAGTGTTACCTCTGAGAACGAACTGAAGCTCGTCAGTTGTTGAATAAAGCTTCTTTGCAAGTGATGTGTTCTGTGATGTGTACTCATAGTACCAATCAACAGATGAGCCGTCTGCGCGTGCAATGTTAATCGGTGTACCGTAATCAAATGTTACGGAGCCGTTAACATCAAGAGGTTGACCGTTTACAACATAGCCTGTTGAATCGTTGTTGTAAGACTTAACAGTAAGCGTGTACTGCTTTAATCCAACTGTTGAAAGTGCCTCTGTGATAGCGGCATCCATTTCATTCTGGTCCTTGAATCTCTTGCAGTTAACCTTTACTGTGTAAACCTGTACGGTTTCGTTTTCTTCGATTGCTGCGAGTGCAGCTGCGATTTGGTCAGGATCGTATGCGTCAGGGTCCTTAGAAGCCTTCAATTCAGTCTTTCTTGCCTGAAGTGATGAATCGTCAAGACCGAGGCTTGCGTATGATACAAGCAAATTTTTGTAGCTGTTAAGGTTGTTAATTTCTGCCTGGATGCCTGCCATAGCCTCGGTATCATCCTGATACATCTTATCCTTTGCAGCCGGTGAAAGGAAGATGTAGTGACAGCTGTTGATAGCATTGTTAACAGCTCTTGCAGAATCTGCTGTGTAAACATTATCCTCGATGTTCAAAAGGTTGTTAAGAGCATCTGTAAGAGGTTGGAAATCAATCTTGTAGATAAGTGCGTTCTTTGCGTCTGTAAGTGCAGTTACAAATGCATCAACCTTTGACTGATCAGATGCTGCAACGTCCATGATGTTGAGGTCGCTGTAATCGCCGTTAAACGCAGCAGCGGCACTTTCATAAGCAGTTGTAAATGCTGTCCAGCTTTCCGGCTTAACCTTTGACTGATCATTATCGTAAATAGACTTGAAATCTGCAAGTGCCTTTTTAAGAGCCGCATTTGATGCACATTTCTTAAGAGTTCTACGAGCGTTGTAAAGGTTGTTGTATCTTCTGTCGCACTCGGTGATGATTGCATCATATGTCATATTTGCATAGTCCATATTGCTGTTAGCATCTGTGATTGCATTTTGAAGAGCGTTCCATGATGTTGTTGTGTACTGGCTCTTTGTTGCAACAAAGCTTTCTGATGAACATTCTGCAATAAGGTCAAACAATGTAGAAACGTTTACAAACTCAACGTTAAGAAGAAGCGGAGTACGCTCAAAGCCGTAGCCTGCCCAGCCGTCAAATGCTGTTTCTGCATATCTCCAGAAATATACGTTACCGAAATATGCACCTGCCTTACCAAGAAGAAGACGGTTACTGATAGCAGACGGTTTGTTATCCATATCGGCTGCACCTGTTTGTGCAGGAACGTTTACAACTGTATGTGTTGTAAATTCTGTCCAACCGTTCTTTGCATAAATACCGCCCCAGGCCTGTGTGTCGTGACCGTCGGTTACGGCAAGCTCGGTAATAAAGTCGTGATTGATGTCCGTGATGCCGGCACCGCTTGAATCTACACCGACAGCCTTACCTGTTGATTTTGTAACCTTTACGCTGTCAATCAAAAGCTCAAGACCGGCAGAAAGACGTGTCTTTGCCTTGTATTCTTCAAGCTGGGTTGCAGTCATACCGGTGCCTGAAAGCCAACCATGTCCTGCAAAAGCACCACCCTGAAGATTAAGCTCACCGTTTGGAAGGTTGTTTGCGTCAAGAATGATTGAGTCAAATACAGTATCAAAATCATCACCGGTTTGGCCGTTGTATGAGCCCCATCTTGAAATAGGAAGCTCATAAGAATATGCCTCGTGGTTTGTGATGAAAATGATTTGGTCTGTTGAATATTCCCAATAGAACTTGAAGTTATTAGGACGCTTTGCCGAAGCGTATTCGGACTTAACGGTTTTACCCTGATTTGCAAAGGTACCGTTAGAGATAAGCTTGAATGCAGGCTGAAGACCTGTAAACGCAGCTACAATCTTGGTTACCAAATCAGCGTACGAAGAAATTGTGTTTGCAACCTGATTTTCAATTCTTCCGTTAAATGTGCCGAGCTCTGACCGGAAGGTGTTTGCGTCGGCTACTGCGTTTTGAAGAACGTTGTAGTTGCCGTACTTATCGGCATCCTTCTCATATGTCTGTGCCTTTGCGATAGCGGTTGTCATAGAGTAGTTGTTTGGAAGAACGTAATTTACGTTAAACTGTGCAGCCGCAATCTTTGTGCAAAGCTGTTCAACATATCCGTCAACCAATGCCTGATTTTCGGTAGTTAAATCTATCTTTTCGGTATCGTATCCGTAAGAATCCTCGGAGGTCCAAATAGCAATTTTAATTTGAGAAATCAAATCTGCAAGGCCTGCATCTATTGTGCCGTCAACAAAATATTGCGGGTTGTTAACCAAAGCCGTTGCATTGTCGATAGCGTGCTCAAGGATTTGAGTATCAACAACAGAACGGATCATACCGTTCTTGAGGTTCTCTCTTGCAGTGTTAAGAGGCTCGATGAGAGGCTCTGCATTTGCAAATACAAGATCGGACTTAATGCTGATATCGTTTGGATTGCTGTCGTAAAGAGCATAGAAATAATTTGCTGCGTTTTGGTAAGCTGTTACGAACGGATCCCAAACCTCTTGGGTGTACTTTGTGTAATCTGTATTGTCGATTTTATAGTACTTCTTTGAATCGTCGATAGCCTTCTTGAGGCCTGTATATGATGCATAACTTGTATCAACAGTAGCAGTACCCTTGTTGATATCATTCATCATTTTGGTTACGTTATTAGCCTGGGTTGCAACATTGTCAAAATTGATAGCGCTGACATTTGCAGTGTTTGCCCAAGATGTTGCAGCGTCATAAGCAGCGATAAGGGTTGAAAGACCGCCCTGCTGATAATTCTTTACGTCGGCAAGGAGCTTTGCCTTGTCAGGATTCTTGATAGCGTCTGCAAGGCCCTTGTAGTTGAACGCATAAATCTTCTTTACGCCGTGCTTTTCATTTGCAACCGACTGGCTGTAGCCCTTCATATTTTTGTCAACAAAGTTACCGCCGAGAAACTGAGGATTTGTATCGCTTACACCGTACCAAGCCCAGTAGTTACCTACCTGCTTGTAGCCCTTTTGTGAGGCAGAGTTAAAGTAATTGTCAAGGTCTCTGAGCTGGAATGAAGCAGCATAAGCGTTCCAATAGTAACATCTACCTGCAGCAAGGTCTGTTTTCAAGTTAGCTGAATGTTGGCTGAAGTTATTATTAACCTCGGCACCTACACCTGATGTACCATTACGGGAATTATTAAAGTTAAGTGTTCTTGTATCAGCACTACCTCTCCATGTTTGATCTCTGCTACCATTGATAACGGATGTACAAACAAAGTATGAATCGTTACCAACCTTGGTTGTCTGCCAAGATGTATCGGAAGCATCAAGCTGCTGTGCAGGGTAAACGTTGGTGATATATCTATTTTGATTCTTCTGCTTCTTTGCCATGAACATTACAGGCATAATAGACTGTGTACCGTCCCAAAGAAGGATGGTGTTTGGATAGTAGATTTCCAGATAAACGTCACCGGCAAGCGGATAGCCTATAGCCATACCTGACCAGTCTTTGCCGTTATAGTCGTCAGTTCTACCGGTGTTTGATGTTCTACAATCCTCTGTGTAGATGATGTTGTTGTAGTACTTAAAGTCTGCACCCTGAGTAACCGGACGAATAGTACCACAGTCGTTAAACTGAGGTTGTACACCTGTAAACTTACCTGTAACCTCATCTGTCCAAACAGTCATATTTGCGTTTGCTGTCTGCAATGCTTGGGCAACTGTGTCAAGCTCTGCGATAGTAGGAGCATCCTGTCCGCCGTACATATAAGCATCACGGTAGCGGATAGCCTTAAGATATGCCTGATATGCAGGAAGCATGTTCTTGTAAATATTTGAGGTTGATGATGAAGCCATCTTTGACTCAAAGGTGTTGATACCGGCATTGATACCATCCATGCCCGGGAAAACCTCGACGGTTTCATCATATGCAGCAGTTACCTTGATAGCAGTGCTGTAATCTACATATGTATCAGACCAGCCACTGCTTGTGTCTGTGTTAACACCTGTCTGCATAACCATAATGGTTACGCGAGAATAGTTTTTAGCGGTAGATATTGCGTTGTTGAATGCAGCTGCAATGTCGATATTAATCTTTGCACCAGCGGTAAGAGAGCTTGTAGCGATATCCTGAAGCTTTACAAGACCGAAGGTGTTGATTACATTATTTCTGTTTGTGTCACCGTTACCGCCGTAAAGGCTTGCGTAACGTGTGTCACCGCCGTTGAATGAATCGGCATTTGTGTTGTCTACATAGTAAACAGAAAGACCTGTTGCTTTACTCAACGGAGCAGCAGGAATAGTGAGGGTAAAGCTTGCGTTCTTTAACTGAGCGTCGCCAAGTTTCTCCTTAACAGCCTGTGTGTCGTACTGCCAATAAGCAACAGTAAAGTTGTCGTTACCGTTGTCGTTACAAACCTCATACCTTGAACCGTTCATTCTACTGTCGATGTGTGCACCGTTAGTAATAAGACCGGTGTTCTTTTGTTCAATGGTGAGTGTACGTTCAACGGTTTGGATTTCTGATTCTGCAGCCTGTGGGCTCAAATCTGCAGCCAATGCGCTCAAAGGCAATGTTGTTACTACCATTAACACAGCCATAATGATTGCAATTGACTTTTTGAATAGTCTTTTAACCATTGTAAAAAACCTCCCTTAAGATTTACGGTATTACGGGATTAAGACATAGTTTTCCCAATAATACTATATTATTTCTCTATAATAATAGCACATGTCAATGCAATAATCAAGAGGAATTTTTATTTTTTTAACAATTTGTAAATTTTTTAAGAAAGTGGACAAAAAGGAGCAAAATGGTGGATGATTTGGTTTATCCCCTCAGTTTCGCTTCGCTCAACAGCTCCCCTTACCATAAGGGGAGCCTATTATTTCGCCTCCCCTTGAAGCAAGGGGAGGTGGGTGCGTAGCACTCGGTGGGGATTTACCTTTTATCCCTATATATTATATACCATTATATATATGCCGTGAATATACAGCACTTTGCATAAATATACTATAATTGTTGTAATTATATACATATATTGCACAAAATCAGCGTAAATATTTGTATTTTTATGCAAAATTTTACGAAAAGGGTTGCATTATACATTAAAGGTGTTATAATAAACACAGACAAAAACAAATCACCCTTAAAGGAGAATTTTACTATGAACAAGAAAGACATCAAAAAGGTTGTTTTGGCATACAGCGGCGGCCTTGATACATCAATCATCATTCCTTGGCTCAAGGAAAACTACAACAACTGCGAGGTTATCGCCGTTAGCGGTGACGTCGGTCAAGGTACAGAGCTTGACGGCCTTGAGGAAAAGGCTATCGCAACAGGTGCTTCAAAGCTTTACATACTCGACTTGAAAAAGGAATATGTTGAGGATTACGTTTGGCCTTGTCTCAAGGCAGGTGCTGAATACGAAAACTATCTGCTCGGCACATCTCACGCTCGTCCATGCATCGCAAAGGGACTTGCAGAGATAGCAAAAAAAGAGGGCGCAGATGCAATCTGTCACGGTTGCACAGGCAAGGGCAACGACCAGGTACGTTTTGAGCTTACACTCAAGGCATTCGCTCCCGAAATGGAAATCATTGCTCCGTGGCGTGAGTGGGACATCGTTTCGCGTGAGGAAGAAATTGAATACGCAGAGGCTCACAACATCCCTCTTAAAATAAACAGAGAAACAAACTATTCAAAGGACAAGAACGTATGGCACCTCAGCCACGAGGGACTCGATCTTGAGGATCCTGCCAACGAGCCACAGTACAACAAGGACGGGTTTTTGGAGCTTGGTGTTTCTCCGGAGCAGGCACCTGACAAGCCAACCTACATCACCATCCACTTTGAAAAGGGTGTGCCTACCGCTATTGACGGCAAGGAAATGAACGGCCTTGAAATCGTTGAGGCTCTCAACGAGGTCGGCGGAAAGAACGGTATCGGTCTTCTTGACATTGTTGAGAACCGTCTTGTAGGTATGAAATCGCGTGGTGTGTACGAAACCCCGGGCGGAGAAATTCTTTACAAGGCTCACGAGCTGCTTGAAATGATTACTCTTGACAAGGAAACACAGCACTACAAAAAGCTTATCGGTCAAAAGTTCGGCGAGCTTGTTTACAACGGTCAATGGTTCACCCCATTGCGTGAGGCACTTTCTGCTTTTGTTGACGAAACCCAAAAGACAGTTACAGGTGATGTAAAGCTCAAGCTTTACAAGGGCAATGTTATCAACGCAGGCATCACTTCCCCGTACACACTTTACGATGAAAACGTTGCTTCATTCGGCGACGACGGCGGTGCTTACAATCAGGCTGACGCTGCAGGCTTCATCAACCTTTTCGGTCTTTCAATCAAGGTAAAGGCTCTGCTTGACCAAAACCGTGAGTAATTGACAACATATATAATAAGATATATAATTAGGACGGTTACATCAGCCGTCCTATATTATTAGTGAGGTGTATTTTATGGCACAATTATGGAAGGGCAGGTTCAAAAAGGAGCTTGCCAAGGAAACCAACGATTTTAACTCATCCATCGGCTTTGACTGCCGTATGTTTGAACAGGATATAAAGGGCTCTATTGCACATGCAACAATGCTCGGCGCAACAGGGATTATTGACAAAGGCGAGGCAAACAGAATTGTTGACGGCTTAAACGATATTCTAAACGACATCAAAAGCGGTGCTATCAGTATTGACATGCAGGCAGAGGACATACACACCTTTGTTGAGGGAGAGCTGACCGCAAGGCTCGGACAAACAGGCAAGCGACTCCACACTGCACGTTCAAGAAACGACCAGGTTGCACTTGACATCCGTCTTACACTGCGTGACGAGATTGACGAAATCTCTGCCAAGCTAAAGGCTCTTGCAACAGTTTTATGCAACAAGGCAGAGGAGCATTGTGCAACCATTATGCCGGGATACACCCATCTGCAAAGAGCACAGCCCATCACCTTTGGGCATCACCTTATGGCATACTGCTCAATGATACTGCGTGACATTGACAGGCTTGAGGACGTAAAAAAGCGAATGAACGTTTGCCCCCTCGGCTCCGGTGCTTTGGCAGGAACCACCTACCCTCTTGACAGAAATATGGTTGCTGATTTGCTCGGCTTTGACGGCATTACCTCAAATTCTCTTGACGGTGTGTCTGACAGGGATTTTTGCATTGAGCTTGCATCTGCATTATCGCTCGTAATGGTACATCTCTCCCGCTTCAGCGAGGAAATCATTATGTGGTGCAGCTGGGAATTCAAATTCGTTGAGCTTGATGATGCATTCTCTACCGGATCATCTATTATGCCGCAAAAGAAAAACCCCGACATTGCAGAGCTTGTCAGGGGCAAAAGCGGCAGGGTATTTGGTGATTTGACTACCCTGCTCACAGTTATGAAGGGCATTGCGCTTGCATACAACAAGGATATGCAGGAGGACAAGGAGGCAATATTTGACGCAGTTGACACGGTTAAGATGTGCCTCAACGCCTTTACTCCTATGGTTGACACCATGACCGTGCTAAAGGACAATATGCGTAACGCGGCAGCCAAGGGATTTATCAATGCTACCGACTGTGCAGACTATCTTGTGGGGAAGGGACTGCCATTCAGAGATGCATACAAATGCACGGGTGAGCTTGTGGCACTTTGCATTGACAGGGGCTTAACCCTTGAAACCCTACCGCTTGAGGAATATCAAGCTATTTGTGACCTGTTTGACGACGGTGTTTACAACGCAATCAGCCTTGAAAAATGTGTAAATGACAGAACTGTTGCAGGCTCTCCGTGCCCTGACAGCGTTCTTAATCAGGTAAAGCAAGCGAGGGAAAAGCTATGATTAGCATAACAGACAAGGCTTCATTTTTCAATGCAGGCAGTAACACAATTATATGTGACAACCCTGACAGCGTTGAATTTATCGACAGCAGTATCAACATCAACGGTGAAGGCAACATCGTTGTAATAGAGGACGGAGCAAAAATGAAGGGCTGTGTGCTGAAAATCAACGGCGACAATTCCCTGCTCTACCTCAGCAAAAGCAAGCATTGGTACTATCTTGACGCAACGGTAAACAACAACACAGCTGTTTACTTTGGCAAAAACTGCTACTTTAACGGCAGAATGACTGTTGTTACCTCCGAAAGACAAAATGTATTTGTGGGCAAGGACGGATTGTTTTCGTATGGCATTTGCATACGCACGGCAGATCCGCACTTGGTTTACGATTGCAACACAAAGCAAAGGCTTAATCACAGTGCATCGGTTCTGATTGGTGACCACGTTTGGCTCGGTCAGGCTGTAATGCTCCTTAAAGGAACTCAAATCGGCTCCGGCTCAATCATAGGTGCAGGTGCTGTTTGTGCAGGAAAAAAGGTGCACTCCAACACATCCTTTGCCGGAAATCCTGCAAGGCTTATACGCGAAAATGTATTTTTCACAAATAAATGTGTTCACTCCTGGACCGAGGATGTCAGCAACGAAAATGAAACGGCAGATACTGATGAATGGGTTTATTCGCAGGACAAAAATACAGTAATACTTACCGATATTGACAACGCCTTAAAGGCGTGCAAAACAGCAAACGAAAAGCTAAATTACATACAAAACAGCTTACCTAAGGGCAAAAACAGGTTTTACATTGCCCCACAACAAAAGCAGAAAAAGGGCCTATTCGGCAAATCAAAAAAGGATTGAGTTTTCTCAATCCTTTTAATTATTTGTAATTATTTTTAGGTATCTTGTTTGGTGTCTAAATTTCTCTCTGTCAATGAAATACTGCGAAATGCAAAATGCTCCAATCCCCACAAAAAGAATGCCGAGCGAAGCAATAGACCTGTACAAAAGCACCTGCCTTTGCATTGCTTCAAATGCGAGCGACATTGCCTGAGGCTCGATGGTGATTTTGCCGTAAAGCCCAAAGACAAGCATTGACACAAAGGAAATTAATCCCGCAAGCCCGCCTGTCATTATGCCTACCGAAGCATACGACAACAGCCTATGCCCGTCATTTTTATGCAAAATTGCAAGCAATGCCACGGCAATCATAGCTGTCAAAACGCAAAACGAAAGGTTCCTTGTTGCTTCCTCTCGTTTTTGAGCAACTGCATCTTCCAAATATTCAAGACCGTGGATGCCCACAGTGTCGCAATAAATCTGCTCCGCCTCACGCGAGGTAAGGTCAATCTCCTCTTTTGTAAGTGAAAGGCTGTTTGCCTTTGCGTATTCCTTTATTGTGTCTGCAAAATAACCGTATCTGCTGCCGTTTCGGAGCAAGGAATCATTCTCATCAAACAAAGCCTGTGCAGATTGAAGCAGGCTCTCTTGAGTATTAAACTTAACGGTTACGCTGTAAAACACATCAAGAGGAAGATTCGACTTAACTGCAAGAGCCTTATACTTTTGATTGAGCTGTTTATTACACTCATCTGCAACGGTCTGTGTGGCAATACCTTTTTCGTAAAACTGCTTGTTCCCCACGGTTGCAACGGCAATACCGTTATATACTCCGGCAACGCAGGCCACGGCAATTATTACACAGATAACAAATGACAAAAGCCTTTTTGTTTTTTTACTATTCAAGGCTGCTGCACCTCCTCATACACAACCGCAGTGTACTGCGAGGTAAATCCGTAATCAGATGCGTTTTGATAATACAAAACAAATCCTCTGCCTACATCTGTATTATGGTTATAAATATCATTTTCATTTTCGGCAGAGAATGTGCAAACCACCTTGTACCTATGCTTGCTATCCCCTACCACAGCCGTAGCCGAGGACTGACCGTAGGCGTCATAATTATTGTTAAGCACAAGATAGTAGCCAACCCCGATTTCGCCGAGCTTGGCACCTTTTTTATAGCAGGCATTACCCTCCAACGCCGAATAGCAATCATCGTTTACAACATCAATGCTACTGTCACCAAACGATATTTCACCCATTTTGGTATATGACGAGGGGTCATACTGCATAAGCCTTTCACCCTGCAATATGTCAACAACACTGCTTTTTCCAAGCAGAAGCACCGTTACAAAAGCAATAATTATCCCCAAGGCAATAGGAAAAGCCACTGCTTTGGAGATAATTGATTTTTTCTCGTTAGGTGTTCTTTCAACAGAGATATGCATCATTTACTGCATACCGCCAAGCTGATTTGTCATACTAAAGCTCTTTTTCTTCTTTGGCTTGTATGCAGGAGGGTTTTTAAGCTTTTTAGTATATCTGTTTTTCTTTGCGGTGAGCTTGTTAACCTCGTGAACTGCACCTGCCATATATTCGGTCATATACTTATCGGCAACAGCCATAATTTCCTTATCGTTTTTCATCTCGCCGAGAATGGTAACGGCAATAACATCCTGAACATCATTGATGCCGTCCTCGTAAACCTCGTTTAGCATTTTGAACAGCTTTTTGCGTTCAGCCTCGCTTCCGTTTTTGATAACATCAAGCACCTTGGGAGTACCGTGATTGATAAAGAAATCCTCCGGTAAAAACTCGCCGTTTGCAACAACGTTAGCCTTGATCTCATCCTTAAATTCGGGATAAAGAGTACCGAAACGATTGGCAAGGCTGTCAATGTCATAGCTGACAATGCCGTTCTTTGCCTTTGTTCTTGAAACCGACTTTGGCATCTTAACCTTATCAAGATTTACAGGCTTGCGAACCTTGAACAACCTTTCAAGCTCATCAACAATCTCGTTTGATGTAGACTTAATATCCCTGTCATCAACAACATCAAGCTCAAACAGACTGCGCGAAATTGTATTAAATTCGGTTTGCTCACCGTTATTTTCGTAAGCACATTCAAGTGAAAGAATGTTTGTTTTAGAGTCGTGAACAAGGCGGTAAATTCCCTTTTCACCGCTGAAAGCAACAGAGTTTTCAGTTTCAAAATCCTTTTTGAATTTCAAATCCTGATTAATCTGCTCAAGATATTTTTCTATATCCTTGTATGCCTGATTTAATTCCATAAGTTATGATCTCCTATAAACTATTGTTTTCCTGATCTGCCTGTGAAACGATTTGACTGATAGAAATATCACCGTCACTACTGCCTATAAGCAAATCCTTGGTTATATTATGTTCTTGATTTTGACTGCGAAATTTGCTCACATAATACCTGTAAACAAATACCAACAGACTGTATCCGCAAATGACAAGCGCTGCGCCAAAGCAGGCTAAAATAACAAAAAACAAATTGAACGCATCTGCAAGAGCGATATTTACACCTGCATTTTCGGTCAGGTACATTTTTTCGCTGAAGCCGGCAACGGCATTAACACCGAAAAGTGCGATTAACGAAAGCCCTGAGGAAATGAGGGCACAGCCGTAATGACCGAACACCCTTGTTCTTCCGCCGAGCGTTACAAAAATAAACACTGCCAATGCAACAGACAGCACAAAAAATGCAAGTGCAAGCATAACTGCGGTTTTGCCGAGCCTTGACGCAAAGGTAGAAAATTCAACATTATTATCAATGCCCATTGATTTGTTAAATGCATCACAGGCAAGAGGCACTGCCCTGTCAAGAGCATCCTTGTCAAGCTCAAGCCCGTTAAAGCGGTAAAATTCCGTAATACCGTCACGGTAGCACCCGCTTATGTTTGAGCTTTCGGAATAATCATAGTTTACACCGCTGAAGGCAGATTTTATAATTTCCTTTTGCAGAGTTTTAATTTTGTTTTGACCTACTGCAAACTCAAATGCCTTTTGCTCAATTCCGGTTTCCTTTGCAATCTCCTTCGTTCTTTCGTTTAGAGAATTCTGCACGGCAACGGTTATTTCCTCTTTACCGAGGAATCTGTTGTAAAAATCGGCATTGCCTATGGTTGTAGATGCAACTGCAACAGTAAAAAAGAGGAACATAAGCAGAGCAAGAACAACATCATAAAATGTAGTTTTAATCTTGTACAATCTGTGCGTATTCATCTTCAATATACTCCGTTGTTTGGGTCGGTGCTGTTGTTGTAAGGCTGTCATGATGGTTGCCGCTTGGGAAAAGAGCAACCCTTGGACTTGCCAAAAATGCACAAATTCCTACAACAACCGCCGCAAAAATAATAGGTATAAAAATACCCTTTATTCTTAAATTTCTGCCAAGTGATTTTTCTCTCTTGGTAACAGAAACATCGCTATCGTTATTCAGAACAATCACTCCCAAATTGCATCTTGTTAAGGCACAAGCCCACTAATTAATGAATTATAACATATAATTGTTGATTTGTCACTAAAAATTTTAATAAAATATTTTTAAGTTTTATATTACTGTGATATTGAAAAATGAAATAAAATATGATAAAATAAACAGAATATTGCCCAAGGCGGCACACACAGGTGAATTTAATGAAAAAGATTACGCTTGCAATTCTTTTCGGCGGTGCATCGTCCGAGCACGAAATCAGCTGCATCAGTGCTAAAGGAATACTAAGCAACATTAACAAAGAAAAATACAATATAAAAATGCTCGGCATCACAAGGCAGGGCGAGTGGTTTTTGTTTGATGACGATATTGAAATGCTTACTAACGACAGGTGGCTGACATCTAAATCTCTCAAAAAGGCATACATTTCTCCGGACTCAAAAATTCACGGAATCGTCACCGAGGACGGGGATACAATCAAGCTTGATGTTGTGTTCCCTGTTCTTCACGGCAAAAACGGAGAGGACGGCACAATTCAGGGCTTATTACAGCTTGCCCAAATTCCGTTTGTAGGATGCGATGCAACATCATCCGGAAGCTGTATGGACAAGGCAGTAACAAACGCCGTAGCCGATGCATTCGGTATTGCACAGGCAAAGTGGTGCTCGTTTACAAAATACGAATACTGCAAGGACAGCCAAAAATGCATTGACCTTGCTGTAAACAAGCTCGGCTTCCCTATCTTTATCAAGCCGGCAAACGCAGGCTCATCGGTAGGCATTACCAAGGCGCACAACACCGAGGAGCTTATCAAGGGGCTTGAGGTTGCATTTAAGGAAGACAAAAAGGCCGTGCTTGAGGAATTTATTGACGGCCAAGAGGTTGAAGTAGCTGTGCTTGGCAACAATGAGCCTATTGCCGCAGAGGTGGGGCAAATTGTTGCAGCAGCAGAATTTTATGATTTTGATGCAAAGTACAACAACCCTGCATCAGAGCTTCACATTCCTGCTTTGCTCAGCAAGGAAAAGCGAGATGAGGTTCGCCAAGCGGCACTTATGGCATACAAGGCTCTCGGCTGTGAGGGACTCAGCCGTTGTGACTTTTTTGTTACAAAGGACGACGAAAGAGTATTGCTTAACGAAATCAACACTATCCCGGGGCAAACTCCTATCAGCATGTATCCAAAGCTTTTTGAGGCTGTCGGAATAGGATACACACAGCTTATAGACAGACTTATAGACCTTGCTTTAGAGCGAGGAGGCATAATTTAAGAGGACAATATGGCAAAGGCGTTAATTACAATTACCGGTCGCCAGCAATATGATGACGACAAGGATCAGGTAGAAATGAAAACCATCGGCACGGTTGAACAGGATGACGAAAACTACATAATCAGATACAACGAGGAGCTTGAAAACAGCACTATGCCAATCCGTGCAAGGCTGAACATTGCCAAGGACGAAAGCAAGGTTGAAATGATAAAATCCGGTCCGTACTCCTCTTGCTTGATTATAGAAAAATCAAAAAGACATCTGTGCAACTACGGCACGGAATACGGCGATATGCTTATGGGAATTTTCGGCAGAGAGGTTGAAAATGCCTATAACGACAACGAGGGTACCTTTAAGTTCAGCTATGATATTGATATAAACGGTGCAATATCATCACAAAACGATGTTACAATAGAGTTTAGATTAACGGAATAATCAGGAGAATAAAAATGTCAAAAATTGTTAAGGAAACAGAAAGCAAGCTTTACGATGCAATAGTAAATGCTGTTAATACTGCCACAGACAAGGGCGATTTGCCTGAGGCTCAAATGCCGAAGTTTATTATTGAAAAGCCTGCAGACAAAAAGAACGGCGACTTTTCATCAAACATTGCCATGGCAGGTGCAAGAGCATATCATCAGGCACCGCGCGCAATCGCAGAGGCTATTGTTAAGAATTTCAGCTTTGACGACGGATATATCGACAGATGTGAAATTGCAGGCCCCGGCTTCATCAATTTTTATTTGTCAGACAAATATTACAGCGAAATACTTAAAGATGTTGTTGAAAGCGGTGACAGCTACGGACGCTCCGACTACGGCAAGGGCAAGCGTATACTTGTAGAATTTGTATCTGCAAATCCTACAGGGCCAATGCACATAGGCAACGCAAGAGGCGGTGCCATCGGCGACTGCCTTGCAAGTGTTCTTGACGCCGCAGGCTACGATGTTCAAAGAGAGTTTTACATCAACGATGCAGGTAATCAAATAGAAAAATTTGCAACCTCACTTGAGGTTAGATATTTACAGGAATGCGGCAGGGACATTGAGTTGCCCGAGGATGCATACCACGGTGCAGACATCACCGCACACGCAAGGAATTTCTTTGCACAGGTTGGCGACAAATACGCAGATTGTGACTCGCAGGAGCGCAGAGATGCCCTTGTTGCATACGCACTGCCAAAGAACATTGAAGGCCTTGAGGCTGACCTTGGCAAATACAGAATTAAATACGACAAATGGTTTAAGGAATCCACTCTGCACAACGACGGCTCTGTTAAGGCAATAATAGATGCACTAAAGGAAAAGGGCGTTACCTACGAGCTTGACGGTGCTCTTTGGTTTAAGGCGAGCGAATTTGGCAACGATAAGGATATAGTTCTTATCAGAGCTAACGGCATACCGACCTACATCGTTCCCGACATTGCATACCATTACAACAAGCTTGTAACAAGAGGATACGACAAGGCTATTGACGTTCTCGGAGCAGACCACCACGGATATATCCCGAGAATGAAGGCTGCATTGACCGCGCTCGGTATTGATGCAGACAGACTTGATATAGTAATTATGCAAATGGTAAGGCTTGTCAGCAACGGCGAAACAATTAAGCTTTCAAAGCGTTCGGGCAAGGCTATTACCCTAAACACATTGCTTGAAGAGGTTCCTATTGATGCGGCAAGGTTTTTCTTCAATCTTCGTGAGCCAAACTCTCACTTTGATTTTGACCTTGAGCTTGCCGCAAAGCAGAGCAGTGAAAATCCTGTATACTATGTTCAGTATGCACACGCAAGAATTTGCTCAATCATCAAAAAGGCTAATGATGAGGGCATTGATATAAGCAACGTTGACGATTCCGTTCTTAACAGGCTTTGCACCGACGAGGAGCGCGAGCTCATCTCTCACCTTGCAGGCCTTACAGACGAAATCATCAATGCCGCAAAAATCTATGACCCTGCAAAAATCACTCACTATGTTATTGAGCTTGCAACCCTGTTCCACAAGTTCTACAATGCTCACAGAGTTGTAACGGATGACAGGGAGCTTACTCAGGCAAGGCTTTACCTTTGCACAGCAGTTAAGAACACTATCAAGAACATCCTTGTTATGCTTAAGGTTGATGTTCCCGAATCAATGTAACAATCTTAATCCTATAAGAAAAGAGACAGACAATGAAGTTCAAAGCAAGCACATTACACAAGATCGGCAGACCGCTTGTGAATTATGTTTATAAAAATCCAAAAAAGAATATACCCAAAATTCTTAAAGTAGGCAAGGCGGTTACAGGCAATCTTTTTCCCGAAGCAACCTGGACAATGCCCCTTGATGTTATAACAAATCCAAACAACATCTGGAACGAATTTGTATATCGTACCATCGAGCAGACAGACCGTGAGCTGTTGACCAATTTGCTTTTAACCTTTGGTATTGACGCAGGCTATATCGGAACTTCTACCCTGCGTGAAAACAGAGATAAGCTAAAGTGCAACATTCCTTGGATAATTCTTATGGACCCAACATCTGCCTGCAACCTAAAATGTAAGGGCTGTTGGGCTGCCGAGTACGGACACCATTCCAATCTTTCTCTCGACGAAATGAGAAAAATTGTCACCGAGGCAAAGGCACTCGGAACACATTTCTTTATGTTTACCGGCGGTGAACCACTTGTCAGAAAAAAGGATATTTTAACGCTTATCAGCGAAAACAAGGATTGCATTTTCCTTGCCTTTACAAACAGCACATTGGTTGATGACCAATTCTGTGAGGATATGAAAAAGGCGGGCAATCTTACCCTTGCGCTATCTATTGAGGGTACAGAGGAAACCACCGACTTCAGACGCGGTGAAGGTGTGTACAAAAGAGTTTTGGATGCAATGGCTTTGCTGAAAAAGCACAAATGCATTTTCGGCACATCCATTTGCTACACAAGCAAAAACTATGAGGCTGTAACCTCTGATGAATTCTACGATATGGAAATCGAGGCAGGTGCAAAATATGCACTGTATTTTCACTATATGCCTATCGGCTCTGACGCAGACACAGACCTGCTGCTGACACCTGAGCAAAGAGAGCATGTTTACCGAGAAATACGCAACAAGCGCAGCCACAAAAACGGCAAGGCAATATTCACTATGGATTTCCAAAACGACGGTGAATTTGTAGGCGGTTGCATCGCAGGCGGAAGAAACTATTTTCACATCAACAGCGAGGGTGACGCAGAGCCATGCGTATTCATCCATTACAGCGACAGTAATATAAGAGAAAAAAGCATTCTTGAATGTCTGCGCTCACCACTGTTTAAGCAATACTACAAGGGGCAACCGTTTAACGACAATATGCTTCGCCCTTGTCCAATGCTTGAAAATCCACAGGCATTAAGGCACATCATTGAGGTTACAGGTGCAAAATCCACAAACCTCAACTGCCCTGAAAGTGCCGAGCAGCTTTGCTCAAAGTGTGACCGATATGCAAAGAATTGGGCACCAAAGGCAAAGGAAATATGGGAGGAAAAGGAACGCTTTAAGCCGTTCACACAGTATTACAGGGATACAGACGAAGCAAAAAACGAATAAATAAACAGGACACCTAACCAAATAATTAGGTGTCCTTTGTTATATCTGCATATTTTAGGTGTATTACCTTTTCCAAATCCACAGGCGACAGGCTGACCTGACACCCAACTCTGCCGCCGGAAAAGAATATAATTTGGGCATTCTGTGCGTTATTATGAATGACAGTTGTAAATTGCTTTTTCATACCTATCGGCGAGCAACCTCCGTGGATATATCCCGTAAGAGGCAAAAGCTCCTTTTGCGGTATCATATCAATGCTCTTTTCACCAACAGCCTTTGCCGCCTTTTTTAAGTCAAGTTCATTTTCGGCAGGCACCATAAAAACATAATGCTCCTTTGATTTTCCGACAGTCACAAGGGTTTTGTACAGATACTGTGGATCTGTTGAGAGCCCTTTTGCAACCTCACCTGCGTTGGTTGTCATATTGTCGTATGCATAATGACTGTATTCAATTTTCTTTTGGTCAAGCACACGCATTACGTTTGTTTTATCCTTTATCACATAATCACCCCGTTTTTTACATAATTTCACAATTAAAATGCAGGCACACAATGTACCTGCATTTAATTATTTCAATCGTATACTAACCGATTGTGAATATACCAAATGATTGCAGAAGAAGAACTACAAGCAAAACAGGAGCAACAAACTTTAATGTTACATTGTAGATAATCTTACGGTTAAATTTCTCTCCGTTCTTTGTAACCTCATCAATAATGGTCTTTGGCTTTGCAACCCAACCAAAGAGGATGCAGGTGCCAAGAGCAACAAGCGGCATAAAGACATTATTACTGATGTAGTCCATAATATCAAGGATTTGTGCAGTTGCGCCGTTTGGAAGCTGATATTCAAAGTAAAGCTTATTATAGCCAAGGCAAACGATGATACCGGCAATAATAGCATATAAGAAAACTACTATTGTAGCTGTATTACGCTTCCATCCGAATCTATCCATAAGCGATGCAACAATTGCTTCCATAATAGATACCGATGATGTAATAGCGGCGAAAAGCACCATAACAAAGAAGACAATACCAACAACAGTGCCGACAGCGCCCATCGCGTTAAATACCTTCGGCAACGAGATAAACATCAGGCCGGGACCTGCAGACATACCGTCCTTGCCCATAAATACAAACACGGCAGGTACAATCATAAGGCCTGCAAGCAAAGCAACAAGGGTGTCAAAAATCTCAATCTGATTAACTGATTTCATAAGATTTGTCTTCTCATCAACATACGAGCCGTAGGCAACCATAATGCCCATGGCAACGCTGATAGAAAAGAAAAGCTGACCGAGAGCATCAAATATCGTTGTAACAGCCGACTTCAATGTAAGCGCCTTAAAGTCAGGTACAAGGTAAATCTTAAGTCCCTGAAGGCCTGTACGTGTTACACCATCTGCATCTGTAAACTTGAGAGTAAGAGCAAAAATTGCAATGCCGATAATAAGCAGGAACAGTATAGGCATAAGTACACGGCTTGTCTTTTCAATTCCCTTGTTAACACCGCCGAAAATAATGAGCGCGGTTACGGCAAGGAATACAATCATAAGAATGATTGGTTGCCAAAGGCTTGTGATATGACCTGTAAAATAGTCATCTGTTGCTGCTGCAACACCGTCTCCCGTAACAAAGGTTACAAAATACTTCAATACCCAACCGCCGATTGCACAGTAATACGGCAATATGATTATCGGCACAAGTGTAGCAAGAGTACCAAGCCATCTAAAGTTTTTGTTGATTTTTGAATAAGCGGTAAGCGGTGATTGCTTTGTCTTTCTGCCCAACGCAATCTCTGTTACCAAAAGAGTAAATCCAAATGTAAGAGCCAAAATGATATAGCATAGAATGAAAAATCCGCCGTTATCCTTAGCTGCCAAATAAGGAAATCTCCAAATGTTTCCAAGGCCTACGGCACTTCCTGCTGCTGCAAGGACAAATCCGATAGAGCCTTTGAAGCTGCTTCTATTCTTTTCCAAAACAGAATCCCCTCTCTAAAAAAATTGTTGAATTTAATTATAACATAAAAAAAGAAATTATACAACAAAAATTTTTTTATTATTTAAGTGTTCCCTGTTGTTGACAAAAAGATACCAATATTGTAAAATCGTTTTGTTTTTTAGAGAGAGGGAATACAAATGAAAAAAAGCAAATCAAGTACCTTAAGATTTGCCTTAAAAAAATCTATGCCCGTTTTATTTGGATACCTGTTTTTAGGCTCTGCCTTTGGTATTTCACTTTTTGAAATAGGCTACAATTGGGTTTGGGCAATAGTTATTTCGTTGTTGGTATATGCCGGCTCCGGCCAGCTGCTGCTTGTGTCTATGATTGCATCGGGAGCAACACTGCCAAGCATTGCCATAATGACTTTTTTTGTAAACTCAAGGCACATCTTCTACGGCTTAAGCTTTGTTGAAAAATTTAGAAGCTACGGCTGGAGATACCTGCCGTTGATTTATTCGCTGACCGACGAAACCTACGGGGTAAACACCTCATTCAATTCAACACCCGACGATGTTGACGAGGGCAACGCAAGATTTTTGATAGGCATATTTAACCACGCATATTGGATAATGGGCTCTGTAATCGGAAACCTTGCAGGACGGCTGATAAAAATTGATTTTACGGGCATAGATTTTTCCATGACGGCATTATTTGTTGTTATATTCCTTGACCAAATGCTCGCATCAAAATCAAAGCTTCCGGGTCTGCTTGGAATCTTTGTTGCAATATGCTGCCTTTTGTTGCTCGGCCCCGACAAATTCCTGTTGCCGAGCCTGATACTGACTGTATCGCTTTTGCTTGTAATGAAGCCGATGCTGTCCTCTGATTCAAAGGAGGTGCGCTGATGCTTACTACAAGTCAAATGATAATTACGGTTCTTGTTGCAGGGGTTACTACCTTTGCCACAAGGCTGATACCCTTTGCCGCGTTCGGCAACAGAGAGGTGCCCAAAATCATCAGGTACCTCGGCGACATTATGCCAAGCGCAATTATCGGTATTCTTATTATATATTGCATAAAGGACGGATACAGCTTTGATTTCAATATCCTTATGCCACAGCTTATTGCAATAGCCTTAACGGTGCTTGCTCACCTGTGGAAAAGAAACACCCTGCTGAGCATCTCCGTCGGCACAATATCATATATGCTTTTGATACACTATGTGTTTATATAAAGCCAATAGCTGTTAGAAATTCATCGGTTTCAAATGCTTCTGCTGTATTGAAGAAAGAGAGGTTGATTTCGAGGCTGATTAATAATCTATTTCAATAATGTTTTCGCCGATGGTGTTGCTGTATTCAACATAGCCCTTACCAGGCACATAAACGATTGTAGGGGCTGTGTTATCGTTACATATGTAGCTTAATGCAAAATGTCTGCTTTCGCTGTTTGATGAATATTCAACAATATCGCCGCATACGGCACAGGGGTACGGTCTGTTCATTACCCTTGTAAATTCCTTATTTTGATAAAGATAATTCCAGTATATGCTTGACCACTGATTTTTCTCTATCAACGAGTACACGTAATCCACGTGCTTAATCCATTCGTTTCCCTTATGGGCACTTCCGCCCCATTCACCCATAATAACGGGCACATTCATTTTAAGCTGATTTTGCCTGATTGAATCCAAAATATACTTAACACGGGCATTACTTGAATAGCTGTTATACAATGCCGAATCAATAAACAAATCATAAGCATGCGGTGAGTACACATAATTGTCGCCGGGCTCAATGGCAAACGGAACACCTAAATTTGAATAATAGTTATGCTCAAACAATGCAATGCAATTTTCGTTGCATCTGTTTTTTGATACCTCGTCAATAAACGGCTGAAAATATTCACTGTTAAAGTCCTCGGTGTACTGCTCAAGTGAATCTACTATTTTTGAAAAAGCATCATAATCATCAATAGCCTTCAGGAATTTTTTTAGGTTTCCTATTGTGCGAACCTTGAGTGCAATAGCAAGCGCCATTCGTAAGAAGCCGGACCTTTCTCTGCCGTTTTCAAAATATCTTTCTGCATGAAAATCCTTGTTAAGCCCAACCTTTACTGCGTTGTTAACAAGTGTGCAGAACACCTTGTTTGAATTATCGGTAATCATGGGCTCATTAAGATAATCAAGGGCTATAACATTTTCATAATCCTTGAATTCATCGCAGATAACACCCCAAAGCTTAATAAACTTTGATTGAATATCATTTTTATTTCGCCAAAAATCATTGAAGGCTCTTTGAACATCACGCACGTAAAAATATCCCTCTGCCCAAATTGCGACAGGGCTTTTGTGTGCATAATCCTTTGTCACCCATTCGGGCGCTCCGTCGCCGAACTTGAACTTGCTGCAAAACAAATCCTGATGGGTATCAAGCACAATATATATTCCTCGTTCACGGCACTTGTCCACAAAGAATTTAAGGAAATCAAACATCCTTTGGTCGTATTCGTTTTCCTCAGGCTCAAGCGCCGCCCAGGTAAATCCAAGCCTAATAATATTTACACCGTTATCGCACAAGGCATCAAGCACCTCATCAATATGCTTGTGCCATTTGTTAATGATATGAGCGCTCATACGGTCGTACTTAAAGCACAGGTTAATCCCCTTAAATATACGTTGTCTGCCGTATTCATCACGAATACGCATACCTTCTGTTCTAAACATAAAATTCTCCGTTATACTTTAATATTCAACCCTCTCGCCTGTTAAAAACGAGAGGTCATTTGTTTTGTTTTTCAAATTATCACCGTTAAAAAATGCCTTTATTATTCCCAATGAATCGGGAACGGCAAGAGTGAATAAATCATAAAAGCTTTCTGTCCTTTTTACCGAATTATACGGCGACTGCCAAACAGAATGTGATTCATTTGCAAGACTGTTGCACAATGTCAAATCATCGGTAAGCATCATTGCCGACGGCATAAATCCCTTTGTAACAGTTGATAATATCTTCTCAAACGGGCGCAAAATCATCCTTTTGATGTGTCGTGGGTCGTAGGTCGCTTTTTGAATATACATAAGGTCGTCAATAGCCTGCCTTGCCTGAAATGACGAAATGTGAAAATCCGTGTAGGAATTAACAACATATGCAATAGCCCTTGCACATTCGTCCGCCACCTCGTCGGTGAAATTGAATGCTTCAAAGGTCTTAAAGCCTGACGGCTTACTAATATCCAACATCCTGTTGATTAAATATGAATCAAGAGCAAACTCCACAGTATTGTGTGCCGTAAATTGATGTACCCTTGGTCTTTTATCGGTTATTTGCTTTTGCATTGCATACACATAAGGATGGCAAATTCTGTCAAGCGAATAATGCAAAATAAATCCCACGGCATATGATTTGGCAATGTCGTTATTTTGCTCAACATAATCTCGCAAAGCCTCAAGCAATGCCGACGGCACACTGCGATGTAAGGCAGAGCCTACTGCACGAAGACTTTTACCGTGCATCCATGGCAAAGCCCGGTGGTCATAGAAAATATCAGGCCCCTGTGTGCCGATATACACGGCAGACTCATTGAGTTCAAAATCTACTGCTTGTCTGATTTCTTTAAGCATACTGTTTGCAAATAAAAAATGTGAGGAGTATGCAGGCATAGCCTCGCCCCTTTCTACTTATACATTATACATAAATTATAATATTATGCAAGCAGACCGTTACGTACGCCGAAAAACAAAATTAAAAAAATATCGAAATTAACGGATTATATTCCTACCGATGAGGATATGGAGAAGTCATTTGCAAAGCTTACTAAGCAAGCGAAATAAATCCGAACAAGCCTAAAATGGTTTGATTTCGGCATATTTTCGCTTTTCGTCATTGTAAGGCACCAGCCTAACTGCTTCCTCAAAACAAAAATCTGCTCAAAATCAATTCCGTTTTAGGTCGCAGATTTTTTATGAAACGGATTTTTCGTTAGGCAAGGCACAAAACGCAGTTAATCCTTTCGGATTAACGAGTATTTTAACACAGCATAGCGGAAAATCCGTTCATAAAAAACTTATTCGGATTTATCTCGCTTGCTTAAATAAAAAATGACATAGCAAAAGGGTTATGGAACAGTTTAGTTCCATAACCCTTTTTGATATTATGCTATTAGTAGTTTTCTGCGTGAATTTCGAAGAATGACTGAGGATGTGCACACACAGGGCAAACCTCCGGTGCCTTTGTGCCTACTACGATATGACCGCAGTTTCTGCACTCCCAAACCTTTACCTCGCTCTTTTCAAATACCTGTGCGGTTTCAATATTCTTAAGCAATGCACGATATCTTTCCTCGTGGTGCTTTTCGATAGCAGCCACTGCTCTGAACTTAGCGGCAAGCTCGGTAAAGCCTTCCTCCTCGGCTGTTACTGCAAAGCCCGCGTACATATCTGTCCACTCATAGTTTTCTCCGTCTGCGGCAGATTCAAGGTTAGCCGGTGTATCGCCGAGGCCTCCCAATTCCTTAAACCACATTTTTGCGTGTTCCTTTTCGTTATCTGCTGTTTTAAGGAACAATGCAGACATTTGCTCGTAGCCCTCTTTTTTTGCTACCGATGCAAAATAGGTGTACTTGTTTCTTGCCTCACTCTCTCCTGAAAATGCTTGTCTAAGATTCTTTTCGGTTTGAGTTCCTGCGTATTTATTTGCCATAGCTTTTTCCTCCTTGTTAATGACAATTTTTTCAAAATCTGATGCCGGGTGCTTGCACAGAGGACAAACAAAATCCTCGGGTAATTCCTCACCGACATATTCGTATCCGCAAATTGTGCAGCGCCAAATTGTCTGCCCCTGCGGTGTTTCGCCTACAGCCTTTGGCTTTGGCTTTATGTTTTCAAAATAATATTCGTATGTTGCAGAGCGTTGATTGCTGAGCACCTCCATATCGTCGATAGTGCCGACAAACATTGTGTGCGATCCGAGATCCTGTGTACCGGTAACGGTAACACTGATATATGCGTTTGTACCCTTTGTAATATAGCATATTCCGTTTTCGCATCTTTTATAATCGGTAAAATTTTCAAGCTTGTTAACATCCTTGCCGGATTGAAAGCCGAAATGCTTAAACAAATCAAATGTTGCGCCCTGACTGATGATGGATACAACAAATTTGCCTGTTTTTTTAATCATATCGTGTGTAAAATTTGCCTTGTTAACACAGATGCTAAGCTGGTTTGGTGCAGATGCAGCCTGAATAGCGGTGTTAATGATACAGCCGTTATCCCTGTCGCCGTCTTTTGCCGTTAAGACAAACAAGCCATAGCTCAGCTTGTGCATAGCTTTTTCGTTCATAAACAACAACCTCCTTTGTTAAATAATACCATTTTGCACAATCTTTTTCAATAAATTATTTTTATCCAAATTGTAAACAATATACATATTGACAAATTTCAATTTGTGTATATAATAGTTTATAGAAGCACGTCAACA
>NZ_CAMFQO010000023.1 GCF_945980375.1 uncultured Eubacterium sp. | reverse complement strand
ACACGTAAGGAGTCGTCGGCAGCGTCAGATGTGTATAAGAGACAGACATAATACCCTTTATACATTTTACCATAATAAAAATAAAAATCAATATCTATAAGATAAAAATTATAATCCACAGATACTGATTTTATTTTAACACTATTTAACGGAATATTTTGTCTTATACTGATAAAACAGGTCGACATAATTATCGTTTGATTCTGCAATATTTCTTTGATTTTCGTGGATGCTCAGATTGTGATGTGAGGTTTCAATCAAGCAACCTGCAATGTTTGAGCAATGGTCTGACACACGCTCCAAATCCGTTAGCAAATCGGACCATACAAAGCCTGCCTCAATAGTGCAAAGCCCCTGTTGCATTCGCTTAATATGATGTGTACGAAGCTTTTCCTTAAGGATATCAATAACCTGCTCAAGCGGTTGAATTTTTGATGCAGCGTCAATATCGCCTTTATCAAGGGCATTAAAGGTAATTTCAACAATTTCCCTTGTTGCATCAGTCAGCACCTCAAGCTCCCTTACGGCATCCTCTGTAAAGGAATATCCCTTACTGCGAAGCTCCTGTGATGCAGACAAAACATTTACTGCGTGGTCTGATATACGTTCAAGATCACCTATCATTTTAAGAAGAGACGCCGCCTGTTCACTTTCCTTATCGCCCATTTTCATACTGCTTAAGGCTACAAGATATGTGCCAATTGCGTCCTCAAGCTTATCACACTTTTCCTCGTCCTTACGGATTTGATCGGCATCCGATTCGCTGTATTTTGTAATACAGTCTATACTTTTATTTATTGCCCTTACGGAATAACGTGCCATTTTCATTGCAACACTGTAGCATTGCTGAAGGGCAAGAGTAGGAGTAGGAAGAAGTCTTTCATCAAGTATTTCCTTTTCCTGTGACGAATTGTTGTTATCCCTTATTACTGTTACTGCCAATTTTTCAAGAAGCTTTGCATTAGGCATAAGAATAAGAACACAAAGGAAATTGAAAATGGTATGGAACACGGCAATGCTGAAGGCATTTGCAGGGGTATCAAGCACAGCGGGGTTGAATCCGTACTTCCATATACAGAACAATATAAGCACTGCAAAAGAGCCTGCCACATTAAATATAAGATGAACAAAAGCAGTACGCTTTGCATTTTTATTTGCACCGATTGAAGAAATCAAAGCAGTAACGCAGGTGCCTATATTTTGTCCCATAATAATAGGGATTGCTGCACCGATAGATACCTGTCCGGTTATTGCGAGTGCCTGAAGAATACCTACAGAAGCAGAGCTCGACTGAATAATACCCGTAAGGACTGCTCCTACAAGCAAGCCTAAAAACGGATTCTTAAACATTATGAACAGCTGTTGAAATTCAGGCACATCAGCCAAAACACTTACCGATGACGACATTGTTTCCATTCCGAACATAAGTGTTGCAAAGCCGAGCAGGATTATTCCTATATCCTTTTTTTGACTTTTTTTGCAGAACATAAAAAGAATAATGCCGACAAGCGCCAAAACAGGTGTAAAGGATGATGGCTTCAGGAGCCTAATCCACACATTGCTGCTGTTAATTCCCGACAACGACAAAATCCAGCTTGTAATTGTAGTACCGACATTTGCACCCATAATGACATTGATTGCCTGGCGCAAATTCATCAAACCTGAATTTACAAAGCCAACCACCATAACAGTTGTTGCAGATGAGCTTTGAATAACAGCCGTTACGGCACATCCTGTTAAAAAGCCTGCAAAACGATTTGTTGTCATTTTTGCAAGAACACCCTTTAAGCTGTTTCCCGCCCTGCGTTCAAGTGCCTCGCCCATTATGCTCATTCCAAACAAAAACAGACAAAGACCGCCTATCATTGATAACACATTGAATATACTCATAACTAATCCTCAAAGAAATTATTTGTATTTGAGTTCAGTTTATCAAGAATACATCAAATCTATTATCAATTTTTTGTAAAATCAATGTAAAGTAAAATGAAATACGGCCCAAACCATACTAAAGGTTTAAGCCGTATAAATTATTTTGGAAAGGTTACAATTATTGTTGTTCCCTTGTCAACAATGCTTCTAACCTCAATTTCGGCGTTATGAAGCTTGGCGGCATGCTTTACAATAGAAAGTCCGAGACCTGTTCCGCCAACCTCCTTTGACCTGCTTTTGTCAACACGGTAGAAGCGTTCAAAAATTCTTGACTGCTGTTCAATCGGTATGCCAATACCTGTATCGGACACCGACAGCTTTACACAGTCAATAAAGCTTTTCACTTCGACATCTACCCTGCCGCCCTTGCGGTTATACTTTATTGCGTTATCACAAAGATTGTAAACAATACTTGTAAGAAGCTCTGATTTACCTGTTACTATTGAAGGTTCACCCGATACATTTATCTCAACATCTGCCTTTTGAGCAACAGGAGTGAGGTTTATCGCTGTCATTTTTGCAACCTCAAGCAAATCAATTTTTTCCGAAACAATGCCCGAGCTTTCCTCGTCAAGATGTGACAGCTTGATTATGTCTTCAACAAGAGCGATAAGTCGCTTTGCCTCTTTGTTTATCCTTGAAGCAAATTTAGGAACATCATCTGCAGCCACCATACCGTTACTTAAAAGCTCTGAGCTTCCTGCGATTGTTTGAAGCGGAGTGCGAAGCTCATGAGAAACATTTGCCGTAAACTCACGACGAACCTCCTCTGCCTTTTCCATCTCGGTGAAGTCGAAAATAATGAGAGCAATGCCTGTCACCTTGTCGCCCGAGAAAATAGGGGTTGCATTGAAATGATAATTCACATTATCTATCGGCAAAATAACCTCGCTGTGCTTGCCTTCCTCTGCCTTGCGCAAAAGCTCCTGAATTTCTACGCCGCTGCTGAAAAGAAGCAAATCCTTGCCAACACAGAAGGTACTGATTCCAAGAAGCTTTGACGCCATTTTATTAATGCTGATAATTACTCCGCTTGAATTCAAAAGAATTATGCCCTCTGACATATTTTCCGTTGCTGCATCAAATTCATTTCTCTTTTTTTCAAGCTCGAGCTGTTGATTCTTTATTTGCTTTTGCTGAACCTCTATTCTTTTTACAAGAGGTGTCAGCTCTTCGTAAACCTTTGCTTCGTTCGGAGAATCCAAATCAATTTTGTTAAGAGGCTCCACAATTTTTTTAGAAAGGCTGTATGCAAATAAAAACGAAACAAGAAGCGCTACAAGGAACACAATAATAATAGGCTGAATCATCGACAAAAGAAGCGCCCACCATGTTAGCTCTTTAACCGACATTCGCATAACGCTTGAGTCATTAAGTCTTACCGCAGAATAATACTGGCGTTGGGTTAAGGTTTTTGAATAACGCTGTGAGCTGCCCTTGCCGGTGGCCATAGCCTGCTTAACCTCCTCGCGCTCAAGATGGTTTTCCATTTGATCAGAGCTTGCCTCGTTATCATAAAGAACAGTTCCATCCTTTGCAATCCAGGTCATACGAATGGAATTATCCTTAATGCTTTTAAGGTATTCCTCACCGTTGAGTTCAACAGCATCTGCAACATATTCAACCTGTTTGTCAAGACGCTGTGCCTGAAGGTCTGAATAGTAATTATACATTACGCCCATAATTATTGCCATCACAGACAAAACAACGCAGATTGCAACAAGGCATATGGACCTAAATATTTTTTTGGTCATTTTTCAGCCTCCATTCTGTAGCCTACACCTCGTACGGTTTTTATATAATCTCCACATTCGCCGAGCTTTGTGCGAAGCGTGCCTATATGAACATCAACCGTTCTTGTTTCACCGACAAACTCCGTGCCCCAAATACTGCTCAAAAGTCTGTCTCGGGTAAAGGCTCTGCCGATGTTTTCCATAAAGAGTTGGAGCAGATCATATTCCTTTAGGGTTAAATTTACAAGCTTATCATTTACATAAACCGTATGCTCTATTGTATTGATTTTGAGATTTTTATAGGAGAGAACATTACTGTCACTGTCGTTTTTCTTTGAGGTACGCCTTAAAACAGCCCTGACACGCGATACCATCTCCATCATACCAAAGGGCTTTGTAAGATAATCGTCTGCTCCCAAATCAAGAGCAATAACCTTATCATACTCGGTTTCCTTGGCTGTTTCCATAATAACAGGAATATCGCATATCTTGCTGTCGCTTCTGATTCTTTTAAGAATGCTTATTCCGTCCTCGTTGGGAAGCATAATATCCAAAAGAATTAAATCCGGTATCTTATCCTTAACAGCGTTCCAAAAGTCCTTTGAGTTTGCAAAGCCCATTGCCTCAAATCCGGATGCATTAAGTGTATAAACAATCAAATCTCTGATACCGTTATCATCCTCAATGCAATATATCATACTTTATTCCTCCTGTCTTTACTTCTATTTTACAATCCAAAGGTAAAAAAATAAATACCCCGTTTGTAAAATTTAAGTAAAATTATAGGAAAAGACAATATCAACCGAATCTTCCGTTGATATAGTCATCTGTTCTTTTATGCTGAGGAGAAGAAAAAATCAAATCTGTTTTGTTATATTCAATCAAATTACCAACAAGAAAGAATGCTGTATAATCAGACACTCTCAATGCCTGTTGCATATTATGAGTTACCACAACAACGGTATATTTTTTCTTTAGCTGTTGCATAAGCTCTTCTATTTTTGATGTAGATATAGGGTCAAGCGCAGAGGTTGGCTCATCCATCAAAAGCACCTGCGGCTGAACTGCCAAGGCTCTTGCTATACAAAGCCTTTGCTGTTGACCTCCGGAAAGACCGAGTGCCGATTTTTTTAGTCTGTCCTTTACCTCGTCCCATATTGCCGCATCCTTTAAGCTTTCTTCAACTATACAATCAAGCTCGGATTTGCTTTTTATTCCGTGCACTCTCGGACCGTATGCCACGTTGTCATATATGCTCATAGGAAACGGGTTGGGCTGTTGAAACACCATACCGACATTTTTACGAAGTTTTGTAACATCACAGCCCTTTTGATATATGTTTACTCCGTCAACGATTACATCTCCCGTAATGCTTACATTTTCAACTAAATCATTCATTCGGTTTATGGACTTAAGAAACGTGGATTTGCCACATCCTGACGGACCGATAAGTGCAGTAACGCTGTTTTTGAATATATCAATGCTAATATCCTTTAGCGCATGATTTTTACCGTAATACAAATCAAGATGCTTTACCTCTATTATACAATCACCCATATATTATACCGTCCTTGTGCTTTTATTGAAGAGCCTTGTTAAAAGCTTAGTTAAAAAATTGATACAAAGTACAATTATTAGCAAAACCACTGCAATACCGAAGGCCGTGTCAAAATCACCTTCGCTTGTTGCGGAAAGATACATTTGAACCGTAAGAGTTCCGCCTGACTGAAACGGCTTGAGCAAAAGCTGCTTTATATCATTTGGCAAAAGCTTTGCACTGCCTGCCGTAAACAACAGCACTGCCGACTCTCCTACAACCCTGCCCACAGCAAGAATAACTCCTGTTACAATTCCCTGCATTGCGCTTGGAATAAGAATTTTGACAATCATATAAAGCTTTGTTGAGCCAAGACCGATTGCACCCTGTCTGTATGAATCGGGTACGGTTTTCAGTGCCTCCTGTGTATTTCTTGTTATAAGAGGCAAAACCATTAAACTCAATGTTAAAGAGCCTGCAAGCAATGAATATCCCATATGCAAGCCCTCAACAAAAAACACCATACCGAACATACCGAATATTATTGACGGAATACCCGAAAGTGTTTCTGTTGCAAATTCTATTGCAGAAACAATTTTCCCGGGCTTTGCATATTCATTAAGATAAATGGCACCGCAAATGCCCACAGGAGCGGAAATAAGCAAGGTCAACACAACAGCAATGATTGTGTTAACTATATTACCTGCTATACCTACCGTACCGTTGAGCACACTCGTCACACTGCTCAAAAACGACCAATCAACAACCCCTATGCCTTTTATAAAAACATATGCAATTATACCGATAAGAACTGAAACCGAAATCACACAGCATATGCCGATTAATATATAAGCAAACACATCGCTTATCCGTTTTCTACCTGACATTATTTTTTATTCTCCTTTTTTCTAAACCAAAGCAGTATCAGATTGATACCCATAATAAACACATACAAAACAAGTCCGACAGAAAAAAGAACATCTCGGTGAGTTCCCTGTGAATAGCTCATTTCGCTTACAATTTGTGTTGTTAATGTCCTGATAGAATTAAACGGCAACGGAAGATTTACTGCACCGCCTGCAACCATATTAATTGCCATGGCTTCTCCGAGCGCCCTGCCTATTCCAAGCACTACGCCCGTTATTATTCCGGAACGTGAGGCGGGAACAACAACCTTAAAAATAGTTTGTATTTTTGTTGCACCGAGTGCATAAGAAGCAAAGCGCAAATCGTTTGATGCTGCATTAAGTGATGATGTGCTGACGCTGATAACCGTCGGCAAAACCATTACGGAAAGAACAATGATTGCACAAAGCATATTTGCTCCGCCTGTAAACTTATGCGTTGTACTGTTTGCAAACAAAAGCTTTTCCAGCCTGAAAATAAGTGGATTGAGAACCATCATACCTATTAAACCGTATATAACCGACGGTATTCCTGCAAGGAGCTCAACTGCACCCTTGACCAAGCCGCCAAGCCTTTTGCCTGCAATTTCCGACAAAAACACCGAGGTTAAAATTCCTATTACGGTTGCTATCAAAACAGATATAACCGTACTGACAGCAGACGAAAGAATAATATAGGCTATACCGTAGGATGAGTCAGAGGCGGTCGGAGCCCATTTACTGTTAAACAATATTTCACGTGCTCCGACTTCGGCCAACGCAGGTGTGCCCTTTATAACCATATATACACTGATAGAGCACACTGCGAGCACTGCCATGCCTGCCGACGCAAAAAGGATAGCTTCAATTATTTTTTCTATAATTTGCTTGCTTTTCATACTGTTACTCCTGTACAGGAACAATCAAGCCTACCTTTTTAATTATTTCCTTGCCCTTTTCGGAATTAACATATTCAAACCATTTTTGTACAAGTTCATTTTGAGATGACACATCACCCTTTGTTGCCATAACAAACGGTCTTGAAAGCAAATACTTGCCTGCCAAAATGTTTTGCTCGTTAGCCTCTACCGAATCAATAGAAACCGAAAGTACGCTCTCATCAACAACATCAAGAGACACATATCCAATTGCGCCCGGAGTTGATGCTACCTTTGCAAGAACTGCACCTGTTGAGTCAAGCTGTTGTGCATAATCGCATTTATCCTTTAGCTCCAAAAGCTCCTCAAATGCATCTCTTGTTCCGGAGCCTGCCTCTCTGCCGATTACTACAACTGCCTCATCAGCTCCGCCGAGCTCTTTCCAATTCTTAATTTCACCTGTATAGAGCTTTTTAAGGTCATCGGATGAAATATCTGTTACGCCGTTATTCTTATCAACTATAACCGCAATACCGTCAAGTGCAACTACATTTTCCACACAGCCGTTTGAAAGCTCCTCCGGCTTAAGATTTCTTGATGAGTTACCAATGTCAACACTGCCCTTTGAGAGAGCCTCTATACCTGCACCTGAACCAACATATTCTACTGTTACCGTAATGCCCTGATTATCTGCCATAAAGCTTTCAGACATTGCTTCGCACAGCTTTTCCATGGAGGTTGAGCCTGCAAGAGATATTGTACCTGTAAGTGATTCTTCGTTTTGGCTTTCATTAGATGCTACACCCTTTGCACATCCTACTGCAACAAGAGTGATGATTAATGCCGAACAAATAATTGCAATAAACTTTTTCATAATTCTTTACCTCATATTACTTTAGATTTTTAACAACCGCGTTTGTTTACAGCTATATGTTAAATCCAAAAGGTAAAATCAATAACCATAAAATTGTAAAATAAATGAAAAAAGATTGAACTCGATGTTCAATCTGACAGCGTGTCGAAAAAGTCGAATTATAAATTTCGACACGCTGGTAGACTGTTGAGAAATGGAGCTGAATTTCGCATTTTGCGAGGGAAGATGTACGAGGGTACCTCGACCGAGCAAAAGGCGAAAAACGCCAAAAGCGGCTTAGATTCGATGTCTAAGCCGCTTTTACAATCCCTCCGAGTGCGATAAATCGCACCCACCTCCCTTTACACAATGGAGGCTCAAATCGGTTTGTTTAATTTATATTTATATGGCGTGTTTCAGCCCACTTTATCGACAGTCTAACAGATTGAATTCAATGTTCAATCTTTTTTATCCCCTCAGTTTCGCTTCGCTCAACAGCGTCTCGCCTCCCGGCTCGGTCGGTGCTTCTGCACTTTCGTGCAGAGGTCTCCACCGGAGACCCGCACCCCTTTATTGCGTAAAAGGGGCGCCAAATATATTTTCTTTTGAACAACATAGGCAGAGGAGCAAGCTCCTCTGCCCGTTTTCATTTAGAACAGCTGTCCCGGAAGAACAAGCTTTTCCTTATATTCAAAGCCTTTATCAAATTCCTCAACATCATTATCATCAACCATATAAAGCTCGGGCGGAGCATATTCGCCGGTAACACCGTCAAGATAGCCTTTTTCCAATTCCTTACACAAAAAGAAGGAATCGTCCATACCCTCAGGTATATCGTGATAACGAATACCGTACTCTCTTGCAAAGGTAAATCCGCTTTTACCGTAAAAATCGATATTACCCTCAAAGCAAACAGCCTTGCAGCCGTATTCCTTTGCCTTTTCCAAGGTGTTGTTTTTCTTCAAACAGCAATCTCCTTAAAAAAATTTTATAATCAATCCAAACGGATTAATTCCTTTTTACAACGGCAACGTCTCGATATGGGACGAGTTAATAGGATTGATGTCATAGCCTTTTGCTATTTAACGGGAACATATCCACCTCGACCGTTGTAGGGAACATGTCAACAAGTTTCAATCCCTTTTCTGCTTAATTTTTCAACAATTGTTCAACATTACATCTAAAATAATCGATTACCTGCTGATGGAAATCCTCATTGTCATAAAACCTTTCATCAAAGCTATCAAAATCAAATCGTTTTGTTTGGGCTTCATATTCCTTAATATCTGTAATTTTAAAAGAAGATAAATCAGTAACATCAATATCATTATCATTTACAAACTGTTCAAATAAATTTCTCAATTCTGTTGCCCCAATCGCATCTAATGCCTCACTAATAAATGGAGCACAATCACTACTTGAGTTTACAAAGAATTGACACAAACCGCCATTATTAACTTCCCTCTCAAACATATAAAGCGAATAGGCCAAAATCTGTTCTTTCGTCAAATCTGCTGCTTTTATATCATACACAGCATCATCACAAAGACAAATCATTGCCTCATAAAAATCTTCGTCTTCTAAAGCAAGTAAATTTTCCTTACCCATTTCTCTGATTTTCTTCGCTTTTTTCATATTCTTTATGTTATAAAGAATTGTTGAAAAGAATCCCATAATGTTACTCCTATTCCTTTCGTTATTGTTTGGTTCTTGACAAAAGACATACCGCCTCGACATGGGGTGTGCGAGGGAACATATCAACAGGTGTTGCCTCAACAGTCTTGTATCCTCGCTCGGCAAGGATTTTTAGGTCTCTTGCAAGGGTTGCCGCATCACAGGACACATATACAATCCTGCTTGGATTCATTGCACTTATGACATCAAAAAGTTCTGCCTGACATCCCTTTCGCGGTGGGTCAAGCACAACAACATCGGGGGTTATTCCGCGTTTTGCAAGCTCCTTTGCCCCGTCATAAGCATCACCGCAGAAGAATTCGGCATTGGTAATAGAATTAAGCTCTGCATTAATTTTTGCATTTTCTATTGCCTGTGGGACAATCTCTATACCGAAAATTTGCTTTGCTTTATCCGCCATTGAAAGCCCTATTGTTCCCACTCCGCAATATAGGTCGACAACAGTTTCATTGCCTGTTAGGTCGGCGTACTCGATTGCTTTTTCATAAAGCCTTTCGCATTGGTCGTGATTTACCTGATAAAACGAATGCGCAGATATAACAAATCTTTTACCGAGAAGAATATCAGTTATCGTTTCACTACCGTAGATAATTCTTGTACAGTCACCGAGGATAACGTTTGTAGCATCGCAATTTGTATTAACACAAATTGATTTTATATTATCGTCCTGCGAAAGTGCAAACACGAGAGCCTCCTCGTTTGGCACGGACTTGCCGTTAACAACAAGGCACACCATAGTTTCGTTTGTTGCGGGAGCCTTTCGGATATATATATGGCGAAGCAAGCCCTTGCCTGTGTTTTCGTCATATGATGTCACATCATTTTCACAAGCCCATTTTCCAACAGCATCAAGAATATCCTTAAACGAGGCTTGCTGTAATCTGCAATCACCGCACGGAATAATTCTATGGCTCTTATAGGCATAAAAGCCAGCAAGCATTTTGCCGTCACGTATTGAAACGGGATACTGCGCCTTATTTCTGTATCTATCAACACGGGACGCCCCGATAATTTTACGAACAGGAGCATCAACACCGCCGATTCTTTTCAACGCGTCAGCAACTCTGTTTTGCTTATAGGAAAGCTCTGCCTCATAGGTCATATTTCTGAATGAGCACCCACCGCATTTATCAGACACGGAACAATCAGACTCAATTCTAAACTCCGACGGCTTGATTATTTCCTTAACAACGCCGACGGCATAGCTTTTCTTTGCCTTAATGATATGGGCAACCAGCTCGTCACCCGTAACCCCTCCTCGAACAAAAACAGCCATACCGTTGAAGTGCCCTACTGACGAGCCCTCATTGGTCATATCTTCAATTTTCAGTACAACATCATCATTTTTTTTAATACTCATATACACTAAAAAGAACTTAAAGGGCAGAATGTACCTGCCCCTTTATTACTGAATATTTTTAATAATCTGCTCCATTTGCTCCATCTTGGCATCCATATCGGCAACAAGCTTAAACTGGTTACGCGCTCTGTCAAGATTATGCTGCGGATATTCGGTTCTAAAGTAAACATCACCATTGATGTAATCGGTTAAAAATCGCATACCGCACTCAAGAGTCATAAGCAATGCGGCAAAAGCAAGGTTATCCTTTTCTGCCTGATTAAAGTGCTCGCCTGCTTCTCCGAGAAAGCCTTCGGCATAAGCCTTAAAATAATCCAAATCCATCTGAACCTTATCAAGATTTGTTTCATCCTCTGTGGCTGTTGAGGCACCAAAGCGAATTGAATCGCCGAAATCATACAAAGCAAGACCGGGCATAACGGTATCAAGGTCAATAACGCAAACACATTTTTTAGTATCCTTATCAAACATAACATTATTGAGCTTTGTATCATTATGCGTTACACGAACAGGCAGCTCGCCGCTTGCTATCATAGAGGTGAGTCTGTCCATTTGCTGCGCATACTTATTAACAAAATCAACCTCTGCCTGACAGGTATCAAGTCTGCCGGAGGCATTTGCCTTTACTGCGGGCAGGAACTCGTTATTATATCTCCAAGGTGTATCGTGAAAATGGGGTATTGTTTCTGTGATGCTATCAACATCAAAGCCTGACAAAAGCCTTTGGAATTTGCCGAATGCCTCACCGCTTGACTTGAACATATCTGCATTTTCAGCAGTATTAAAGCTGATAGAATCACGAACAAAAACGTATGCCCTGTAATATGAATTTTCATCCTGCAAATGATAATATTCCTTATCATCAACCGTTTTGATATAGTGCAGGGTTTCACGGTCGGGATCTCCACCGTATTCCTTAATTACACCACGAAGATACGAGGTTACGCTGAACACGTTTTTCATAAGACCGTCAATGTTTTTGAACACATTGGCATTGAGCTGCTGAAGAATGTATCTTTGCTCTGTACCTTCATTATTAAATGTTACAAGATATGTTTTGTTGATATGACCTGAGCCAAATTCACTAACATCAACAAAATCTCCCTTAAATTTGAAATTATCAATAACCTTTTTAATTTTATTGTCACACATCACAAAACATCCTCCATGACATATTTTTGCTTCCACGTACTGCGTGGAGAAGAAATTTCTTTGCTAATTTTATATCTGCCTAATCAAGTTCTTATCAATCCTTGCCGCCCAGGCAATGTTGTATGAGTGGTCGCCTACTCTTTCCAAATCCTGAAGGGCCTTTGTGTATATTACGCCTGACGAGGTGTGACACTTCTTTTCACGCAAGCGCTGAACATGGTTGTCCTGCGCTGTGAGAGTAAGATAATCAATAGTATCCTCAAGATAATGGAGCTGATGCTCCTCATCGTCTGTAAGGTGCTTGTTCATAAATGCACCGAGTGCCCTGTCAAGAAGCTCAAGGTCAATCTCGTAGATTTCCTTAAATTCCGCAATACCCGTTTCGGTAAATCCAAGGTCATCATCCTTTGCGGCGCAGACTCGGTTCATAATATTTTGGGCATGGTCGCCTATTCTTTCAAGGTCGGTGATAACATGGAAAAGCTTACCGATATATTCCGATACAGCACCCGGCATTTCCTTTGATGTTACAGTTACCATAAAGTCGGAAATATTATGATTAAGCCAATTTATAAGCTCCTCATTTTCTTCAAGCTCACGCTGTCGACTATTGTCCATTACAATAAATCCCTCGCAGGCAATGACAAAATTGTTCCTTACAAGTCTTGCCATACGTTCAACCTCGCTGCCGATTTGCATTGCGGTGGCGATGGGATTATTACTAACCTTTTTATCAATAAATTCAAACCTAAGCCTTGTGTCATGCTCCTTTGGCTTGATGATAATTTCACTGAGCTTAACCACCCATTTGATGAACGGAAGCATAACAAAAGCAGTAACAACCTTAAATATGATATGTGCGATTGCTACCTGTACAGAGCCGTTATCGGACAATGTGGTAATCCAATCCATATACTGCGGGAATATCAGTGCAATAGGTGTAAATATGAGCAAACCTACAAAATCAAAGATAAAGTAGATAACAGCAGCACGCTTTGCATTTGTTTTTGCTCCGATTGCAGAAAGGAACAGTGGCATAGCCGAGCCGACATTGATACCGATAATAAGGAAAATGGCAAACTTCATTGGCATAAGTGATGCACTTGTCATTGCCAAGGCCTGAAGAACACCGATTGATGCACTTGAGCTTTGAAGAACAGAGCACATAATAAAGCCGATAACGAGTCCCAATATAGGATTGTCTGCCTTTGTAATAAAGGTCTGAAAGGCGGCGCTTGTTTTGAGCACACCCATAGCATCGGGGCCGCTCATATACTTTAAGCCAAAGAAAAGAACGCCAAAGCCAAGAATAACCTGGCCGATATACTTTTGGGTTTGCTTCTTGCAGAACAGAGCCATCACCGTTCCGATAAAAATACAAAACGGTGCAATGGCGGAAACATCAATAGCAATAAGCACAGCGGTGATTGTAGTACCTATATTTGCACCGATAATTACGCCCGTTGCCTGTGCCAAATCCATAATGCCTGCGTTCAAAAAGCCCATAAGCATTACCGTCGTTGCCGATGATGACTGAATAACAGCGGTTACAACGACGCCAAGCAAAAAGCCCTTAAATCTGTTGCGGGTTAGCTTTTCAAGCAAAGCCTGCATTTTGTTACCTGCAACCTGATTTAACCCGTCGGACATATATTTCATACCGAACAGGAAAAGTCCAAGTCCGCCAAGTAAGCTGATAATGTTTGTAATATGCATATTCTTTCCTCTTAATTTATGTATAACATATTGTTAAATCTAATTATATAATATTGTTAAGCACAGTTGTTGTCAAGAAAATTTTACCTGCCATTCTTTAATCCTCCTCCGGTGACAGAGGAGGATTTTGGTCTGCCCGACGAGATTCGAACTCGTGATCTTCCGAGTCGGAGTCGGAGGCATTATCCTGCTGTGCTACGGGCAGATTTTTTTCTTATGGCAAAAACGGCAGTATAAACTGCGGTTGAACCGTACGAATCAAGAACAGCCGCACATTCCGACAGGGTTGCTCCCGTTGTTTTTACATCGTCAACAACAAGATAGGTTTTTCCCTGCGGGTTTACGCCGTCATTAACATCAAACGCGCCGAAAACATTTGCTCGACGCATACGTGCATTTTGGTTACGCTGAGACGGATTTTCGTACGCCTTATAAAATGTATGCTCAACGGGAATATCAAGCATCTTGGATATTTCCTCGGCAATAAGTCTTGATTGGTTATACCCTCTTGCCTTTTCTCTATCGGCAGACAGAGGAACATAGGTTATACAATCAAAGTTTATGTGATGATACTGCTTTTTAATACACTTAACTATTTCCTCTGCCATTGTGACAGCAAGCTCGCTATATCCGTTAAACTTTAAGCGATATACAGCCTTTACGACATTATCGGAATAATAAAACGGTGCAACAATTTGCTCGTATTCAGGCTTATGGTGTGAATCCTTGCAGGTGCACGAGGCTTTATCCATACCGCACATTTCACAGACTTCGCCCTCTATTTTTTCACAGTGCCGGCAGGCATCGCATCTTTTGCTTGATATGGGCACAACATCACCGCACAGATCACACCTACGCGGAAATATGCAGTACAAAAGTTTTTTGAAAACACTCTCGCTCATAGCATTATACAGTAAGATACGGTGAGAGCTTTGCATACAGTGACTCACCTATACCGCTGATGTTCATTATTTGCTCTACGCTTTCGTATCTGCCCAAATACTCTCTATATTCTATAATTGCGCTTGCACGAGCCTCGCCCATACCGTCGATAAGGCAAAGCTCCTCCATGGTAGCCGTATTAATGTTTATGGGATATGATGCTGTTTGCTTTGGCTCGGTATCGGCTGTCGTACTGACTGATCCCGTGTCGGCCTGTGGCTCTGTCGACTCGAGCAACACGGATTGTGCTGTGGTTTGCGTTACATTCTCCTGCACATAAACCGTGGGTGACGACAGGGATACATACAAAATTATTCCCGACATAAAAACCAATGCCATACCGATCATAAACATACTTTGTGCTTTACTGCTGTTCATCTGCTTTTCTTTTTCCTGTTATTATTGTTATTCCTTGAATTAACACCTTTGTTTTTCTTGCCGTTATTTCTTTGACGGTTAAGTAATGCCTGTCTGTTATTCCTTTGATTTTGAGGCTTTACAAGACAATTCGGAGCAGTTCCTATCAAATCATAACGCTTCGCTTTTTTAAGAGCCTCCTCAACCAAAGCATAATTCTTTGGGTTGTAATACTGAAGCAATGCCCTTTGCAAAGCCTTATCGTGAGGTGTCTTTGCAGAGTATACCTCCTCCATTGTGTAAGGGTCAAGTCCGGTATAAAACATAGTTGTAGAGATAGTACCCGGTGTTGGATAAAAATCCTGAACCTGCTCGGGTCTTATATGATTTTTCTTTAAGAACAATGCCAAATCAATGGCGTCATTTAAGGTTGAGCCCGGATGACTTGACATAAGATAAGGAACCAGATATTGCTCCTTATCAATTTCACCTGTATATTGAAAATATCGTTTTGAAAACTCGATATACGCTTCAATATGAGGCTTGCCCATCTTGTCAAGGACTGCGGCAGAGCAATGCTCGGGTGCAACCTTAAGCTGTCCTGAAACGTGATGCTCCACAAGCTCCTTAAAGAAGCTGTCATCCTTGTCCTCAAGCAGATAATCATACCTGATGCCTGAACGGATAAACACCTTTTTAATTCTCGGCAACGCACGAACACTGCGTAAAATATCAAGGTATTCCTCATGATTTGCAACAAGGTTTTTGCATGGATTTGGTGCAAGACACTTTTTGCCCTTACACAAGCCGTGCTCCTCCTGAAGCATACACGACGGCTGACGGAAATTAGCCGTAGGCCCTCCTATATCATGAATATAACCCTTAAAGTTTGGCATATATGTTAGCTTTTCAGCCTCGGCAAGAATACTTTTCTTGCTTCGTGTAGTTATATATCTGCCCTGATGAAAAGCAATAGAACAAAAATTACAGGCACCGAAGCATCCGCGGTTATGGGTAATGGAAAACTCTACCTCTTGAATACCCGGAACACCGCCGAGCGACTCATACATAGGATGATAGGCACGCATATACGGCAGTGAATACACCCAATCAAGTTCCTTTGTTGTTAAAGGCGGCATAGGCTGATTTTGAACAACCATTTTTTTGCCGTGCTTTTGCTTAATAATTTTTCCTCTTATATGATCCTGCTCGTCCTGTTCAATTTTTGCCGCCTTGGCGTATTCCTTTTTTGAAGTACAAACATTTTCATACGACGGACACTCAACACCTATGTACGGAGTATCCTTTGTGTCAACGGCGTAAACCGTGCCTAATATATCGTGCATTTGAGAAACACTCTCGCCTGCGTTTAATCTATCTGCAATTTGAATAGTTTGATTTTCGCCCATACCAAAGACGAGCAAATCTGCCTTTGAATCAAGCAGGATGGAAGGTCGAACAGCATCGTCCCAATAATCATAATGAGCAAATCTTCGAAGCGACGCCTCAAGTCCTCCGATAATAACAGGAACATCGGGATAAAGCTTCTTTACAATATTTGAATAAACAATAACCGCTCTGTCGGGACGCTTGCCCATAACTCCGCCTGCCGTATAGGCATCGGTTGATCGAGGCTTCTTTGCAACAGTATAATGAGCTACCATTGAATCAATATTTCCGCTTGAAATAAAGTATGCAAGACGAGGCTTGCCAAACTGCTCAAAATCCCTTGTGCTATTGCAATCGGGCTGGCTCAAAAATGCAACCTTATATCCCCTTGCCTCAAGCACTCTTGTAATTATTGACGCACCGAAGGAGGGATGGTCGACATATGCGTCACCGGAGATATAAACAAAATCCGGCTGTTCCCATCCTCTTTGGTACATATCCTTTTGATTTACAGGTAAAAAACTATTCATACAAATCCTGATTATCAATTATTTCATCAGAGTCAAATTCCATTTGCTCTGTGTTTTCCTCGGTGAATTCGGGAGCAGGACCCTGTGCCTGAATCTGAATCCACTGCTGTTTATTAATCAAAATCTTTCTCGGCTTTGCACCCTCGGCAGGACCGATAATTCCCTTATCCTCCATTTGATCCATAATCTTTGAGCCTCTGGAGTAGCCTACGCTAAGCTTACGCTGAAGGAAGGATGTAGATGCTTTTCCGCTTTCAAGCACAACATCAACAGCATCATTGAACAACGGGTCAAGAGAATCGCCGCCTTCACCGTCATCGGTAAATTTGCTTCCTCCCTTTTCCTGTGCCGCCTTGTTTTCAATTTCCTTTTGGATTTCCTCGCTGTAATCGCTTTCGCCTTGCTTTTTAATGTATTCACAAAGCTCCTCTACCTCATCATCGCTGATGTAACAGCCCTGAACACGCAACGGCTTATTTGCTCCTATCGGTGAATAGAGCATATCACCCATACCGAGAAGCTTTTCAGCTCCACCCGAATCAAGAATAGTACGCGAATCGATTGCCGATGAAACTGTCAAAGCAATACGCGAAGAGATGTTAGCCTTGATAAGACCTGTGATAACGTCTACCGACGGCCTTTGAGTTGCGATAACAAGGTGCATACCTGCCGCACGAGCCATCTGTGCAAGACGGCAAATGCTATCCTCTACCTCCTTTGGAGCAGCCATCATCAAATCTGCAAGCTCATCAATGCAGATAACGATTTTAGGCATCGGCTTCATATCAGCATGCTTTGCAACATAGCGATTGTATCCCTCAATGTCACGAACACCGGTATCACTGAATTTTTGATAACGCTGAAGCATTTCGGAAACAGCCCAACCAAGCGCACCCGATGCCTTACGCGGATCGGTAACAACGGGAACAAGAAGGTGCGGAATATTTTCGTACTTTGAAAATTCAACCTTTTTGGGATCAATCATAAGGAATTTGACCTCATCCGGAGTTGCCCTGTAAAGAATTGAAACAATTATTGAATTCATACAAACAGACTTACCGGAGCCTGTTGTACCTGCAATAAGAAGGTGAGGCATTTTGGCAATATCGCAAAATACGGTTTTGCCTGCAATGTCCTTACCGAGACCGGCGGAAAGCAAGGATTTTTGAGAATTGAAATCAGCCGAATCAATAACCTCTCGCATTGATACGCTGTTCTTTACGGTATTCGGAATTTCGATACCAACGGCTGCCTTGCCCGGAATAGGCGCTTCGATACGAACATTAACAGCTGCAAGGTTAAGTGCAATATCATCGGCAAGATTTGTTATTTTGCTGATACGCACACCTGATGCAGGCTTAAGCTCGTATCTTGTTACGGTAGGGCCGCGTGAAATATCCGTAATTTCTGCCTGAACGCCAAAGGATGCAAGAGTATCAACAAGGAGCTCTGCGTTTGTTTTAAGTTCGGATGAAACATCCTTTGCCGACTTATGCTTAACTGCTTTAAGGATGTCGACACTCGGCAATCTGTATTCAGGAACATCCTTTTGCATATCCTCATCGGTTACAACAAATTCGGGAAGCGGTTGTTGCTCGGGCTTTTTATCCGAAGCAGGAGCGTCCTCGCTTGCGGTTTTTACAATATCATCAAGAGATTTGACCTCTTCCCTCTTTAGTTTATTTTTGTTCGTTGCCTGATTAATTTCCTTAATAAGATTTGAATAATCGTCCTGTGGCTCCTGTTCTTCTGCGGCAAGCCTTTTTGATGACCTTTTCTTTGGCTTTTCATCCTGTGAAGCAGGAGGGGCGTCATCAAGAGGAATGTCAATATTATTCATTCTGCGTCTTTCTCTGCGCTCCTCAATAATAGGAGTTGCCTTTTCAACAACGGCACGAACAGGCTTTGTGGTGTTTTTGAAGAACTGATTTACCGTTACCCTTGACAAAAGCATTATTACAACAACTATCATAAGCAAATCAATTACAATAGCAGGCGCCTTGCCCATAGTCATAAGCGCCCAACCGAGCACAGCACCGAAGAAACCGCCGTTAACTGTATACGGTGCATCGGCAAATTCCTGCTTGCAGGTATCCAAAAACTGAACACCGGAGCTTGCCTTGACAATGTAGATAAATGTTGAAACAAAAAGAACAATAAGCACTATGCATATAGGCTCGGCAATCATTTTTTTGCTTACATTGTTTTTGTGACACAAAAAAGAATACACAAGGCTCAAAACAGGAAAAATAATCGATGCCACCCAACCGAAAAGTCCTAAATAAGAGTTATGTACAAAGTTCCATACACTTTCGCCCGGAATAACGGCAACAAAGAAAAACAAAACCGACAGTGCAAAAATAACTATGCTGAATATTCTGTTTTTGTTTGCCTGTGCCTCCTCATCCATTATGCGTTGTTGCTCCTCAAACTCGGCAAGAGCCTTTTTTGAATGAGTAACGGGCTTTTTGGGAGCAGGTCTTTTTGCCTGTGCTTTATTAGCATTTTTGTTGTTAGCCATAGTAACTCCTACTTTATTTTCTAAAAATTAATTCAAATATTCCTACAACAAGTATAATTATACCCATTGCAACATCGTAAGCTGCAATATACTTTAGATATCCTCTGTTAATGATGTACCTGAGAAATACAACGCTGAAATACGAAACAACTGCCGAAAGTATTACACCTATAATAATCGGCACAACTCCAACCTTTGTAACACTTACAACTATTTCAACAATACCCGTAACCACCAAAACAGGTACACTCATAACAAGCGCATAATTAAGTGATTGCTTTTTTGATGCACCAAACAAAAGTAACATTGAAAAAACAACACCTATAAACGAAAAGCCGGACACAGGTATAAGCACAACGCTTGCAACACCGACCGAAGCAGAAGCAATTTCAGAAATCTGTCTTGGAATGTTTGCCTTTGCAATTTGAAGAGCACCTGCAAAAAGCAAGCCGCCTGTCAATGCAAGAAACACACCCTCATCAAGAAGTGTTTTGTTAAACTGTGTTGACCTTAAAACGTTATAAAGCAATCCATACCTTCCGCAAGGAATAAGCCACAACAGCATAGGACAAAAGCTCATTAAGGTCATATACATAAAATGCCTTGGCTGTGACGGAGCATTGCCCCTGAGCTGTTTTTTAACAAAATCTCTTCCGGTTGAGAAAAACTCATATCCCATTTTTAAGAAAAGGCTATATGAAGCGGCAACAATACCTACCGCTATGCCTATATGTACCACTCCGGTAAGAGATGAGCAGGCACCCGAAAACCTACCGGAAAAATCGTGAAACACAGCTGAATGAGCAGTTTCACTTATTGGGAATATACGGCAAATTGCTTGAAATATTGCCTGAAATATTGAGGTTATAATTGACATTATTATGTCCTCCGAAATATTTTGCATTATCAAGATAATAGCCTGTCCTAATATAATCATAAGGATTTGTAGAACGAGGACTCAGATTATCAAGTCTGTTTTCAGTAAAAACATCATTAAAATCAACAATGGTATAAAGCATTAGTTCTCCCCCGTGATTACACCCTGAAGGTAGCCAAGCGCATCACTTAAGCCACCAAGCTCATCAATCAATCCACAGCTTACTGCCTCTTCACCGTCGAGCACAGAGCCTACATCCATAATGAGTTCTCCTGTTTTAAGCATCAGCTTTCGAAAATCCTCGGCGCAAATGCTCGAATTGGCTTCTACAAACCTTGCGATCCTATCCTGCATTTTTTCAAAATAAGACAGTGTTTGCGGAACACCGAGAACAGTACCGTTCATTCGAACAGGATGAATAGTCATTGTTGCGGTCGGTGCAATAAAGCTACGCTTACAGCTGACAGCAAGCGGAACACCTATACTGTGGCCTCCTCCAAGCACCAAGGATACGGTTGGAGTGTTCATTGTTGACAAAAGCTCCGCAATGGCAAGCCCTGCCTCCACATCTCCGCCGACAGTATTTAGGATTACAAGCAGACCGTCAATTTCCTTACTTTCCTCGATAGCAACAAGCTGAGGAATAACGTGCTCATACTTTGTGGTTTTGTTTTGACTGGGCAAAATATAATGCCCCTCAATCTGACCGATAATGGTTAAGCAATGAATAAAATGGCCGTCCTTGCTTATAGTGATTGAGCCCGTTTCAAACACAGATGATTGCTCGCTATTATCTATACCCTGATTTGATTTTTCGTTTTCATTTTCATTTTCCTTACACATAACAGCACCTCTGTACAATTATGCCCAAGGTATTACATTTTATTTTAACATTATTTTACCATATTTTCAACATATAATTTATATATTATATAATATCACAAAATAAAACAGCCCTCCTTGAACAAAGAGAGCTGTAATATTTACTTTATTTGAAAAATAACGGAAGCTTTTCAAGATAAATAATATCATCTCTGTCGGCAGCATCACCCTCTGCAAGCGGGAAGCAGGAGGCAACGACGTTTGCATTGAATTTTGCCAAAAGCTCCTTTACAGCCTTAAGGCTACCGCCGGTTGAAACAACGTCATCAACGATGAGAACACGCTTACCGTCAAGCAGATCGCCGTCCTCGTGGCCGAGATAAAGTGCTTGCTCCTTTTGAGTTGTAAGAGAGATATCTGCAACCTTTTCGGGACGGTCCATATACACCTTTACGCCCTTACGAACAACTATATACTTTTTGCCGCTCATACGGCTCATTTCGTATGCAAGAGGAATTGACTTTGCCTCCGGAGTTACTATGTAATCAAACTCCGGAACCTTTTTAAGAAGCTCTCTTGCGCAAACCTCTGTAAGCTCTACATCACCGAAAAGTATAAATGCGGCAATATCAAGAGTATCTGACACGGGAAATTTTTGAAGCTGTCTTTCAATACCGCCGATTTTTAATGTGTAAAATTCCTTGCTCATATTAATTTTTCTCCCAATTCCTTTCCGCCTATTACATGAAAATGAAGATGCATAACGGTTTGACCTGCATCTGCACCGCAGTTATTGATAATTCTGTAAGACTCAATACCCTGTGATTTTGCAATCTGCGGAATCATTTCAAAAATATGACTGACGTATTTACTGTTTTGTTCGGTAATTGCATTTGCAGATTCAATATGCTCCTTGGGAACACAAAGAAAATGTACCGGTGCAACGGGGTTAAGGTCCTTAAAGGCAACCATCATATCATCCTCGTACACCTTTGTTGAAGGTATATTACCGTTGATTATTTCGCAAAAAACGCACATATCAATATCCTCCGATTATTTTATCAAGCCATTAACAATTTCTTCCACCCTTGCAAGTGCATCATCAAGCTTTGACACATCCTTTGCACCTGCCATAGCAGAATCCGGACGACCTCCGCCGCCACCGCCTGCAAGAGTGGCAACCTGCTTAACAAGGTCTCCTGCCTTTACACCTTTAGCAATGGCATTCTTACCGCATACCGCAACAAGGTTTGCCTTGTCACCGTTTACACCGGCAATAAGAGCAACAATGTTGTCACCCTTTGCCTTGATGTCGTCGCCCATAGAACGAAGAGCCTCCGGGGTTGTACCCTCTACCCTTGCAACATAAAGCTCCAGACCGTCAACGTCAATAGCCGATGAGAACATATCGGCACTCTTGAGCTTTGTAAGCTCTGCGTTAAGACCTTGAATTTCCTTATCTTTATTTTTGTTATCTGCAAGCACAGCGGCAATCCTGTCCTTAACCTCGCTGTCACTTGACTTAAACGAAGCAGAAGCAAACTTAACAGTATCCTCACACTCGGCAAGATAATTGAGGACGCCCGTTCCTGTAAGAGCGGTAATTCTGCGAACACCTGCGGCAACGGAAGCCTCTGACACAATCTTGAAAAGACCAAGCTCGCCTGTTGAAGAAACGTGGGTACCGCCACAGAACTCTGTTGACGAATCGCCTGCCTTTACAACCCTAACAATATCGCCGTATTTTTCGCCGAAGAGCATCATTGCACCCATCTTCTTTGCCTCATCAATAGGCATCTCCTGCATGGTAACGCAATCGCAGGACAGAATGTTTGCATTAACGATTTGCTCAACTCTCTTGAGTTCATCCTCTGTCATCGGGTTAAAGTGAGTAAAGTCAAAGCGAACCTCTTTTTCGTTTACAAGCTGACCTGCCTGTTCAACATGAGTACCAAGAACATCACGAAGAGCCGCCTGAAGAAGATGTGCAGCCGTGTGGTTACGCATAATAGCTTTTCTTCTGTCCGCGTCAATGCTTGCAGTCACTGTATTGCCAACGGAAATAACACCCGATTTAACCGTACAGCTATGAAGATACACACCGTCGGCATTCTTTGTTGTATCATCTACAACAGCCTCAACACCGTCGGAAACGATAACACCTGTATCGGCAACCTGTCCGCCCGATGTTGCATAAAACGGTGTTTTGTCAAGAACTACTGCACCCTTTTCGCCTGCACCAAGCATATTGACAGACTCACCGTCGGCATTTACAATAGCCAAAACCTTTGCTTCAGCCTTAAAATCCGTATAGCCTGTGAAAACGGTTTTATCAGCGTCAATCTTGACACCCTCGCCCTTCCACGCATCTGCACCTGCATCCTTACGGGCAGCACGTGCAGTAGCCTTTTGGTTTGCAAGAAGCTCGTTAAACCTGTCCTCATCAACAGTCATTCCTCGCTCCTCCAAAACATCCTTTGTTAAGTCGAGCGGGAAGCCAAAGGTATCGTTAAGCTTGAACGCATCTTCACCTGAAAATACGTTACCGTCTGTGTTTTCGATATATTCATCAAGACGTGCAAGACCTGCATCAATGGTTTTGCCGAAGGATTCCTCCTCTGACAAAAGTACCTTTTTGATAAGTTCTGCCTTATCCTTGAGCTCGGGATAAGCAACCTTGTTATCCTCAAGCACAGTTTCACACACCTTGTAAAGAAACGGCTCGTTAACACCGAGGAGCCTTCCGTGACGGCAGGCTCTGCGGATAAGCCTTCTTAAAACATAGCCTCTGCCGTTATTTGACGGAATTACACCGTCACCTATCATAAAGGTTGATGAACGCACGTGGTCTGTAATAACACGGAGCGAAACATCATTTTTGGCATCGTCGTGATAATTGACACCGGCAATTTCGGAAATCTTTTTCATTGTGTTTTGAACGGTATCGACCTCAAAGATGTTATCTACGCCCTGCATAATGCATGCAAGCCTTTCAAGACCCATACCTGTATCAATATTCTTTTGTGCAAGCTCTGTATAATTACCGTTGCCGTCATTGTTAAACTGGCTGAATACATTATTCCAGAACTCCGTAAATCTGTCACATTCACAGCCGGGACCGCAATCGGGTGAGCCGCAGCCGTACTTTTCTCCACGGTCAAAGTAAATTTCCGAGCAGGGACCGCATGGACCCGAACCGTGCTCCCAGAAATTATCAGCCTTGCCGAGACGAACAATGTGTGACGGATCAACTCCGTTTTGCTTTGTCCAAATCTCGTATGCCTCGTCATCATTTTCATAAATGGTGACATAAAGCTTATCAACAGGCATTTCGAGAACCTCGGTACAAAATTCCCAAGCCCACGCAGTAGCCTCTTTCTTAAAATAATCTCCAAATGAGAAATTACCAAGCATCTCAAAAAAGGTGCCGTGACGGGCGGTTTTGCCAACCTGCTCAATATCAGGAGTTCTAATACATTTTTGACAGGTTGTAACTCTGTTTCTCGGCGGTGTAACCTCACCTGTAAAATACTTTTTCATTGGAGCCATACCCGAATTAATGAGCAAAAGGCTCTTATCTCCATTTGGCACCAATGAAAAGCTCGGCAATCTTAAATGACCCTTGCTTTCAAAAAATGACAAATATTTTTCTCTAATATCGTTTAAGGATGTCCATTCCATAATTATATACTCCAAATCCGGCAAAAACCTGCCAAATTATTATTTATTTTATTCTCGCTAAAAACGACATCAAGGCGGGAGCAATCTCCCGCCTGAATGACTATTAAAGCTTTTCAGCAATCTTTGTAAGCTCAACAAGCTCTTCCTTTGTAAAAGTAAGACCCTTGCTCATCTTTGAATGATCAGGTGACCAATCTCTTACGTCAACCTTTGGCTCTCTGCCGTTCCAAGAAATCATATTAACTTCTCTTGTCCAGCCACGTGATGTCTCTGAAATAACACCAAGATGCTCTGTAATTTCATACTTAATTTCCGGCACTGAAACTCCCCCTTTCATAGATTTTATGCGAAAAAATTAATTTACGGTAATTAATGATTATCTGTTGCGTACCAATTCCTCTGTATCTCTTGCGATCATAAGCTCCTCGTCTGTTGCGAGAATGAATACCCTTACCTTATCACTTGGATCGGTAAGCTCTGCCTCTGCACCCTTTTGTGTTGACGAGTTAACAGCCTCGTTAATGTGTACGCCGAGATAGCCGAAATATGAGCAAATCTTTGAACGAAGCCATACACCGTTTTCACCAATACCGCCTGTAAATACGATAGCATCTACACCGTTCATTGCTGCAACATATGAACCAACGAACTTTGCAATCTCATAAGCCTGCATTTCGTGAGCGAGGATAGCTCTTTCGTTGCCCTCTGCCTGTGCCTTGCAAATATCTCTGTCATCGGATGAAACACCGGATACAGCCTGTACACCTGACTTTTTGTTAAGGATAGCATCCATATCATCGGGATTGATGCCTTCCTTTTTCATAATATAGGTTACTGCCGATGGATCAACACCGCCCGAACGGGTACCCATCATAAATCCGTCAAGAGGGGTAAAGCCCATTGATGTATCAACAACCTTGCCGTGATCAACAGCAGCAATTGACGAGCCGTTGCCGAGGTGGCAGGTAATAATCTTGAGGTCCTTAATATTCTTGCCCATTCTGTCTGCAACTCTTTGAGATACAAACTTATGAGAGGTACCGTGGAAGCCGTAACGGCGAATACCGTACTTTTTGTAATATTCATATGGCAATGCGTACATATAAGCCTTTGGAGGCATTGTTGAATGAAATGCCGTATCAAACACAAATACCTGCGGTACATTTGGACCCACAACACTCAAGCAAGCCTCATATCCTTGAACATTTGCAGGATTGTGAAGGGGTGCAAGCGGTGAAAGCTCCTTAACTTCTTGAGCAACCTCGGGAGTAACGATAACAGACTTTGTATACTTATCGCCGCCCTGTACAATTCTGTGACCTATGGCATCAATCTCGTTAAAGCTGTCAACAACCTTATGCTCACCTTCTGAAAGAATGTACTTAACCTCGTTGAAGGCATCTGTATGAGTGAGGAGCTCCTTATCGTACTTATAGGTTTCTCCATTCACCTTAACGATAACATTTTCCTCTCCGCCTGAAATTTTAAGTCCGATACGCTCAACAGCACCTTTACAAAGAACCGACTCATTTTCCATATCTATGAGCTGATATTTCAATGAAGAGCTGCCACAATTAATAACAAGAATTTTCATTATTATTCCTCCGTACTTGAAATTATCTTTTAATAATTATATAATATCTGTCTCTTATACACATCTCCGAGCCCACGAGAC
>NZ_CAMFQO010000022.1 GCF_945980375.1 uncultured Eubacterium sp. | reverse complement strand
ATGCTTTGCAGTTTATCGTGTGCAGATTTGGTCTTAATCAAGGCACAAAACACAGTTAATCCTTTCGGATTAACGAGTATTTTAACGAAGAGTAAGGGCAAATCTGCCACGAAAAACCGTGGTTCGGATTATTACCGTTACCCTAACCCAAAATGAGCCAGCTTCCCCTCATTTCAATGGAAGTGTTATATTTTTTCAATGAGAGGTAAACAAATGACTAAAAAGGATTATGATGTAATAATTATCGGTGCAGGACCGGGCGGTATTTTTTCTGCCTACGAGCTTATCAACAAAAAACCAAACCTTAAAATTGCGGTTTTTGAGGCGGGCAATGAGCTTGCAAAAAGAAGGTGCCCCATTGACGGAGATAAGGTAAAATCCTGTATCCATTGCAAAACATGTGCAATTATGAGTGGCTTCGGCGGTGCCGGTGCCTTCTCCGACGGTAAATATAATATTACCAACAGCTTTGGCGGTACCCTTTATGAGTATATCGGCAAGAAAAAGGCTATCGACCTTATGAAATATGTTGACGATATTAATGTAAGCCACGGCGGCGAGGAATGTAAGCTTTATACAACTGCAGGCTCACATTTCAAAAAAATCTGTATCCAAAATCAGCTTAATCTTCTTGACGCATCTGTCAGACATCTCGGTACAGATATAAATTATGTTGTTCTTGAAAATCTTTATAACGAGCTTAAGGACAAGGTTCAGTGGAATTTTAACACTCACATAGACGGTGTAGAAAAGCTCGACGACGGCTTTAAGGTTAAGTGCAAAAAGGGTGAATTCACCTGTAAAAACTGCATAATTTCCGTTGGCAGAAGCGGTAGTAAGTGGATGGAGGGTGTTTGTGACAGCCTTGGAATAAACACTCATTCAAACCGTGTTGACATCGGCGTTCGTGTTGAACTTCCTGCGGTTATTTTTTCTCATCTTACAGATGAGCTTTACGAAAGCAAGATTGTTTACAGAACGAAGAATTATGAGGATTCCGTTCGTACCTTCTGTATGAATCCAAAGGGCAGCGTTGTTAATGAAAATACAAACGGCATTGTAACCGTTAACGGTCACAGCTATGAGGACCCTGAAAAGCAAACGGAAAACACAAACTTTGCATTGCTTGTATCAAAGCATTTTTCAGAGCCGTTTAAGGATAGTAACGGCTACGGCGAGAGCATTGCAAGGCTTTCCAATATGCTTGGAGGCGGTGTAATTGTTCAACGCTTCGGCGACCTTGTTTCCGGCAGACGAAGCAATCCAAAGCGTATCGAGGAGGGCACTGTAATTCCTACTCTTGCCGCAACTCCGGGTGATTTGTCACTCGTGTTGCCAAAGAGAATTTTGGACGGTATTATCGAGATGATTTATGCTCTTGATAAGATTGCTCCGGGTACCGCAAATCCGGATACATTGCTTTACGGTGTAGAGGTAAAGTTTTACAATATGGAGGTAGAGCTTGATGAAAATCTCGAGACCGTTCATAAGGGCTTGTACGTTATAGGCGACGGCTCGGGTGTTACACATTCGCTTTCTCACGCATCGGCAAGCGGTGTGTTCGTTGCACAAAAGATTATTGAAAAGGTTAATTAATTATTTTTAAGGAGCAGATAGATATGAAATTAAAAAAAGGTATAGTTCTCGGCAATATTGACGGACAGGATTTTGCAATTGCAACAGGCAAGCTCAGCAATGAACTTTCAGGTATCATCAATAATAACGAAACTGCAAACTACATTTTCAATCTTTTGCAAAAGGAGCAAACAGTTGACAGCATCGTTTCTGCAATGGCAGAAAGATACGATGCCCCAAAGGAAGAGATTGAGGCAGATGTAAAGGAATTTATCACAACACTTGAGGGCTTCGGAGTTTTGGAGAAGTAACATGACAGAAAACAACAGGGAAGCAAGATACCTAATTCATCTTCTGTCCTGCGCCATTAATGAAAAGCAGGCAGAGTATTGGGACGGTATTGATTATTCAAGGCTTCTTAAGCTTTCTTTTAAGCACCAGGTTTTCAGTACAATTTATTCTGTTTTGTCTGAGGTTGACGGTGTGCCGAGTGAGCATATGCAAAGCTTTCGTAATTACTATATGAATTACGTTAAGCAGGCACTTATGCTTTCGGGCGAAAGAAATGCGATTTTTGACGAACTTATAGAAAACAAAATTCGCTATATGCCGCTCAAGGGCAGTATTCTTAAAGGTTATTATCCAAAGGAAATAATGCGCCAAATGGGCGATATTGATGTTTTGTACGACACAAATTACAGAGACACCGTTGCGCGTATTATGTCTGAACGTGGATATAAAAATTTCAGCAGCGGTGAAAATTCGGATGATTACAAAAAGGAGCCAAAGCTTGTTTTTGAATTTCACCGTACCCTGTTTTTTGAGGAGTCAAACTTTAACCCAAGGTTTGATAATCTTTGGGAGCTTGCAACTCCGGATGACGATAATGAGTTTTTGTATCATATGGATATAAACAATCTGTATCTTCATTCTGTGTGCCATATGTACAAGCATTATAATTTCGGCGGATGCGGAATACGCTTTCTTGCAGATACTTATTTAATGCTTAAAGCAGAAAATGATAATTTAGATTGGCAATGGATTGATAAAAAGCTTAATGAATACGGTATCAAAGACTTTGAAAGAAATACCAAGGAGCTTGCCTTTGCAATGTTCGAGGAAAAGGAACTTAACGAGGCTCAGTCTGCATTGCTTGATACATTTTTGACCTTTGGTATTTTCGGAACGCAGGATAATGCTGTTAAGGCACAGCTATCATCCCTTGCAAATGGCAACGATATTGATGCAAAGGTGCTTGCAAAATATAAGCTTCATCGTCTTTTTCCGCCAAAGAAAAAGATGATTGCCGATTACCGAGTGCTTGAAAAGCATAGGTATCTGTTGCCTGCAATGTATGTGTACAGACTGATTAAGGCTGCCTTCAATTTCAAAAAAACCAAGCAGGAAATTGATATGATTAATAATTCAAAAAATTAACGGAGGACAATTATTTGTCGGTTAATAAAAAAAATATAAGAAATTTTTCGATAATTGCCCATATTGATCATGGCAAGTCAACCCTTGCCGACAGGTTGCTCGAGCTTACATCTTCGGTACAAAAAAGAGATATGCAGGAGCAAATTCTTGATGATATGGAATTGGAGCGTGAGCGTGGAATTACTATTAAAGCTCATGCGGTAAAACTGAATTATACAGCAAAAAACGGTGAAGAATATGTGTTTAACCTGATTGACACACCGGGGCATGTGGACTTTAATTATGAGGTTTCGCGTTCGCTTGCGGCATGCGAGGGTGCAATACTCATTGTTGATGCATCGCAGGGTGTTGAGGCTCAAACACTTGCAAACACCTATTTGGCACTTGATCACGATTTGGATATTTTGCCTGTAATCAATAAGATTGACCTGCCTGCCGCCGACCCCGAAAGAGTGGCACAGGAGGTAGAGGATATTGTTGGTATTCCTTGTATGGATGCTCCTCGTATTTCTGCCAAAACAGGTGAAAATGTAGAAGAGGTGCTCGAATACATTGTAAGCGAGATTTCATCACCTGACGGTGATGATGATAAGCCTCTTAAAGCCTTGATTTTCGATTCTGTGTACGATAGCTATCGCGGTGTTATTGTGTATGTAAGAATCAAGGAGGGTAAAATCAAGGCAGGCGATACGATGCGTATTATGTCTACCGGTGCGGAGTTCACCGTTGTAGAGGTTGGCTATATGCGTGCCACCTCTATGGAAAAGGCAAAGGAGCTTACTGCCGGTGAGGTTGGATATATCACTGCTTCAATCAAAACGGTAGGCGATGCACACGTTGGTGACACTGTTACAACTGCCGATAATCCTGCCGATGAGGCATTGCCGGGATACAGACATGTAAATCCTATGGTTTATTGCGGTCTTTATCCTGCTGACGGTGCCGATTACGAGGCACTTCGCGATGCTCTTGAAAAGCTACAGCTTAACGACGCATCCCTTTCCTATGAGCCTGAAACATCGGGTGCTCTCGGCTTTGGATTTAGATGCGGATTTTTAGGCTTGCTTCATCTTGAGATTATTCAGGAAAGGCTTGACAGAGAATATAATCTTGACCTTATTGCTACCGTTCCGTCTGTTGTGTACAAAATTCACCTCACTGACGGCTCGATGGTAGAAATTGATAATCCTACAAATTATCCCGACCCTGCATATATTGATTATTGCGAGGAGCCGTTTGCAGATGCTCACATTTACGTGCCGAGCGAATTTGTAGGCACAGTAATGGATATGTGCCAGGATAAAAGGGGTATATTCAAAAATATGAATTATATCACTCCCGACAGAGTGGATATTCATTATGAACTTCCGCTTAATGAGATAATTTATGATTTCTTCGATGCCCTCAAATCAAGAACAAGGGGCTATGCTTCGTTTGATTACGAGATGAAGGATTACAGACGGTCAGAGCTTGTTAAGGTGGACGTTCTTCTTAACGGTGATGTTATCGATGCTCTCTCGTTTATTATCCATAAGGAAAAGGCGTATTCAAGGGCAAGAAAAATTGCCGAACAGCTCAAAAAATATATTCCCCGTCATTTGTTTGAAATTCCTATTCAGGTTGCAATCGGCGGTAAGGTTATTGCAAGAGAAACCGTAAAGGCTCTTCGTAAGGATGTCCTTGCAAAGTGCTACGGCGGTGATGTTACCCGTAAGAAAAAGCTTCTTGAAAAACAAAAGGAGGGCAAAAAGCGTATGCGACAGTTCGGCTCTGTTGAGGTGCCACAGGAGGCCTTTATGGCCGTTTTACGCCTCTCCTCCGACGATGACGATTAATGATCCTTGTTGACAAAATATTTCAATAGTGATAATATAAGCAAAACGAGGTAATTATTATGACTAATCTAATTGCAAAAGTGAATAGCTTTGCACAGCCACATCAGTCTAAGTATTATGCTTGGGCTTATTTGGGTTGTGTTCAAAGGTAGGATTAGATTATTTTATATCATAAACTAAACTGCTGACGAACACTAAAGTTTGTCAGCAGTTATTTTTTACCTATTATTAGAGGAGAAAAATTATGAAAATAGGAATAATTACAGATATACATAATAATTTGATTGCATTGGAATCTGTATTAAATGAAATTGAAAATTCTTGCGATTATATAATTTGCTGTGGAGATATTATTGGAATAGGTCCATATCCCAATGAAACTGTACAAAGAATGATTAAAATAAAAAACTTAATAGCAGTTATGGGTAATCACGAAAGATATTTGCTTGAGGGTATGCCAAATGAAGTACCAAATGAAGAACATATGGACTTTGAGGAAATTAAGCATCACAAATGGGAGCATAGGCAGTTATCAAATAGTTCTATTGAATTTCTAAAGAGTTTACCATACAGCAGAGAACTTGAAATTGAGGGTAAAAAGATATTTATTACGCACTATGCAATGAATGATGAGAACAAATACAATTCATTTGGAAATAATATAGAAAAACTGTTTTCATCCGTTGATGCCGATATTATCATTTACGGTCACAACCATAGCAAAAATATTTGCAACACAGACAAATTATATATCAATGTTGGCTCGTTAGGTTGCCCTGCAAATGATAGGATTATTGCTCGATACGGTATTTTGGAAATAACAGACGGATATGTAAATATAGAAACAAAAGAGTCAAAATACGATTCAAAAAGTGTAATTAAAAAAATAAATGAATTAAACTATCCGGCATCCAATGAAATAAAAAAATTCTTTTATGGTATAAATTAAGGAGATAAAACACAAAGAATAGTATTAGAAACGAGGTTAGAATAATGAAAGAGATAATTGATTTTTACAACAATTACGATGAAGAAGGCAGACTTAAAAAGAAAAACAGATCGCCTGAATACATAACAACAATGAGATATATTGAAAAATATCTTAAACCAAATTCAAAGATACTTGAAATCGGTGCAGGTACGGGCAGGTATTCAATTACTCTTGCGGATTTGGGTTATGATGTAACTGCTGTTGAGCTTGTTACTCACAATATTGAAATTATGAAGAATAAGGTTAATCCAAAGCACAATATCAAGATATACGAGGGTAACGCCTGCGACTTATCATTTATTGATAGTGATAATTTTGATATTGTTTTGCTTCTCGGTCCTATGTATCATTTGTTCAACGATGAAGATAAGAACAAGGCTATCAGTGAGGCAATCAGAGTTGCCAAAAAGGGTGGAATTATTTATTCATCATATTGCAATAGCGATACTTGTGTTTATAAAATGTTTTACAAAAAGAGGATTTTATCATATCTCGACAGCGGATTGATTGATGAAAATTATCATACGGTTTCAACTCCGGATGAAATATTTGAGCTTTATCGAAAGCCTGAGATTGACGAGCTTATGAAGAATTATCCTGTTACAAGACTACACTTTGTCGGCGTTGATATGCTGTCATATTTTTACAATGATAAATTAAACCTACTTAATAAACGGGAGTTTGAAGAATACTTAAAATTCTTATCTACAATTTGCGAGCGTGAGGATTTAGTGGGCTTTTCACAGCATATGCTTGATATATTCAGGAAGGATCGGTAAATAAAATATCCTTATAGCTTTGGTTGCTATAAGGATATTTTTAATATGAACGGTTTAATATTCAATTTTAAGGTTTTCTTCTGCCTCTGCAACCTTGAGCATTATTGCACATTCAATACGCTTTCTGTGCAGCTCGCAGCCAAATTCATAAACACCGTTTACACTGCCTGTTGTGTGGTAGGCGTTTGCCGCGCATCCACCGCTGCAATATAGCTTTGCAAAGCAGTCCTTACATTCCTTGTGCGAATATACATTGCATTGCTTAAACTGTTCGAGCACCTGCGGATTTGTTATTCCGTCATAGATATTGCCAAGCTTAAAGCTCTCGTCACCGACAAATTGGTGACAGGGGAATAGGTCTCCGCTCGGGGTTACCGCCATATATTCGGTACCCACACCGCAACCGCTTACTCTTTTTACAATGCAGGGTCCGTGGTTAAGGTCTATCATATAGTGATAAAATGTAAAGCCGTTGCCGTTTCTGTATCTTTTCAGCATTTCGTTTGCCAAAATTTGATACTGCTCCTTGAGTATAGGCAGGTCACTGTCTGTTAATGCCCAAGGCTCCTTGGGGTCACACACAACCGGTTCTACGGACAATTCCTTAAAACCAAGGTCTGCCATATGTAACAAATCCTTTGAAAAGTCTGTATTAAAGTGCGTGTATGTACCTCTCATATAGTAATCTGCCTGATTTCTGCTGTCGGCAAATTTTTTGAATTTGTCAATGATAATATCGTAGCTTCCTTTGCCGTTAGGAGTTTTTCGCAGGTTGTCGTGAACATTCTTTCTGCCGTCGAGCGAAAGAACAACATTGCTCATTTCTCTGTTGCAAAAATCAATTACCTCATCATCAACAAGAACACCGTTTGTGGTCAGTGTAAAACGAAAATTCTTGTTGTGCTTCTTTTCCTGCTCTCTGCCGTATTTAACAAGCTCCTTGCATACATCCCAATTAAGCAGAGGCTCACCGCCGAAGAAATCGACCTCTAAATTCTTTCTTGTTCCGCTTTGTTCAATCAAAAAATCAAGAGCCTTTTTGCCGACCTCAAGGCTCATTAAGCCTTTGTCTGCACCGCCGTATTCGCCCTTGCCCGCAAAGCAGTATTCACAGTTTAGGTTGCATCCGTGCGCAACATGCAGACATATTGCCTTAATAACGCCTTGACGCTTTTTGAATTCATTAGCAGTTGCCTCAAAGGTGTCCTCTGAAAACAGTCTGCCGTCTGCAATAAGGCTTTCAATGTCATCAAAGCATTCCTCGATGTCAGCCTCGGTAACGTCCTCTCGGTCGCCGTATTTATCAAGTATGTATTTCTTTATTTCGTCCTTGGTATCTGTTTCGTATCGCGTAATGATGTCATACGCCACCTCATCAACGCTGTGTACGCATCCGCTGTTTTGGTCAAGTATGATATTGTACCCATTCATTTTGTAAGCGTGTATCATATATTTTTTTCCTTTTATACATAGAAAAACGGTAGCATTAGCTACCGTAAGTCTGTTTTAATTACTTCTTAAGCTGCTCGCACTTTTGGTTTGCTACTGAGCAAGAGGTCTTTGATGCTGATTGGCAAGATGTCTGGCACTCACCGCAGCCACCCTTCTTGGCAGATTCGCAAAGATTTCTTGAGCTTAAAGTATTAATTCTCTTCATAAGAACACCTCGTATATTTTTATTACGGACTTATTATAAATTATTCCGTTTGCTTTGTCAATATTTTATTGGGAAGTTCACCGCTGTCCGAAATAATATTTACTCCATTTTTCAAAGCACACTTAATGTAGTCAATGGTGCTTTGGCTTATTATCTCGTTTGGTGATAATATCGGAATGTCGGGCGGATAAGCATAAATAAATTCGTTAGACCTTTTACCTACACACCTTTCAATGTCGGTAAGCTCACTGTAATCGCTGATTGAAATAACACCTTCGCCGTCAAAAGTAGGTGGCTTTCTTACAGGAACGGCAGGCGAGTATGTCAGGCTCTCATCAATTTCGGTTATTGCTTTTTTCAGCAAATCAAATGCAAAATCATCGTCACCGATTGTCATCATTAGCAATACGTAATTTTGTGATACAGCCTCGGGCTCAATTTTGTATTTGCTTCTTAATATATCGGCAAGCTGAACACCGCTTATGTCTGTGCTTGCACAGGACAGTACAATTTTTGATATGTCATCATTATATTCAATAATCAAATTTTCTGTGTCGACAAGCCTTAAATCACATAGCTTTTCGTAAAAAATTCCAAATTCATTTCTGTTGTTAATTACAAAATCTGTGCAAATATCAATGCTGTTCATCAGCACGTAGCTTGGTGATGTTGTTTGAAAAATATCCATATACAGCTTAACCCTGTCTGTATATTTTGGATTGTATACGTTAACAACTCCCGTTTGCGTAAGCGCAGGCAGAGTTTTGTGAAGCGATGATATAACAATATCGCCCTTTGGATATTTAGGAAAATAGCTAATTCCAAGATGTGCCGCATGCGCCCCGTCAACAATTAACGGTATGTCACATTCAATGTTAGAAATAAAGCCCTCGTATGTCGGTGATGTAATGATAACAGCCTTTGCATCGGGATGGCGTGATATTGCATGGTTAACTGTGCTTTGCTCTAATTTGGTGTAGTATCCGTTTGTTAGGTCGTATAACGGTTCAACAAAAACAACCTTCAGCTTTAGCAGCATACAGGCATTATATACACTTTTGTGACAGTTACGTGCAACAATTACCGTGTCGCCCTCATTGCATATAGCAAAAACAGAGGCAAGTATTCCTATGCTTGAGCCGTTAACGCTGATAAAAGAACGCCTTGCCTTGTATATTTTTGCAAGCTTGTCTTCGATTTCTTTAATAACCCCGTTTGGACTGTGGAGATTGTCAAATCCGTCAATTTCCGTAATGTCAATCTCACTTGCGGTAATGCCGAATTTGTTGTTTCTCTTGTGCCCCGGCATATGAAACGGATAGCTTTCTATGCTTTTTAGTTTATCGTGTAAGCTCAATTTTCTCTCTCCTAAGATTTACTGTTGCCAAAAGTATGTATCCTGCAAAAATAGGCAATGCCTCAATCAGCCCGGTTTCCTTAAAAATTAACAGGCATATAAAATCGATAATCAGCACACCCGCCGTAATGTATGTAAACGCCTTAAATAATGAATTCTTTTTGTAGTTTAGTAAAAACAGCAAAAATATTGTTATTCCCGTTATTGCCGAAAAGGTGAGTGAGCCTGCACAATGCAGGTAATACTCTGCCTTATTGTCAAAATCAAAATCGTTTGTAAGTGTAAGAAACATTCCTATACCCGATAATGTAAGTAACGGAATATATACCTTGGTGCTTAAATACTTTTTGTAAGCAATTACTGTTGCAAAGGCTAACGCACAAAAGGTCAGCACTCCCCAAACAGTAAAGAGAACGGGGTGTTCAAGTCCTATTTTTGACAATGCACCCGAGTTTTTATGCGGTGGGGCAAAGTGCATATACCATAGCGTATATACAGTTGCAACGGCAGATAATACATAGCTTATTACGTTTTTCATTTCATCACCTGCCATATTATACCATATACGCGTTAATAATTAAAGAATATTATTTGCAATACCTTAATTCATAATGTATAATAAAGGTATATTTATTATTGAGGTATTGCGTATGAAAATGATTTCTTGGAATGTAAACGGGCTTCGTGCCTGTGTTACAAAGGGATTTGAAGATTTTTTTAATGAGGTTGATGCTGATATTTTCTGCCTGCAGGAAACAAAGCTTCAGCAGGGACAAATTGATTTTGCCCCAGAGGGATACCATTGCTATTGGAATTATGCAGAAAAAAAGGGATATTCCGGAACAGCTGTTTTTACAAAAAAGGAGCCTATCGCCGTAACCTACGGTATGGGTATTGAGGAGCATGATAAGGAGGGCAGACTTATCACTCTTGAGTTTGATGACTTTTATTTTGCAACCGTCTATGTTCCCAACTCAAAGCAGGAGCTTTTGCGACTTGACTACCGTATGGTATGGGAGGATGACTTTAGGAAATATGTGCTTGGGCTTAACGAAAAAAAGCCTGTTATCTTTTGCGGAGACCTTAATGTAGCTCACAATGAGATTGACCTTAAAAATCCAAAAACCAATCGCCGAAATGCCGGATTTACCGACGAGGAAAGGTCAAAGATGACTGCGCTTTTGAACAGCGGATTTACCGATACATTCAGATATTTTTATCCCGATATGCAGGGTATTTATTCCTGGTGGTCATATCGCTTTAAGGCGAGAGAAAAAAACGCAGGATGGAGAATTGACTATTTCATTACCTCATCATCAATTGACGATAGGCTTGTTGACGCAAAGATTCATACAGATGTTATGGGCAGTGACCATTGCCCTGTGGAGCTTGATATTGATATATGATAAAGGTAATTCTGTGGGATGTTGATGCTACTCTGCTTGATTTCAAAAAAAGCGAGTCGCTTGCATTAAAAAAGACATTTGCTCATTTTGGCTTAGAGAATTGTACCGATAGCATTACAGAGCAGTATTCGGCTATAAATCAGCGTTATTGGCAAAGACTTGAGCAAGGTGAGCTGACAAAGGAGCAGGTACTTGTAGGCAGATTTGAGGAGTTTTTTGCCGTTCGGGGTTACGATGCTCACGCACAAAGCTTTTGTGAAGTGTTTGAATCCTCGCTGCCCGATTGCGTAGAGTTTATCGGCAATGCAAAAGCTGTTATTGAGGCGTTGTCAAAGAATTATCATCAATATGCAGTAACAAACGGAGCGAGGGCTGTGCAACGCAAAAAGCTTGCCGTGTCGGGTATTGCAGATATTTTTGACGGTGTTTTTATATCTGATGAGGTTGGGTATGAAAAGCCGTCGGTGAATTTCTTTAAGCACGTTTTGGCTAACATTCCGTCTGTCGATACAAACGAAATACTCATTGTTGGCGACTCGCTAACCTCCGATATTAAGGGCGGTAATAATATGGGCTTCAAAACCTGCTGGTTTAATCCGCAATCGTTACCGCTAAAGGACGGATATACCGTAAATTATCAAATAAAAAACGCAGAGGATATTTTTGATATTCTAAAATTTGAGGGATAGGTTATGGAAAAAACAAAGGGTATAGGTAAGCTTTCTTCAAGAACGTGGAGCTCTATTCTTCTTTTCGGCTTAATCGGTCAAATCGCATGGGTTGTAGAAAATATGTATTTTTCACGATTTATGCAAAACGAGATTACAAGGGCTCCGTATGCCACAACATTGCTTGTGGCATTTTCGGCGGTGTTTGCAACCGTGTCGACTCTGATAGGCGGTGCACTGTGCGACAGAACAGGCAAACGCAAGGTGTTTATTTGTTGGGGTTATGTTTTGTGGGGATTTACCATTGCGGCATTTTCGCTTGTCCCCATGAAGCCCGAGCCGGACAAGGTTTTGCCTATGGTTATATTGGTTGTTTCCATGGATTGCATTATGTCCGTTATCGGCTCAATCAGTAATGACGCTTCTTATAACACATGGGTTACCGATGTTACCAACACCGCAAACCGTGCAAGAGTAGATACGATTCTTGCCGTTATTCCTCTTTTTGCAATGGCTATTGTATTCGGCGGATTTGACAGTATGACAAATTCAACCGCAACCGTTGAATCATGGCAAAAATTCTTTGTTATTATGGGAATAATGCCAACTGTCGGTGGATTTGTCGGTCTGTTTTTGATGAAGGACAAAAAGGGAATAAAGCCAAATAAGACAAATTCATTTTTCAATGATTTTACATATTCGCTCAGGCCGTCAACAATTAAGCAAAACAAAATGCTTTATGTTTGTCTGTCGGGATATATGATTGCATCAATAGGCTATCAGGTGTATATAAACTATCTTTTTAATATTGTTGAAGGTACGTTGAAAATCAAAAATTATATTATCCCCGTGGGTATAATAATGGTGCTTGCTGCTGTAATTTCCGTTGTGCTTTCGGTTATTATGGATAAAAAGGGAAAACGTAATTTTTACTATCCTACAATTATTGCAGGTGTTATCGGATGTATAGTGATTTGGAGCACTAAGTTTTTTGTTGATAAAAATCCAACGGCAGAAACAGCCCTGCTGATAATCGGCGGAACTCTTGCTATCGGGGTTAATCTTGTTATGGCAGGCTTGTTTACCGCTTCGTACAGAGATTATATTCCGTCCGGCAAGGAGGGCTTGTTCCAGGGCTGTCGTATAGTAATGTATGTTTTGGTGCCGATGATTATCGGTCCTATCATAGCACAGGCAATTATTAGCTTTGCAAATAGGGGAGTGGAAAGCCAGGATATTGTTTATCCTATGGAGCTGTTCCTCGGCTGTGCGGCAGTATTGTTGCTTTGCTTTATCCCGTCATATTATTTGAGGGACGAGGATGCAAAGCATCACGAAATGCTTATTAATGAATTGACAGAAAGTAAGTAATATGTTTGAGATAAATACAGATTACGGCTATTTCATCCATCTTGCCAAATGTGCATTGAATGGTGAAAGGCCAAAGGAAAAGCCACCTGAGGTTTCGTTTGATGTTGTTTTTCAAATTGCAAGAAGACACGGTATGCAAGGCTTTTTGTGGTATAGTATAGAGCAGCTTAAATATAAACCCGATAACGAGCTTGTATCATTGTGGTATTCCGATTACGGTGTTTTTCTTCGCCAGGCGGCGTATCAGGAAATGGAGCTTGACAGCCTGTGCTATTTGTTTACATCAAACGGCTTTGATGTCCTTCCGCTTAAGGGCAGCTGTATCAGAAAGCTTTATCCTCAACCTGATATGAGAACAATGGGCGACATTGATTTGCTTGTTAAAACCGATGGCACAAAAGAGGAAAGGAATCGTGTAAAGGCGCTTATGCTGTCAAACGGTTATGTTGCCGATGTTCTTGATGACGGTCAGGTTGATGCTTATAAAAAGGAGTCTAACTCCGATATTTATGTAGAAATTCATTTCGAATTTATGCATAATAATCATGCGTTTTATGAGCATTTTGTTGTTGACTGGAGCACACTTTTACCCACCGATAACAACGGTGTGTACAAAATGTCGGATTTGGACTTGTATTATTTTAATATCGGTCATTTTGCAAAAAATATGTTTTCAAAGGGTATCGGTGTAAAAAGCATTGCCGACGTGTATGTTATGTGGAAAAGCTTTACCGATGAGGAACGCTTTAGGCTTAATTCACGCTTGCTCACGGCAGGGCTTAACGATTTTAATCAACAGCTTGTAAGGATTGCAGGTATTTGGTTTGGCAATGCCGATGATGACGGCTCAACCGACCTTCTTCAAAAATATATTATTGATAATTCCGCTTACGGCTTTATGCACAACAGGGATGTCCTTAATGTTATGAAAAACGAATCTCTCTATGGCAGAGTAGACAGAAAAAAATACATCAGGGATAGAATTTTTCCGTCTGCAACCCAGCTGTATCGCAGGTTTAATATCAAGCATAGATTGCCGTTTCTTCTTCCTTTTTTGTGGATTGCAAGGGTGTTTTCTCTTTTGTTTGCATCAAAGAAAAAAATTAATAATATTAAATCCGAGGTGGAGAATATTAATAATATTTCCTACGAGGAGGTAGAACTCGGCAAGGCTGTATTTAATAAATTTGGATTGGATTATAGGCAATACTGATATGCAAAATCAATTTTCAAGAACAGAGCTTCTGCTCGGTGCAGATGCTATGGAAAAATTAAAGAATTCAAGAGTAGCCGTGTTTGGTGTCGGCGGTGTCGGCGGCTACACGGTTGAGGCACTTGCCAGAAGCGGTGTGGGCACAATAGATTTGATTGATGATGACGAGGTCGTTCTTTCAAATATCAATCGTCAGATTATTGCAACATATGATACCCTTGGTATGCCTAAGGTTGATGCTGCCGAAAAAAGAATAAAATCAATTAACCCTAATTGCGTTGTAAATAAGCACAGGTGTTTTTATTTGCCCGAAACATCACATATGTTTGATTTTTCACAGTACGATTATGTAGTTGACGCCATTGATACCGTTAAAGGCAAAATTGAGCTTGTAATGCAGGCAAAGCAAAGCGGTACACCTATAATATCCTCTATGGGTGCAGGCAATAAGCTTGACCCAACAATGTTTGAGGTTGCCGACATCAGCAAAACCTCTGTGTGCCCGCTTGCCAAGGTTATGAGGGTAGAGCTTCGTAAAAGGGGGATAAATCACCTAAAGGTTGTTTATTCAAAGGAGCCTGCCATTGCACCGCAGAATAATCAAAATCTACCCGATAAAGACGAAAATTCATCAAGGCGTTCAACACCCGGCTCCGTATCGTTTGTACCGTCGGTTGTTGGCTTGATAATAGGCGCAGAGGTAATTAAAGATTTAATAAAATAATTATGTTGCATTTTTATCTGTTTGTGCTACAATAGGGTAACGGTAATAATCCTAACCACGGTTTATTACCGTTACCCTATGTTCAAAAAAAAATTGCGGCAAATAAGGAAGTTTTATTATTATGATGAGAAAAACAAAAATCATCTGCACCGTAGGTCCTGCAACCGACGATGCGGATGTATTAAGACAAATGATGCAGGCGGGTATGAATGTTGCCCGCTTCAATTTCAGTCACGGCGAGTATGAACAGCATGAACAACGCTTTAATGAAGTTGTTGCACTGCGAAATGAATTAGGCTTGCCCGTTGCCACCCTGCTCGATACAAAGGGCCCAGAAATCCGACTTGGAGATTTTGAAGATCCAAACGGTGTAGTTATTAACGCAGGTGATGATTTTACCCTAACAACAGAGGAATGTTTGGGTGACAATACAAAAAGCTTTATTAACTACGACGGACTTCCAAATGATGTTCATCCCGGTACAACCGTTTTGATTAATGACGGACTTATTTCACTAACCGTTAAAAAGGTTGTTGGCAAGGATATTTTCTGTACCGTTGTTGACGGTGGCTTGTTGACTAACCATAAGGGCGTAAATGTTCCCGATGTAAATCTTAATATGCCTTATCTTTCTCAAAAGGATATGAATGATTTAAGCTTCGGCAAAAAAATGGATTTTGATTTTATTGCGGCATCATTTTGCAGAAGTGCCACCGATGTCACAATAATGCGTAATTACCTTGATGCAATAGGATGGAAAACAGCAAAGATTATTGCAAAGATAGAAAACAGGCAGGGACTTGACAATATTGATGAAATTATCAATGTTGCCGACGGAATTATGGTTGCCCGCGGAGATTTGGGCGTTGAGGTGCCGTTTGAGCAAATTCCTGCCATCCAAAAGAAAATTATAGAAAAGGTCTATAAGGCAGGCAAAATTGTTGTAACAGCTACCCAAATGCTTGAATCTATGATAGAAAATCCAAGACCGACAAGGGCAGAGATAACCGACGTTGCAAATGCAATTTACGACGGTACATCGGCCATTATGCTTTCGGGCGAATCTGCTGTCGGTAAGCATCCTGTCGAGGCGGTAAAGATTATGAATAAGATTGCCCTTACCACCGAGGCGGATATTGATTATAAGCTTCGTTTTAACCAAAGGCCGTCAAACGAGGATGTTACAACAGCCATATCTCACGCAACCGTAACAACCGCGCATGACCTTAATGCTGTTGCAATCGTTACCGTTACAAAAAGCGGAACGACTGCCCGTATGATTTCAAAGTTCAGACCGTATACACAAATCGTCGGTGCAACCACCGATGAAAGAGTATACCGTCAGCTTGTGCTTTCGTGGGGTGTAATGCCCGTTATGTGTGAAACTAAGAATAATACAGATGAGCTTTTTAACCACGCAGTTGAGGTTTCAAAAAACGCAGGTGTTTTGCGACAGGGCGATCTTGCCGTTATTACTGCAGGTATACCGCTTGGCATTTCCGGCACAACAAATATGCTCAAGGTACACGAGGTATAAATTTTTCTTTGACATATTGCTGTATTGTTGATATTATATAAATGATATAGTCAAAAATATAAAAGGGGTTTAGCATGGAAAGATTAAAGTATTTTGTAAATAATGAGTTTAAGGACTCAAAGGCAGAGGTTTGGTATGACCTTCATAACCCGTCAACAGGCGAGGTTACAGGACAGGCTCCTTGCTGTACGAATGATGAGGTGCTTGAGGCTATTGAGGCTGCCAAGGCTGCTTATCCTGCATGGAAGAATACTCCTGCTCGTAAAAGAGCAGCAGTATTGTATAAGGTTCGCGAGCTTCTTAATGAGCATATGGACGAGCTCACAATGCTTGTTTGTGAGGAAAACGGAAAAACCTGGTCGGAGGCAGCAGGTGATGTAGGCAAGGCTATTGAGGGTACAGAGCTTGCAACACAGGCACCGTCACTTATGATGGGCGAAAGCCTTATGGACGCATCAACAGGCTTTGATACAGTTAAATATCGTGAGGCTATGGGTGTGTTTGCAGGTATCGTTCCCGTAAACTTCCCGGCAATGATTCCTTTTGGATGGATGGTTCCTGTATGTGTAGCATGCGGTAACACTATCGTTCTTAAGGCTGCGTCACTTACCCCAAGAACTGCAATGCGTATTGCAGAGCTTTATGTAGAGGCAGGTATTCCAAAGGGTGTTGTAAACATCGTTACCTGTTCAAGAAATGAGATTAATACAATCCTTGACCACCCTGATGTTAAGGGTATCACATTTGTAGGCTCAACTCCTGTCGGACTGAAGATTTATCAAAGAGCAGCTGCTTCAGGCAAAAGATGTCAGGCTCTTTGTCAGGCTAAAAACCATGCTCTTGTTCTTGAGGACTGTGCTCTGGAAAGAACAGTTGCCGGTGTAATTAACTCTGCATTCGGTTGTGGCGGACAGAGATGTATGGCTCTTTCGTGCTGTGTTGTACAGGATAGCATTGCAGACAAGTTTGTTGCAGAGCTTAAAAAGCAAATTGCCGATGTTAACTGCGGTCTTGCTTGGGATAAGGGAACCCGTCTCGGCCCTATTACATATGAAAAGCATTACAAGGAAGTTCTTGCAGATATTGAAAAGGGCATCAATGAGGGTGCAACACTTGTTGTTGACGGACGTAATCCCCAGCTTCCTGCAGAATGTAAGAACGGCTATTTCGTAGGCCCTACAGTATTTGATAACGTTACCGAGGATATGACAATCGGTCGTGATGAGGTATTCGGTCCCGTTCTTTGTATCAAGAGAGTTAAGGATTTTGATGAGGGTCTTGAGCTTATGAATAACAACCCATATGCTAACGGCTCTGTTATCTACACTCAAAGCGGATATTATGCTCGTCAGTTTGCAAGATATACAGACGGCGGACAGGTTGGCATCAATGTAGGAATTCCTGTACCTGTCGGCTTCATCCCGTTCAGCGGTCACAAGCAGTCATTCTTTGGCGACCTTCACTGTCTTGGCAAGGATGCTTACAGATTCTTTACGGAAAGCAAGTCTGTAACACAGCATTGGTTTGACGAAGAGGAAATGAAGGCAAAAGAGGTTGACACCTGGGACGGCCTCCTATAATCTAAATAACAAAAACCTGCATTTAGGACACTCCATAATGCAGGTTTTTTATTTTAATCTTCAAGCATTGCTGTGTTGCGGAATAAAAGACTGATGCACCAAATTGCCGCAAGGCAGACAAGAGTATACACAATTCTTGACATTACCGCTGTCTGACCGCCGAAAATCCAAGCAACCAAATCAAACTTGAATATTCCAATCAATCCCCAGTTGATTCCGCCGATGATTGTTAAAATCAATGCAATCCTATCTACTATTTTCATAAAAACAACTCCTTTTGGATTTATTATTAACCAAAAGGAGCCTTGTTATTCATAAAATTAAATTGTTGTTGACAAAAATTCAATATTGCCTTTTATTGCAAATTTTTCATAATTTGCAGGAACAAGAAAACTGTCGCCCTTTTTGGCAGGTCTTGAATTTACGGTGCCTTCACCGTTAATAACAAGTATGTGCATAAAGGATTCCTCGCTTGTTGAAAGCTCAACGACTTCCTTAACCTCAAAGCGTTTTACGTTAAATAAATCACATTTTGTAATTAATTGCTCATCATAGCCGTTCTTTTTTACGGTTTCTCCCATAGGCTTTATGTCATGAGTTGGAGGAACGGTTTTGGAAACATCAACAGCCTTTTTGATGTGCAGCTCTCTCGGCTTGCCGTCGGCACCCACTCTGCCGTAATCGTATACCCTGTATGTGCAGTTTGAATTTTGCTGAATTTCCGCAATCATGGCACCCTTGCCGATTGCATGTACAGTACCCGCTTCGATAAAAAAGGTGTCGCCTTTTTTAACATTAACAACATTCAGCTTGTCAAGTAATGTGTTATCCTCAATAGCCCTTTGAAATTCTTCACTTGTAATTTCTTCCTTGAAGCCGTAGATTAGTGTTGCATCGTCAAGTGCATCCAATACATACCACATTTCTGTTTTGCCGAATTCATTTTCAACCTCTCTTGCATATTTGTCATCAGGGTGTACCTGAATAGAAAGATTGTCGTAAGCGTCAATAAGCTTTATTAAAATAGGAAAATAAGGATATTTCTGTGTGTTGCTTCCAAGCATATTTGTTAATCCAACCTCGTCAAGAACATCCTGCAAGGCCACTCCGTCGTATTCACCGCCGTCAACGGTGTTCATACCGTCCTTGTGACAGGCAAGCATCCATCCCTCTGCTGTTTTGTCAAAGCCTGTTTCAAATCCGTAATCATCGTGCAGTCTGTTTCCGCCCCATATATAATCCTTAAATACAGGGTTAAGCTTTAATATTTCCATAGTTTAACCTCATTTCTTTTTATTATAATATCAAAATTACTCTTCACATTCAAGCGGTTTTGTTGTAAAATAATTAAATAGTATTTATTAACGGAGTTATTATGGCTGTTTTAGATGTTCAAAACCTAACATTGTCATTTGGCGAAAACACTCTTTTTAACAATGTTTCGTTTGATATTAAGGAAAAGGAAAAGGTAGGTCTTATCGGCTGTAACGGTGCAGGTAAGACATCTCTTTTCAAAATAATTACAGGTGAATATACTGCTGATGAGGGCGCTTGCTTTATTTCAAAAAACACAAGACTCGGATATATGGAACAGCATACATGCAGTGAAAACAAAACTGTATGGGACGAGCTTGTTTCAGTTTTTGATGAGCTTATCGAAATTGAAAAAAGACTTGAGCAAATTGCCGATCTTTTGTCAAAAGGTGCAGATAATCAGGCAGAGCTTATTGATGAGCAGGATAGGTTAAATACAGCCTTTACCCGCGACGGCGGACTAACATACAAAAGTATGACACGTTCTGCACTAATAGGTCTCGGCTTTGATGAGGATGATTTCAATATGCCCACCTCGTCACTTTCGGGAGGTCAAAGGTCCAAGCTTATTCTTGCAAAGCTTTTGCTTTCAAGGGCAGATTTTCTTTTGCTCGATGAGCCTACAAACCATCTTGACATCAAGGCTGTTGAGTGGCTTGAGGGCTTTCTTAAGGATTTTTCTGGCGCGTGTCTTATTGTATCTCACGACAGATACTTTCTTGACAAAATCACTACAAAAACCGTTGAGATAGAAAATAAAAAATGCCGTTCATATACAGGTAATTATTCGGAATTTCTTGTAAAGAAAGAGGCAGAACAAAAGGCAATAGAAGAAAAATATGAAAATGATATGAAAGAAATTGCCCGCCTTGAAGGAATTATCGAACAACAAAGGCAGTGGAACAGGGAAAAGAATATCAAAACCGCCGAAAGTAAGGAAAAGGTTATTGAAAGAATTAAGGCACAGCTCGTTGTTCCCGACAGCAGAGTTCAGCGAATACGCTTTGATTTTACACCTAAATGTGTTAGCGGTGATGATGTTTTGTCTGTCAGCAATCTTAAAAAAGCATTTGGGGACAGAGTAATTTTTTCCAATGTAAGCTTTGAGGTTAAAAAGGGCGACAGAGTATTTTTACTCGGCGATAACGGATGCGGAAAAACCACATTGCTTAAGATTTTGATGAGGGATTATATTCAGGATGACGGAACGTTTAAGCTTGGCTCAAATGTATTTACAGGCTATTTTGATCAGGTTCAGGCAAAGCTTGACTTGTCAAAAACCGCTATCGAGGAGGTTTGGTCGTCGTTTCCTGCTATGACGGAAACATCCGTGAGGTCTGCTCTTGCCGCGTTCTTATTTAAGGGTGACGAGGTTTATAAAAGCCTGTCCGATTGCTCCGGCGGTGAACGTGCAAGAATAGCACTGCTTAAGCTAATGCTCGGAAGATTTAATTTTCTTCTTCTTGACGAGCCTACAAATCACCTTGATGCATTTTCAAGGGAGGAGCTTGAAAATACATTGCTTAATTATTCGGGCACTATGCTTATTGTGTCCCACGACAGATATTTTGTTAATAAGCTTGCAACCCGAATTTTAGAGCTTACACCCGACGGGATTAACGAATATCTCGGCAACTATGACGAATATGTTGAACGTAAAAGCAGAATGACTGCTCAAACGGTTAGTGAGAAAAAGGAAACCGTAAAAAAGGCAAATGAGTATCTTTTGAAAAAGGAGCGTCGTTCACAGCTTCTTAAAATGAAAAATCGCCTTGCAAAATGCGAGGAGGAAATAGAAAAGGTTGAGCTTGAAATTGAAGATATCAGCTCAAGGCTTGCAACCTCCGATTATGAAGAGCTTTTGGAATTAACGGCAAAGCTCGACAGAAAGAATCAGCTTCGCGACATTCTTTATACCGAGTGGGAGGAGCTGTCCGAAAGATTGACAGAAGCAGAATAATAATTTATAATCATCTTTATGAAAAAAGTAATTGTAATCGGCGCAGGAGCATCGGGCTTGATTGCCGGTGCCACTGCTGCAAAGCGTGGCTTGGATGTCACAATTATAGAAAAAAACTCTCGCCCGGCGCGTAAGGTTATGATAACAGGCAAGGGCAGATGTAATGTAACAAATGCCTGCTTTGATTTGGACGATTTGATTTCAAATGTTGTTACAAATCCAAGGTTTATGTACTCTGCATTTTCAGCTTTTATGCCGTATGATACAATAGCGCTTATCGAGGAGATGGGAGTAAAAACTAAAATAGAGCGCGGCAACCGGGTGTTTCCTGAGTCTGATAAGGCGGTGGATATTGTTGATGCACTTGTTAAAAATGCAAAAAACAGCGGTGTAACGTTTCTTGAGGGAACTGTTGATTCATTTGTTGTTGAGAATGATACTATTAAGGCCGTCAGGCTTGCAGACGGCACAATGGTCTACGGCGACGCCTTTGCTGTATGTACAGGCGGTATGAGCTATCAGTCAACAGGTTCAACGGGTGACGGCTATCGGCTTGCACAAAGTGTTGGGCATCACATTACGGATATTGAGCCCGCACTTGTGTCGCTTGTTGCATCAAACGGCTTTGTGCCAAAGCTTCAAGGTCTTTCGCTTCGCAATGTAGCTGTTAGGTTGCTTGACGGTGAAAAGGAGATTTATTCCGCTTTCGGTGAAATGCTCTTTACTCATTACGGTGTAAGCGGTCCCGTAATTTTGTCCGCTTCATCACATATGACACACCCAAGCAGTCATAAATACAAAATTGCAGTTGACCTAAAGCCTGCTCTTGATTATACAGCTCTTGATAGGCGTATTCAGCGTGATTTTCAGGAAAATACAAATAAGGATTTCATAAACTCGTTGTCAAGGCTCTTGCCCAATAAGCTTATTCCGGTTGTTGTAAAGCTTTCGGGTATTGAACCGTCGCAAAAGGTAAATCAAATTACCAAGGAGCAAAGACAAGGGCTTGTTTCACTGTTGAAGAACTTTACAATCAATATCAGTGATTTTCGACCTATTAACGAGGCTATTGTTACCTCGGGTGGTGTTGATGTTAAGGAAATTAACCCTAAAACAATGCAGTCAAAAATAATTGATAATCTCTATTTTGCAGGAGAGGTTATTGATGTTGACGCCTATACAGGTGGATTTAATTTGCAGGTGGCTTTTTCAACAGGCTATCTGTGCGGAATGAATATTTAAGAGAGGTTTATTATATGTTTAATGTTGCTATTGACGGACCTGCCGGTGCAGGCAAAAGCACTATCGCAAAGGCTGCTGCAAAGGAGCTTGGATTTATTTATGTAGACACAGGTGCTTTGTATCGCGCCATCGCATACAATGCCGTTACCAAAGGCGTTATTGATGACACTCAAAAAATCATCGATATGCTTACTGATACAAATGTAGAATTAAAGTATGTTGACGGAGTGCAGGCAGTGTATCTTAACGGTGATGATGTATCTGCATATATTCGCACACCCGAAATTTCTATGGGAGCAAGCAAGGTTTCCGCTATTCCGCAGGTCAGAGAATTTCTGCTCAATCTTCAACGCGATATTGCCCAAAAGAATAACGTAATAATGGATGGCAGGGACATTGCAACGGTTGTTTTGCCTAATGCTGATGTGAAGATTTTTCTTTTTGCATCTCCTGAATGCAGGGCTCAAAGAAGATACAAGGAGCTTATGGAAAAGGGCGAGGATGTAACCCTTGAGGATGTTTTGGCAGATGTTAATCAGCGTGATTACCAGGACTCTCACCGTGAGATTGCCCCTCTCAAGCCAAGCGAGGATTCAGTTATGGCAGATACCTCAAAGCTTAATCTTGAGGAGTCTATCCAACTTATTATCAACATTATTAAGGAGAGAATTAAATGAGAGAATTTGATTACTCAACAGTGAGAGAATATAAGCTGTATAATTTTGTAAAGACAGTGTTTAAGCCGTTGATAAAGCTTGTTTTCAAAGTGGAATACAAAGGGCTTGAAAATATTCCGCCAAAGGGCACAAGGTATATTGTAGCAATAAATCACACCTTTGCGCTTGACCCGGTTTTGGTTGCCGCACCTAAGCAGGTGCCGACTCTTCACTTTATGGGTAAGGCAGAGCTTTTCAAAAATCCTTTGTCTGCTTGGTTTTTAACTCATATGCAGTCATTTCCCGTTCGTCGCGGCAAAGGCGACACATCTGCCATTGAATACGGCGAAAAGATTATTGAGGAGGGGCACGTAATGGCTATCTGTCCGGAGGGCAGAAGAGTTAAGGATAAGGGCGGTAAGCCCCAAAAGGCAAAGGCAGGAGTTGCTATCATTGCCAAGGCAACAAATGCAAACATCCTTCCTGTTGCAATTTGCTGTAACGGTCCTATCAAGCCAGGCAAGAAGGTGACTGTGTCCTACGGAAAAATTATTACCCCTGAGGATATGAATTTCGGTAAAGAGGATTTCGGCAGAACGGATATATCAAATGCTGCCGGTATGGTTATGGATAGAATAAAAGAGCTTTGGGAGGCTGAGGTTAAGTGAGCAGGCAGGTTATTCTTGCAAAAACAGCAGGCTTTTGCTTTGGCGTTGACAGAGCAGTCAATCTTGTATATGAGCTTGTGGAAAAGGGCGTTAAGGTTTGCACCCTCGGTCCGATAATACATAATGCACAGCTTGTAGCGGATTTGGAAAGTAAGAGTGTAAAAATTATCAATACTGTTGACGAAGCACCTGACGGCTACACTGTTGTTGTGCGTACCCACGGTGTAGAAAAGGAAGTGCTCGATACTCTCGCTCAAAGGGGAGTAGAGTATGTAAATGCTACCTGTCCGTTCGTTACAAAAATACATAGGATTGTCAGTGAACAGGATGAAAACACCGTTGTTTTGATAGCCGGCGACAAAAATCATCCGGAGGTTTTGGGAATAAAATCCTATTGCAAGGGTCCGTCATTTGTTTTTAAGAATGAGGATGAACTGCTAAAAATTATACAAAACAACGAATTTATACAAAAAAATAAAGTTATTTGTGTTGCACAAACAACTTTTTCGCTAAATGAGCAAAAAAAATGCAAAAAAATATTTGAAAAACTATGTACAAATTGTAAAATATTTGATACAATATGTAATGCGACGTCTGACAGACAGAACGAGGCAGAGGAGCTTTCAAAAAAATCCGATGCAATGATAGTTGTCGGGGGGCGTCATTCATCAAATACCTGTAAGCTTCGAGACACAGGGAATGCAAATTGTCCGACGTTTCTTGTTGAAACTGCCGATGAGCTTGCAAGCCTTGACCTTGACGGCTACAATGTAATTGGTGTAACAGCGGGGGCTTCGACACCCTCGGTAATAATCAAGGAGGTACTCAAATCCATGTCCGAAGAAATTAAAGAAAAGGAAGTTGAAACAACTTCAGCCGTAACTGAAGAAGTTGTGGAGACAGCAGATAACGCTGATAAGGCTAAGAAGCCTGCTGTCAAAGCATCTGCTGATGGTGAGGCATCCTTTGAAGAATTACTTAACGAGTCTTTTAAGGAAACAGACAACAGCAAGGTAGTCACAGGTACAGTAGTAAGAATTACTCCTACCGAAGTATTTGTTGACGTACCGGGCAGAAAGCAAACAGGCGTTGTTGCATTTGACGATTTGTCATCAGATAATATCTCAAAGTGCGAGGATGTTGTTGCAGTAGGCGACGAAATCCAGCTTGTTATTATGAAAACAGATGATCAAGACGGTGTACTCAAGCTCTCAAAGCGTTTGTATGACGCTGTAAAGGGTTGGGATGATATTGTTGCCGCTAAAGAGGCAGACGAAATCATTGAGGGTACAGTATCTGCTGTAATTCGCGGCGGTGTTCTTGTGTCTGCAAAGGGAACAAGAGTGTTTGTTCCTGCATCACTTACAGGTGTTCCGCGTAATCAGGAGCTCTCGGTTCTTAACGGTGCAACTGTAAAGTTTAAGATTATCGATGTTAACCCTGCTCGCAGAAGAGCAGTCGGCTCAATCAAGGTTGTTACCGATGCCGAAAGAAAAGAAAAGCAAGAGGCACTTTGGGCAACTCTCCACGAGGGCGACAAGGTTCAGGGTACTGTTAAGTCACTCACATCATACGGTGCATTTGTTGACCTTGGCGGTATCGACGGTATGGTACATATTTCAGAGCTTTCATGGTCAAGAATTAAGCATCCGTCAGAGGCTGTTAAGGTTGGCGATGTAGTTGAGGTTACCATTAAATCACTTGACGAAGAAACAAAGAAGATTTCTCTTGGCTTCAAGAAAATTGAGGATAACCCATGGGAAATCCTTAAGAGAGACTATCCTGTAGGTACAGTTGTTGATGCAAAGATTGTTTCATTTGCAACATTCGGTGCATTTGCAAATATTCTTCCTACAGTTGACGGACTTATCCACATAAGCCAAATCTCTTGGGATAGAATTAAGACTCCTCAGGATGTTCTTAAGGTTGGCGATGTAGTTAAGGCAAAGATTATCGAGATTGATTTTGATAAGAAGAGAGTTTCTCTTTCCATCAAGGAACTTCTTGAAAAGCCTGAAGAGGTTGCAGAAGATGCAACAGAAGAAGCTGCCGAAGAGGTAGTAGAAGAGGCTGTTGAAGAGCCTGTAACAGATGCAGTAGCAGAACCTGCAGAAGAGCCTGCAACAGAAGAATAAATTTCAAAACAAAACAAAAGCCATTCGTTCGCGAATGGCTTTTTTGTTTGTCACCTTATTTTTATTATTTCGTTGAATACAGCAGTCATTTTTTTGCTAATCGGTAGGTCAATGTGCAGTGAGCCGAAAAACCAATGGTTGTATTCAACATTTTTCATAAGCTCCTGCAGGTACGTGTTTATCGGCGTTTGTTTCATCGTTGCATTTGTGTGAAGTCTGATGAAATCCTTTGCCATAGCCGGCGCCTCGTGGGTGATTACATAGTCAACCGCAAAGTCAGCCTGCTTAAGATTTTCTGCACCGTTTTTCATTTCCTCTGCGTTTGGCATTTCATCCTTCCACCAGCTTACGCCTTCTTTACGCATATCGATGTCGTCGCTTTCTCCTCCACCCATGCAAAAGAAGGTTTTTGAGCAAAATGTAAATATTTCGCCCCTCATTAAATGAAAGATATTAGGGCTGATTTTGTGTGCTGTGCCGCCTTTGAATCTGTACGGTCTGTAAGCATTGAGCATATCGAAATTTTCATGTGCACCGTCAACAAAACAAATGGTATATTTCTTTTTTGACAGTGCTTCAATTGCCTTTTGCTCTTTTTCGCTCCCGTCCCATAGAAACCCAAAATCACCGCATACAATTAATATGTCGTCATCTGTAAGCTTTTTAAGCTTTGGATTCTTAAATAGTTTCAAATCTCCGTGGGTGTCGCCTGTTATATAAACCATTATTCGTTACCTCAAATAAATTTTGTCTTTAATTATCAACAGTAATATGTCTGTCTCTTATACACATCTGACGCTGCCGACGACTCCTTACG
>NZ_CAMFQO010000021.1 GCF_945980375.1 uncultured Eubacterium sp. | reverse complement strand
GGACGCTTTTCAAAGCCCTTTAGATTAACAAGCCCAAGCATATCGGCAACTATTTGGCGCACCTCATCCTTTGGCTTCCTTTGAAGCTGAGGGCCGAACGCTATATTTTCATACACATTCAAATGAGAAAAAAGAGCATAACGCTGAAAGATAGTATTGACTCTACGCTTATGCGGTGGCAGGTCGTTAATACGCTCGCCCTCAAAAATAACGTCTCCGCTATCCGGCTTTACAAATCCTGCGATAGCACGAAGCGTTGTTGTTTTTCCGCATCCCGAAGGTCCTAACAGGGTTATGAACTCTTTTTCATTGATGTACAGATTTAAGTTTTCCAAAACAGTGTTATCACCATAGCTGACGGTGACATTTTTCAAGTCAATAATCTTTTTCAATTATGCACTTCCTCTTTATTGCAGGCGTTGGAAAGACTAACCAACCCCCTCACGATTTACAATTTGTAACAATCAAATTGCATTAAGACAAATATATTCTTTTTATATATTATTGTCAACAGTTTTTTACAAAAAAGTAATACAGCCTGACACAAAAATCAGGCTGTACTGTTTTACTGAAATAATGGGTTATACTGAACATTATTAAGTGCACACTCAACCGTGCCCAAAACCTTTGAAAAATCGCACACAAGCGAGCGTGGCTTTTCGCAGGGATTATCCATTTCCATAGGTACAAAATAGTAGCAACGGTAATTAAGAAGAGTGCCTATATTCTTTGCTGCAGCACCAAGAGCATCATTGGTTGAAACACCTATAACAACAGGCTTATTATTACGCAAATGTGATTTTACCGCCATAGTTACAGGCGTGTCGTTTACACCGTTTGCAAGCTTGGCAAGTGTGTTTGAGGTGCACGGCACGACACACAAAACATCAAACATATGCTTTGGACCGATAGGCTCTGCGCCCTCAATGGTGCAGATTATTTCATTGCCGCTTACCTGCTCTATCCTTTTTCTGAACTCCTTGGCGGTTGCAAATCTTGTATCTATACTGTACGCATTATAGGACATAATGGGTACAACATTATACCCTTTATCAACAAGAGATTTCATAGCCGTAATGCTTTTATCAAATGTACAAAATGAGCCTGTAAAGCAATAGCCTATATTCATAGTGCCACCTCCTTGTTTTTGATAATTGCTTTAGCGACAGCCTCCCCTGCCGATTTAGGAGAAAGGCGTGCGGGCAATCCTCTTGCAACAACTGTGTTTACTCCAAGAGCCCCTGCAAAATGCATATCAACTCCACCGGGGAATGACGCCAAATCAATAATCAATGTATCATTATTACAGGTACGAAGCTCTCTTTCGTTAATGACGGGATGAGGGACAGTATTAAAAATGAAATCATATCTGCAATTAAGATTATCAAAGCCTATTGCATCAGCACCGTTCATACCTGCAAGAGCACGCTGAACATCATTTCTTGCACACACGGTAATATTTGTCGTATAGGCGGACAAAAGCCTATGCAGTGCTTTTGAAATTCTGCCGTAGCCTACCAACAGAACACTTGAATTGATAAGACTTAACGAGCTACCTTGAACGGCAATGCAAATTGCACCCTCGGCTGTATAAAAGGCATTTTCTACGGCAAAGGCCTCATCCTTTGTATAATCAATCACATTATTACCCTTTACATTGCCGGCATATATTATTTTGGCAGAGCATTCGCTTATACCTACAGGATTAACTCCGGCAACAGCAAAATCTGCCTTGTTCATATCATCTACTCTTTCAAGCCCGGTATTTTGCAAATATTCGGCAGCATACGGTACCCTCTTATCGTCACCTGAAAGCTCATAAAATGTTGTCATTACACATCACCTTTTACATTTTATGAAATAAAATAAAAAGGGTGTTTATTTTTTGGATAATAGGTAGTATAATAAAAACATACTTTTGTATTTGGGAGGGCTATCCTTGAAAAATATTGATGAGCTTTTAAGAGAAAGCAAAAAAATTCATTTTATAGGAATCGGAGGAGCCGGTATGTGCCCGATAGCAGAAATCCTGCTATCTCTCGGCTACACACTTACAGGCTCTGATAACAACGATACAGAAACCTTCAGACGAGTTGAAAAGGAGGGTGCAACGGTTTTTCTCGGTCAAAAGCCTGAAAACATCAGCGACGACACCGAGCTTGTAATTTACACAAACGCAATACTCAAGGGCAACAAAGAGCTTGAGTATGCAAAGGCAAATTTCCCTTGCTTTGAGCGTGCGGAAATTCTCGGTGCATTAAGCCGTATATTTTCAAATTGTATAGGCGTTTGCGGAACGCACGGCAAAACCACCACATCATCTATGATAACACAGGTGCTTATGGAGGCAGGTCTTGACCCGTCGGCTGTTATCGGCGGCAAGCTTCCGCTGATTGACGCCTACGGAAGATACGGAAAAAGCCAAAACTTTGTTTGCGAAAGCTGTGAATTTAACAACACATTTTTGCATATGAATCCCGATATGGCGGTTGTGCTGAACATTGACGAGGACCATCTTGACTTTTTCAAAAATCTTGACAACATAAAAAAGTCCTTTAGACAGTTTTGTGAGCTGACAACAAGGACGATTATTTACAACGGTGATGACGAAAACACCGTTGATATGCTAAAGGGCATTGAGGGTAAAAGGCTTATATCAATAGGCAGAAACGACGGCAACGAATGGGTTGCCAAAAACGTAAATGTACCCGGTGGATTTCACAGCGAATACGACGCATACCGCAACGGAGAATTTGTTGCACATATTGTTCTCTCCGTTCCGGGCGAGCATAACATATTAAACTCGCTTTGTGCATTTGCAGCAGGTGTAGAAAGCGGTGCACAGGTAGACAAAATTCTTGATGGACTTAAGCATTTCGGAGGTGCGGCAAGAAGATTTGAAAGGCTCGGCACATACTGTGGAGTCACCTTTGCAGACGACTACGCACATCACCCTGCCGAAATTAAGGTTACACTTGAGGCGGCAAAGAAAATGGGATACAAAAATGTTTGGGCAGTGCATCAGCCGTTTACATTCACAAGAACATCCCTGCTCCTTGACGACTTTGCAGAGGTTTTGCAAATTGCGGACAAATGCGTAATAAGTGAAATTATGGGCAGCCGAGAGGTTAACACAATCGGTATCAAGGCAACCGATTTGTCATCAAAGATACCGGGAGCTGTTCAGCTTGATACCTTTGAGGAAATCTGTGATTATGTATGCGACAATGCAACCGACGGTGATTTGGTTATCACCCTTGGCTGCGGTGATGTGTACAAGGTGGCACGAATGATGTGCAATAAGCTAAAAAGAAGAGAGCAAAAAGAAAATGTATGAATTCAAGATAACAGACAACGCAACCGAAGATTCAAAGAGCATTAGATTTGAAGTGTTCTGCGACGAGCAGGGTGTTATAAAAAGCCACGAAATTGATGATTTTGATACCAACAGCGAGGCAAAGCATATTGTACTTTACCATAACGGCAAGCCTATCGCAACATCAAGATTTTACAAAGAAAACGGTGACACCTGGCACGCAGGCAGAATTGCGGTAATTAAAAAATACAGAGGCACGGGATGTGGCAGATTGGTGCTTGAAAAGGCAGAGGAGTGTATGAGAGATCTCGGCGCAAAGGAAAGCTTTATATCTGCTCAAATTCAGGCACAGGGCTTTTACGAGGCCCTTGGCTACAAGGCATACGGTGACGAATATTTGGAGGAGGACATACCCCACATCGCAATGAAAAAGATGTTATAGCATTTTGTAATAACTACAAAGAAAAAGCCCACTGCGGTGACCTTCATTTTGAAGGCGTTGCAGTGGGCTATATGTTTTAGAAATAATCCTTTAATATTTCGTAATCCTTTTCTATAAGGGTGACCTTATCCTGATGAATGTCGCAATCCACCTTTATTATATCTATCAAATTCGGGTTGCGAACGGTCAAGACTTCACCGTCAAGCGACACTATATTTCTTTCGCCGCCAAGTGCCTTAACAAGAGCCTTTACCTCTCGGGGATAATATTTTTGATTATCCATATCAAAGCGGGCAAGCACCATTTGAACAATAAAATACATGGTAACTGCAAGAACAGCACCGATAAGCAATACCCACAAAAAGCTATTGCCGTATTTAACAAGACTGAAAACCGAGGCATAGTCCGTAAATCCGATACGTATATCCATTAACGCAGGCACAAGATAACACACGCCGACAGCGAAAAGATACCCGACAAGCATTAGCGGGTTATAAAAGAAAAGGAACATCAAGAGCATTACATTATTACCGAGCAGCACAGACAATAGAGTTGAGAGGCTTAGCGAAAAAAGGTAATGCTTTTTTATTTTGCCGAAAAGTGAAGCGTAAAGTCCAATCGGCAAAAAGATATTTACGAAATATTTACCCGATAGATACTGTGAAACAACAGACGGCGGATTATCGGGACTTGTCAAAAACAAATCCATTGCACCGGAAACAAGGCTTTTATCAACTATTAATGAGGTACTGCAATCGGTTGTATACACAAGATGAGAAAGGTAATCGCCGAAAAACAGATTATACGCCTCATTAAGTATTCCAAACAGTACTGCCCTGCCCTTTATTAAGTATGCAAACGACCTTACCAAATTGCAAAACGGTGAATACAAAAGCCCTAATGCTACTCCGATTATTACACCGGCAAGAGCAGAACAAATCACATAGTATTCAAGCGACATTTCTCTACATAGCCTTACTGCAAGCAAGGACAGCAGCAGGCTTACCATTATCCCGAGTGCTTCACCGCTGATGACATAAAAAACAGAATTCACCAAAAGCAAGGACAAGGCTGTGCAAACGGTAATAAGGCTGTCCTTTTGGGCAAAGGATGCAATTATCCCTGCGCAGGCGGTTGACCACAACAGCGATGTAACGGCATCAACATCAAGGCTTACGCTTGGTAAAAGCAATGCAACAAGTCCTACTGCAAGCAAATAAAACGATAATATGGCTATGGGAAATTTTAGGACTGTAATAAGTCTGTTTTTGGAAGTAAAAATATTCATATTAGCAATATGCCCAACAAAATACCCTTTATGCATTTTTTGAATATTATAATAATGGATGATTAAAAACAAGGGAAAATGTTAACAATATTGATATAAAGACAACAATAAAGGGTGAAATAAAATGAATATTAAACGAGGCGATATTTTTTATGCCGATTTAAGTCCTGTGGTGGGAAGCGAGCAAGGCGGAGTAAGACCTGTTTTAATAGTTCAAAATGATGTGGGAAACAAATTTTCACCAACCGTTATTGCCGCGGCAATTACAAGCCGGCAGGGCAAAGCAAGCCTACCTACTCACATAGAGGTAAACGCACACGATTGCGGGCTTGCAAAAGACAGCGTTGTTTTGCTTGAGCAGGTTAGGACAATTGACAAAAGAAGGCTAAAGGAAAAAATGGGCACCCTGCCCACAAGCGATATGTCGAAAATTAACGACGCAATAACAATTTCTATGGGATTATAAAGAAATCACCTTGGATTTTTCCAAGGTGATTTTTACATAATGACGTTTATTTTATTGTAACAGTTGCGTTATATTTGCCGTATGCCCATGATTTGCCGTCGGACACGGTAATTGTAACGGGATAAACATTATCCTCATTTTGCTTTGAAACATCACATTTCATAGTAAGATTTGAGGAATTTATCTTTGAGTTCTTCGGTGCAATAACGGTAACGGTTGTGTCATCAAGCCCCTCAACAGTTGCCTTTTTGCCATCAGGTACACCCTCTACGACAATATTTGAGCTGTTAACCCTAACCTTATGAGCAGAGTATTTATTGCTTACGGTTACCTTTGCGGTAATCTTTTTTGTATCGTCAAGCACGGAAATACCATTTAAGGTTGAAACATCAAAATCAAATTCCTGCGTGCCTACCTTGAGGTCGCCAAAATAGATAGTACCGATATCCGCAGCGGAAATATCTGCCGTTGAAAGTACGCCGGCATGAATTCTATTTGTTGAATACGTTACCTTTACAATGTTATTTGCAAGAGAGGTTGGCCTGTCCTCAAAGGTTGAGGTGATAGGCAGGATTTTGGTTTTAAGAACAGGAAGGGTTACAGACAGCGATTTAATCGGAGTGTTTGTATCTGTTCTGTTTGTAACGGTTAGGTAGCTTGACTCAACTCCCGGGCCGTCAATTTGTATTGCACATTCTGTTGTATAAGGCTCGGTAAGATTTTCCTTATTATCAAAATCAACCTCACAGTATGCTCTTTCTATTTTATCAACATAGGTTTTCGGACCGGATACGGCAACCTTGTCCTCGCTGATAATAGGCTCACCGAAAATATACCCGTCGGCAATAATATTCTTGTCATATACCAAATCGACATCAAAGGTCTTGGTGGTATTGACATCAAAGAATCCATCAATGGCGCTTGGATAAACGGAATCAACCGTAAAGTCAAGCCGTTTTGATTTGTTGGTTACACGAATAGGGATGGACTGGTTGCCTGTTCTGTTAACCGCAGATGTATCAAAAACAATGTTGAGGTCATTCTCGGTAACCTGACCGATAACGTACTTTGGACCTGAAAGAGTAACGCTGATGTCTACTGAATTTTGCAGAGAATAATACTGCATACCCAACTGACTCGACAGCTTGCTGCTGAGCTCGATAGGGGCATTAACCTTTATGGTTTTGGTATCATCGGAGCCGACACTTAAAGATGAGCCAACCCAAACAACAACAGCAAGAAAAATTGAAAGCAAAATCAAATACTTATCGTTGTAAACCAAATCCGAAAAGGAAAAGCGCTTTTTCTTTTTTTCGTTTGTATTAACATTTTGCGCAGAGGCTTTATTTTTTTTGCTCATTACTTTGTAAACCTCCTTGCCAATCTTGAAATTAATCTGTCATCCGAGGAGATTTCATCGGGAATATACAGCTCTGTAAGAATATCGCGCATATCGCCCGTTGATATTTGACGACGCAGTGTACCATTGCTTGCATAGCTTATATCCCCTGTTTCTTCACTGACAACAAACACAACGGCATCGCTTTGCTCCGATATACCGAGAGCTGCTCTGTGACGGGTACCGAGTGACGACGACAGCTCATCGTTCTTTGTAAGAGGCAGGATACAGCCTGCCGCATAAACGCTGCTGCCTTTGATAACCATTGCACCGTCGTGGAGTGGTGACTTTGGGTAAAAGATATTGCCTATAAGCTCCTTTGACGGAGTTGCATCAACAACAGTACCCGATGCAATAATGTCACCGAGAAGAGTATCATTTTCAAAAACAATGAGTGCGCCTATCTTGTCATCTGACATTTCGGCACAGGCCTTGCAAACAGCATCAATGGTAGTTTTCATTTCAGCCACATCAATGGCAACACCCGAATTAAACAGGCTTTTGACGAAGTTGCGGGCGGTTCCCTTGCCCATTTGCTCAAGAATTTTACGGATTTCGGGGCCGAACAGTATTACAAGAATAATAAGGATGTTGCTGAATATCATCCTCATAATATAGCTTGAAGCACCCATGCCGAAGAAGGTTACGGCAAAGTACACGAAAACAAGGACTATTAATCCCTTTATGAGCTGCATTGCCCTTGTTTCTCTTATTACTCTTACAACAAGATAAATAAGGATTGCAACAAAGGCAATATCAATTACATCAATAACTCCAAAGGTGCGAAACAGCCCTTTTACCTGCAAAAAGAAATCAATAATAGAATTGATTAGATTTTTGAAATATCTGAATTTGAATTCAATTGTTAAATCTAAAATCGGCATTTTTGTTCATTCCTAATATTTTTACTGATTACATAATAGCACATTTTTGCCAACAAATAAAGTGCAATTAAAACATTTTTATAACTTTTTTACAACATCAACAAATTGTTCACATTCTCTAAAGGTATTAAACATACCGAGGCTCACCCTTACGGTGCCTCTGTCCGCCGTGCCGAAATGCTTATGAGCAAGCGGAGCACAATGAAAGCCCGCCCTTGTGCATATGCCGTGTTCTGCCAAAAGTGCCGCTGTTTTTTCGCTTGAATAATCCTTGCAGTTAAACGAAACGATAGGCATAGCCCTTTGCTTTTGCGGTGCGGGTGTGTAAAGTTTTACATCATCAATACCGGACAGAGAAGAATAAATACACCCTGCAAGCGACATTTCGTGAGAGTAAACGCTATCAATACCGTATCGGTTAATATAATCAATTCCTCTGCCTATGGAAATGATGCCTGAATTATTCAAGGTGCCTGACTCGAGCCTGTCGGGATAAAAGTCGGGCTGTTCAAGTGACATAGAGCTGCTTCCCGTACCGCCATACATAAGAGGTTTAAGCTCTACGCCTTTGCCAAAAGCAATAAATCCTGTACCCATTGTACCCATAAGACACTTATGCCCGGGTGCGCAAAGAACATCTATAAAGTCCCTTTGTGCATTAATATCTGCAACACCGACACCCTGGGCGCCGTCAACTATAAATCTTATACCATATCTTTTGCAAAGTCTGCCGATTTTTGCAACAGGAAAAACGACACCGAACGCATTGCTTGCATACATACAAACAACAGCCTTTGTATTTGGTCTTATCAACGATTCAAAGTTTTTTAGCGTTTGCTCATCATCAAAGGAGAATTTTGCAACATCATATTCAATCAATTTTTCATCAAAAAGTGCCTGAGCAACACGGCTGACGCTGTTATGCTCTAACGATGAAATGATGATATGGTCGCCCCTTGCTACGCTTCCTCTTATTGCGATATTCAGTGCCTCGGTGCAGTTTTTGGTAAACACAATATTTTCAGGCTCAAAACCGAGCATCGAGCCGATTTTTTCTCTAACAGAATAAATCATTTCGCCTGCCTTAAGGCTTTGCTTATATCCGCTTCTGCCGCTGTTGAACGAATACCTTTTGAGTGCATCTACGGTTGAAGAAAGAACAGGCACAGGCTTTGGATAGGAGGTGGCGGCATTGTCAAAATATATCATTTTTCCACCGTCCCAAGCATTCTTATTCCGTTTTGGTAAAGCAAATCGGTTGCCTTGTCAATATCCTGACATTTTACACGCAGCACAAAGCCGCATCCGTCACTTGCAGACGGATTTTCTATTCTTGACAGGGTTGCACCTATACCCATCCTGCGCAGAGCCCTTGCACCCCTTTGGGCATTTGTAACAGAGCCCACCTTAATTTCACACATAAAAAATCACCTTCCTTACATATTATGCGTAAAGAAGGTGTGTGCAACTATTTTGCAAAAAGTATTATACTATCATTCCGGATTCTATCCACGACAATACCGACGGATATTCCTCCTTATACTCATCAAGGCGCTCACTGTTAGAATCTACAAATGCAAGGAACTCGTCTACGTCCTCAAACTCGAAGGTAAAATCCTGAACAAAATCGTAGGTAGCCGTAAAGAAATAATCAAACAAATCATCTGCGGAAAAGCATTCAAGAAGCTTATCGGCAACAATCTCGGTAATATAATCAAATCCGTTTTTGATTTTTAAGTCTTCGTCATCATCGAAGGTGTCGATATTTTCGTTTTCATCACAATAGGCAACGATATCATCCTTTTGAATACCTATCTGTGCAAGATAATCAACAACATCCTCAAAATCTGTTTCATTAACCTCATCATAAAGGCGGTACTCAAACTCGCCAATCAAATTTTGAATCGCAGTTGCCTTAAAAATACAATCAATTTCGTGCCCCGGCTCATCGGTAATTACAAATCCGTCCTGCTCAAATTCAGACCAAATAAGCTCATAAAGACGGGTGTATTTATCCTTTTCCTCAAAAATTGCCTCTTCAATAAATGAATACAGATCCATATTATCCTCCCGATCATCACATAGTATTCTCACAATGTAATTGTATATCATATTATTTGTATTTTCAATATTGCATTACAAATTATTTTAAGTTATAATTATTTTATGTATATATTTTCGGATTTGGTGATTTTATGAAATACACAATCAAGAGCAAACAAGCACAGGTTAAGGTACTCCAAGACGGAGCAATGCTGACCTCGCTGATAAAAAACGGTACGGAATATCTATGGCAGGGCGACGAGGAGCACTGGGCAGGTCAGTCACCGATATGCTTCCCTATTGTTGGAATGTTGCCAAACGACAGCGGTACGGCATTTGGTAAAAAATGCAAGATGAAGCGTCACGGCATTGCAAGAATTAATCCTTTTGAATTGAAGGAGCAATGCAGTAATTCCGTTACATTTATCCAAAAATCAAACGACAGCACAAAGGAAGCCTTTCCCTTTGACTATGAGCTTGAGATAAAATATACTCTTGTAGGTTCAACAGTGTCGGTTGAATATTTGGTAAGAAACACCGGTAAAGAGAGATTTCCGTTTGTTATTGGCGGACATCCTGCATTTAACTGTCCTTTAACCGAAAAAGAAAAATTTGAGGACTACAAGGTTGTATTTGGCAAGCCGTTAGCTAACGGATACCTTCGCCCCAATCACCAAAGCGGATTAATTGACGTTAGCCAAAGGTATAACGATACATACGGCAAGGATACTATCGAAATGCGTCACGAGCTGTTTGAGGAAAAGGATGCAATGATATTTGACGGCATAGAGCCTAAATGTGCTACACTTATCGGACCTAACGGCAAGGGCATAAAAATCGAATATCAGGATATGGCTAACCTGCTTATTTGGTCCGCCTGCGGCAATTCAAATTTTGTGGCACTTGAGCCGTGGACAGGTATTTCAAACTGCAGCGACGAAACAGATGAGATAGAAAAAAAGCGCGGTATGACTATACTTGAGCCTAACGAAGAAGCAGGCTTCAAGTATAAAATAACAATGATATAGGGTGACAATATGAATTACGGAATGTTTAGAGTGGCGGCGGCAAGCCTTAAGTTAAAGGTTGGATGCCCAAGCTACAACAAGGTCGAAATAAAAAAAGCAATATATGATGCAGAAAAAAAGGGCGTTAGGCTTTTGGTAACACCTGAATTATCAATAACAGGCTACACCTGTGCCGATTTGTTCTTTACAAAATCACTACTCAACGCATCAAAGGAAGCTTTGTACGACATCACCGAATACACAAAGGACAAGGAAATTGTTGTTATAGTAGGTGCGCCGTTGCCGTACAAAAATGCAATATACAACTGTGCATTTGTTTTGTACAAGGGTGTAATTCAACTTGCAGTGCCAAAGCAGAACATTGCAAACTACAACGAATTTTACGAAAAGCGTTGGTTTGAATCAGGCAAGAATGTCGACGAGTATATTGAAGACGTTGATCACTATTATCAGCTTTCTTCATCTGCTGTATTAAAGCTGACCGATGAGGTTACTTTAGGCATTGAGCTTTGCGAGGACCTGTGGGTTGCAAAGACGCCGTCATCCGATCTTGCACTCGGCGGTGCAAATATCATAGTTAACCTGTCGGCAAGCGACGAATATGTATCAAAGGCAAGGTACAGAAGAGATTTAATTGCAAATCAATCCGCAAGATGTATCTGCGGATATGTTTATGCAGGAGCAAGCGTTTTGGAAAGCACAACAGACCTTGTGTTCAGCGGTGCAACCGTTATTGCGGAAAACGGTGCAATACTCGCCGAGGGAAAGCGATTTAGCCGTAACAGCGTTATTACCATTGCCGATATTGACTGCGAAAAGCTAAACACACTCCGCCAAAAAAACACAAGCTTTACGGCTACCGATGACTCGATTGAAATTAACGAGCTTTCGGCAAGTATTGTACTATCGGACGATGACGGCGACGAGGATGAGGAATTGGAATACGGAGATTCAATCCTAAATCCCGACAATGACCTTGCATACAGATATGTTGACCCTCACCCGTTTGTACCCGGCAACAAGGACGAGGTACGCGAAAGATGCGAGGAAATATTCGCAATTCAGGCGAGCGGACTTGCAAAAAGACTTGAGCACATTGGATCAACCGGTTGTGTTATAGGCATCAGCGGAGGGCTTGACAGCACACTTGCGCTTCTTGTTTCGGTTGAGGCAATGAAGCTTTTAGGCAAGCCTGTATCTAACATTATGGGCATTACCATGCCCGGCTTTGGCACAACGGACAGAACGTACACTAACGCCATAGAGCTTATGAAATCGCTTGGTGTAGAGATAAAGGAAATAAGCATTAAGGATGCTTGCATAGGGCATCTTAAGGATATTGAGCACAGCGAGGACATTAAGGATATAACCTACGAAAACACACAGGCAAGAGAGCGTACTCAAATTTTGTTTGATATGGCAAACAAGCATAATCGACTGCTCGTAGGCACAGGTGATTTGTCAGAGCTTGCAATGGGCTGGTGCACATATAACGGTGACCATATGAGTATGTACGGGGTTAACGCATCCGTACCGAAAACACTTGTGAGATACCTTGTTGAATATGTTGCAGTTAAAAGCGACGAAAAGACAAGGGCTATATTGCTTGACATACTCGACACCCCTGTTTCACCCGAGCTATTGCCACCCGATGAAAACGGCAAAATTGCTCAAAAAACAGAGGACAACATAGGCCCTTACGAGCTTCACGACTTTTTCCTATACAACTTTGTAAGATTCGGTTTTACAAAGGAAAAGATTCAAAAGCTTGCAGAAAAAGCATTTGACGGTGTATATGAAAAAAAGACAATCGGCAAATGGCTGGATGTTTTTATGAAAAGATTTTTCATCAGTCAATTTAAGCGCAGCTGTATTCCGGACGGGCCGAAGGTTGGCTCGGTTTCACTTTCTCCGCGCGGAGATTGGAGGATGCCGAGTGACGCCTGCTTTGACGATTATATATAAGGGCCGGCAAGAATAATCACAAACCCCCGATTGGAGAATGATCCAATCGGGGGTTAATACTTTTGTATATTAAAATTCTACACACTCTATTCCAAGCAACTCGGCAAGAGCCTTAATCTCGGCTGAAATGTCGGTCATGGCAACTGCAAAATACGGTTCCCATCCATCCTTTACCGAATTCTCAATTACATCACGAACATTGTTCTTTGTTTCAATAACAATGGTTGTGCCGGAAAACTGCTTAAATCTGTCAATAGACCTGCCGTTTGCTACAAAGAAGCGGAATGTGCCGTCTGCCTTTTTGCCTACTCTAAACACGGTTGCATGGTCGGTTGAACGACAGCCAAAGTCCATAACAGGACCGACACCGCTGATATGATGGACACCTACCTGTGCCCTTGAATCCTCACGAGCAATTGACGGAGGAGCCATACCGCAATTCCACAAAGTAACGCAGTTATACTCTTCGTCATAATTTACGGGTGAGCCAAAATATGCTGGCATCTTTGAAAGATATTGACATATGTAAATTGACAGTGCACCGTAGGTATCTGCCTCACAGGCTGACGGAAAACCAAGGTCGTTAAGGAACGATAACACACCGCATACCGGAGTACCGTAAGAATCGTTAAGGTCATGCATACAGCCGGATGACACTGCACCGATATTGTTTTCGTTGCAAAAATCGAAATAAGCCTTAAACAGTCTGCCTGCATCAAACAGGTTTTCTCTATTTATATTAAAGATATTAGGCACTATATTTTGAACGTCAAATATAAAGTGCCTGATTTCATCCTCGTCGTAGGAATTTGCTTTTTCCACAAGCTTTCGTGATTCCACTTGAACAAGATTAACACCGAAGCAGCGCATAAGCTCGCTCTCTATTCCCTTGCCAAAGCCAAAGCCTGCCGAAGCATTGCCGACCTGCAAAAGATTAAGCTTTTTAAGAGAAGCCTTAAGCTTTGATGCAGTAAGAACGGCGCCGATTCTTTTTCCTGTTTCGTCATCAAAGGTTGATCCGACTACAAAGCTGAATTCTCTGCCGATATTTTCCATAATATTTGCGGCGGTGTATGCACCCGAAATGGAATTGAGCCTTATTTTTTGACCGTCAACCACAGGCTCCGGAATCGCCCACAAAAGCACAGGGCAATCCACGTTTCTTGCAATCTCGGTGATATAGTTTCCGCTTGCAAATGTAATGTTTTGAACAATAACAAGGCTCGGTCTTTCATCCTTAATAAATTCCAAAACAGACTCCAATGATGTAAGCGGTCCGTCAGGTATTACAATATTCTTGTCCACCTGCCTAAGCATACTGACAGAATCGTTAAATTTCATTTTTGCCTCATCCATATTGTATGAGGTCGTACCTATAGGCAGATACAGTGCCTTAAATTCCATATTTCTCCTCCTATTGCAATGAAGCTAACCGCAATTACTGTAATAATTATACATTAACGATTATATAAAATCAATGATTTGTATCAAATATTTTACATTGCGGATTTATCCGTTTTGGTATCCTTAATAGCCCTGAAAAGTGAAAGCTCGTTATCATACGGCAGGTCGCAGTTCATATGCCAAATCATAATTCCGCCGAGCCCCGCATCAATAGCAAAAGCAGTTTTATCGGCAATCATCTGAACGGAATTTATGTACTGCGGGGCAGTCATAGGATTACCGTCGTGGTCAAAATCATTGTAATAGACAAGGTTTGTATATCTGTCAAGGCTATCCTCAAACTGTGCATAGCTGCCCCAATAAGCATGTCGGTTGGTGGGACGGGAGAAGAACGGAACGCCCAAATCAATTTGCTTTGCATCAAAGCCTCCCTTGAGAGCCTTATCTATACCGTTTACCGTGGTTGAGAAAATTGAATGATAATTATGAGCGGTAAACATATCGTAAAGCATAACCTCTGCCCTGTCGATAATTTTGATTACATCATCATCAAACTGCAAATCCCAAGGAGCAATGGCAAGAGAAATTATTTTGTCGGGCATTGCCTTGTCAAGCTTGCGAAGGAAATTGTTAAACTGCCTCCACTCGAGCTTGCTGTTGGGAAATTCGTAATCCATATCATATCCGTCAAAGCCAAGCTCGTTAACAAAGCTTACGATATTTGCCACAAGGTTATCAACATTTTCGTCATTCATCATAGAAATGATGTATGCATTTTCCTCGCCGTAAGGCATTGCAATATCACAGATAAGATTAATATCTCTGTCGCCGATTGCTTTTTTTACAATATTCACCTTGTCGGAGTAATAATGTAGGTCTACCTCATTTGAATCTCTGTCGTAAATTTTGATATTACCCTTTTCGTCAAACTTGGCGGTACCGAAAATAATAATATCGGTTATTGCATCAAGGCAGGAAAAATCATAATCCTCGGTAATATCCTCGGCAACCAAATATGCATTTACGCGAAGGTCGTTTGCATTTTCGCTTTTAAGATAATAAGCCTCAAAGTTGTTGACATTGAACTTGCCCGAAGCCTGATTTACAAAAATTCGAAGGTATCTATATTTTACATCGCCCAAAAAGCATGTGTGTCCGCCCTCAATACAATCGCTTTGATAAAGAAACTGATAATTTGCATCATGCTCATTTGAGCCGTAAATTTCAAACAAGGTAACTTTTTTACCCGACTCGCCGAGGATAACTGTGTTGAAATCGACACTATCTCCAAAATCAACGGTTACATACTTGTTTTCTTCTGCTTTACCCTTGAGAGAGAAACTCTTTTTTGTTTTACCGTCTTGTGTGATATATGTTGCGGAAGAAGCAAGATTTAAGCCGTCGGAAGCATTAGCAGAATCTGAATATGTAGCTGTCATTATACTTTTGCCTGTATTTGAGCACGAGCAAAATGTAAGGCAGACAAGAATTGCAACAAGTACGATTGATAGTATTTTTTGTAATTTTTTCATAATTTCTCCTTTTGGTTATCACTTAACCGATGGGAACTGTGAATTGTAAAGCTCCCAATAAAAGCCCTTTCTGTTTAATAATTCTTTATGTGTTCCCTGCTCCACGATATTTCCGTCACGCATAACAAGGATAACATCTGCCTCCTTAATGGTTGCAAGCCTATGTGCAACAATAAAGGTTGTTCTGCCCTGCATCAAAGATGCAAACGCCTTTTGAATTTTGATTTCCGTTCTTGTATCAATAGACGAGGTTGCCTCGTCAAGAATAAGCATAGGCGGTTTGCAAAGCATTAGCCTTGTAATACAGAGAAGCTGACGCTGTCCCTGTGACAGAGAGCCTCCGGACTCGCCTATAACGGTATCGTAGCTGTTTGGCAAACGCTTTATAAACGAGTGCGAATGAGCCTTTTTTGCAGCCTCAACAACCTCATCATCGGTTGCATCCGGGGCACCCATTTTGATGTTATCCTTTATTGTGCCTGCCTTTAGCCACGTGTCCTGAAGCACCATACCAAAGCTTGCTCTGACCGATTTTCTTGTTACATCGTCGTAGGCAAGGTCATCAATTATAATATTGCCTTTATTGACATCGTAAAACCTCATTAAAAGGTTTATAAGAGTTGTTTTTCCGCAGCCTGTCGGTCCGACAATGGCAACCCTTTGTCCCGGCTTAACACTCAAATTAAAGTCCTCGATAAGCTTTTTATTCTCTGTGTATGAAAAGCTGACATTGGAAAGCTCCATTTTGCCGTTAACATTTTTAATTTCTACGGCATTGTCGCTGTCGGGAGGGGTTTCCTTTTCCTCAAGGAGTTCAAACAATCTGCCGGCGCAGGCAAAGGCATTTTGAAGCTCTGTTATAACACCGCTTATTTCATTAAACGGCTTTGTGTACTGATTTGCATATGATAAAAAGCAGGTCAAAACACCGACTGTAATAGCGCTCTGCTCTGTCTTGACAGCAAGAATTGCACCGAACAAGGCAACACAGGCATAAACAATAGCATTTACAAATCGGGTTGCAGGATTGGTAATTGATGAAAAGAAAACTGCCTTTAGCGAATACTCGCGAAGCCTTGCATTTATTTCATCAAATCTTTGCATATTCTCCTGTGCGTGAGAATACGCATCAACGGTTTTTGCATTGCCTACCATTTCATCAATGAAGGCAGTTTGCTCGCCCCTTGTTGCAGACTGAAGCTTAAACATCTTATGAGTATTCTTTGCAACAAACGACGCAATTACAAATGAAAGAGGGGTAACAATTACAACAACAATTGTTATCCACCAATTAATCTTCAGCATAAAAACAAGCGTACCTAAAATTGTGATAACACCTGTAAAAAACTGTGCAAAGCCCATAAGCAAGCCATCTGCAAACTGATCAACATCTGCGATAACTCGCGATACAATCTCTCCGCTCGGATGAGAATCTATATAAGAAACAGGCAGACGTTCAATCTTCGAAAAAGCCCTGTCACGCATATCGCGAACAACACCAAAGGTGATTTTATTGTTAAGAACATTCATCACCCATTGCGAAACGGCAACAACCGCAATAATGATGCAAATTTTTATTAAAACAGGGATAATTCTGTCAAACTGCACCAAGCCCTTATCTATGATAAAATCTATCACATTACCGATAAGCACAGGTATATACAGCGAGCCTGCAACGCTTACTCCCGCAAGAAGCATAGAAAGAGCAAGTAATATTTTATATCTGCCGACATAGGCGAAAATACGCTTAATAATTTCCTTATTATTCATTGCAGGTCACCTCCTCATCATCAAATTGTGAGAGGTAGATTTCCCTATAAATCTCACAGGATTTCAAAAGCTCGTCATTTGTTCCTATATCAACCACCCTGCCGTCATCAAGAACAACTATCTTGTCTGCGGTCAGTATTGACGAGGTACGTTGGGATACAATAAACAAGGTAGGCTTGTAATCAAGAGAAAGAATTGCCTCACGCAATGCCTTTTCTGTTGCAAAATCAAGAGCAGACGCACTGTCATCAAGAACGATAATACTCGGCTTTGATACTATTGCTCTGGCAATGGACAGTCTTTGCTTTTGACCACCGGAAAGATTTGCACCGTTTTGCTCAATTACAGTGTCAAGTCCATCCTTTTCAATGATATTATCATATATCTGTGCAACCTTTAGTGCATCAACAATTTCTTCATCGGTTGCATCCTTTTTACCCCATTTGATGTTATCACGCACGGTACCTGCAAAAAGCACAGCCTTTTGCATAACAAAGCCGATATCGCTTCTAAGTGCGTCCTTATCAAGAGCCTTAACATCTCTGCCGTTAACCGTAACCCTACCCTTTGTAGCGTCATAGTAGTGAGGAATGAGATTTACAAGGCTTGATTTACCGCTTCCTGTTGAGCCGATGATACCTACAACCTGTCCCTTATCGGCATAAAAGCTGACATCACTCAGGCTTTCCTCACCTGCCGAAGCATATGTCAGCGACACATTGTCAAAGCACACGGTATGATTATCATAAATTGTGTCATCGTTTATATGCTCAAGAGTGTTTTGCATATCAAGCACGCTTGATATTCTTGCACCGGAGGCAAAGCCCTTTGTAATAGTAACAATAAGGCTTGCAAATTTTACAAGCTCAACAAGTATTTGGCTCATATAGTTATACAGAGCTACAACCTGACCTTGATTGAGTGTGCTTGCCTCAACATTAACTGCACCTCGGTAAATCAAAAGAACGATACCGAGATTTATTATTACATATGTTATGGGATTCATCAAAGCGGATATTCTGCCGACGCTTCGCTGAAAATGAGCAAGAAGGTTATTTCTTTGCTTAAACAGTGAATACTCCTGCTCCTCCTCGGTAAAGGCACGGATAACTCTTGCACCGGTAAGGTTTTCCCTTGTCGTAAGAGTAACTGAGTCAAGGGTATCCTGTACCCTTTTATACATAGGCACGGTTGCCTTCATAATTGCAAAAACAACAATACCCAAGAGTGCAATCACAAGCAAAAATACAAGGCTGATTTTCGCATTTATGCTTAACGCCATAATAAATGCGCCGCCGACAATAAACGGCGAACGAAGAAACAAACGAAGCACCATATTAACCGTGCTTTGTGCTTGGTTTACATCATTTGTCATTCGGGTTATGAGTGTTGATGTGCCGATCGAATCTATATCACTGAATGACAGCGACTGAATTTTTTTGAACAGTGCGTGCCTAACCTCGGTTGCAAAGCCGGTGGCGGCCTTGGCAGCAAACCACTGTGCCGTAATAGCGGCAACCATACCGACAACAGCAAGCAGCACAAGCACCAACGATCTTGACACAACAAGCCTTAAATCATTTTTGCGTATACCGTCATTAATAATTGAAGCAACAACAAGTGGAACAATAAGCTCAAAAATAGCCTCAAGCATTTTGAACAACGGTGCCAAAAAGGATTGCGCCTTATAGTTTTTCAAAAACGGTAAAAGCTGTTTCATTATTCCTCCAAAGTAAAAAAATACAGACATAAATATTATATAACAAAAAACAATTATGTCAATGTTCAAAAAAGTGTTGAAAAATTAAAAAAAAGTGGTATAATTGATAACGATATTGATATTTGGCAGGTGATACAGTGGAGCAAAAGCCTATCACAGCAATAATTGTTGGTGCAGGTCACAGAGCATTTGTGTACAGTGAGCTTGCAAAAACCAACCCTGAAATGCTAAAAATAGTAGGCGTGGCAGACCCCAATCCTGTCAGAAGGAAAAAGGCTATGGAATACTTTGGCTTTGGCGAGGATATGTGCTTTAACGACGCCGAGGAGCTTGCTTCAAAGGGTAAGCTTGCCGATGCCGTTATCAACGGCACTATGGATGAACAGCACCTTGAAACCGCTGTTCCATTGCTTAACGCCGGTTACGATATGCTCCTTGAAAAGCCGTTTGCACCAAACGAGGACGAGATGCGTCAGATCGTTGAATGTGCAAAAAAGAACGATTCCAAGGTTATGATTTGCCATGTATTAAGATATACTCCTTTTTACTACGGAATTAAGGAAAGAATTGTTAACGGTGAAATCGGTGACATCATCAATATCCAAACAACAGAGCACGTTTCGTATCATCACCTTTCTACCTCCTATGTCAGAGGAAAGTGGGCAAACAGCGACAAGTGTCATACAACAATGCTTCTTGCAAAGTGCTGTCACGACCTTGACATTATGATGTGGATGATGGCTGAAACCGAGCCTACGCAAATCTGCTCCTTTGGCGGAAAATATCAATTTAAGCCTGAAAATGCTCCACAGGGTGCAGGCACAATCTGTATGAAGGATTGTCCTTTGGTTGACACCTGCATATACTCTACAAAAAGGCTGTACATTGATCATCCTGACAGGTGGGCATTTTATGTTTGGGATGCACTTGAGGACAAGGAAAATCCTACTATTGAGGACAAGATTGCTTTGATGAAATCCGACAGTCCTTATGCACGATGCATCTACAAATGCGACAACAATGTTGTTGACCATCAATCTGTAATGGTTAACTTTGCAAGCGGTGCAACAGGCACACACAATATGGTCGGCGGTTCTTCCGAGCCGAGAAGAAACATTCATATTATCGGCACAAAGGGTGAAATCTTTGGCAATTTTGAGGAAAGCAAATTTACCGTATTAAAAATCAACCCGTCACCAAACGCACATCATGAGGAATGTGATGTTGAGGTTGTAGACCTTAACGTATCGGGTGATATGGTTGGTGCCTACGGCGGTCACGGCGGCGGCGACGAAAGGCTTGCAGAGGACTTTGTAAAATTTATAAGAGGCGAAAAGCCAAGCCTTGCATGTACATCAATCTTTGACAGTGTTGCCGGTCACCTTTCTGTTTATCTTGCAGACAAAAGCAGAGAAAACGGCGGTGCACCGCAAGCTGTAAATTTGAGGAGCTAAAGTGAGAATTAAAGACGGCTTTGTTACACGAAAAATCGGTGACAGAATTATCGCTATCCCTGTTGGCAGTAGTTCGCAGAGCTTTAACGGTATGATTACGCTAAACGAAACAGGCTTATTCATTTGGAATTGTTTGACAAACGATACAACCGTTGAGGAAATTGCAGATGAAATTATTGAAGAATACAGCACAACAAAGGATGAAGCTATAAACGCTGTCAACAGTTTTCTTGAAGAGCTTAAAGCAAGCGATTTATTATTGGAATAATTCCCCCTGCAATTGCAGGGATATATATGCAGGAGTGGCGGAATGGCAGACGCGCTAGATTCAGGTTCTAGTCGGGGTTGCTCGGTGAGGGTTCAAGTCCCTTCTCCTGCACCAAATAAAAAACAGCTACCATAGGTGGCTGTTTTTTATTTTAAATAGGATTTGAACCCTCACAGCATACAAAAACTGACGCACTACTGTACGGCAGTTTTTGAGAGGAGAAACAATTGCAGTGATTGTCAGTAAATGCGTTAGCATTTGCTTTAATCACGGAGATTGTTTTGACGAAAGTCCCTTCTCCTGCACCAAAAATACCATAGCACCATAGTGTGCTGTGGTATTTTTATATTCATAGAACTTGAACCCTCACCGCATACAAAAACTGACGCACTACTGTAGTGTGCTGTGGTATTTTAATTGACAAACGAAAAATAATGGTGCATAATTATTTTGTATTATATAGTTAAGAGGTTCTGAATATGCAAGGAACAAAGCATATAACAATTATTTCAAGCAGGAAAAAGATTGTTCTCGGTGTCAGTTCAATTTTGTATGTCTTTGTAGTAGGCAAAAATACACAAATACATATTTTGGGCGAAAAGGTATATGAAACAAAAATGTCTTTGAACTGTCTTGAAAAAGAGCTTGGCGACGGCTTTATAAGGGTGCATCGCGGATGTCTTGTATCTGCAATGGCGATACATAATATTACAGACAAAATTAACCTCATTAACGGAGAAGCTATTGAATACACGAAACGAAAGAAAAAACAAATTATTGAGCAGTTTAGCATAAAGCAAAGGAGTATTATCAACAGCTTTAACAATAGCGGTGTTCCCGAAACAGAGGAGGAATACTTTAAGCATTATAGCAGCTTTGACAATATGCCCTTTGCATTTACGGATATTGAAATGGTATTTAATGAAGAACGGCGTGCTGTTGACTGGATTTTCAGATACGGCAATGATGCTTTGTCAAGGTTAGAAAAGCTGCCACTTGATAAGCTTATAGGTAATTCCTTCGGCAGTCTGTTCAGCAATATGGATTCAAAATGGCTTAAAAACTATGAGCGTGCGGAGCTATACAACGAAACTATTGAAATGATTGATTTCAGCCCCGAAATTGATACTTATCTTAAGGTAATATGCTTTCCGACCTTTAAGGGTCATTGCGGTTGTATTTTGTTTAACATTGATGAAATAGAGTTTTCACAGAACAGCAGTGAGGCACAACAGGCTTTGGGGTTATATTTGAAAAACATATAGGTTATGATTATAAATAATTTAAGCTGAAATAAAGCATTATGAGGTAGATATGAAAAAAAGAATTAAGACTTTAGATTTGTTTATAATAATTTCCGCAGCATCGGTAATAATTTCACTTTTTGTTTTTATGCTTGTGCCTGATATGATTTCATCTGTATCGGCATTAAACATAAAAAACATATTTAATGATTTTGTTTTTCACCTATATTACTCAAATGATTTAAGCACAATATACACTAAATCCATACATGTTTGCTTTCCTCCTCTGATTTATCTGTTTTATCACATACTAAATCTTTTTCTTCCGCCGCAGACAAATGAAAACATTCAATTTGAGCCAATGTATTTTTTATGTGCAATATACTTGATTATTGGCTTTTTGGCATTTGCGTTTACGATAAAAAGATTTTTCAAAACAACAAACGATAATAAAATATTTTTGGTTATCGTGATGATAACACTGTCAAGCAGTTTCGTTTTCGGAATAATTGAATGTGCAAACATTGCTTTTTTAGTTTTAATATTACTGCTTTTGGCAATTGATTTCAGAGAATCGGAAAGTAAAATTAAGCAAGAGCTTGCTATGATTTTTATAGCGATAGCTGCTGCAATTAAAGTTTATCCTGCAATTTTCGGTTTACTGTACATAGCAGAAAGGAAATACAAAAAAGCAATTAGACTTGTCATATATGGATTATTATTCTTTTTTGTGCCATTTGCTTTTACAGGCGGAATCGAAGGCTTTAATCTATTCATTGAAAATCAAATCAGAGTTCAATCTGTTTGGGGTACATTAAGCCCAAACGGAATATTTTCCAACCTCGTTTCGCTCGGTATAACTCAAGACCTTGCTAAAGCAATGATTTATGTATTCGGCGGACTGTCCTTTGTATTATTCTTCGTTTATAAGGACAGCTGGAAAAGAATATTTTTGCTTTGCTTTGTAATGGTTATGTGTCCGTTATGGAGCGGTGCATATACTGCATCATTTTTCATCACTGCGTTTTTGACACTCATAAGCAAAATGAAAAACATAACCAGAGTAATGGATTTCATATACATTATTGCTTTTTCTGCTATGTTTACAAGCTCGTGCTATTCATTTGATTTTTCATCAAGAAAGATATTTTTTGCGTCAATTATAATATTCTTTGTTTTGATAGCAGATGAAATATACATAAGGCTAAGCAATAAAAAAGCTTTTGCATTGACAAAATAATTATATATGATATAATATCCTCACGAAAACTTTGCAGTGGATTTTTCCTGATGAGTTATATCACCTTTTCGCCACACAGCACATAGGCTGTGTGGTTATTTTTTTGTTTGGAGTGAAGAGATGAGGGACGAAAGCTTTATGAAGAAAAAGGCGATTTTGCCTTTGATAATTTCTATGTCACTTCCTATGGTTATTTCAATGAGTGTTAACGCACTTTACAACATAGTAGACAGCTACTTTATTGCAAAAATCAGCGAGGAAGCAATGACAGCGTTATCACTAATCTATCCTATACAAAATTTAATCAATGCCGTTGTTATCGGTTTCGGAGTAGGAATTAACGCATTAATAGCATTTTACCTTGGAGCAAAGGATTTTGAAAAAGCAAACAAAATTGCAAACCAAGGCTTTTTGCTTTCTCTTATTCACGGTGTTGTGCTGACAATCGGAGGAATCGGTGTTATATCCCCTTTTCTGAAAGCCTTTACAAGCAATGAACAGATAAGACAACTCGGTCGGGAATACTGCATAATTGTGTTCCTGTTTACAATAATAAACAGCCTAAACCTATTTTTTGAAAAATATTTTCAGGCCTTTGGTAATATGAAAATCACTATGATTGGATTAGCGGCAGGCTTTTTAACTAACATTGTGCTTGACCCTATACTGATTTTCGGAATAGGGTTTTTGCCGAGGCTCGAGATAAAGGGTGCTGCTATTGCAACCTGCATTGGTCAGCTTGCAACCTTTGTGATATACATTGCTTATTATCTTGCAAGGCCTGCAAATGTAAGAATAAATATGAAATATCTTAAGTTTAACGCAAAAGATGTAGGCTCAATTTACTCTATTGGAATACCGGCCATACTTAACCTTGCGTTACCGTCGATGCTTATATCTGCGTTAAATGCAATACTTGCGACTTTTTCACAAATATATGTTTTGGTGCTTGGCGTATACTATAAGTTGCAAACCTTTCTTTACCTATCGGCAAACGGAATTGTTCAGGGTATGCGACCGATATTATCATACAATTACGGGGCAAAGGAATACAAAAGGGTTAAAAAAATTTACACCTACGTTTTGATAATGATTGCAGGAATTATGGCTATCGGCACAATATTGTGCCTTGCATTGCCGAGACAGATAATATCTTTATTTACAGACAGCGTTCAGACAACACAGGCAGGAAAAACAGCATTAATAATAATAAGCGGAGGATTTATTGTGTCGGCCGTATCCGTAACCTCCTGCGGTGCGTTAGAAGCGCTTAATAAAGGCTTGGCATCACTGATTATATCACTGTGCAGATACACGGTAATAATAATTCCCGTTGCATTTATCCTAAGCAAAATAATCGGTGTGCAGGGCGTTTGGCATGCATTTTGGATAACAGAGGCCTTGACAGCTGTTATATCTTTCATTGTATACAGGAAAACAGTAAAAATGAATTATTGACTAAAACAGGTATTATTGTATAATAAAACTGTGTAATGACCCTGAAGCAGAGCATTGGCAAACGCAAGGCCGGCTAAACGGTAAAAGACCGTGGAAAGATTAACGTTATGGAATTTAATTGGATAAACATATATAGCGGTATTGTTGTTGCATTAATGCTTATACCTAACATTATTTTTGCAATAAAAAAACAAAGAGCAAAAGCCCAATAAATCAAAAAGAATAATTAATATCATAGAGCAAATCAGCAGATACGCCTGCATTATCCTTAAGCAAGCGAAATAAATCCGAACAAGCCTAAAAGGGTTTGATTTCGGCATATTTTCGCTTTTCGTCATTGTAAGGCACCAGCCTAACTGCTTCCTCAAAACAAAAATCTGCTCAAAATCAATTCCGTTTTAGGTCGCAGATTTTTTATGAAACGGATTTTTCGTTAGGCAAGGCACAAAACGCAGTTAATCCTTTCGGATTAACGAGTATTTTAACACAGCATAGCGGAAAATCCGTTCATAAAAAACTTATTCGGATTTATCTCGCTTGCTTATGGTAGTGCCGTTTTTTGTTTGGAAATTTGGTTTTTCCCCTCTTGAATTAATGTTTGTTTACATTATAGGCAATGTTATTTTGTTGATTTTGTATTACATATTTTGGGGATTATACATCAAAAGAAAAACTTGCAAAAACGCTCTTGCGCTTGCGGTGATACCAACGTTGATTTTTATTGTCAGCGCAATTTCCGTCAAGCATTGGGCATTGCTTGTAACGGCCGTCATATTTGGCGTTAGTCATATTTACGTCACCTATATTAATAATAAATAACACACAGCTATGAAAAAATAACCCTCTTGATGCAGAAAACACATCAGGAGGGTTTATTGCTTTACATTATATCTTATCACAATAGGCTGAATCGTAGGTGGTGATAATTGTATAATCACCGAATCGATAATAGCCTGTCATATCGGAATATGTTTTATCAACATCCGAAACGGTTAAGGTTGCCTTATCAATTTTTCTGATACGGTTATGGTTACAGCAAACATAAACATTTTCTTCATCCGACGACACAAAATGAGGATTTGGAAATGTGTTTTGCTCTGCCATACCTACCCTGATATCAACCTTTACACCGTCGATAAAATAGCGGATAACGCAGTTTTCCTTTTGGCAGACGGACCAAAAATATTCGCCGTCAAGTGCTATGCCCGAAAGAGGACTACCGTTATAATCGAGCACTCCGTCCTTAACAAGCTCGCCGTCGGAATTAAACAATCCTGTTTCGCCCGTTGGATATATTACAAGCACCGACCTGTCTGCCATAACAATAGCGCTCGGAGTAACAAAGTTGCCAAGCTTTTGTGCAATGATTTTGCGGTTTGCACCGTACTTTTTCAAAAGATAAGCATCCTTTGTAATAATCTCCTTTTCGCCTGTGGAAAAATTAAGAATAAAATAGTTTACCCCATAGCCCGATGCGTCAACATTGGGCTTTTTTTCTACCAAAATAACCTTGTCATCCGAATATTTGAGAACATCAATAATCTCTCTGTTACTGATTTTAATCAAAGCGAATCAATCCAATCTTATATTATTCGGCAGAGGAAAGCTTTTCAAGCTCCTCCTTACTTGAGCTTGTCAAAAAGCTCAAGGTCATAAGGCTGTCGGTAAGGTGCACATTTTCAACAAGCACCTCCGGATGAGCCATAGCAATATCGTAATTTGTAAAATTCCAAAAGCTCTTTATACCAAGCCTGCAAAGAGTGTCCGTAAGCTCCTTCATATCGTTTGAAGGGATACAAACAACGGCACAGGTTGGCTGATTATCTATACAGAAATTTTCCAAATAATTGATATGGCGCACAGGAATACCCTGGATAACCTTGCCGGAGATAGCCTCATTTTTATCAAAAATACCAACAAGCCTAAAGCCTGATTGACGGGTAAAAATCTTTGAAGCAACAGCCTTGCCCAAGTTACCCGCACCTATCAATACGGTTTTAACCCCTGCATCAACGCAAAGAATCTTTCCTATTTTTGCGTAAAGCTCCGGTACATTATAGCCGTAGCCCTGCTGACCGAATCCGCCAAAGCAGTTAAAATCATGACGGATTTGCGATGCAGTCAGGCCCATACGCTCTGCAAGCTCCTTAGAGCTTATACGAACGATGCCGTTGTCCTTTAGGGTTTCCAAAAATCTATAATAGCGAGGCAGTCGCTTAATAACAGAAATAGAAATTTCCTGTCCCATAATAATTTACCTCTCTTATCAGCAATTAAGCTTACTTTGTCATTGCAGTAATGGTTTCCATTACATAATCGCCGAACTCATCACAGGTACAGCCTGTATCTCTGCCGGTGATAACAAGCTTCTTTTCCTCAAACATACACTTATCAAGTGCAGCCTCAAGAGCATCGGCCTGTGCCTGATAGCCGATATGAGAAAGAAGCATAACCGTTGCACGAAGCATTGAGCAAGGGTCTGCATACTGACCTCTGCCCTCTGTAATCATACGAGGTGCAGAGCCGTGGATTGCCTCAAACATAGCATATCTCTTGCCGATATTGGCAGAGCCTGCTGTGCCTACGCCGCCCTGAAATTCCGCAGCCTCATCGGTAATAATATCGCCGTAAAGATTTGGAAGAACAAACACCTTAAAATCTGTTCTTCTTGCAGGGTCGATAAGCTTTGCAGTTGTTATATCAACATACCAATCGTCTGTTACTATATCGGGATACTGCTCGCCTATTTTCTTTGCGGTATTGAGGAATTTGCCGTCGGTGGTTTTGATGATATTTGCCTTTGTGATGATTGAAACCTTGCCCTTGTGGTTACGCTGTGCATAATCATAAGCAAGCCTTGCAATTCTGTCACAGCCCTCTTGGGTAGCAACGGTAAAGTCTACTGCCAAATCATCGGTAATGTTTACACCGTATGAGCCTACTGCATAGCCACCCTCTGTATTTTCACGGAAGAAGGTCCAATCAATTCCCTCCTCCGGCACCTTAACGGGACGCATATTTGCAAAGAGGTCAAGCTCCTTACGCATAGCAACATTTGCACTTTCAACATTTGGCCACGGGTCGCCCTGACGCGGAGTGGTTGTAGGACCTTTAAGAATAACGTGGCAAGCCTTAAGCTCCTCCAAAACATCATCGGGGATTGCCTTATTATGAGCGGCACGGTTTTCGATGGTTAAGCCGTCGATAATCTTGAACTCGATCTTACCCTTTTCAACCTCGTCCTTAAGCAAAAACTCGATAACCCTTTGTGATTCCTTGGTAATGATAGGGCCGATGCCGTCACCGCCACAGATACCGATTATAATTTTATCAAGACTTTGATAATCTGTGAATTCCTTATCCTCTTTAATTTTCTTTGCTCTTTCAAGCTGCTTTTCCATCAATGCTCTGAATTGATCACAAGCCGCGTCAAGAGCCTTCTTTTCTTCCATTTCCATATTAAATACTCCCATATTTATAATAATTATTTGTTCATTTCTCTTGTATAATCAAGAAGACCGCCGCAAAGAAGCATAGCTCTTTGTCTGTCCGAAAGATGTGAGGAATCAAGACTATATTCCTCGCCCTTTGTGATATTCCTCAACACAACAGGCTTGTTATTCTCAATGCAATCACGGATGTCAACAAGCTCGAGCTCGTCCATTTGGTCAATTTTATCGTAGTCTTCCTCGTTTTCAAATGTGAAAGGAAGAATACCTGCGTTTACGAGATTTGCAACATGTATACGGGCAAAGCTCTTTGTGATAACAGCCTTTACACCGAGGTAAAGCGGAACAAGAGCGGCGTGCTCACGGGATGAGCCCTGACCGTAATTTGCACCGCCGATAATGAAGCCCTTACCCTCTGCCTTAATTCTTTCAGGGAAGCTTTCATCACACACACCGAAGCAGTACTGTGAAAGGTGAGGAATGTTTGAACGGTAAGGCAAAATCTTTGCACCGGCAGGCATAATATGGTCGGTAGTAATGTTATCGCCTACCTTAAGCACTGCCTTTGCAGTAATGTCTGCAGGGAGTGGCTCTGTCTTTGGGAAAGGCTTGATGTTCGGTCCGCGAAGAACCTCAACATCCTTTGCCTCCTCCTCAGATGCAGGAGCAATAATCATATTGTCATTGATAACAAATTTTTCAGGCATTGAAATAGCAGGGGCCTCGCCTAAATCTCTTGGGTCTGTAAGGTAGCCTGTGAGAGCCGAAGCAGCGGCAACCTCAGGTGAAACAAGATAAATCTGACCGTCCTTTGTGCCTGAACGTCCCTCAAAATTACGGTTGAATGTACGAAGTGAAACTCCACCGCTGTTTGGACTCTGTCCCATACCGATACAAGGACCGCACGCACTTTCAAGAATTCTTGCACCTGCATTAATCATATCCGACAGTGCACCGTTGAGAGCAAGCATATTAAGCACCTGCTTTGAGCCCGGAGCAATGCAAAGTGAAACGGTAGGATCAATGGTTTTGCCCTTAAGGATTGAGGCAACCTTCATCATATCTACATATGATGAATTTGTGCATGAGCCGATTGCAACCTGGTCAACCTTAATTCTGCCGATTTCATCGGTTGTCTTAACCTTATCCGGCATATGAGGGCAGGCTGCCATAGGAGTAAGCGAGCACAAATCAATATTTATTACCTCGTCATAAACAGCATCCTTATCAGGCTTAAGCTCTACCCAATCCTCTTCTCTGCCCTGTGCCTTTAGAAAAGCAAGAGTGATTTCATCAGACGGGAAAACAGATGTTGTGGCACCAAGCTCTGCGCCCATATTGGTGATGGTTGCACGCTCCGGAACAGAAAGGGTTTTTACGCCCTCTCCTCCATATTCTATAATCTTTCCTACGCCGCCCTTAACGCTCATAATGCGAAGCACCTCAAGGATAACATCCTTGGCAGATACCCATGGCTTAAGGTAGCCTGTAAGGTTAATCCTTGTCATCTTTGGCATAGGAATATAATATGTACCGCCGCCCATGGCAACAGCAACATCAAGTCCGCCTGCACCCATGGCAAGCATACCTATACCGCCACCGGTGGGAGTGTGGCTGTCAGAGCCGATAAGAGTTTTGCCCGGAATACCGAATCTTTCAAGATGTACCTGGTGGCAAATTCCGTTGCCCGGTCTTGAAAAATATATGCCGTGCTTTTTTGTTACGGTTTGAATAAATCTATGGTCATCCGCATTTTCAAATCCTGTTTGAAGTGTGTTGTGGTCGATGTAAGCAACAGAGCGTTCTGTTTTTACTCGGTCAACACCCATAGCTTCAAATTCAAGATAAGCCATAGTACCTGTTGCATCCTGTGTCAGAGTTTGGTCGATACGAAGACCGATTTCAGTGCCGACCTTCATTTCACCCTCGACAAGATGTGACTTAATCAATTTTTGTGCTAAAGTAAGTCCCATTAGCAATCCTCCCAATCCATATATAATTATCAAAGTTATAAACTTTTTTGTCAATCTTATAATAAAACATTGACAGGAATTTGTCAATATAATAACTGTCTCTTATACACATCTCCGAGCCCACGAGACGGACTCCTA
>NZ_CAMFQO010000020.1 GCF_945980375.1 uncultured Eubacterium sp. | reverse complement strand
GCCAGGAGAATATCAATTTTGTTTTCTCCAACCATATTTCCTACCGACAGGTGAGCCTCTCTTGAATATTCGCCAAGCTCAAGCATATCGGCAAGTACGGCTATTTTTTTATTGCCCTTAATATCAGCCAATGCTTTAATGGAAGCTCGCATTGAATCAGGTGATGCATTATAGCAGTCCTCAATGGATTTAATTCCTCCAACCTGCGTAACCCTCTGTCTCATACCGGCAGGAACATAGCCCTCAAGTGCATTTGCACACAGCTGCGGTTCAATATCCAAAACGTATCCCACAGTAAATGCGGCAAGAGCATTGTACACATTATGAATTCCGATAGTGGGTATTTTTATATGTTGTGATTTACCGTAGTATTCTACATCAAATTCGGTTGAGCAGTCGCTTTGCTTGATGTTAACTGCCCTAAAATCGCCGTTATCAACACCGTAAAATATTACCCTATGCTTGCTGTCCTTAACAGTTTTAAGCATATCGTTATCGGCATTTAGAATTAAAGGTGCTCCCTCGCTCAAGCCCTCACATATTTCAAGCTTTGCCTTTAGAATTCCCTCGCGTGAGCCAAGATTTTCTATATGAGAAACACCGACATTTGTAATCAATGCGACAGTCGGTCGGGTAGCTCTTGTGAGTCTGGATATTTCGCCGAAGTGGTTCATACCCATTTCAATAACTGCCGCCTCGGTGGTACTGTCAATTTGGAACAGCATTTGAGGCAAGCCGATTTCATTATTAAGATTACCCTGTGTTTTGATTGCATTATATTTTGCACTGACAACAAGGTGAGTAAACTCCTTGGTAGTTGTTTTTCCTACAGAGCCTGTCAGCCCCACAACGGGAATATCAAACTGTGAGCGATAGTAGCCTGCCAATTTCAGCATTGCCGATGATGTATCATCAACCCTGATATAAGCACCGTTTGGCTCAATATCGGTATGTATCATAACAGCAGATGCTCCAAGCTCTAACGCTTCATTGGCAAACTGATGTGCGTCAAAGCGTTCACCCTTAATGCAAATAAACAGGCATCCCTTTGTAATTTTTCTTGTATCTATGCATACCGAATCAAATTCGGCATCAACATTATAGGTTGCACCGAGCACCGATGCAATCTGCGACAATCTTTGCTTTTTCATTATTTATTTAGTTCCTCTAAAACCTCTGCAACCGCTTCTCTTTCATCAAAATGAATTGTTCCGGTTGGAAGAATCTGATAGGTTTCGTGGCCCTTGCCTGCAAGAAGAATAATGTCGTTAGGCTGTGCATTTTTCATTGCCCAGGCAATAGCCTCCTTTCTGTTTTCAACAACCTCATACGGTGTTGTGGTATCCTTCATACCCTCAAGAATATCCTCAATAATTGCAGATGGATTTTCACTTCTCGGGTTATCAGATGTTACAACACAAAAATCAGAAAGCTCTGCGGCAATCTTTCCCATCTTTGGGCGCTTTGTTCTATCTCTGTCTCCGCCGCAGCCGAATACAGTTACAACTCTGCCGTTTGCAATTTCCTTAAGAGATGAGATGATATTTTCCAAGCCGTCGGGTGAATGAGCATAATCTATAATTACAGTATAATTTTGATTGGGAGTAGGCACAACCTCTATTCTGCCCTTAACGCCCTTTGACTTTGATATTGCCTCAAGCACATCCGTAAAATCAACGCCGAGGGTCAAAGCAACAGAGGTGGCACAAAGTGAATTATACACGCTGAATCTACCCGGAATAGGACAGCTTACTCTGCCCATTTTTTCACCTACAAGGTCGTACCTGACACCGTTTGCGGAAAATCCTACATTTCGTGCAACAAAATCTGCCTTCATATTGTCAACACCGTAGGTAACAACCCTACAATCACATCCGTCAACAATTTTTAAGCCGTATTCATCATCAAGATTTGTTACCGCACAGTCACAAGCCTTAAACAAAAGCTTTTTAGACTCAAAGTAGTTTTCCCATGTTTTATGATAATCAAGATGATCCTGTGTAAGATTTGTAAAAGCACCGATATGAAAATGTATTCCCTCTACTCTGCCCTGTGCAAGAGCCTGTGACGATACCTCCATAATGCAGTATTCACAGCCTGCATCAACCATTTTTCTAAATAGTGACTGAAGCTCGTGAGGATCGGGAGTTGTGTAATGTGCCGGGTAAACCTCATCACCTACCATATTTTGAACAGTGCCTATAAGACCTACCTTTTTGCCCACATTCTCCAAAATCTGCTTAATCAAAAAGGTTGTGGTTGTTTTACCGTTTGTACCTGTCAGACCTATAAGCTTTAGGCTGTCGGCAGGATTGCCGAAAAATGATGCACAAATCGGAGAATATGCCTTGCGTGTGTCATCAACAATAATTTGATTTTCCACACCTAAATCATATTCGCAAACAACTGCAACGGCACCAATGTCGAGCATTTGCTGTGCAACGGAGTGACCGTCAAACGACGCACCCTTAATGCAAACAAACAAAAAGCCCTCCTTTACCTGCCTTGAATCAGAGGTGACATCCGTAACCTCCCTGTCGGTATATTCATTTTTTACCCTAACATTCTTCAAAATCTGTGAAAGCTTCATATCATTGCTCCTATATATGTATAGTATCAGTCAAGAACTGAATTTGTATTCTTAAACGAAACGGTAATTACAGTGCCGGCAGAAACGGTTTGACCCTTTTCCGTGCTCTGCTTATATGCAACAACATTTGATGCAGAAAGATTAATACCGCTGATTTCAACATTTAATCCGTATTCGGAAGCAAGTGAATTTGCCTCGGAAACGGTCAAGCCTATAAAGTCGGGAACGGTTACGGTTTTTTTCTCTCCCTTTTCGGTGTACAAAACAACCGTGCCGTTTGTAGGAATTGTTGATGATGAGGCAGGAGATTGACGAAGAACCTTCTTGCCGTCACCTATTACTCGATACTTAAGGTTTTTATCGTTAAGCGTTGCCTTGGCATCGCTTATACTTTTACCGATTACATTTGGAGTGTATACGGAAAGATTTTTGCTTTCCTTTTCATCATACTCCGGCTCAATATTCATTTCCTGCATACAGGTTTGAACTACCTGTGCTGCGATTGGTGCACACAACGCACCGCCACCCAAATCCTGATTTGGCTCATCCATAATGATAAGCATTGCAACCTGCGGATCATCAGCAGGTGCGATTGCCGCAAACGACACAATGTACTTTGTTTTGTCATCGGTAGATTCGGCAAGCTTTGTTGATGTACCCGTTTTGCCTCCCACACGATAGCCGGCAACGTAGCCGTTTTTGCCCGTACCGTTATCAACAACCGATTTCATCATTTGGCGAACGGTTTTGGAGGTTTCCTCGCTGATTACACGTCTTACCTCTGTTGGTTGAGTTTTCTTTACCGTGTTGCCGTTTGAGTCAATTATATGGTCAACAACATACGGCTTGAGAAGTGTACCGCCGTTTGCTATTGCGCAAAGACCTGTGCAAAGCTGAATTGGAGTAAGGCTGTTTGACTGACCAAAGGATGCAGACGAGAGCTCAACGATACCGTACTGATTTTCCTTATAGTACTGCGAGCCTGCCTCGCCCGGAAGGTCAATGCCTGTTTTTTGAGTAAAGCCAAACGCGTCAAAGTACTTGAAATAATTATGTACGCCGAGCTTTTGACCTATTGTGATAAAGAACGGGTTGCAGGAATTTTCCAATCCCTGCGTAAAGGTTTCCGTACCGTGACCGGGATGATAGTGGCACTTCATAACATAATCCTTAACCCTGATTGAGCCCGTGCAGGTGTATGTTGTCTTTAACGTTGCAACGTTTTCTTCAAGAGCCTCGGCCGCAATAAAGGTTTTGAAAACCGAGCCCGGCTCATATGTTCCCGATGTTACAAAGTTGTTCCACTGATTTTGAATGGCCTGTGATTTTGCCGCAGTCTTTTCTTCATCATCGGTGATTTTTTCTATCGCCTTAATATCCTTTGAATACGTAAGCTTGTATGGCTCATTGCAATCATAATCAGGTAGTGATGCAAGGGCAAGCACTGCGCCTGTTTTGCAGTTCATTACAACACCGTAGGCACCCTTTGCCTTGTACTCGTTCATAGTTGCCGAAAGGTCTTTTTCAAGGGTGTACTGAATATTTTGGTTAAGAGATAGCACAAGTGAATTACCGTCAACCGCATCAATGGAGGTTTCGTAATCTGTAGGCAGATTGTGCTTTTGAGCATCCTTAACAGTAATGATTCTGCCGTTTGTGCCCTTTAGCGTGTCGTCATAATAGTATTCCAGGCCGTAAAGTCCTTGATTGTCGTCACCCGTAAAGCCAAGAACATTTGATGCAAACTGTCCGTAGGGATAGTATCGCTTTGTGTTTTGCTCCGTGCCTATCATATTTGACAGCTTGTTATCAATTTTGAACTGTGTTATTTCTTCCTTGATGTCATTTTCAACCTGCTCTGCTATAACGGCATAGTGGGTATTCTTTTTGCTTTTTTCCAAAAGCTCTGCCTTTTCCTCATCATCAAGCTTCAAAATCTCTGCAAGGCCGTTAACAACCGTATCTCTTTTGCCGTCTGTAATGTTAAGAGGGTCAAGAAAAATATTCCATGTTGTTGCCGACTGTGCAAGGACATTGCCGTCACTGTCATATATTGAGCCTCGCTTTGCCTCAATTTCAAGGTCGCTGAGCTGTTGGCTTTCTGCCTTGGCGGCAAATTCATCGCCCTTAACGGTAGAAATGTAAAATACCCTGAACGCATCAAGCGAAAAAAGAAAAGCGATAATAAAGGCCAAAATCGCAAGCCTTCTTATGCCCTGCTTGTTAAAATCCCATGCCATTATTATCACCTCGTTTTCTCATATATCATAAAAATCGACCGATTTTTCAGTCCTATAAAAAAGCATTTTAGAGAGTAGGAAATTTCCGACTCTCTTAATAGTACGCATATTATTTTGATTTATTACTTAACTGCTTTTGGGCAAGAGTTTTGTTTTGGTTTATCCTATTCATATAATCCTGCTTGTACTGTTCAACATCCATATACTGAACCTGATTGGATTTCATCTTTGTCATATGAAGCTTATTCACCGCATAGTCATCAATCATGCTGATAGACACCATCGCATCAAGCTGACTTTGAAGACTGATGTTTTCGCTCTGTGCATTTGCTATATCAACCTTTACAGAGGAAATTTCTCTTGTAAGCTCATTTTTTACGGCGAATGAATACAGTGTTAATCCTACAAACGCAATAACCATAACTGCACACAGCAAAAGTGCCGCTGCTCTTTTTGTGCAAAGTGCCTGCTCGTGCTTTATTTGATCTGCACTTTTTATTTTACTGTTTTCGCGAAGCTTAAGGTTGGCATCCTCCTGCTCGTGCTGCTCCTGCCTGCGCTTTGGTGCAGCAGAAGAACGGCTCAAATTAAAGCCATCAATCATATACGATGTGTCGCTTTGATATGAGTATCTGCGAAAATCATTTGTATTTGTCACTATATTCACCTCCGTTTCGTTTCATTATAATTCTAAAACTTTTCAAAGCACCTTAATCTTGATGACCTTGCTCTCGGATTTTCCTCAAGCTCGGCAGCTGTAGGAGCCTTTGACTTAAACACCAATTTGCCAAGCGGCTTTTTTCCGCAAACACAAACCGGAAATTCCTTTGGGCAGGTGCAAGGGTTTGCCCATTGATTAAATCGTTCCTTAACTATCCTATCCTCAAGCGAATGGAAGGTTATAACGGACAGTCTGCCTCCCGGTGCAAGACACTCAAGTGCTTTGTCAAGTGCTTTTTCAAGAACATCAAGCTCTGCGTTTACCTCTATTCTGATAGCCTGAAAGGTTTTTCTTGCCGGATGAGAATCACGCATTTTTGCCTTTGGATACGAAGCCTTTATTATTTCAACAAGCTCACCCGTTGTTTCTATAGGCCTGTCCTGTCTGGCAAGAACAATGTTCCTTGCAATTCTGCGTGCGAACTTTTCTTCACCGTACTTAAAGAGGATATTTGCAAGCTCTTCCTCGCTGTAGGTGTTTACCACATCTTTTGCACTAAGCCCCGATTTGCTCATACGCATATCAAGAGGTGCGTCCTTATGATAAGAAAAGCCTCTGTCCGCAGTATCAAGCTGGAAGGAGCTTACTCCCAAATCAAGTAACATTCCGTCGATAGATGCTACATTTAGCTCCTTCAAGACTTGATCCACATTGGAAAAATTGCTTTGAACAATAGTGACATTTCCCAAATCATCGAGGCGTTCGTGCAAAACCCTTATCGCGTCAGGGTCTTGGTCTATGGCAATAAGCCTGCCTGCCTTTGCAGCTATTGCACGTGAATGACCTCCGCCACCTGCCGTACCGTCAACTATTGTTTTGCTATCATCTATATTTAACGAATCGATAGATTCATCAAACAGCACACTTTTATGAACAAACTCCATATCAAATACCCAAGCCGTTAAGCTCGTCCATAATATCAATTACCTCATCCTTGCTGATAGACTCAACCTGAGCCTCAAACATAGACTTGTTCCATATTTCAATATGGTTGATATTACCGAAAACGACGGCTTCCTTTTCACCTGTAAGGGAAACCTTGTCCTTCAGGCGATCATTAATAAGAAGTCTGCCCTGTGTATCAAGTGACACCTTGTCCGCAGATGACACAAGATACATTGATACCTTTTTCTTCTTTTCTGTCGGGAGCTTGCTTTGCTGAACATTTTTAAGAAGCTCCTCCCACTGATCCTGCGGATAAAGCGAAATAAAATCACCGAGACCGAGCGACGCAATAAACTCATCACCAAGGCGAGAACGCATATGAGACGGAATGGCAATACGGCTTTTTGCATCAAGCTTATGCACTCTGTGACCGTATAAATAATTGTCCATAAAAGCATCCTCCTTCCTCAAATCAGTCTAATCTCTCCACAAATCAATGAAAATTTAGGGAAAATTATGTTTTTTAGATACACTTTATGGGTTTTTGCACCACCGTATGCTTTCATTATAATAGTAACAATGCACTAAGTCAAGGATTTTTTTCAGCAAAAGCCTTTTGAATTGGTTAAAGTTTAATTACAAATTTGTAATTATTTTGTAACCTTTTGTGTTTGCCAAATGTTAATAGGTATGATATAATACACCTATATTATCTTCAAAAGGCAGAGTGATGAAATGGAAGAAAGAAAAACTACTTGGGGTGAAAAAATAGGATTTGGCGTCGGTGCAATAGGTCTTGACCTAAGCTACGGTATGTTTTATTCGTTCCTAAGCTACTATTTATCAAGCGTTTTAGGGTTGAAAGAGGGATTTTTGTTGCTTTTAACCCCACTTGCAAGGATTTGGGACGGAATCAACGACCCTATGATGGGAACAATCGTTGACAACACAAGAACAAAAAAAGGCAAATACAGACCTTGGATAATTATCGGTGCCATGTCAAACGCAGTTGTACTGTTTTTGTTATTCACAAGGTTTGGATTAAGCGGTACAGCCTTATATGTATATATAGGTATAATGTATATTCTTTGGGGTATGACAAATACCATGGCTGACATTCCGTATTGGAGTATGATACCAAGCTTTACATCCGACCCGAAGGACAGAAATATGGTATCAACGGTTGCAAGAACCTTCTCCGGTCTCGGACAGGGTATCGTTACGGTTGCCTCCCCTATCATTTTGCCCATGCTTTCAACAGGTATAAAGACAGATAAGGGATACAGTGCAACAGGCTTTTCAAGATGGGCGGGAATACTTGCAATATTGCTTGTAGTATTTTCAACAATCTGTGTGCTGACAACCAAGGAGAGAAACGTTGTCTACGGTGAAAAGTCAAAGTTTTCGTTCAAAAAAATCTTTTCGGTAATCGCTCACAACGACCAATTAGTTGTGTTTATGATAGTTGCAATGCTGTCAAACGCCGGATGGTACCTGACATCAGGCACGGCAGTATACTACTTTGCAGATGTGCTTGGCAATCCAAAGGCACAATCACTGTTCCAAACAATCGGTGCCGTCGGCTCCGTGCTCGGTCTGCTTGTAATACCCATCCTTTCCAAATGGCTCAACAAAAAAACGATATATCAAATATCGCTTGTTGCCACTATAATAGGATATATATTAATGTACATTTTCGGCCCCGTGCTTAAAATCACCATCGCGCTTGACATTGCATACATTGTTTCATCAACAGGTATTGCAGCAATGTTTGTAGGTCAAACAATATTCCTTGCCGACATTGTTGACTACGGCGAATACAAAAACGGTGAAAGAAACGAATCTATAACCTTTTCTATGAAGGGCTTTTTGCAAAAAATGGCATACACCATCCAAACTCTCGTTTTGTTTGGAGGCTTGGCATTGATGAACTACAACGAGCAAATTACATCTGCCACAAAACAAATTAACGACAGCACAAAAATAGGCATTGGCATTATCTGCTTTGCCGTCCCTCCTGTATTGATTTTGGCATCGCTCATAGTTTTCACGGCGAAATTCAAGCTGCACGGCGAGCTTGCTGACACGGTGCACGATTTCATTGTAAAGAAACGTGCAAGCGAAGAAAACGAATAAACAAAACAAAAAGACGTATCGAAAAGCTTACTTCGATACGTCTATATTTTTTGTTTTTTAACCGAGCAATTCCTTAAGGATACGGGTTACCTCTGTTGAAGGAGCCTTGCCCTTTAATGCTCTCATAGACTGGCCGACAAGGAAGTTGAAGGATTTTTCCTTACCCTCTTTATATTCCTGCACTGCCTTTTCATTATTGGCAATTATTTCCTCAATTACAAACTGAATGGCACCTGTATCGGATACCATTTCCATATTATGCTCTTTTACATATGCCTCGGGGATAACATCCTGTTCAAACACTGCCTTGAGCACCTTTTTTGCAGATTCACGCGAAACCTTATTGGTATTAACAAGATTAATGATTTCGCCCAAGCTCTCTGTCCTGAATGAAATGTTTTCAGGAAGGGTTTGAGTGTCATTCATAAGCTTCATAAGGTCACCCATAATCCAGTGAGCAGAGTCCTTTGGATTATTGGTAATCTCTACTGTTTTATCAAACAGGCTTGCGTAAGCCTTATCCGAGCAGAGAATATTTGCATCGTATTCGGTAAGAGAATACTCACTGATATAACGTGCCTTTTTATCCTCAGGAAGCTCCGGTAATGTTGTCCTGATTTGCTCAATATACTCATTGGAAAGCTCAATCGGAGGAAGGTCTGGCTCAGGGAAATACTTATAGTCCTGTGCGTCCTCCTTGCTTCTCATAGAAGACGAAGCACCCTTGCTGTCATCCCATCTACGAGTTTCCTGAACAATCTTGCCGCCGTCCTCGATAATTTCAATCTGTCGCTCTGCCTCTGCCTCAATTGCATTGTGGATAGCCTTAAACGAGTTGATGTTCTTCATCTCGGTTCTTGTGCCGTATTCGGTTGCATCCTTTTTCATAACGGACACATTAACATCGGCACGAAGCGAGCCCTCCTGCATCTTACAGTCGGACACACCGCAGAACTGAAGAATGGCACGAAGCTTTTCTACATACTCAACTGCCTCATCAGCACTTGCAATATCAGGCTCCGATACAATTTCCAAAAGAGGAACGCCGCAACGGTTATAGTTTACAAGCGTGCTGTCTGTCCACTCATCGTGAACAAGCTTACCTGCGTCTTCTTCCATATGGATTTCGTGTATTCTAACCTTCTTTTTGCCGCCGTTAATGCTATCGTTGATTTCTACCCAGCCGTTTCTGCAAATAGGAAGATAAAGCTGTGAAATTTGATATGCCTTTGGCAAATCGGGATAGAAATAATTTTTTCTGTCAAACTTATTGTACTGTGTAATCTCACAGTTAAGAGCAAGGCCGGTACGAACTGCAAATTCAACCACCCTTTTGTTTACAACGGGAAGGGTGCCCGGCATACCGGAGCAAATTTCACAAACATGAGTATTTGGCTCACCGCCGAATTCTGTTGTGCAGTTGCAAAAAATCTTTGTTTTAGTGGCAAGCTCTGTATGAACCTCAAGACCACAAACGGTAATATAATCCATATCTACTGCCTCCTATACAAGATTTGGTTTTTTCTTATGAAAGTCGGTTGCATTTTGGAAAGCATATCCGGCTGAAAGAATAGTCTTTTCATCAAAAGGCTTTCCGATAATTTGCATACCGACAGGCATTGAGTTGCTGTCAAATCCGCAAGGAAGTGCAAGTGACGGCAAGCCTGCAATATTAATCATTACTGTGTAAATATCGCCAAGATACATTGCAAGAGGATCGGAAAGGCCTTCACCGATTTTGAGCGCTGTTGTTGGAGCAACAGGTCCAAGAAGAAAATCATATTTTTCAAACGCTTCGTTAAACGCCTTGCAAATAAGGCCCTTTGCCTGCAACGCCTTTTTGTAATAAGCATCAAAATATCCTGATGAAAGCACAAAGTTGCCAAGCATAATACGCTTTTTAACCTCCATACCAAAGCCCTCTGAACGAGATTTGAAATAAACATCGGTAAGGTTAAAGGCATCCTTTGACTTGTAGCCGTACTTAATACCGTCAAAACGAGAAAGGTTTGAGCAGGCCTCTGCACAGGCAATGATGTAATAGGTAGGGATTGCATATTTAACGATAGGCATATCAAACTCCTCTACCTGCGCGCCAAGATCAACAAGTGTTTGAGCAGCAGCCTTTACGCTTGCGGCAACCTCGGGGCTTATACCCTCGCCAAAGTAATCGTTTGGAATACCGATTTTTTTACCCTTAAGGCTGTCAACCTTAATTGCGGACAAATCAAATGCTTCACTTTGCATTGATGTTCCATCCTTAACATCCTTGCCCTTTATTACGTTAAACACACCGGCAACATCAAGTACATCCTTGCCGATTGGACCGATTTGGTCAAGTGATGAAGCATATGCAATCAAGCCGTAACGAGACACGGCACCATAGGTTGGCTTAAGACCTGTTACACCGCAAAATGAACAAGGCTGACGAACAGAGCCGCCTGTATCCGAGCCAAGTGCAACAATGCTTTCATCGGCTGCAACAGAAGCCGCAGCACCGCCTGATGAGCCACCCGGAACTCTTGTAATGTCCCAAGGGTTTTTGGTTGCACCGTAAAAGGATGTTTCGGTTGTTGAGCCCATTGCAAACTCATCCATATTAACCTTGCCCAAAGGCACCATATCGGCATCAACAAGCTTGTTGATAACAGTTGCGTTATACGGCGGACGGAAATTTGAAAGAATTTTTGATGAGCAGGATGTAAGCTTACCCTTTTCGCAGATATTATCCTTTATTGCAATAGGAACACCTGCAAACAACGATGTTGTTTCCCCTGCATCAATCCTTTTTTGTACAAGCTCTGCCTGCTGCAAAGCCTCGTCCTTATCAAATGAAACGTAGCAGTTATAGGTTGCATCTCTTTGCTCAACTGCCTTTGCAACACTTTCCACTGCGTCCATAGATGTTATTTCTTTATTCTTAATCTTTTCTGCAACCTGAAGGGCTGTCATTTCATATATTTCCATTTTATATTTACACCCTCCTTAGTCCACAGTCTTTGGCACTACAAAATAGCCATCCTGACTTTCAGGGGCATTTGCCACTATTTCGTCAGGCGACATAGAAGGAGCAACCTCGTCCTCCCTCATAACATTTGTTACGGGGAAGCAATGGCTCATAGCCTCTACGCCGTCGGTATCAAGTTCATTGAGCATATCGATATAGGTAAGAATATCCTGAAGCTCGTTGCCGACCTTCTTTTCCTCATCCTCGCTCAATGTGATGCGTGCCAATTTTTCAAGATATTTAATTAAATCCGGAGTGATTTGCATTATAATTGCCTCCAAAAATTTTTAGTCTTTTTCTACCGGTCTGCGAAGCTTAATATGAGTTTCGCGAAGCTGAAGCTCGGTAACATAGTTTGGTGCACCGAGAAGCATATCCTGTGCATTGCTGTTCATTGGGAATGCAATAATTTCGCGGATATTTTCCTCATCCTTAAGCAGCATAATCATACGGTCAACACCCGGTGCCATACCTGCATGAGGCGGCGCACCGTAATGGAACGCATTATACAAGGCACCGAACTTTTCCTTAACGGTATCCTCGCTGTATCCCGCCATCTCAAATGCCTTAACCATAACGTCAGGTCTGTGGTTACGAACAGCACCCGATGAAAGCTCAACGCCGTTACAAACAATGTCGTACTGATATGCCTTGATAGATGTAGGCTCCTCATTGAGCAAAGCATCCATCTCACCCTGCGGCATAGAGAATGGGTTATGTGTAAAGATAAGCTGACCGTTTTCGTCACGCTCAAACATTGGAAAATCTGTAATATAGCAGAACTCAAATCTATCCTTATCAATAAGGTCAAGACGGTTTGCAAGCTCTGTTCTTATCATACCTGCAAGCTCATTAACAACCTTTGGAGTATCACAGATGAAGAACAATGTATCGTCTTCCTTAAAGTTGAAGATTGAACGAAGCTCTTCCTTTTTATCATCAGGGAGGAACTTATCGATAGGGCCCTTGTATGAGCCGTCTTCAAGGACCTCGATATAGCCAAGTCCCTTCATACCAATCTCCAAAGCATATTTGAGCATCTTTTCAAACCAGCCCTTTGACTGCTTTGCACAGCCCGGAACATTAATACCGCGAACAGGTCTGCCCTTAAATGCCTTAAACTCTACATCGGCAAAGAAATCGGTCAAATCAACAATTTCAAGAGGGTTTCTCAAATCAGGCTTGTCTGTACCGTACTTGAGCATAGCCTCCTCGAAAGGAATCTTTCTGAATGGCTTTGGAGAAATCTTTTTGCCGCCGCCGAACTTTTCAAAAGTGTCGTAGAGAACCTCGTCGGCAACCTCAAATACATCCTCCTGTGTTGCAAATGCCATTTCAAAATCAAGCTGATAAAATTCACCGGGAGAGCGATCTGCTCTTGCGTCCTCGTCTCTGAAGCAAGGGGCGATTTGAAAATATCTGTCAAAGCCCGATGTCATAAGAAGTTGCTTAAACTGCTGCGGTGCCTGTGGCAAAGCATAAAACTTGCCCTCGTGCTTACGGGACGGAATAATGTAGTCCCTTGCACCCTCAGGTGATGAGCAGGTAAGAATAGGAGTTGTAATTTCGGTAAAGCCGAGTGATGTCATTTTTTCACGAAGGAACGATACAACCTGACTTCTAAAAACAATATTATCGTGTACCTTTTTATTTCTCAAATCAAGGAAACGGTAGGTAAGACGAATGTCCTCACGGGTTTCCTTGCTTTCGCTGATTTCAAAAGGAAGATTTTCAGTGCATGGGTTAAGCACTGTAAGACTGTCAACCTTAACCTCAAGCTCACCTGTTGCAAGCTTTGGGTTTACGGTTTCGGCATCTCTTTTAACAACTGTGCCCTCAACGCTGATTACACTTTCCTTACGCAGATGATTAATGAGGTCGTCATCATTTACAACAACCTGTGTAACCCCGTATTCATCACGAAGGTCAATAAATGCTACACCACCGTGATCACGAATAGTATCAACCCAGCCTGCAAGCTGTACTCTTTCGTTCAAATTATCAAATGTAAGCTCGTTACAATTATGTGTTCTGTATGCCATAATACAATAAATTCCTTTCGTGGAAAAATGAAATGGATATAAAAATCCAAATTAACGGTAGTATTATAACACAATTACACCTGCAGTTCAACATTTATTTTATATTAATATATATGAAAATGTAGCGTTACAATAGATGCGACACTTGCAATTCCATTTTGTGTGTGCTAAACTATTTACGTTATCTTCTTTATTCATTTTTTACCTCCGTTTTGTGTATCATCTTCGACTGGCAGGTCTTTTACAGTATACACTTTCGGGGGTTATTTTTATCGGTTAACCTTTTTTGTACCACGCGACTATCGCGTGGTTTTATTTATACAAAAAATAAAAGCCGAGAAAAAGCTTCTCGACTTTATATTTGGAGCTGGTGATCAGACTTGAACTGACGACCTATTGATTACGAATCAATTGCGCTACCAACTGCGCCACACCAGCTTGTGTTCAGTTTTTGAATGGAATGTTTGATAATCATTTGCTACTGATTATTATAACATACTTTTTCTATTTTTCAAGCAAATCATTCAAAGAATTGAAAACAAATTCTACCGACCTTGCTCTTACCTCGTTTCTGCCGATATTGCCGAACTGACAGGTTTTTGTTACTACCCTGCCATCAATATAAAACCCAAAGCAAACCATACCGACAGGCTTTTTGGCAGTACCTCCCGAGGGGCCTGCAATTCCTGTTATGCCTACACCCACCTGACATCCTGCCTTGTCTGCAGCTCCCCTGCACATCTGTGCGGCCATCTGCTCGCTGACAACGCCATACCTTTCAATAGTATCTGCGTCAACTCCGAGCAAGTCAACCTTTGCCTCATTTGCGTAAGTGACAAAGGACACATCAAGCACCTGTGAGGCATTGGCAACATCTACAAGTCTGCCGCAGCACAGTCCTCCCGTACAGGATTCTGCAAAGGCAATATGATAGCCTTTACCTATAAGCTTATTAACAACCTTTTCTTCTACCGTCATATTACTCAACACCGTTTTGAAGCTTAGCGGCAGTTAGGGTATTTTTCATAAGCATTGCAATGGTCATAGGACCTACACCGCCCGGAACAGGTGTAATAAACGAACACTTATCCTTAACACCCTCAAAATCAACATCACCGCAAAGCTTACCGTTTTCGTCCCTATTCATACCAACATCAATAACAACAGCACCCTGCTTAACCATATCGGCGGTAACAAATTTTGCCTTACCGATAGCGGCAACAAGAATATCCGCCTGCTTGGTAACATCTGCAAGGGATTGTGTTTTTGAATGAGTAATCTCGACAGTTGCATTTTCGTGAAGAAGAAGCATAGCCATTGGCTTACCTACAATGTTTGACCTGCCTATTACAACAGCCTTTTTACTGGACACATCAACACCCGTAGAATGAATAAGCTCCATTACACCGGCAGGTGTACAAGGCAAATAATTGTAATCGCCAATCATTATTGCACCGACATTTACAGGATGAAATGCATCAACATCCTTAATAGGATTAATGCGGTTAATAACCTCTTTATCATCAAGATGCTTCGGCAACGGAAGCTGACACAAAATTCCGTTAATGCTGTTATCCTCGTTAAGCTCATCAATAAGTGCATTAAGCTCCTCTTGTGTTGTTTCGGCAGGGAGTGCATACTTTACGCTATGAAAGCCGCAAGCCTCGCAGGCAACCTCCTTGTTGTGAACATACACCTGTGATGCAGGGTCCTCACCGACAATAATAACGGCAAGCCCCGGAGTAATTCCCTTTGCTTTAAGCTGCTCACATTCCGCCTTAACATCCTCTTTAACCTTTTTTGAAACTGCCTTTCCGTCAATAATATTCATTACTCATTCCTCTTTTTCTTTTCCTCTTTTTTAAGCATTCTTTGCTTTTTTCGTTCTTCCTTCTTGGCTAATTCAAGTTCCTTTGCCTTTTTGTTTGCATCCTCGATAGCATCCAAATCATCAAGCACAAGTGCCTTTGGAAGCTTATCCTTATTAAATCTCGACATAAAGTACATAAAGAATGAAAGAGCAACAACAACAATTACGGCAGACAAAAGCTGGGAAACACGAATATTGGTTGAGCCGATATAAAGCGAATCGGTACGCATACCCTCCACTATCATTCGCTCTGCGCCGTACATTACACCGTAAAGCATAAAGATTTCGCCCTTAAAGCTTCTGAAATAGGTAACGACAATATGAAGAACAACAAAGCTCAGCAGGCACCAAACACTTTCGTACAAAAAGGTTGGATGAACAGCCGTATTAGGGTCTACCGTTATTCCCTTTTGAGCAAGAAGCTCGGCAGATGCCTCGAGGGTATCGTGAATTTTAGGCGACCACATTCTAAACAATGCTGTATCGGTATTGACACCGAATGCCTCCTGGTTAAAGAAATTGCCCCATCTGCCTATACCTTGTCCGATCAAAAGACCGAGTGAACCGAGATCAAGCAAATTCAAAAAGTCAATCTTGCCGATTTTACATCCGATAGCAGCGCCGATAAGTGCGCCGATTATGCCCCCGTAGATTGCTATTCCGCCGTTCCATATTGCAGGAATTTCGTTAAGATGCTGTGAATAATAATCCCATTCGAATGCGACATAATACAATCTTGCACAAATAATACCAAACAATGTTCCCCAGATGAGAACATCTGTCATTCCGTCAAGGCTCATCTTCCACTTATATGCCTTGCGTCCACCGTAAAGCACAGCGAGCGAAAAGCCGACGGCAATAATAATTCCGTACCAATGAATGTCGTGTCCAAAAATACTGAATGCTATTGACGGCAGGTCAAAATCAATACCCAAGCCGTCAAAATATACATGTGTTACATCACTCATAGTATTCCTCCCATAAACAGTCTTCCGATATAATATAACACATATATTTTATAATTTCCATAGAAATCACAACAAAATATAAAGAAGTGCCAAAATTAATTTATTATCGGCGCCCTCCTTTGACAAAATAAGTATCAGTGCCAATATCAAGCCTGCGGAATTATCCCTTGCCTGATTGGAAAACAGAGAGCCCAACACATCGGTTATAAACGAGGATTGAGGCTCTTGATTGCTACTGTCGGTATGGGGTTTGTAGTTACCTTTGTCAGTGCTCTGTGTGTCAACATAGCCTTGCGCTTTTTTTCGCATTTCCTCCACCCTGCGCTTTGCATCGCTTATGTCATTACTATTATAATCTGCCATCAAAACAAGTCCTTTATGTATGGTAAAATATCAAAAAGCTTTAATATTCTTATTGCCTTATCGGCCTTTTGCTGTGACTCGGCGCTCAGGTGTGGCTTTAATGCATTAATCAAATCGGCATTTTTTGATGAGGTATTATTCATTTTGTCAAATATTGCCTTTGCCTTTAGCATCATATCCAAATCTCCCTGTGACAGATTAAGTCCGTTTGCTAAAATGTTGGAGGAATGGCTTTGGCTTTGTACTTGCTTTTGTTCCTGCTCATCATCAGCGGTGTTGCCTAAAATTGATGAGGCAACACCCTTGAGCATTTCAATATCGTTATCGGACAATGATGCAATAATATCGTTTATATTATCCATAGCTATTACCTATTTTTGATTTAATTTTTCAAGCAATGCCTTTGCCTGAGGAGATTGAATAATTTTTTGAGTTGCTTTTTTGTCTGACAGTACCTGCTTAATCATCTGGGAAGCCTGTGCTGAAAGATTTTTGTCAATATACTGCTCGGCTTGACCGTTCTCTACTGCACGTTTTAACTCATCTATGTTTATATTAGAGTTAGCAACAGCGTTAGACAAATCGTCGCTTTTTATATTTTTCATTGAAAAAACCACCCTTTTATAGTATAATCTAATTAAAGATATGAAATCTGTCGGAGGGATATGAATGAGAATAGTAGTAATGTCGGACAGCCACAGACGAACCTCCTTACTGCTTAACATTATCGAAAGGCACAAGGATAACGCAGACCTCTTTTTATTCCTTGGTGATGGCAACGATGACCTTGATAATGCACTGATGATTTATCCTGACATCAAGATTGACAGAGTTAGCGGAAACTGTGATTTTTATTCAACCTATCCTGCATCAAAGGTTATAGATTTTGCAGGAAAAAGAATTCTGTTTACTCACGGTCACCCCTACTATGTTAAGCACGGATACAGCGATATTCAGCGAGAGGCTCGGTCGGTAGGTGCAGACATATGCTTATTCGGCCACACTCATATTCCGTATGTTGATATTATTGACTCTATACATTATATGAATCCCGGCTCGGTAAGTGACGGTGTTTACGGTATTGTTGACATTGAGCCAAGCGGAATAATGGCATACAATGCAAAAATTTGACAATGAGGTATAAAGCAAATATGAAGGAACAATTATCCTGCAGTGAAATTACAAAGAAAAAATTAGCCGAGGCATTAAAGGAGCTTATGCAAACCACTCCCTTTGAAAAAATAACAATTTCCGATATTTCAAATCAATGTGATATGCACAGGCAAACATTTTACTATCATTTTCAGGACAGATATGAGTTGCTTGACTGGATGCTGTACAACGAGCTGATTTCAAGCTTTGTTGAAGATTTTTCCTACGAAACAATGGAGGAAAAGTTTTACTATATTTTTAACACAATGTACAATGATAAAAAATTCTATCAAAATGCAGTAAAAATCAATATGGCAGATGTTTATAACTATCTTACAAAAATCGCAACAAGTCAGTTTAATAAAATAATTGAAAACATTATACTGAAAAACAATATTCATACAGTAAGCGATGACCACAGCTCTGTTGCAGAATTTTTTGGATTCGGGATAGGCGGTGTGATAATAAGCTGGATAAACAAGGGTATGAGGGAAACCCCTCGTGAAATGACAGAAAAGGTCAAGTCATTCATTGACCAAATGTCGATAATTATTGCAAATAAATAAGTAAAAATACAGACAGTCAACAAGCAACTGTCTGTATTTTTTTATCCTTTTAATTCGTATATATCGGTTTGTTTATTAAGAGTATATCTGCTGTCATCATCAAAGCTAACATATTCATCGGTTTCAACCTCATAGTAATATTCAAACGAATTATTCAGCATACACCTATTTGCAAATACCCTTGCCTGCTGTTCGTCAAGGCTGTTAAGGTAATAATCATATATAGCGTTTGCCGCCTTAATATGAGCAAGGTTTTTACACTTTAGCTTGCTTGTGCTTTTTATGGTTATCGTATTATCTTCTATGACAAGCTCATCCTTAAAGTTATTACCTGCGATATAGTACAGCTTTTCCATAATTTCAGGGTCCTTATCGGCAAGCTCAATCAAATAAGGAACGGTGCTGTCGGACATATAGGCAATGCTGTCGACATCAAGTCTGTCGATATACTGACTGTTGTAGGCATTAATATTATACTCTGCTATTCTTGCATCAACATTTGAATATGATATTGCAATAAGCAACGCACTGCAAAAGATAATTATTGCCTGCATATACGGTTTTTTAGGTATAAATATGTGCATAACAAGCATAGTCAGCACACAAAGCATCATCAGCATAAAGGCAAATACCAATATTCTGTTTTTGGAAAGACCGTATATGCTTATGTTAAGCACCATTTTTTGCATTGCAATGATAACAAGCAACACGGAAAAAGCAGATATAAAAAGTGACAATGCTTTGATTGCCACACACCCCTTGTGCTTTTTAACAAGTGCGGTAACAATGCTGACAACAGCAATGTTTATGGCGCAAACAACGCACATCTCGTAAAAGCCCCGACGGGCAAACTGCGACGCCGTATGGCTGTAATCCTCCGGTAAAATAAATGAAAACGCACTGAAGAAATATGCAAGCTGTGAAAACAGATACAGCAAATACGTAACACTGATTACACACAGAAACGATACACATCCGCTGTAATTAAGCGACGGATGTTTTATTTTGTTCTTTGCCTTGGGTGCGACATTTTTTCTTATCGCAAACAGATAAGCACATCCATACGGCAAAAAGATAAGTGTAAGAACCAGCCTTGACGCTACTGCGCCTATATTTTCAAACGCATTTGACACAAGTCCGTCAAATGCGGCATCGGATTTTACAAGCAACGGAACAACCGCGCACAGCACGGGAACGGCAAGCAACGCTCCTATTACGGCAGAATAAGATTTTTTATCTTTCGAGTCACCTGCTTTAATTGAGCCTACTATTTCGGGCATAGCCTTAAACGGCTTTAACAAAACATTTTTAACTGCGCAAAAGCCTATTTTATACGACCCAAACACATTTGACGAGGTGTTAAAGCAAAGACAAAACATAATGTACAATCCGATAGAAAGCATAGGCATAAGCATAGAGGTTATGCTGTCATTATACAACATAACGGGAACAGCTGAAGCAACACCGAGCAGTCCGCACGCAACGCCGAACGGTGACGGTGTATGCTCTTTATCTGTCAAATAAAAGCCCGTTACGCCCACAAGCGCAATATATGCAATAACATATCCTACTCCCAAAGCCTCTGAAAATGCTACAAGTTCAACAACCAAATAGCACAATACGGCTGTTGCAATTATCATTGCCTTGTCCCTTTTTGTTAAAGGAGAATAAACCTTTTTATCCACAAAAATCACTCCCTGTATTCAAGAATATCGGCAGGCTGACAATCAAGCTCCTTACAAATTGCATCAAGTGTTGAAAACCTGATAGCCTTTGCCTTGCCTGTTTTTAATATCGACAGATTAGCCTGAGTAATGCCGACACGGCTTGCAAGCTCTAATGATGACATTTTTCGTTTTGCAAGCATAACATCCAAGTTTACAATAATCATCGCGTTCACCTATACAGTTAAATCATTTTCATCTTTTATTTCTATTGCTTTGGCAAAAATTTTCTTTATAACCTTCAAAAGCAATGCCATAAAAAACTCGCCAAGCATAAGAATAAAAAACGTAATGACATATGCATCTATTTCTAAAACAAATGATGCTGTTATTGCACCTATACCTATTATGCCGGCATACACACAGCAATAGCTGATTTTATCAAGATACCTTGTAGTTGTAACCTCAAAAATACTGTCCCGAAGTACTAATGATAAAAGCTTGTCAATGTAAGCAAGGGCAACATATCCTGCAGGAACAACAAGCGAAAAGGAACACAGCAAGGTGTAGTACCTATTCTCAATACCGTATATCCACGAAACACCGTGAGCTCCGAAAAATTGAACTGCCCAAAGAAAAACTGTTGCTAATGCCAAAGCAAAATAACAAAATTTGATTATAACCTTTAAGGCTATTGTTGTTTTATTACTGTACATATACTTTCCTCCGTTGGTATACTTTACCATTGTTATACACTAAAAATTATCGTTTGTCAATAATTATTTATCATTTTTCAAAATATTTTGCCAAAAAAATAATAAGGGCACAATTACCCTTATTATTTTACACGTGTTAATAATGCGTATCTCATCGGTTCAAGGTGGAGGTAGCCGTTTTGTGCTTTCTCCTCAAAAAAGTTATAGGCGTTATCCCATTGGTTGCCGACAAAAATATCAGCATCAACATCGTCCATATTAATTGCCACAAGCACCTCGCTGTTTTCATCACAGCGAATATAAGCAATGGACTTATGCTCACAATAAATCGGTACAAAATCGCCTGTTGAAAAAGCCTTGCAGCCAAGCCTTATTTCACCCAATCGCTTATACCACCTCAAAAGCTCGGTGTTGGGGTTATCCCACTGCATACACGCACGGTTAAACGGATCCTTTAAGCCCTGCATACCTATCTCGTCACCGTAATAAAGCGAAGGTACTCCGGGCAAGGTGTACTGTATCAGCGAGGCAATTTTCATAAGAGAAATACCGCGAAGATAATCATACTGCGAAAGCTTGTTATGCTCATACTGCCAATGTCGACCGTAGCCCTCACAGCTTTCACCTGCAAGACGGCTTATTGCTCTTTCGGTATCGTGAGTACCGATATGATTCATAAGAACATTTGTTACCTGAGGAGGATAATTTTCAATAATAGACATTATCCTATCAAAGAACTCATAGGCATTCGGGTACTTAACAAAATCCAAAATCGCGTTGGCAAAAGGATAATTCATAACGCTGTCAAGCTGTTCGCCGAGAAGGTAACGACGACGCTCGTCGTACGCAAACTTTGTGGTTGCGTCCTCCCAAACCTCACCTATGATAACGGCATCCTCATTTTCATCCTTAACAGCTCTGCGCAAATCATCAAGGAATACATCCGGCAATTCATCTGCAACATCAAGTCGCCAACCGCTGATTCCGCAACGAAGCCATTTGCGAAGAATTCCGTTTTCACCGCAGATATAATTGCGGTAGCCTTCATCCTCCTCATTGACCTCGGGCAAAAGCTTTATTCCCCACCACGAATGATATTCTTCAGGATAGTTAATGAACTTATACCATGAATAGTAAGGGCTCGTTTGACTGTTATAGGCGCCGTTGCTGTCATAATTGTTGTAAAGATTAAAGTACCTACTGTCGCATCCTGTATGGCTGAATACTCCGTCAAGAATTACGGCAATGCCGTACTCCTCATTGGCAACCGAGCAAAGCGCCTTCAAATCCTCCTCATTACCCAAAAGCGGATCTATTTTTTCATAATCCGCAGTGTCGTAACGATGATTGGAATTAGCCTCAAATATAGGATTAAGATAAATACAGGTTACACCTAAATCCTTAAGGTACGGAAGCTTTTCCTCTATTCCCTTTAGGTCGCCGCCGAAATAGTCATTATTCCAAATACCGTTCATCTGCTCTTCACGCCAATAAGGCTCTTCACCCCATTTGCGAAGAACGCGAGATTCTCTGTAACCTGTTTTCTTTTTACCTGAATCAAAAAATCTGTCAGGAAAGATTTGATAAATGATACCACCCTTTAACCAATCCGGAGTGGTAAAGCTTTTATCATAAACGGTTTGTTGAAAATCCTCACCGTCGGGAGCAAAATCACCGCAGCCATGTCCGACATTTCGAACAAAGCTTTTGCCCCAGGGGGTATCAAGCTCGAAATGATACCAATATAATCCGGGAGTGTCCGCAACAAAATGCAGCTCCCAATACTCATCATCATTGCCGCACATACCCGCCCAGAACATCGAGTAATAAACATTTGCTTCGTTTTCCTTATGAACGCAAATATTTGCCCCACTGCATTTCATTGAGCGAGGCACAATAATACGTAGTTTGACAGGCTCATCCGTTGCGATAGCACGAATCTTGTCCTTATATTCTTTTTTACGGGAATCAAATATCATAGTCCATTATCAGTCAACGGCTCCCCTTAAAAAGAGGAGCCATAGGTTTACTTAATTATTTCTTTGCTGTCTTTTTTGTCTTTGCGGTGCTCTTTGCTTCCTTCTTTGGAGCTTCCTTCTTTGGAGCTTCCTTCTTTGGAGCCGACTTCTTTGCGGGAGCCTTCTTTTCCTCCTTTGCAGGAGCCTTTTCCTCCTTTTTTGCCGATGCTTTCTTTTCGGCAACAGGCTTTTTAGGAGCCATAGGAGCAGATTTCTTTGCAGACTTTGGAGTTTCCTTTGCAAACTGAACAGGCTTTGTGTTCCAAATATAATCTGCATAATCTCTGATAGATCTGTCAGCAGAGAACACACCTGCGCCTGAAATGTTCATCAATGACATTTTTACAAACTTTTCTCTGTCAGCATAAGCCTTTGAAATTTCCTGCTGTGCGCGTTGATAATCGGTGAAATCTGCAAGAGCCATATACGGATCGGAATTCACAAGAGAATAGTATACCTCGTCAAACCTCTTGCCGTTTACACCGTTTTGCAAAAATGCCATAGCCTTTGCAAGATTTTCATTATTATTAATGTAGCTCTGCGGGAAATATCCTGCACGCTTAAGCTGTTCAACCTCCGGTGTTTTCATACCAAAGATGTAAATATTATCATCACCTACTGCATCATGAATCTCGACATTTGCACCGTCAAGTGTACCAAGAGTAACAGCGCCGTTAAGCATAAGCTTCATATTACCTGTACCCGAAGCCTCTGTACCTGCAAGCGAGATTTGCTCGCTGATGTCGGCGGCAGGCATAAGAACCTCTGCAAGAGATACATTGTAATCCTCAAGGAATACCACTTTAAGCTTTCCGTTAACATCGGGGTCGTTATTGATTACACCCGACAAAGCATCAATAAGCTCAATAAGCTTTTTAGCCATAAAGTAACCCGGTGCCGCCTTTGATGCAAAGATATATGTCTTTGGATAGTAATCGGCATTTGGATTTTCCTTTAGCATAAGATATTCGGAAATGATGTTAAGGATATTGAGCTGTTGCCTTTTATACTCGTGAAGTCGTTTAACCTGAACATCAAAGATTGAATCAGGATTAATATCAACACCGTTGCGCTTTTTGATAATCTTTGCAAAGCGTACCTTGTTTGCATATTTAATTTCATCAAGTCTTGCAAGTACCTTTTTGTCATCCTTAAAGGCACGAAGCTTCTCAAGCTCATCACTCTTTGTAATAAAGCTGTCACCGATTAATGATGTAATGTAATCGGTAAGCTCCGGATTAGCCTGACAAATCCAACGACGGAAAGCAATACCGTTTGTTACATTGCAGAACTTATCTGGTGTAAGATTGTAAAAATCATTAAACACAGTGTCCTTAAGAATTTCGGAATGAAGTGCAGACACACCGTTAACGCTGTGTGAGCCGATTACGCAAAGGTTAGCCATACGAATAATGCCCTGTGATACGACAGCCATACGCTCAACTCTGTCAGCATCATGGGTAACAGACCAAACATATGCACGAAAGCGGTTATCAATTTCCTTGGTAATTTGGTAAATACGAGGAAGCATACGGGAATAAAGCTCCTCGCTCCAGCACTCAAGCGCCTCCTTCATAACTGTATGGTTAGTGTATGCAACCGTACGGGTAACTATAGACCAAGCCTCATCCCAGCCGTAGCCACACTCATCAAGCATAATTCTCATAAGCTCCGGAATTGCCATTGTAGGATGAGTGTCGTTAATATGAATTGCTACCTTATCGGGAAGATTGTCAAGTGTACCGTACTTTGTTAAGTGACGCTGAATAATGTCCTGAATTGAAGCGGAAACAAGGAAATACTGCTGACGAAGTCTAAGTGACTTGCCCTCCGGTGAGTTATCGGCAGGATACAAAATCTTTGTAATAGCCTCTGCCATAGCAGATTGCTCCATAGCCTTCATATATGAGCCCTCGTTAAAGAGAGTCATATCAAGCTCCGGCTTCTTGGATGCCCAAAGACGAAGACGGGAAACACCCTCGCCCTTGCCCGAAACATACATATCATACGGGATAGCCTCAACAACATTTGCATCCTTGTGCATTACGTGGTGGAAATCACCGTCCCAGCTATCCTCAATATAGCCCTCAAACATTACCTTGCAGGCGCGCTCCTCACGAGGAACAAGCCATACCTCACCGCCCGGAAGCCAGAAATCAGGAAGCTCTGTCTGCCAGCCGTCGATAAGCTTTTGCTTAAAGATACCTGCCTCGTAGCGAAGAGAGTAGCCCATAGACTGAATACCGTTTGTTGCCAAGCCGTCAAGATAGCAGGCAGCAAGACGGCCCAAGCCACCGTTACCGAGACCTGCATCAGGCTCAAGCTCATAAAGGTTATCAAGCTTTACACCCATTGATGCAAGTGCATCATTAAAGGTCTGTGTTAAGCCAAGGTTGTAAAGGTTGTTTTTGAGAGATCTGCCCATAAGGAATTCCATACACAGATAGTAAACCTGCTTTGAATCCTGTCCTTTTGCGGTTTTTCTGAAATCACTATTTTTCTTTGAAAGCTCATCACGAACAATCAAGGCTAATGCCTTGTAGAACTGCTCGTCGGTAGCAACATCGGGTGAAACACCGAAAAAGTGAGAAAGCTTATCGGTAATAAGCTTTTTTGCTTGTGTTGTAGAAATACTTGTTTTCATACAATTCCTCCAAAAAGATATTATAAAAAGTAATTATATTTTCCAAATTTTGTTTATTATACACTAAAAGTACCATATATGCAAGTAGTAAAGAAAAATATATACAAAATATACAAAACAGCAAATGACCTCTTGTTAAAATAAGAGGTCATAACAGCGTGTCGAAAAATTCAAATTATAAATTTCGACACGCTGGCAGACTGTTGAGAAATAAAGCTGAATTTCGCATTTTGCGAGGAAAGATGTACGAGGGTACCTCGACCGAGCAAAAGGCGAAAAACGCCAAAAACAGATTGAACTCGATGTTCAATCTGTTTTTTATCCCCTCAGTTTCGCTTCGTTCAACAGCTCCCCTTACAATAAGGTGAGCCATATATATCTCTTTTGGCGTGTTTCAGCCCACTTTATCAACAGTCTAAAATGACCTCTTGTTAAAATAAGAGGTCATTTTCTGTTTACCTTATTTTATTCTACGCAAAAGCTTACCGAAAAGCTTTATTGAAAGCTCCTTAATCGGCTTTATGTTTACAAGAAGCATAGCACCAAAAAGTGCAGTCTCTGCCAAATACATATAAATGCCCGATTTGAGCCACAGCATAGCCACGCACTGAGCCGCCAAAATTGCAACCTCAGCAGCTATCAAAGGAGCATTGAATTTGATTTTAATATATTTTCTTGTGTTGGAGCCACGGAACACAAACACCACCGCAAAAGCCGCAATGGTAGCTATTGCCGCACCTAATGCTCCTATAAGCGGAATGAGCACAAGGTTGAGCACAATATTTGTAAGCGCACCCGAAAGAGCGGTTACCATAGCCATAACCGACTTTTTTTCTGCCATATAAACAGATGCAAGAAAATTCACAAGACATGAAAGCGTTGTGGCAATAATCAAAACCGGAACATATCGCCAAGACTCATAATAGCTGTCGGCAACCAAAATTTTTGTTATAAGCTGACAGGCAAGGATAAGTGCTGAGGAAACTGCAAAAATTCCGCCGGAATAAATACGGAAAATTTTTGTAAAGAATTCTGCCTTATCATCGCTGTCATATTCATCAACAGCCGAAAGCTGCCAAGCATCAATAAAAATCGATGAAAACATAATAACAAAGTTCGGTATTTTGGAAGCGGCGGTATAAAGGCCGTTTTCGGCAGAGCCGACAAAGCCGGTAACCATATATCTGTCCGACACGTTTATTATCCACCACAGTATAATTGTAGGCATAAGCGGAACGGAATACTTGAGCATATCGTGCTTAATTTTTCTATCCACCTTATGAAAATGCAGATTGTTCCAAAGCCTTGTTGCAACAAAAAGGAACAAAACAGAGAAAAGGTCAGAGGCAATAATTGCAAGCACATAGCCGTTAACGCCCATATTGAGCGGACCGAGGAACAGCAAATTAAACAGTAAGGTTGTTCCTGTTGCGACAATTCCATCAATGGCAAAAACGCGAACCTGACCGCATCCGCGAACAAACTGCTGACAAAGCTGGCGCATACCCGAAACAAGCACAAACAAATAGATAAGAGGTGCATACTGACCGAGCGGCATATCGTTAATATTAATCAGTGTTACGGGATAATAGAAAATTAAGAACACCAAAAATCCCTTGAGCGTTGTACGAACGCCTACGGTAAAAACATCACTCTTATCCGCCTGCTTATCAAGCGCAAAGCGCAGGGCAGCACTGTTTATTTGTAAAAATACAATAGGAATAAGCACATTAGCTGTTTGCTGAATCAAATCCGCGGTTGAATAATCCGATGTTACAAGCTTACTTGTAACAAACGGCATAAGCAGAAACGACAAAATCTTTGACGAAAATGTGCCTATTGCAAATATTATTGTATTGGTTGCTAATTTTTTATATTTGTCCAAAAGTAATTACCTCTTTGATACAGTTACACAATTACATTAATAGCTCCATTTTCCTCCGCCGAAGGTCATAACATTTGAGGAGCCTGTCAAATTTGATGATGCACGGTACACCTTATCACCGTTTTGGCGCTGACCGATGATAAAATCATACTCTCCGCCGTGCTGAATAAACACCTTATCGGATGCGGTAATATTTCCGGAATACAGCATCATTTTCTTTTTATCGGTATTCATATTTATTTCATACAGCTCAAGCTTATCTTCGTCAAGGTCGGCATAAAACACCCTGTTTTGCTCAACAATTACGGGAGCACAAATGCCGACATCCTGCACAAGCGTAACAACCTTTTGCGAGCCGTACTTTTGACGGATAAGATTGTACCTGCCGTCTGCCTGCTTTTCGAAATAATACATAAAGCCGTTTTCCATAGACATTGAAGAAATGCTGTCATTTACAGTATCAAGCCTAAATTTTTCAGCATCACCGCCTGACGAAAGCACACAATAGTATGATGTGTTGCCAAGCGGATCGGTATCGGTAAAAAACACCCTATCCTTTGATATACCTATAAAGCCAAGAGTATTTCCGTAGGCGGAATAAAGAACATTCCTTGAAAAATCCTGTGTATTTACGGTAACAATACTGTTATCGGCAGAAATGCAATATGCCGTTGAATCGTATATATATGCAAGGGAAATGCCGTCGGCAACCTTCGAAAGATTTTTGCCCGACTTGGTAACCTTATAAAGAGCATTATCGCTTTCATTTACAAAGTAGAAATAATCCCCTCTTATGTTGAATGACGAAAGAACGTCGCTTGATTTGTAAACACACGAGAAGCTTTCGTTATTAGGCTCAAACTTGTAAATACCCTTGCCGTCAACAATGTGGTAGATTATGCCGTTATCTCTGTCAACCTTGCCCCCGTTAAGTATATTGCCCACAAAGGCACCCTTTTTGCCTGCCTCAAGCTCAAAATCCGAATGGTCAAGATATGCCGAGTCGGAAAGGCTTACAGGCTCGGTTGTTGTTTGGGCGGGAGATGTTGTCGTAGTTGTAGTTGTTCTGCCGATAATTTTTTCATCCACCAGCTGTGCAACAGGCTTGTCCGGAAGAAGCTCGCTGAAATAGAAATCCGTAAAAACGTACTTAACACAAAGCAGAGCCGTTGCAAGTGCAATCACAAGCAATGCAAGCAAAACAATAATAATTTTTGCAAAGCCACCCTGCTTTTTCTTTTTTCTTTTTTTCTTTTTACGTCTGCTGTCAACCTGCGGTTGAATATAGCTGTATTCGTTATTCTTTTTCATTATCTAACTTGCCCATTTCCAAAAATCAAATACTTTGTAGATGTTAATTGTTCAAGACCCATAGGACCTCTTGCATGAAGCTTTTGGGTTGATATTCCTATTTCCGCACCCAATCCGAATTCTGCACCGTCGGTAAATCTTGTTGATGCATTAACATAAACGGATGAGGAATCAATGCACTTGAGGAACTTTTGAGCATTGGCTTCGTTTTGAGTAATGATAGCCTCGCTGTGACCTGTTGAATGAGAATTGATATGTTCAATTGCTTCATCAAGAGTATCAACGGTTTTTACACTGATAATATAATCAAGATACTCGGTATAATAATCCTCATCACTTGCGGGAATTACAAGACTGCAGGCAGACACAGCACGCTCATCGCCCCTGATTTGAACATTCTTTTTCTTCAATTCATTTGCAATTACAGGCAATGCTTCATTGATTATTGCACTGTTAATCACGAGGCTTTCGCAGGCATTACAAACGGATATTCTTTGAGTTTTTGCATTAAAGATTATCTTTGCCGCCATATTAATATCCGCACTGTCGTCAACATAAATATGACAATTTCCCGAGCCTGTTTCGATAACAGGTACGGTTGAATTTTCCACAACCGCCTTGATAAGCCCCTTACCTCCGCGAGGGATAAGACAATCAAGGTATTCGTTCATATGCATCATATCAGACGACGACTGCCTGGTGGTATCCGTTACAAGCTGAATGGCGTCCTTAACAAATCCCACCTCGTCAAGAGCCGAGCGCATAATTTCCGAAAGAGCAGTGTTGGAATTAATAGCCTCCTTGCCCCCGCGAAGAATAACCGAATTTCCGCTTTTCAGGCATAGTGCAGCGGCATCAACCGTAACATTGGGACGTGCCTCGAAAATAATGCCGATAACGCCGATAGGAACGGTAATCTTTTTTATTAACAGTCCGTTATCCTTTTTGTATTCGGAAAGAATTTTTCCGCAAGGGTCGGCAAGGACTGCAACCTGACGAACACCGTCTGCCATAGCCTTTATTCTTTCTTCGTTAAGCATAAGTCTGTCAAGCAAGCCCTCTGACAAGCCGTTATTTCTTCCCTGCTCTAAATCAATCGCATTTGCTTTAATAATTCTGTTTGAATTCTTTTCAAGCATATTTGCAATAGCGTTAAGCGCCTTGTTTTTTTGTTCACTGTAAACCTGCGACATAAATGCAAGGGTTGCCCTTGCTCTTTTGCCTTGTTCTGTTACTGTCATAAAATCACCATAGGGTAACGGTAATAATCCGAACCACGGTTTATCGTGGCAGATTTGCCCTTACTCCTCGTTAAAATACTCGGCATACGGCAAGTATGCCTGTGTTTTGTGCCTTGATTAAGACCAAATCTGCACACGATAAACTGCAAAGCATCAAAAATGCTTGGAGTAAAGATGAGATTTGTTGTCTTGAGATGGCAGCCTTGCTGACGCAAGGCAACAGCGAAAGCGACAAATATCGCTTTAATACTGCATTTTTGACGGGTTCGGATTATTACCGTTACCCTAAATTACGGCAAAAACCTTGTTCCTATGCTTTCACCGTTAAGCACATTGTAAATCTTTTTTGTATCGCTGCCGTTCATAACAACCACAGGAATACCTGCGTCATTTGCAATCCTCGCAGCCTTAACCTTTGTGGTAAATCCGCCTGTTCCCTTTTCACCTGCTCCGCCTGCAACCGCTTCAATCTCCGGTGTGATTTTTTCAACAACAGGAATCAGCCTTGCATTCGGATTTTCATTTGGATTGCTGTCATACAAGCCGTCTGTATCGGTTAAAAGAATAAGCAAATCCGCATCAATAAGCTCCGCCACCGTTGCCGACAGGCAATCATTATCACCGTTAAGAAGCTCCTCGATTGATACGGAGTCATTCTCATTTACAACAGGAATAACACCGTATTCTATAAGCTGATTAAAGGTGTTGGTAAGATGCATCTTGTTTTCCTCATTTTTAAGGGCATCGTAGGTAAACAGAAGTTGGGATACAATAACATCAAATTCGCCGAAAAACTTGTCGTAAAGGAACATAAGCTCGCCCTGACCGACAGCAGCTGCTGCCTGTCTGCCCTTGATACTTTGGGGCTTTTTATGCAAACCGAGACGTGCTGTGCCTATGCCGATAGCACCTGATGATACAAGAATAACCTCGTGCCCCATATTGTGCAAATCCGCAAGAACTGCCACAAGCTCACCAATCTTTTGAATATTCGTTTTTCCTGTTTTATGTGTAAGGGTGGATGTGCCAACCTTAACAACTATTCTCTTCTTTTGCATAAAAACATTGCTCCAATTATATTAATTCAGTTTTATATTATAGCACAGTAAATCTGCTGTTGCAATTAAAAAGATGTATTTTTTGCCTAAAGGTGCAAACAATAACAACAAAATTAAAAAAGGAGTTTATTTATGACAAAAAGAAGCTACATCAGAGTGCTGTCATACATCTCGTTTTTGCTGTTTATCATAGCTGTTTCGAGCATTATGACAGCATCAAGCCTAAAGTCCTATAAAACGGAGCTTGAGGTATCGTACAGACAAAGCCTTGCAGAGCTTGCGGAATGTCTTGACAATGTTGATACGGATATTTCAAAAAGCCTTGTTTCAAGCTCGTACGGAGAAATCTACGATTTGAGCAGAGATTTATTTGCACAATGCAGTACGGCAAAAAACGCAATGAGCAGGCTGCCGATTGAGCAGTTAAAGCTGAGCAATGCCTACAAATTTTTAAGCCAGTGCAGTGACTATGCCCAATATATCGGCACAAAAATCGACAAGGGTGAAGCAATCAGCAGTGAGGAGCATAAAAACCTCAAGGCACTTTTACGCTACGCGCAAAAATTCAGCGATCAGGTTGACGAAATGGTTAGTGCAACAAATTCCGGAGCTATGATAACCGAAAACGAGATAAGAAGCTCAGGAGAAATAAACACTACGCCCCTGTCTAACAGCTTTTCATCGGGAGCAAAGGTTTTTGAGGATTTTCCTACCCTTTTATATGACGGACCCTATTCCGACCAGGTGCTAAACAAATCATCACAGCTTATTAAATCGGCAGATGTCAAAACAAGAGATGAGTGCCGACAGATATTTGCCGACGCTCTCGGTGTCAGCGTGAACAATGTATCATACGAAACCGACGACAAATCAAGGATTCCGTGTTACACATTTAAGTGCGGAAGATACACGGGCTTAATTACAAAGCAGGGCGGGTATATCAAGGAAATTCTTTATTCAGGCAAAATTCAAAACAAAAATATTTCTGCACAAAATGCCTGCAATCTTGCAGTAAAGGCTCTTGAAAGGCTTGGCTACAAGAATATGAAGGTGTGCTACTACGACATCAAGGATAACGCCTGCACGGTAAACTGTGCATATACGAAAAACGGTGCTTACTATTATCCCGATTTAATAAAGGTTGGAATATCAATGAACGACGGAGAGCTATTAAGCCTTGATGCAAAAACCTTCCTTACAAACCATACGGAAAGGCAGCCGAAAAAGGCAAAGCTAACAGCTGAGCAGGCACAAAAAAAGCTTTCGATATTTCTAAAGGTTAACGATGTAAAAATGTGCGTTATACCAAAGGAAAGCGGAAAAGAGGTGCAGTGCTATGAATATACCTGTGAAAGCAAGGATACAGGTGAAAAGGTGCTTGTTTATCTAAACTGTGACACAGGAGAGGAAGAAGACATTTTGATTATGATTGAGTCCCAAAACGGAGTATTGGTAAAATAACGAATAAAACAAGAATACAGGCAAATACTAAAGCCGAAAGGAATGATAATATATGAAAAGCAATAAAGCAAAAAGCTTATTATTAATTGCTGTCATTGCAATTTTAACCGCAGTAGTGTTCGTTGGTTGTTCGTCAAAAAACAACACGGTTGACGATACCACTACAACAAACACTACCACAATGACAACAACACAGAAAACGACATCCACAACAAACCAATCCACAACAAACGAGGTTGGAGAGGATCTTTCCAACGCAGGTGACGAGGCAAGAAACAGAGCCGACAAGGTTGGCGACGACATCGGTGACGGCGTAAATGACATTGCCGACGGAATAGGCAACGGCATTGACAAAGCAGGAGATGCAGTTTCGGACGTTATGGATTAAAGAAAAGCAGATTGAACATCATGAACAAGTCCGTAAAAAATGGACAATAGAAAAAAACAGACCTCCTATGGTAGAA
>NZ_CAMFQO010000019.1 GCF_945980375.1 uncultured Eubacterium sp. | reverse complement strand
TCATAAAATCACCGTAGCCTTTCAGCATTGCTGTTTTTTATATTATATCACATTATTTTAACAAAATAAAGAGATAATTGACAATTATATATTTACTGTGATAATATAAATGTGTGTAGTATACTAAGGAGTATTACCATGAAATACGATGTTTTATATAGAAAGACCACCAGAAATATCGGTGACAAGGAATATATCTGCCGAATGGACAGAGAGTACCATTCAAAGATTGTTACCGTAGCGGTAAAGCTGCGAAGGCTGCTGCTTAAGCTTCTCGGTAAAAAGCCGTAAAAGAGGGTGCAGGTAATGAGTGATAAAAAAGAAAAAAGCAACGGCGGATTTTTGCAGTTTGTAAAATTTTTTCTGTTTTCCGCCTCTGCCGGCATAATTCAGGTTGTAAGCTTTACCTTTATGAATGAGGTTGTTATTAAGCTTGACTTTTTTCAAAGCTTGATGCAGGCCAATGCAACCTTTGCAAAAATTATGCAAAACGAGTACGGACCGATGTATCTTATCGCATTGCTGTTGTCTGTGCTCTGGAACTTTACCTTTAACCGTAAGTTCACCTTTAAGTCGGCATCCAATGTGCCTATCGCAATGCTTAAGGTGCTTGCATTTTATTGTGTTTTCACTCCCGTGTCAACCATTATTGGCAACTACTTTACGGCAAGGTTTGCAGACGTGTCGGCAATTAATTATATTGTTCTTGGCTGTACTATGGCGTGCAATATGATTACGGAATTTCTGTACGATAAATATGTAGTATTCAGAGATGCAATAAACAAAGCGGATTGAACTCAACGTTCAATCCGCTTTAGACTGTCGATAAAGTGGGCTGAAACACGCCATATAAATTAAAATAAACCAATTTGAGCCTCACTTGTGTAAAGGGAGGTGGGTGCGATTTGTCGCACTCGGAGGGATTGTAAAAGCGGCTTAGACATCGAATCTAAGCCGCCTTTGGCGTTTTTCGCCTTTTGCTCCTGCAATCCTCGTAATTTCCAACCTTGATTTTAGTTGTTGTGCCTAAAAAGAGGCAGGCGTCCGCAATGTCAAGGCAGTTTGCCCTTGCCTTGTCCTCGTCCTTATCAATCAGTACGATTTCGTCAACCGTGCCCTGAAAGCAAAGAGCCATAGCCACGTGAGAGCCGACGTGACCTGCACCGATAATTACAACCTTTCGTTTTTCCATATCCATTCTCCGTTCGGCTTTATTTGTTAAATCTGTATCCCTTGCCCCAAACCGTGTTGATATATTCCATATCCTTGTCTATGGCGGAGAGCTTTTCTCTTACTCTGTTAATATGTACGGTGACGGTTGATGTGTCGCCCATAGAGTCATAATTCCAAATTTCGCTTAACAGCTCGTCCTTTGTAAATACGGTGTCGGGGTTTTCAGCCAAGGTAGTCAGCAGATCAAATTCCTTGTTAGTAAAGGTGATTTCCGTATCCTTGAAGAATATGCGTCGGGATTTTTTGTCGATTTTAAGATCATTTATTTCCAATACCTCGGCAGGCTTAGCGTCGGCGTTTGTCAGCCTCTCGTATCTGTTGATGTGTGCAATTACTCTTGCAACAAGCTCTGACGGACTGAACGGCTTAACTATGTAATCGTCTGCACCGAAGCCAAGACCGTTGATTTTGTCAAATTCATCCTTTTTGGCACTTACAAGCAGGATAGGAATGTTGCTGAATTCTCTTATCCTTTTGCACACCTCAAGCCCGTTAAGCGACGGAAGCATAATGTCAAGAAGCACGAGAGAGATGTTTACGCTTTTTGCTATCTCAAGACCTCTTATGCCGTCGTTCGCACAAAGCACCTCAAAGCCGTGTGCCTCAAGATAATCTCGTTCAAGGCAAATGATGTTTTCGTCGTCTTCTATAATTAATATTTTTTTACTCATTTTGTGTCCTCTCCGTTATATCGTTGCAGCGAAATCATCATTGTTGTTCCGCTGCCCTCCTTACTTGTTGCCCATATGTGACCGTTGTGCAACTCGACTATTTCCTTGCAAACGGCAAGCCCGAGCCCCGAGCCGTCCTGTACCCTTGTACGCGCCTGATCTGCACGGTAGAAGGATTCAAAAATGTGCTTCAGGTTTTCATCGCTGATGCCAATGCCGTTGTCCTTAAGGGCAATGATTACCGACTTGTCGTAAACCTCAAGGCTTATGTCAATCCTTGGCTTGCGGGCGGTTGATGAATATTTGATAGCGTTGGAAATAATGTTGTTTAGCACTCGTGAAAATCTGTTGGGGTCAAGCATTACATCAAGGCTTCCCTTGTAGCTTGGAGGAGTGAATGTTATTACAGCCCTGTTATCCTGCGGTCTTTCGTTAAGATATTCTCTCAAAAACTGTACAATGTCAATTCTGATTTGCTCAAGCTTGATTTTGCCCTCCTCAAATCTTGATAGAGTTAACAGCTCATCAAGCAGATTTTCCATATCCTTTGCAGATGAATAAATTGTGTTGAGGTAGCGCTCCTGCTTTTCCGGAGTATTTGCAATTCCGTCCATCAGGCCCTCAACATATCCCTTGATTGATGTCAGCGGAGTTCTGAGGTCGTGGGCAATTCCGGCGGTCATTTCCTTGCGGGATTGCTCAATTTCCTCCTTGGTTTGCATAAGATTTTTCAGTTTTTCGGTCATATCGTTTATGGATTTAACAGTTGTGCCGATTTCGTTTGTAGAGTCGTAATCTATATGATAGTCAAGGTTACCGCCTGCAATTTCGTTTGCGCCGTCAGACAGCTTTTTGATCGGAGCCGTTATCGTTCTGGACGCTATGACTGACATAATCAGGTTAGATATAAGTATAATGAACAGCGCCATAAATATTATAAATCCCGAACGCCCTGTGAAAAACGCCTTAAAGGATTTTAAGGTGCTTTGCATTGAGGAGTCTGCAACCGTGTAGCCTGTATTTGTGATGTTTATCATATATGAGCCGTTGTCGCTATCGGTGTGAGATTGAACAACCAAGCCGTTTTCACCGAAAAGAATGATGTTGTCGTCCTTAAGATTAGGTGCCAATTCGTGCAGCTCTGCGTCAATGGCAGATTTGTCAGTGTTTGAGTAAAACAGCTCACCGTCTTTTGTTATATATATTTTTGAGCCTAATTCGTCGATTGGTCTTGTTATTCCCCTAAGGTCCTTTTGCTTTGCTTCATCAGATGTGTTGTCCGTAAGCTCACGGTTGATGCTGCTTATGGTTTGTGCCCATTGCATTTGGTTGAGCAGAGAATAGCTGTTTGATTCAACTCTTGCTATGCCGTATATGTCAGGAAGCAATGAACGAAAAACAAGCACTACCACCGTAATCATAATTATGGATGTGGCAATGCTTGAAAGCGTTGCAATCGCAATTCTTGATGCTATGTTAAGATTTTTTGTTTTTTTCATATATTCACCTCGTGGGTAGCCTACATATATATTAAAACATATTATAGTATTTTTCAAGTGGATTATTTAACACACGCAAACTGTTTACAATTTGTAATATATACCTTTTGACAGGGTAATGGCATAGTGCAGAATATGGGCGTTTTGCAGTTTTTTACATAACTACATTTCGTATAAAAATATTACAATCTCAAGAAAAGGCACAATATGTTGTATTTTTTTCAATTTTTCTATTGACACAGCCACAATGTTTTGATATTATGTAAAAGGTCAATGATGAAAAGGTTACAGATTCGTAACAATCGGTTATTTTTTTAGAAGGGGAAAACTTATGAACATTATTAAGAGAAACGGCTCGGAAGCTACATTTGACATAAATAAAATTATCGTTGCCGTATCAAAGGCAAATGCTGCCTGCGAGAAGAAGGAGCTTTCACAGGGACAGATTAATGATATAGCAGAGTTTGTTGAGTTCAAAATCAGCAAGGCAAACCGTGCTCTTTCGGTAGAGGAGATTCAGGATATTGTCGAGGATCAAATTATGGCACAGGGTGCGTTTGAGGTTGCAAAGCGTTATGTTAAGTACCGCTATACCCGTTCCCTTGTTCGTAAGGCAAACACCACCGACAACCAAATCCTTTCTCTTATCGAGTGTAATAACGAAGAGGTTAAGCAGGAGAACTCAAACAAGAATCCAACTGTCAATTCTGTTCAGCGTGACTATATGGCAGGCGAGGTATCAAAGGATATTACAAAGAGAATTCTGTTGCCGGAGGATATTGTAGAGGCTCACGAGAACGGTCTTATCCATTTTCACGATGCAGACTATTTTGCACAGCATATGCACAACTGCGACCTTGTAAACCTTGAGGATATGCTCCAAAACGGAACAGTTATTTCCGATACTATGATAGAAAAGCCGCACAGCTTTTCAACAGCCTGCAACATTGCAACACAGATTATTGCACAGGTTGCATCATCACAGTACGGCGGTCAGTCAATTTCACTTACTCATCTTGCACCGTTTGTTCAAATCAGCAGAGATAAGATTCGTGCACAGGTGCTTGAGGAGGCAAAGGACTTCGGCGGCGAGCTAACCGAGGAAAAGCTCACAAAAATCACCGAGCGCCGTCTTCGTGACGAGGTTGCAAGAGGCGTTCAAACCATTCAGTATCAGGTTGTAACACTTCTTACAACAAACGGACAGGCTCCTTTTGTAACAGTGTTTATGTATCTTAATGAGGCAAAGACCGAGCAGGAAAAGAAGGACCTTGCTCTCATTATTGAGGAAACCCTTAAGCAGAGAATTAAGGGTGTTAAAAACGAGAAGGGTGTATGGATTACTCCTGCATTTCCGAAGCTTATCTATGTTTTGGAAAGTGACAACATCACAGAGGATTCTCCGTATTACTATCTTACAGAGCTTGCTGCAAAGTGTACTGCAAAGCGTCTTGTACCCGACTATGTAAGCGAAAAGGTTATGCTCAACCTCAAGGGTGATGTATACACACCTATGGGCTGTCGCTCATTCCTCACTCCTGACAGATTTACCGAGGCAGGTGTGGGCAACATCGCAAGAGCAAAGAACTACCAAGAGGGCAAAAAGAAATATTACGGCAGATTCAATCAGGGCGTCGTTACCATTAACCTTGTTGATATTGCATGCACCTCAGGCGGTGATGTTACAAAGTTCTGGCAGATATTTGATGAAAGACTTGAGCTTTGCTACCGTGCTTTGATGTGCCGTCACAACAGACTTAAGGGCACACTTTCCGATGCGGCTCCTATTTTGTGGCAGCACGGTGCTCTTGCAAGACTTGACAAGGGCGAGCCTATTGACAGATTGCTGTATGACGGATATTCAACAATTTCTCTCGGCTACGCAGGTCTTTACGAATGTACAAAGTATATGACAGGCAAATCACATACAGATGCCGACGGGGGTAAGGAATTTGCTCTCAGCGTTATGCAGTATATGAATGATGCCTGTGCAAAGTGGAAGGCTCAAACAAATATTGATTTCTCAATTTACGGCACTCCGCTTGAGTCTACAACCTACAAGTTTGCAAAGTGCCTTCAAAAGAGATTTGGCATAATCAAGGGTGTAACCGATAAGAATTATATTACAAATTCATATCACGTTCACGTTGCAGAGGAAATTGATGCCTTTACAAAGCTTAAGTTTGAAAGCGAATTCCAGGCTCTTTCTCCGGGCGGTGCCATCTCTTACGTTGAGGTACCTAATATGCAGGATAACATTCCGGCAGTGCTTCAGGTAATGAAATTTATCTATGAGAACATTATGTACGCAGAGCTCAATACAAAGAGCGATTACTGCCAGTGCTGCGGCTACGACGGCGAAATCAAAATCGTTGAGGACGAAAACGGCAAGCTTATTTGGAGATGTCCAAACTGCGGCAACGAGGATCAGGATAAGATGAATGTTGCCCGCCGCACCTGCGGATATATCGGCACACAGTTCTGGAATCAGGGCAGAACTCAGGAAATTAAGGACAGAGTACTTCATCTGTAATATTTTTTTAATTTTTTAATGGAAGTGAAAGGGAGTTGGTACGTTGAAAAAAAATATTTTAATTTTTATTTTAATGTGTGTTGCATTTTTTATACCCACATCCCAGGCTTATGCAAATACAGGTAATACAGATGTAACAATTGGAGTAAATGAGACAATAGAACTTTCAGAATTTTTCCCTGAATTAAACAATGACTCTTATAATATAGAGTACAGAAATTCAGATACAAACATTGGTGTTGTAGATACTGAAAAAAACACACTAACAGGTGTGGCTTGCGGCACGGGACATTTAGAAATTTATTTTTATGATGAGTCTATTAGCACAGATGACGATATTGCATCATCTTATTTAGAAAAAGTATGTGAACTTACATATACAGTAAAAAACGGACCATCTACAATTACACTTAATAAAACTTCGATTACGGTAGGTGTGGGTGAAAACTTCAAAATAACACCTAATTTAAATGGTGGTGTTTCTTGTAAAAAAATATTCACTTCTTCTAATTCAAAAATTGCAACAGTCGATTCGAATGGAAACGTGAAAGCTTTATCTGCGGGTACGGCTAATATTATCTTTTCAACATATAATAAAACTGTTAATTGTAAGGTTACTGTAAAAAATGCACCGTCAAAAGTTAATGTTGCAGCAACTCATTATATACAATTAGGCACATCTACTCATAAGGTAAATTATACATTTCCTTCTAATACATATTCTAGTAAAGTTACTTTAAAAATTGCCAATACTAAAATTGCCAAAATTTCTTCAAATGGAATAATTACCGGATTAAAAAAAGGGGACACCACTTTAACTATATCTACTCATAGTTCTACAACTAAATGTACAATTCGTGTTACAGACAATGCATTGGTTTTAAATCGAGAATCTGCGCAAATAGCGTATGATTATTCCAATGTAATCAGAAAACAATATGGTACCTCTGCAATGGGTAAGCCATTAGAAGCGTATGAAATTTATAATAAATCGAAAAACAATAAATATAAAAAGACATTATTTATGAATTTCGCTATTCATGGTTTTGAGGATTCTTATTCTAAAGATGGTAAGTTGTTAGTTGCAGAAGCTAATGCTTTAATAAAGTATTATGCTAATAATTCTAATCTTCTGAATAATTATCGATTGGTTATAATACCTTGTGCTAACCCGGATGGAACTATCGATGGTAAAAATAATAAAAGATCCGGAAGTACTGCTTTTGGCAGATGCACTTCCAAGCATATTGATATGAATAGAGATTTTATTGCGTTCAAAGCAAAAGAGAGTAGAGCGTTAAGAAATTTTACAAAGAAAGAAAAGCCTAATATTTGTTTGGATTTTCACGGATGGTTAAACGAAAGTATTGGGACGTCTACTCTTAACAGAATAATAAAGAGTAATTTAGGATTAAGGAAAACCCTGAATAACCAATATGGAACGTCAAGCGGATATTTTATTGGTTGGGCACATAAAACTTTTTCTATTCCGGCTGCCTTGATTGAATATAAAAACACAAAATCAATATCGACATCGAAGGATGTTAAAATGCTTAACACTATTATCAGAAAATATAGATAAAATGTCTTTTTTGTCAAAAATGCAGTATTAATATCCAGAAGGAGGTTGATACTTTTGAGTAACACCAATTCTTTATCTGTTTCTGAATATAACGAAAAGTTAGTTCAGCGTTTTTTAAAAACAATCATTTGCCTTTCGATCGAAAAGAGACGGCCGAAGATATTATTTTTTCTACAGAAATAAGCGTTGAAATTGAAGAAAACGTTTCTGTAAACACTTTTTTATTGATGACTATAAACATATTTACTCAAACACAACGGCTTCCCTTACAAATAGGGGGGAGCCGTTGTCATTTATTACGGCTGAGGGGATAATTGATACACTTTGTTATACTTTGTGCTTATTAAAATATAATTTATAAATTGTTGTTGAATTATCGCATAATGCTATGTATAATAATATTGACTGTATAAAAAGGAGAACCATATATGCAAAAGGTATATATTCCAAGAGGTGTTTGTTCAAGGCAAATCACCGTTGATGTAAGCGATGACCAAACAATTAATTCAGTAAGCTTTGTGGGTGGCTGCAACGGAAATCTTAAGGGAATTTCCGCACTCGTAAAGGGTAGAAAAATTGATGATGTTATTTCAACTCTTAAGGGCATTGATTGCAATTTTAAGGGCACATCCTGTCCGGACCAGCTTGCAAGAGCACTTGAGGAGATAAAGGAAGAATTGTAAATATTACATAAGTAATATAAAGGGGAACATTATGTATAAGCTGTCAAGCAACAGACTCAAAAGGGAATTCAAAATTACAGATGAAAAGTTTTATGCATCTCAAATAAAAAATACATATTCGGGTATGAGCTTTATTCCCGACGGTAACGGCTGTGAATTTGTTATTCATTTTGCCGACGGAGGCGAGTATTCGTCGAAGGGGCTCCCTGTTGAAAGCGGAGATTACGAGGATGACAGGCTTGTTTTTAGGTTTGAAAAATCCGATGACCTTCAGGTAACGCTCAAATATTGGGTGCACAGGGACGGCAACACAATCTGCAAGCAGATATTTATTGACCAGTTCAACGACAGAGAGGTTGATTTTATCGAGCTTGAAAGCATTGGTATAGTTAACTCAAAAACACATTTCAGTGTTGATGTGGTTGAGGGCGGCGAAATTCCTGCATTCCATTCTATGCTCGGTCAGCCGATATATATCGACAGCCTTTTCTTCGGCTGCGAATTTCCCGCAACGGAAAACAGAATTATTCACGGTAACGCGTCCGTAAGATATTACGTCGGCAAGCCTTTGGGAATGGGCTTTGTATGTCCCGTAACCGTTATGGGCGGTGGCAGCGACAACACTCTTATTCAGGTGCGCAAGGCGTTTTATGAATATATTGAGTCCATCAGTGTGCCTGCTCCGTTAAGGTTCCAGTACAACAGCTGGTACGACTATATGAAGGACATCACAGAGGATAATATTATGACCTCCTTTGCACAGGTGCACGAGCATCTTTCTGCTCATAATGCTCCGGAGCTCGCAGCCTATGTTGTTGATGACGGTTGGCCGGATGTAAAGGCAGGCTTTTGGTGCTTTAACAAAAAGTTCCCAAACAAGCTCACAAAGGTTACAGCTCTTTGCAATGAGCTTGGCTCTCGCTTCGGCTTGTGGCTCGGTCCCCGTGGCGGATATACCAGACCTGACAAAATCGCAAAGCGCTATCAAAAAGCAGGCAACGGCTATCTCAACAAGGAAGCAAGGGATATTTGTGTTGCCTCAACAAGATATATCGAAAAGCTCGGCGATTTCCTTGTTGAAACCACAAAGGAATTTGATATAGATTATTGGAAGCTTGACGGCTTCTGCCTTAAGCCCTGTAAGGACCCAAAGCACGACCACGCAGTAGGCGGCTATGAGGATATGTATTTTGTTACGGATATGTGGCAAAAGTGGATTGCACTTTACGACAGGCTTCGTGAGGCAAGACCTGACATTTGGATAAATATGACCTGCTACGTTAATGTTTCACCTTGGTGGCTTCAGTGGGTTAATTCTCTTTGGGTGCAAAACAGCGGTGACATCGGCTTTGCAAAGAATATTGAGCATCAGGCACAGGTCGACAGCGAAATTACCTATCGTGACGCAAGATATTTTGATTGTGTATGCAAGCGTGCATTGCAAATTCCGCTTAAAAATTTGTACAATCATGAGCCTATTTACGGCAACACCGCACATGTAAAATACACTGATGATGAGTTTGAAAAATACATCTATTGGTGTACCGTCAGAGGCCAGGCACTTAATGAGCTTCACCTTTCTGTTAATATGATGAACGAAAGGAAGTGGAGCGATTTGTCAGCCGCAATGAATTGGCAAAAGGATAATTTTGACATCCTTAAAAATGCACATTTCATCGGCGGTAATCCTGAAGAAAATAATGTTTACGGCTATATTTCGTGGTCGGAGTCGGGCGAGGGTGTTATTGCTCTGCGTAACCCAACCGACGAGGCAACGGATTTAACTCTGACTCTTAATAAGCTTATGTGCGCACCGGAAAGCCTTGAGGGTGCAAAAAGGTTTAACGTATACTGCAAATCAATTGCAGAAACCGACGAAACCTTTGACTACAATTCAAAGATGGACTTGACATTGAATCCTTATGAGATAATGATTTTCAAAATTGCTAATGAAAGATAATTACAAGGAAAGATAATTATGAGTGAAGAAAAGAACGCACCTGCCGTTGAGCCTCAGGAGGAGCAGGCTAAAAAATCAAAATTAAGAGAATTTCTCGAATTCATTGCACCTATTGTTATTGCTATGATTATTGCAATGGTGCTTAAGCATTGCGTGTTTGCAAATGCCGTTATCCCGACAGGCTCTATGTTAGACACAATTCAACAGGGCGACAGAGTTATTGCAAGCAGACTTGCATACACCTTTGATGACCCCGAAAGATTTGATATTGCAATTTTCAAGTATCCCGATAACGAAAAGGAATACTTTGTAAAGCGAGTTATCGGTCTGCCCGGTGAAAAGGTAGACATTCTGAACGGTACGGTTTATATTACCGGTGCAGACGGTAAAACCCTTGAGCTTCGTGACGATTTTGTTTCGGAGGAAAACAAGGACAATTATAGCGGAAGCTTTGTAGTGCCGGAGGACTGCTACTTTGTTATGGGCGATAACCGAGACAATTCGGTTGATTCGCGTTATTGGGTGACGACAAATTATGTGTCGCGTGACAAGTTTATAGGTAAGGTAATGTTCAGGTATTATCCGTTCAAAACAGCGGGCAAGCTTGAATAAAGCAGTATCGGTAAGGTCATTCATTCCGTTAAGGAATGGGTGACCTTTTGTATATTATAGTTAAAATAAATAAGAGAATTTTGGTAATTATTATTGCCTCTGTTTTGTTGAAAACAAATATGCCGTATGATAAAATAATTTTAATATTGTGCAGTTGATACTGTAAATTTACATTTTATTAAAGGGGTATTATTTATGCAAAAGCTTAAGGTGGGCATTATAGGTGCCGGCAGAATCGGACAGGTTCACGCAAAATCAATTACTTATCACATTCCGCAGGCGGAGATTGTGGCAATTTCCGATATTTATGTTGAGGGTGCGCAAAGGGTTGCACAGGAATTGGGCATCCCTAACGCGTATCAGGATTATCACGAAATCCTTAATAATCCTGAAATTGAGGCGGTTCTTATCTGCTCATCAACAGATACACACGCAGACATTGCAGTAGAGGCTGCCGAGGCGGGCAAGCATATTTTCTGTGAAAAGCCTGTTGATTTGACAGTTGCAAAAATTAAAAAGGTTATTTCTGCCGTAGAAAAAGCAGGGGTAAAGCTTCAAATCGGATTTAACAGAAGATACGACCACAACTTTGCAGAGATTAAGCGTCTTGCAAATGAGGGCAAGCTTGGTGATTTGCAAACAATCAAAATTACATCCCGTGATCCTGAGCCTCCGGCAATTGAATATGTAAAGGTTTCAGGCGGCATTTTCCTTGATATGACAGTTCACGATTTTGATATGGCTCGCTTTATCGGCGGCGAGGTTGAGGAGGTTTATGCTAACGCAACCGTTATGGTAGACCCGGCAATCGGCGAGGCAGGTGACGTTGATACAGCACTTGTTGCTCTCAAGTTTAAGAGTGGTGCCATCGGCGTTATTGATAATTGCCGCAAGGCTTGCTATGGCTATGACCAAAGGCTTGAGGTATTTGGCTCGGGCGGTCAGGCAGCTGCAGCAAATGATACTCCTACAAACGTTGCATATATCAACGGCGACGGCAATGTAACAGATAAGCCGCTTTATTTCTTCCTTGAAAGATATATGCAGTCATTTACCGATGAAATGACAGAGTTTATCAACGCAGTTCAAAATGATATTCCGACAAAGACAACAGTAAATGACGGCTTGGAGGCACTTCGCTTGGGCTTGGCTGCAAAGCTTTCCGTTGCAGAGCATCGTCCTGTTAAGCTTTCGGAAATTGAATGTTAACATTGTGCGAGGTCCAGTATGAAACGAGAAAGACTTACAATGGCGCAGGCTCTTGTTAAGTTCCTTGACAATCAGTACATAGAGGTTGACGGAGTAGAGTCGAAATTTGTCAGCGGAATTTTCGGCATATTCGGTCACGGCTGTGTAGTCGGTGTCGGTCAGGCGCTTGAACAAGGCGGTCATAATCTAAAATTTTATCAGGGCAAAAACGAGCAAAATATGGCTCTTGCCGCAGTAGCATATGCAAAGCAGATGGACAGAAAGGCAATTATCCCTTGCGTGTCATCTATCGGCCCCGGTGCAACAAATATGGTAACAGCCTGTGGCTGTGCAACGGCAAACAGAATACCTCTTTTGGTGCTCCCCGGTGACACCTTTGCATGCCGTCAGCCTGACCCTGTGTTGCAGCAGGCAGAGTTTTTTGACGGCTATGGTAGAACTGTTACCGATGCATTTAAGGGTGTGTGCCATTACTTTGACAGAATTGTTCGCCCCGAGCAGCTGATGACAGCCTGCATCAACGCAATGCGTGTTCTTACCGACCCTGCCGACACAGGTGCGGTATGTCTTGCAATGCCACAGGATGTAGAGGGCGAGGCTTACGATTATCCCGAGCATTTCCTTGCAAAAAGAGTTTGGCATATTGACAGACGCCCTATCGGAGCTTCACAGCTTGAGCGTGCAGTAAAGCTTATTAAATCCGCCAAAAAGCCTATTATCGTTTGCGGCGGCGGTGTTAGATATTCAGGTGCGGAAAAGGAGCTTTTGGCTCTTGCCGAAAAATGTAATATCCCTGTAACCGAAACACAGGCAGGCAAGGGACTTATTGCGTGGAATCATCCGCTTAATCTCGGTGGTATCGGTGTAACAGGCGGCAAGGCTGCCAATGTTGTTGCAAGGGATGCCGACCTTGTTATCGGTGTAGGCACAAGATTTACCGATTTCACAACCTCTTCAAAGTGGCTGTTTAATGAAAACAGAAGGGTGCTCGGCATCAACATTTGTCCGTTTGATGCCTACAAGATGGATGCAGAGGCTATCGTTGCAGATGCAAGGGAGGCGTTGTCTGCTATTGTCGGGGCACTTGACGGCTACAAAACAACCTACACAACAGAGCTTGCAGACGCAAAGGCAGAATGGGATGCCATTGTTGACGATTATTACAGCAAGGAGCTTGAGGGAGGACTTAATCAAACACTTGCTCTTGGCATAATCAACGAGTTTATGGATGATGAGGACATTGCTCTCGGCTCAGCAGGCTCACTTCCGGGCGATATGCAACGCCTGTTCAGACCAAAGGGTTGTCGAAATTACCATATGGAATACGGCTATTCCAATATGGCATATGAGGTTAACGGAGCACTCGGCGCAAAGCTTGCAAAGCCTGAGGCAGAGGTATACGCCTTCTGCGGCGACGGCTCCTTCCTTATGGGACACAGCGAGCTTTACACTGCGTTGCAGGAGGGCTTAAAGATTAACGTTTGTCTTTTCGACAATCTCGGCTGGGGCTGTATAGAAAACCTTCAAAACAATCAAGGAACAGATACCTTCGGCACCGTGTTTAAGGCAAGAAATCCAAAAACAGGTATGCTTGACGGCGCGGATATGACCGTCGATTTTGCAAAAATCGCCGAGGGTTACGGAGCAAAGGCATATACAATTCGCACATCGGATGAGCTTCGCAAGGCTCTTGCAGATGCAAAGGGACAGGACAGAACTGTTCTGTTCGACATCAAGGTGCTGCCGAAAACAATGACACCGGGCTTTGAGTCTTGGTGGAGAGTCGGTGTTGCCGAGGTTTCAACAAGCGAAACAGTTGCAAAGGCATACAAGGATATGCAGGAAAACATTGCAAAGACCTTTGACTATTAATACATAAGGAGAAAACAAATGCTTAATCCAAACAAAGTAAAATTAGCTATTGCACCTATCGGCTGGACAAATGACGATATGCCTGATTTGGGTGCGGAAAATACATTTGAGCAGTGCATAAGCGAGATGGCACTTGCAGGCTTTAAGGGTAGCGAAATCGGCAATAAGTATCCTGCCGATCCTGATGTTCTTAAGCCTTATCTTGACATCAGAGGCTTGCAAATTTGCAACGCTTGGTTCAGCTCCTATCTCACCTCAAAGCCTTATGAGGAAACCATTGAGGCTTTTAAGGCACATTGCGATAAGCTTTATAAGCTCGGTGCAAGGGTTATCGGCGCATCGGAGCAAGGCAATTCTATCCAGGGTGATTTAACCAAATCAATTCTTGACGAAAAGCCGTATTATACCGATGAAGAGTGGGCAGTTGTTGCCAAGGGCTTTAATGAAATGGGTGCATATGCCAAGAGCAAGGGTATGTACTTTACCGTTCATCATCATATGGGCACCGGCGTGCAGACCGTAGAGGAAATTGATAAGCTTATGGAGCTTACCGATCCCGAGCTTGTTTACCTTTTGTTTGACAGCGGACACCTTACCTTTGCCGGTATTGACCCCGTTCCCGTGCTCAAAAAGTACATAAACCGCATTAAGCACGTTCACCTCAAGGATGTAAGGCTTGATGTTTACAATAATCAGGTTGTGCCAAATCATATGTCATTCCTTGATGCCGTAAGAGCAGGTGTGTTCACCGTCCCCGGTGACGGCGATGTTGATTTCAAGCCGATATTCGACATCCTTGCCGAAAACGATTACGAGGGTTGGGTTGTTGTTGAAGCAGAGCAGGATCCTGCCAAGGCAAACCCGTTTGAATACGCAGTTAAGGCTCGCAAATACATCGCAGAAAACACAGGACTTTAATTGAATTTTGAGGTGCTTTATGGAACAGAATAATCAGTATTATCAGCCTAATCAGCCGCAACAACCGCAGTATCAGCAGCCGCAGTACCAACAGCCGTTTTACGACCCGACAAGAGAGGTAATGAGTGTCGGCTCGTACATTTTGATGCTCATTCTTTCTTCAATTCCGGTAGTAAACATCATTTGCTGGATTGTGTGGCTCGTAAGCCCTGATACCAATAAAAATAAGAAAAACTTTATCAAGGCAATCATTGCTATCTATGCAATATCCATTTTGATTGGTGTTATTTCTGTTGTGGTTATGGCAGTTGCAGGCGTCAGCCTTGCCGAAATCGGCGGCGCTTCACTGTATTAAAAATCAATGATTAATAAAAAGACTGCAAGGGTGCGTTTGGGCATTCCTGCAGTCTTTTTGCATAGAATGTGCAGATAATAACCGTATCATTGCAAGCATCAAGCTTTTCAAAATTTTTCTTGACAAATAGCTTACTATGTGTTATATTATTTCCACAACAAAGCAGAGTGTATGTTCTCTCCCCTCCAGCGTAGGCGAAAAGGGCAATAATTTTTTGTAATTATTGAGTACAGGCGCTTTGCGTTTGTACTTATTTATTTTTTATAAAGAGGTGTTTTTTATCAGCAAAGATGCTCCACAGCTTAACGGCGAAATTAGGGATAAGGAATTAAGAGTTATTTCTGATACCGGCGAACAATTAGGCATTATGAGTGCAAAGGAGGCACAGGCTCTTGCAGATGCAAGAGGTGTGGACCTTGTTAAAATTGCTCCTATGGCAAAGCCACCTGTTTGCAAAATTATGGATTATTCCAAGTATCGCTACGAGCAAACCAAGCGCGAAAAGGAAAACCGTAAAAAGCAAAAGACTGTTGAAACGAAGGAAATCAGGCTTTCGCTTAATATCGACATCGGTGACTTTAACACAAAGGTTAACCAAGCCCGCAAGTTCTTGGCAAAGGGCGACAAGCTTAAGGTATCAATCCGCCTCAGAGGCAGAGAGATGGCACACCCCGAGCTTGGCGAAACCAATATGCAAAGATTTGCCGATCAGCTTGCCGAGGAAGCAAATGTTGATAAAAAGCCAAAACTCGAGGGACGTCAAATTCTTATGTTTATGTCCCCTAAATCAAAGTAATTAATTTAACGGAGGTAATAGTTATGCCAAAAATTAAGACACACAGCGGCGCTAAAAAACGTTTTAAGACAACAAAGAGCGGCAAGGTAAAGAGAGCTCACGCTTACACCTCTCACATCCTTACCAAGAAGACAACAAAGCGTAAGAGAAATCTTCGCAAGACAGCAGTTGCTGATGTTACAAACCAGAAGCAGTGCAAGAGACTTGTTCCTTATAAATAAGAAGAACGACTAAAACATAAGTTGGCGGTAGCCGAAATAATATGCCTAAAATGCAAAATGATGGCATCTTTGCACATTTTTTGTTTTGACATACGCAAGTATGCCTGCAACAAAGAAATGCACAAATTTCCTCATAATTTTGTATTTTAGGTGCCTTGCAGTTTTGATGTAAAGATTTTGCGTCAAAACAAGGCGTAATTATTTTTGCATACTGCCGTATTCAAAAATAATTTAACAAAGTATTGGCGGAAAAGATTGTATCAAAACCATATTCTTTCGACTACCGCCAACTTACGGAGGTATTTTACAATGGCAAGAATTAAAGGCGCTATGGCGACTCGTAAAAGAAGAAAGAAAGTATTAAAAGCAGCTAAGGGCTACTATGGATCAAAGCACGCTTTGTTCAAGACTGCAAAGCAGGCAGTAATGAAGAGCGGTCAGTACGCATATATCGGCAGAAAGCAGAAGAAGAGAGATTTCAGAAGAATTTGGATTACACGTATCTCTGCAGCAGCAAAGATGAACGGTATGAATTATTCAACATTTATGAACGGTCTTAAGAAGGCAGGCATCGACCTTAACAGAAAGATGCTCTCAGAGATCGCAATCGCAGATCCTGCAGGCTTCGCAACACTTGTAGAGGCTGCAAAGGCTGCTCTCTAATAAAAAATATATAGCAGTTCAAACCGCATAAAATGTGATTATACTCGGCTCCCCTTACATTAAGGGGAGCCTTTAACATTTTTCACCTTTTTCTTTACCATTTATTTATAATATATTTGCCGATAGTTAATTTTTATTTGTTAACATCATTTGGGGTGATTAAATGAAATCAAAATCTGTTTTGATAAGAGTAATTCTGATTTTGCTTGCAATGATTGTTGCGTTGTTATATATAGGACCGCTTGTTACAACCGGAGAACTCAATATAGGAGTACTGACCGGTCTTGGCTTTGCGGTTGTAATAACTTTGTATGCAATGCTTTTTGAGCCTGTAAACAAGGCTGTCAAAAGCTTTAATCAAAAGAAAGCAGGCAAAATTGCAACCTCTGTTATCTGCACTGTGCTTGCATTAGGTATAGGTGTGGGAGGCTTTGCCTTTGCCAATGTTGCCAAACACAGTTCAGCAAACGAAAAGCAAACGGATTATGTAATTGTTCTCGGTTGTATGGTGCGTGGCGACAGACCCGGCATATTTCTTAGCAAAAGAATAAATAAGGCGTACGAGTATTTGAATAAGTACCCCGAGGCGTACGCAGTTTTGAGTGGCGGACAAGGCAACGGCGAGGATATATCCGAGGCAAGATGTATGTATAATGCTCTTACTCAAATGGGCATTGAGCCGTCAAGATTACTGCTTGAGGAAAAATCAACTTCAACAAAAGAAAATTTTGAAAATTCCGTAGCCATGCTCAACGATATGGGCGTTGGTATTAATGAAATTACCGTTGTCACCAATGATTTTCATGAATACAGAGCATACGAATTTGCAAAAAGATGCGGAATAACGGCGTATTCGTACCCAAGTAAAACGCCTTGGAACGGTTATATGCCGTTTGCAACAAGAGAGGTTTTTGCAGTGGTGTATCAAATTTTCTTAAATTAAAACTAAAAAATAAATGGTTGCTTGTATATACATAAATTCCCGTGGCCTCGGCAAAAATAATGCCGAGGTGTTTTTATGCAAAAATTAGGAAAAACATATATTCTTGACAATCCCGTAATAATCCTCGGTGCTGCCGGAGTTGCAGGAAAAAAGGAGGGCGAAGGGCCTCTTGCACAGGATTTTGACGTGGTGTTTGAGGATACTGCTATGGGGCAGGATAGCTATGAGCTTGCCGAATCTGCAATGCTCAAGCAGGCAGTTCAATTAGCCATTTCAAAATCAGGAGTACAGGAGCAGGATATAGATTTTATTTTGGCAGGCGACCTGCTTGATCAGTGTACCGGCTCCTGCTTCGCTGTTATGGATTTCGGTATTCCGTTTTTGGGTATGTACGGAGCCTGCTCTACAATGGCGCTTACAATGTGTAACGCATCGTTGCTTTTGTCGGCAGGAGCAAATTTATGTGTGGTGGGCGCATCAAGTCATTTTGCATCAAGCGAAAGACAGTTTCGCTTTCCTCTTGAATACGGAGGTCAACGTACGCCCACGGCACAATGGACAGTTACCGGTGCGGGCAGTATGGTGCTTAAAAATTCAGGCAATGCAGACCTTAGTAAAGAGCCCGGTGCAGTAAAAATCTGTGCAGTTCATATCGGCACAATTACAGACCTCGGAATTACAGATGCCAATAATATGGGTGCGGCAATGGCACCGGCGGCGGCAAGGACCATATCGGAGGTCTTGCACGATACAAACACCACTCCTGATGATTATGATTTGATATTAACGGGTGACTTGGGATTTACGGGTAGTCAGCTTTTGTATGAGCTTCTTGAGAGAGAATACGGCATAAGCATCTGCCCTGTGCATAAGGACTGCGGCTTGATGATTTATGACCTTGAGGGACAGGATGTTAATTCCGGAGGCTCGGGTTGCGGCTGCTCTGCAAGCGTGCTTTGCTCTCACATCATAAAAAATATGAAGAACGGTAGCTTGAAAAAGGTATTGTTTGTCGCCACGGGTGCATTGATGTCACCAACCTCAACAAAGCAGGGACGCACTATTCCCGGCATAGCACATGCAGTAATCTTGGAAGGGTAGGAAGCTGTCAAATGCACAGCTTCTTTTTTATTGCTCTGTATAAATATAAATTAATTATTATAAATAAGGTCATATTTATTGACGAATTGTTAATAAATGTTGTATAATAACGGGTAACGTGGGGTAATGCGCTTTGAAGCAAAAAGCAGATATTTCTTTTTAATGATAAAGGAGAAAAAATGTATAAATACATAAAAAGGTTATTTGATATTATTTTTGCGGTGGTTGCTGTGATTCTTCTTTCGCCGATAATGCTTTTGACAGTAGTTGCTGTTAGGCTTGAATCTGAAGGTCCTGCTTTATTTAAGCAAGACAGAATTGGCCTTGGTGGTAAAGTCTTCAAAATCTACAAGTTTCGGTCTATGTGTCAAGGTGCAGAACATACAGGTACCGGTGTTTATAGCGGTGCAGATGATATGAGGGTTACAAAAGTCGGCAAAATCATTCGAGCAACGAGCATTGATGAGTTACCACAGCTTGTGAACATATTGAAAGGTGATATGAGTTTTGTCGGACCTCGTCCTCCTCTTACATATCATCCGTGGGACATTAGTGAGTATACAGAAGAACAATTGCATATGTTTGATGTTCGTCCGGGTATAACGGGTTGGGCACAGGTTCACGGAAGAAAAGATGTTGAATGGCATAAGAGAATTGAACTCAATTGTTGGTATGTTGACCATGTGTCATTATGGCTTGATTTGAAGATTTTGTTTACAACAGTAGTCAAGGTGTTGAAAAATGAAGATAATGTAAATGTTGGAGCAACACTTGTTACTGATGAAGTAGAAGAGAAAGAAACCGAAACAGTATAATTATGGCGTTAGAGTATTTTTACATAACAAATAATCCCGATGTGGCTTCTGCTTGCGAAAGAGCAGGCGTTGATAGAATCTTTATTGATATGGAGTATATCGGTAAAGATAAGCGACAGGGTGGACTTGATACAGTTAAAAATCACCATACGGTTGAAGATGTAAAAAATGTTAGAACTGCTATCAGCAAGCCAAAGCTTCTTGTAAGAGTTAATCCAATACACGATGGCTCAGAGGATGAGATTAATGCCGTTATCAATGCAGGAGCAGATTTTATAATGCTTCCGATGTGGAAATCTGTTGATGATGTTAAAGCGTTCTACAGCATAGTAAAAAGAAGAGTAAAAACGATACTTTTGCTCGAAACGGAAGAAGCAAGGAAATGCCTTGATGATGTTGTTGTGCTTGATGATGTGGACGAAATCTATATTGGACTGAATGATTTGCATTTGAGCCAGCACAAGAAATTTATGTTTGAATTGTATGTTGACGGAACAGTTGATGAAATTGTTTCCAAATTGAAGAAAGCAAACATAAAGTTTGGTATAGGCGGTGTAGGCAAGGTTAATTGTGATAACCTTCTTCCTGCGGAAAATATTCTTTGCGAGCATTACAGATTAGGTTCTTCAATGTCGATTTTGGCAAGAGCTTTTTGTGATTGGACTAAGTATGATGTTGTAGAGTTTGAGCAGATAATGACGAACGGCATAGCCGAAAACAGAGAGTTTGAAAAGAGCTTAGAAAATCAACCGATTGATTATTTTGATGAAATACATAAACAAACAGAGAAGATAATTGAAGCAATAAAGGCTAACAGATGAAATTACTTTTGACAGGTGCGTTTAAGTATACGCAAGAGCAAATTGAATATATTAAATCTCTTGGTCATGATGTTGTTTTTGTCCAAGATGAAAGAATACCAATTGAATTTGATGTTAGTGATATCGAAGCTGTGGTTTGTAATGGATTATTCCTATACACACCAATTGAAAAGTTCAAGAGTTTGAAATTTATTCAGTTAACGTCAGCAGGTCTTGATAGAGTTCCACTTGATTATGCCAAAGAACATAATATCAAGATTGCAAATGCAAGAGGTGTTTATTCTGCTCCAATGGCTGAGTTTGCTTTATGCGGAGTCCTTCAATTATATAAGCAATCGAGATTTTTTTATGAAAATCAAAAGCAGCATAAATGGGAAAAGCATAGAGGTTTATTAGAATTAATTGATAAAAATGTACTCATTGTCGGTGCAGGAAATATCGGATCAGAGGTTGCAAAGCGTTTTAGAGCGTTTGACGCAAATGTTATCGGCGTAGATTTGTTCCCAAGCGATAATCCTAATTTTAATGAAATCTATCCTATTGATGAGTTAGATAATCTGTTGAAAACAGCCGATGTTGTGGTATTGACATTACCGTTAACAAGTGATAATGAAGGCTTTTTCAATAATGAAAAGTTTTGCCTTATGAAAGATAGTGCAGTATTTGTTAACATTGCAAGAGGAAAACTTGTAAATCAAAACGATTTGATTTCTGCATTAGAACAATGCAAAATTGCAGGTGCCGTACTTGACGTTTTTGAAGAAGAACCACTTGAACAAAACAGTAAGTTATGGGATTTTGACAATGTAATTATCACCCCACACAATAGCTTTGTTGGAGACAGTAATAACAAAAGAATGTTTGACACTATCTTATTTAATTTAGAGGAGCATGTGAAAAATGAACAATGACTTTGTAACAATGATTGAGAAACATGAAGAATTACAACAGTATCTTTTTGTTAGGGGTTTTATCCTTACCAATAGAAATGATTTGGATCTTCAAAAATTTCCTTTTTGGGGCAAATGGAACAAGAATGATTTAAGTAATGGTTTCTATGCGTATACTCATATGCTTCAATCGGTACATAGCGTAGAGTTAAATGGTAATGTTTTCTTTATTTTTGGCCATGCGTACAATCCGTTTACTATGGAAATTGATGAAAATAAAATTCTTCAACGAATTGGCGAAGCATATGGAACTGATGATTATCAAGATAGAATAGATGAAATTACGGGTGTGTTTGTTATTGGTTCTATTGTTGACGGGAGGATTACATATGAAGTAGATCCATCTGGAATGCAATCTGCTTGTTATGCAAATATTGATGGTTATTTCTATATTTCATCACATTCACAATTAATTGGTGATATTTGCAATTTATCAATGTGCGAACTTGCAAAAGAACTTATTGAATATAGATGGTATTATCGTGTTATGGGTCCATATCTTCCTGGTGATATGACACAATTTGACAATGTAAAGCGTATAGTTCCAAACATTGAATATGAGTATTGTTCGAATTGTGTCACTCATAGAAGGTTTTATCCTCTTAGAGACTTATCAGAGGTAAATGACGATAAAGAGTATAATGAAGTAATTGAGTACGCGGCTGATATCCTTAAAAACGGCATGCAACTTGTTGCACAAAAATGGAAAAAACCGTATATTTCATTAACCGGTGGAATTGATAGTAATACAACTTTTGCAGCAGCAAATGGAATATACGATAAGTTTAAGACATTTAGTTATGTATCTGCTGAAAAAGAAACTATTGATGCTGATGCAGCAAAAACTATTTCGGATAGATTTAATGTTGAAAGAATTCTTTTCAATATTCCAGATACGGCAGATGGCTTAAAAAATTACGAAGAGATAAAAGCTATCATTGATCACAATAATGGATACATTGCTCGTGGTAATGATAATGAGTATAGAAAAAGAGTATACCTAATGGAAAATCTTGATTGTGATGTTGAGGTTAAATCTTGGGTATCAGAAACAATTAGAGCATATTGGTATAAACATTATGGTAGAAGCAGTATGCCAAAGCTTTCACCAAAACTTTTTAGAAATTTATATAAAATCTTTATCTTCAATCGTTCTCTTGCACATAAGATTGATAAGGTGTTTGAAGAATATATTGAAAAATTTGAATACTCAAAGATCCCAGCACAGTATCCACCAGCAGATATGCATTATAACGAAGTTACTTGGGGTAGCTGGGGCGGATTGAATATTTCAGAGATGAAAATCTATTCAGACATTACTTTTATTTATAATAATAGGAAGTTTCTTGATGTTTTGTTTAAAGTTCCGCTTGATAAGAGAATTAGTGACCAACATCATCTTGACATGAAAAAATATCTTAACAAGGAATTATATGATATGAACATCCGCGTTGTAAATATGAAGGAAACTGATTTTAGAGCAAATATGCTGAATATTATTTTCACAATAAATTCCATTTTACCTTTCTAGTAAGGAATAAGAGATGAGTAAAAAAGTATTATTAACTGCAACAGTACAAAGTCATATTTGTCAATTTCACAAGCCACTAATGAAATTGCTTCAAGAAAACGGATATGAGGTTCATGTTGCAGCAAGAAATAATTTGGCAGAAAAGAATGGCCTGAAAATTGATTTTGCCGACAAAGTATTTGATGTGCCGTTTGAAAGATCACCGCTTAGTCCAAAAAATCTAAAAGCATACAAAGAAGTTAAAAAAATTATTGATAACGGTGATTACGATTTTGTTCATACTAATACTCCGGCAGCAGGAGTATTTACTCGTCTTGCTGCACAAAAAGCAAGAAAAAAAGGTACATGCGTAATCTATACCGCCCATGGTTTTCATTTTTACGACGGGGCACCCAAGAAAAATTGGATGATTTATTATCCTATCGAAAAGTTTTGTGCAAGACTTACTGATAAGTTAATCACGATTACAGAAGAGGATTATGCTCTTGCATCTGAAAATTTCAAAACAAATGTCTACCATATTCACGGTGTCGGTGCTAATAGCAGTAAGTTTTATGCTTTATGCGAAGAAGAAAAGAAAACTATTAGAGAAGAACTTTGTATTCCTGAAGACACAAAAGTTATTGTTAATGTCGGTGAGCTTCTTCCAAACAAAAATCAAAGAACAGCTATTCTCGCAATGAAAAAGGTTGTTGAAAAGTATCCGACTGCAAAACTGTTTATTGCCGGGAATGGTCCTGAACTTGATAATCTTACAAATCTTGTTAAGGAAAACGGATTGGGAAATAGTGTTGAGTTCTTGGGATATACTCTTGAACTCAATAAGTATAACAACATCGCCGAATGTTCTGTGGCTTGCAGTTTTAGAGAAGGATTACCTCTTAATGTTATGGAGGCAATGCTTTGTGAAAATGCTGTAGTAGCGTCAAATAACAGAGGGCACAGAGAACTTGTTAAAGACGGTGTAACAGGATTTATTGTAGGTGCAACAGATGTTGATGCATTTGCTGATAGGATTATAAAAGTGCTTGATAATCCGACAATTTATGCAAAATCAGCACTTGAAAAAGCTCAGCTGTTTACCGATAAGAATGTATACAAAGAATTAGGAAATATCTATTTTGGCTGATTAGTTAGGGAGAATGAATTTGGAAACGAAATTGTTATTTAGTATTGTTGTTCCGGTTTACAATGTTGAGCAATATTTAGATAAATGTTTACAAAGTCTAACACATCAAACTTTCAAAAATTTTGAGGTGATTTTAGTTGACGATGGTTCAACTGATAGCAGTGGAAAAATATGCGATAATTATGCTGAACAATATGATTTTATAAAAGTGTATCATAAAGAAAATGGTGGCTTATCTTCTGCAAGAAATTATGGAATAGAAAAAGCAAATGGACAATATATTGGGTTTCTTGATAGTGATGATTATTGGAATGATATGTGTTTTCTGAAAGAAATAAACGATATTATTTGCACGAAACAATATGATGTTATTGTGTTTGGATATGGAGAATGGAAAGATGGTTATTTCAAGCCAATAATGAACTTTGATGCATATAGGGATCAATATGATTATTCATTAAACGAATTAATAACTAATAATTGGATAATCAGTTCTGCTTGCACGAAATTTGTTAGATTAGATGTTGTTAAGCAAAATATATTTGATTTTAGATTCGGTGTTACTTCGGAAGATGTTGAATGGACAGCAAAGTTATTAACAGTATGTAAGAATTATACTGTTTATCCGAATAATGTGTATGTATATAGACAGCAGGAGACCTCTATTACTCATAACATAAATAAACAGTCAATAGTTGATTTGTATAATAATATTGAAAACTCTCTTGATTATTTGAACAAACTAAAAACAGAAAATACACAAGATGTATTTGATTATTTGGCTTATCAATACATTACTTTACTAAATCTTTATGTAGTATTTTTCTATGGAGATAAAGAATTATTGGTTAAAGTAAAATCGATGAGTTATTTACTAAATAATGGCACTAATGATAAAGTTAAGTTAGTAGCATTATTCAATAAATTATTTGGTTTTAAAATTATGCTATTCATATTGAGAATTTTTTTAAAAGTTAGGAAGAGCAACAGATAATGAGTGTTACTTTAACAATATTTAGCCCTACATATAATCGTGCAGACACATTGCCAAGACTATATGAATCGTTAAGAAGACAGTCCTCTATGGATTTTTGTTGGATGATTATTGATGATGGTTCAACAGATAACACAGAGCAGATTGTTAGTGATTGGAAAAATCAAGATAATGTATTTAATATTATTTATATTAAGAAAGATAATGGCGGATTGCATACAGGTTATAATTGTGCTATTGAGTATTGTAATACAGAGTTAATGATGTGTATTGATTCAGACGACTATGCTCCCGATGATTTAGTTGAAAAGGTTATTGGATTTTGGAGAAAATATGGCTCAAATGAATATGCAGGAATAGTTGGTTTAGATTGTTATTGTGATGGTAGTATTATAGGTGATAAATTACCAAATCAAAAATCAATAAATCTGATAGATTTACTTTTGGGAAAGTATCATATTGTCAATGGTGATAGGGCAAATGTAGTAAGGACAGATTTATATAAATCTGTTGCTCCGCAAGAAAGTATAAACGGAGAGAAAAACTATAATCCGCACATTATGCATCTCAAAATATCTGAAAACTATGATTTTTTAGTAATGAATGAAAATCTAAAATTTGTTGAATATCAACAAAACGGTATGACGGATTCAATTTTCAAACAATATTTGAATAGTCCAAATAGCTTCTTAGCTATTAGAAAATATTACTTATCTTTACCAAATTCCAGTTGGAAGTTTAAGGTGAAAAATGTAATTCATTATATTTCGAGTTCCATACACGCCAAGAAAAAACACATAATTAGAGATTGCCCAAGTAAGTTATTATGTATTTTATTAATTGTTCCGGGTGTATTATTTTCATTTTATGTTAAACACAAAGCAAAGTAGAGTTTAGTATGTTTGTATTTTATATAATTTTAATTTCAACAACAGTGATTTCTGCCTTTGGATATTATTTGAGAATTAATAGCTCAAGAGTAGTGCCATTTGGTCCAAATGATATTGAACATCAAAAGTATCAAAAATCAATACCATTATTTTTTGCATTATTATCATTTGCAGTTATGGTGTTTTTTATTTCATATAGAAGTAATTATGGCGATACTTGGCTATATGTTCTTGAGTTTCAAAAGGCCTCAAGTGATTTATCAGACATTAAGCCAATTATTGATAGTGACAGTAAATCAAAAGGGTTTGATATACTTCAAATAATTTTTAAACATTTTATTTCAAAGGATTATACCATTTGGTTTACATTTTTGGCAATAATTTCAACCGGTGCAATTATAAAATTGTATTATCAACATTCAATTAATTTCGCCATGAGTGCATTTTTGTTTGTGGCAAGTGGATCATTTACGTGGATGATGAATGGTGTTCGCCAATTTTTGGCGGTATGCTTGATAATGTATGGGTTTAACTATGTATTAAAGAGAAAAACGATTAGGTTTTTACTCTTGGTACTCTTGGCTGCAACAATTCATCAAACAGCTTTATTTTGGATACCGTTATATTTTATTGTAAGGTTGAAACCTTGGAGCAAGGGGATTTGGTTTTGTATTATCGCTACCTTGTTGATCATTTTTGGAATAGATCAATTTACAGATTTTCTTGATGCATCCTTTGAAGGAACCGAAAATGAAGGTGTTGGTTCAGCTCTTCTGAATTATGGAATGGAAGATGGTGCTATTGATGATGGAGTTAACTTTATTCGTGTTCTAATATCTGCAGTACCACCAATAATAGCATTTGTAAGAAAGAAAGCAGTCGATGAACAACACGATTATGTTATTGACATATGCATTAATATGTCTGTTGTTGCAACAGGCGTATATTTAGTCGGTACAGTTACCAGCGGTATTTTAGTTGGAAGAATGCCAATTTACTTTATGTTACCCGACTATATCTTACTACCATGGTTGCTGAATAAAACATTTGAGGGAAAAACCAGAACGTTTATAAAAATTGCATGCTATGTGCTTTATTTTGCATATTTTTACTATTCCTTCGCAATGCAAGGAGCTGGTTTTTACGGTAGTGAAAAACTGAATTTATTTTATTATTAATCTATGAAAAAAATACTATTTCTTATACACGATTTAAGCTATGGTGGTGCAGAAAAAGTTCTTGTAAACCTAGCAAATAATTTAGACAAAACTAAATACGATGTAACTATTCAAACACTTTTTGATGTCGGAGTAAACAAAAAATTCTTATCTAACGATGTTCATTACATTGGCGGATTTAAGAAAATGTTCCCCGGTAATACTAAATTGATGAAGTTGTTTTCTCCGAATATATTATGTAAGTTGGTAATTAGAAAAAATTATGATGTAGTTGTTTCGTTTTTAGAAGGTCCTTGCTGTAGAATTGCATCTGCATATAATGGCAAAAAAATAGCGTGGATTCATATTGAACATAAGACTGTTGAGGAGCTTTCAGCATCATTTAGAAGTCAAGAAGAAATGACAAAATGCTATAATTCTTTTGATAAAATTATTTGTGTTGCAGACACGGTAAAAGAAAACTTTTGTTCATTGTTTGATGTCAAAGCAGACTGTAAAGTTTTATATAATGTTAATGAAACAAACCAAATAATTGAAAAATCCAAGGAAAGTCAGGATATTATAAGTCATTGCGATGGCTGCTTTAATATAGTTTCTGTTGGTAGGCTTAGTTTTGAACATAAGGGATATGATAGACTCGTCAGAATTCACAAGAGGCTATTAGATAACGGAATAAATAGCAAACTGTATATTCTTGGTGAAGGCGGAGACAGAAATAAGTTAGAATTGATGATTAAGGATTTAAACATTTGCGATTCATGCCTTTTGCTTGGATTTGACGAAAATCCCTATAAATACGTAGCTGCTGCTGATTTATTTGTTTGTTCTTCGCTTCACGAAGGTTTTAGTACGGCAGTTACAGAGTCACTTGTTATAGGCACTCCTGTCATTAGCACAAAGGTGAGTGGTGCGAATGAATTGCTTGGCTGTAATAACGAATATGGTATTGTAACAGAAAATAATGAAAACGCATTGTATGATGGCATTTATACAATACTTACAGAAGAGGGTTTGTTAGATAAATATAAAAAGCAGGCAAAAATAAGAGGCAAAAAATTCAGTACAAATGAAACAGTTGAAAATGTTGAAAAACTGTTAGAGGATTTAATTTTATGTTCAAATTAAGAAAACTGATTTATAGATTGAGGGGCGAGATATCAACTGAAGAGTTGATCAACAGAGGACTTAAAGTAGGAAAAAACTTTAAGCGTCTTAATGGAGTAATCATTGATGATTCACATTCTTGGTTAATTTCTATCGGCGATGATGTTACATTAGCGCCAAGGGTGCATATACTCGCTCACGATGCCAGTACAAAAACAGCACTAAATAAAACAAGAATAGGTATTGTTAATATAGGTAGTAATGTATTTATAGGTGCAGGATCTATTGTTTTACCCGGTGTTACTATCGGTGATAATGTTGTTATTGGTGCAGGAAGTGTTGTAAGTAAGGATATTCCGTCGAATTCTTTAGCTCTTGGCAATCCTGCAAAGGTAATATGTTCATATGATGAATATATAGAACGAAAAAAACAAGAAATTGAAGTTTGTCCTTCGTATGACGAAAGCTATACAATGAGAAGTGCGCAACTAACCACAGAGAAAAAACAGCAAATGATTGATGAACTAAAAAACAACGGAGGAATTGGATATGTCGATTAACGACAAAATATCAGTAATTATTCCTGTTTATAATCTGCAAAATTATATCAAAAGAACATTAGATTCAGTTTGCGCTCAAACACATTCTAATATTGAAATTATTGTTGTTGATGATGGTTCAAATGACAAATCGTTTGATATAATTTGTAATTATGCAAAAATAGATTCAAGAATTATTCCAATTCATCAAGAAAACGGAGGAGTGACCTCTGCTCGCATTAACGGAATTAAACACGCAACCGGCGAATGGATAGGCTTTGTTGATGGTGACGATTTGATTGATGAGGATATGTATGAATTTTTGATTAATAATGCTGTTAAATATAATGCTGACATTTCTCATTGTGGATACAAAATGGTTTTAGGTGCAAAGCGTGTTGATTATTATCACAATACAGGGTGTCTTGTGGAACAAGACAATCTAAAAGGCCTTTGTGATCTTTTAGAAGGCACAATGGTTGAACCGGGACTTTGTAATAAATTATTTCACCACACTCTGTTCCAAAATTTGTTGCATACCGGAGTTATGAATACAGAAATCAAAAATTATGAAGATTTACTAATGAACTATTATTTATTCAAAGAGAGCAAAAAGTCTGTGTTTGAAGATGTATGCAAATATCATTATATGGTGCGTAATAATTCGGCGGCAACATCCTCGTTTAATCCTAACAAATTTAATGGTCCAAAGTTGGTTTTTGAAACGATTATGGCTGATTGTAATAATGATGAGTTATATCAAATTGCTTTTTCAAGATATATTGGATTTTTGATAGGAAAATCAACCGCAAAAATTCCAACTGAGTATAAGAACGAAGCAAAAAAAACTATTAAATCAAATATGAAACTAATTTTAAAACTTTTAAATAATAAAGTAAAAATGATGTCTATTTTAACAGTATGTCTTCCACACCTCTATTTATTGATTAGAAGAATATATGAAAAAATAACAAAGATAGACCAAAAGTATTCAGTTTAGGAGATTATTTTGAAATTAAGCAGTGTAAATTTTAAAAATATAATAACAACCATTAAATTTGCATTTGCAATTCCAATTGGATTGCTTGCGAGAAAATTCAATAAAAATGTTTGGATAATTACAGAAAGACCAGATCAAGCAAGAGATAATGGCTATTATTTTTATAAATATTTGCGAGAACAACATCCAAACGAAAAAGTATATTATATAATTGATAAATCCAGTGATGACTATAAAAAAATCAAAGAATATGGTAACATAATTAAGTTTAATAGTTTTAAGCATTTTGTGTATTATGTTATGTCTCCAATACATATTAGTGCACATGTGAATGGGTGTTGTCCGTTTGATTCTGTTTCTTTTTGTAGGAGAATAAAAAAATACATAAAGGTCAAAGATGTTTTTCTTCCACATGGGGTATCATATGGCATATCTGAATTCTGCCTTCAAAAATATGCAAAGATCAATTTGTATATTTGTAGCGGAAAAGCAGAGTATGAAAATGTATTAAACAATTATGGCTATACCAAGAATGAAGTTGTATATACAGGATTTCCTCGCTTAGATGGCTGGCATGATATTAATGTTAATAAGAAAAAAATTGTTCTTATGCCGACATGGAGAGCGTACATTGCTCAAAATCCTGATACGGTTTTTGAAGAAACTGAATATTTTAAGGCGTATTCAAGTTTTATTTTCAATGATCAATTACAAAACTTTTTAATCAAAAACGGTTTGACATTGGTGTTTTATCTACATAACAATATGCGAAAATATGTAAATTCGTTCAAAACAGATTGTGAAAAGATAGAAATTGTTTATAAGGACAATCAATATGACATTCAAGAGCTTCTAAAGGAATCGGCATTATTGATAACCGACTACTCAAGTGTTCATTTTGATTTTGCTTATATGAATAAGCCTGTTTTATATTTTCAATTTGATAAAGCAGAATTTTTTACTAAGCAGTATCAGTCAAGTGTATTTGATGCTGAGATAAACGGATTTGGAAAGGTTGCTTATTGTATTGATGAACTGATTAGCAATCTTGAAGAGGCCTATCAAAATGATTTTATTATGACTGAAAAATATTATAATCGGATGAGAGACTTCTATCAAATATATGATAATCATAATTGTGATAGAGTGTATGAAGAAATAAAAAAGATTGGTTAGTATATGAATGTATTTGGATTATTTAAGAGAATTGCAATTAGAATAAAAAAGAAAATTTTTATTAAGGGTTTTAAATCATTTGATAAATCAAGTGCAATAGGAAAAATTGGTTTTGGTGATACTTGTGAGATTGTAGGGAAACACAATATTATTATTGGACATAATACTTGGATTGGACCTAATAGTGAGTTACTTGTTTATGATTCGCATTTTGAAGAAAAATTAAATTCAAACTTGTCATTTGGTGATAATGTTAGAGTTCAATGTCGTGCAAGAATTACTTGTGCGGGGAATATAACTATCGGCAATGATGTTCTTTTTGGACCAGATGTGTTTGTTACTGATCATAATCACGGAATGGATCCAACTATAGAAGGAGGATATAGTCCACGAGATATTATAGTAAAAGATGTTACAATAGAAGAAGGATGTTGGGTTGGGCAGAGAGTATGTGTTTTACCCGGTGTCACTATAGGAAAACATTCAATAATAGGTGCAAATAGTGTCGTTACAAAAAATATTCCACCGTATTCTATTGCGGTCGGTTCACCTGCCAAGGTAGTTAAAACTTGGGATTTTGAAAAATCTAAATGGGTAAAGGTAGGATGAGCAAATTGAAGGATACAAGTATAGTAATACTTAATTACAACGATTATAAATCAACAATTTTTTTAACAGACTTATTATTATCTTTTAATTATGATGATTTTCATATTATTGTTGTAGATAATAGGTCAAAAAATGAATCAGAGTCTATTTTGAACGATAAATATCATGAGAACTCAAAAGTAGATTTTATAGTATCGGATATAAACGGTGGCTATTCTTATGGTAATAATTACGGTGCAAAATATGCATTAAATAAATATAATTCTGAATACATTATTATTGCTAATCCGGATGTCATTTTAGAAAATGATACTATTCCTAAGCTAATTGATTGTTTTTGCCTTAATGATAATTTGGCGATGATAGCCCCCATTATGAAAGAAAAAGATGGCTCGTTCTCAAAAAAGACGATCAAATTACCAAATTATTATGACGATATTTTAGCATGTACATTTAAGTTAAATAAAGGCAGATGTTTTAAAGATCCGGTTTATACTAATTATAATAGATTGATTGAAACTGAATTTATTCCGGGCTCTTTTTTTGCAATTCGTGCAGATGTATTAAAAGAAATTGGTTTTTTGGATGATGGCGTATTTTTATATTGTGAAGAACGCATTTTGGGACGAAAACTACTCAATTTGGGATATAAAGCTGCGTTTGTAAATGATTTGTTTTTTGTTCATAATCATGGAACATCAACTTCTACAGTTTACAATAAAATCGAAACATTGAAATTAACACATAAATCCAGAATATATTACTACGAGAATTATCAAAACATTAATCCTATTCAAAAAATATTTTTAAAATTCATGATGAAATTATTTATCAAGCGAATTCAGCTAAGAAATAAGTTGATAAATATTCTAAAAAAATAAGGAGCCATTATGCCAAAACTATCAATTATTATTCCTGTTTATAATGTTGAACAATATTTACAAAGGTGTATAAACAGTATTCTAAATCAAACATTTACTGATTTTGAGGCAATTTTTATTAATGACGGTTCGACTGATAATTGTGGCAAAATATTAGATGAGTATGCCGAAAAAGATAACAGAATAGTTGTTATTCATCAAGATAATCAAGGTGTTAGTGCTGCCAGAAATGCAGGAATAAGAATCGCTCAAGGTGTATATCTGGGGTTTGTTGATCCTGATGATTTTATTGAGTCGACAATGTACGAAAAAATGATTGATTTAATGGTTACAAATAATTCGGATATTGTATGTTGTAGGATCAAAAATCTTATTGAAGATAAAATAGTTGAAAATATACCAAATTTAAAAATACATAGTCCAATGACCATTGACAAATTTGTTGAACATTTATTTGATTCTCCCAGAACAGTGTTTTTTAGTGTGTGGAATAAAGTCATTAAAAGAGATTTAATAACAGAACTATTTGATGAATCTTTGAAAATAGCAGAAGATAATTTGTTTTTAATAAATTATTGTAAAAATGCTAAGATAGCTTCGTATTTGGATGAGGCTCTTTATTGTGTATTTTGCAGAAGAAATAGTGCGACTAGAAGAAATATTGAAAATTTATATGGTAGTTTAGATGTTAGAAGAAAAATAATAGATATTACAAAACAATTCAGTAGAAAATGTTTCTATTTGTCTCAAAATGATTATTTGGATATGTGCATTAATTATTATATCTGTCTCTTATACACATCTCCGAGCCCACGAGACGGACTCCTA
>NZ_CAMFQO010000018.1 GCF_945980375.1 uncultured Eubacterium sp. | reverse complement strand
TCTACCAAGACTATTCAAATACTGATTTTATTGGACAAATCCTGCCTAAAGTCACAAAAAATGAAAACGGAGATAGTGTTGTTGAATATTCTTTTAATCCGGGTCCGTTTACCCTTGCGTTAATTCAAGCAATCAAGAACCCCACTAAAAAAGTTGCTCTTGTAATTGAAGAAATAAATCGTGGTAATGCCCCTGCAATCTTTGGAGATATTTTTCAATTACTCGATAGAGATGATGACAGTGTAAGCCAATATGGTATTGTAAATGTAGGTATCATTGATTATCTTAACAGCCTTAATTTTGATGTTGATGGCGAAAAAATAAAATACATATTTAATGAGATAAAAATTCCTGGAAATATGGATATTTTTGCCACAATGAATACAAGTGACCAAAATGTTTATACATTGGATACTGCATTTACTCGTCGATGGGCAAAGGAGCGCATTCCTAACGATTTTGGTGATGATGAAGAAATCAAAAATAAAGCAGTTCCTGGAATGAACGAATATACTTGGAGCGAATTTGTTGAAAGTATTAATTCATATATTGATGATCATTTGGATGATTTACAAATCAATGAAGATAAAAAAATCGGTGCATTCTTTGTTGGTTTAACCACTTTGGATAATGTTGATGAATTTGCATATAAAGTATTGGATTACCTTTGGAGCGATGTTTCAAAGCTTGATCATAATGTTATTTTTAACAACTATAAAACCTTTGAATCACTTATAAAAGATTATAAGAACAAAGGCGTAAAAGTATTTATACCAAATATCTTTGAAGAAAAAGTAGCTGCTCATCCACAAGAAGAGGAAGAAAATGAATAATGATAAAAGAATAATTTGTCATCCTGTTACAAATAAGGAGAACGATAGTTTTATCGGAATTCGTATAAAAAATGAAGAAATACATTTTTACCATCCCGAATCATATGATTTAGCTCCTAAAGATGATCTACGAGAGTTTAGAAATGATATTATTAATATTATCCGTTCTATCTCATTGGCAAAAAGTAAATCTTCTGTTAATTACTCTGTCGATAACGGCACTTCAAAAACTGAAAGCTTTGCGTTAATGTCATATTTGTGGATTATTAGAGATTATTTCACTAATGGCTATTATCGTAATAGTGAAAAGCTTTATAAAACTAATGCAAAAGGCAAAGTTAATTGGAAGAAAACATTAGAAACACAGCCTATTATTTCAAAGGGCAATGTCATTTACAACGATATTGTGACTGAAGTTAGAAATGATTGTGATGATGTGGTAACTGATGCACATAAATACTGCGTTTTCGACTCCGTTAGAAAGATCGGTTGGTTATTTGGGATTAGTGAAAAAAGCGTATATGTTCCTAAAACAACAACTGCTATTATAAAAAAATACATTAGAGCCATAAAAACCGAGTTAACAAGAACATTTGATGACACAAAGAAATTACGTTTAACCCATATGTTAAAAGTGCTTTCGGGAGTAGATGATTCTGATAGAGCAAAGGAAATTGTGTACGGTGTTGATAAGTATCATTATGTATTTGAGCGCATGGTAGATTGTGTTTTTAGCAATATAACAGATATTAAAAAGTACAATCCAAATGCAAAATGGTATCTAAAGAAAAATAATTATTCTCCAAAAGATGCCTCGTCATTAAGGCCAGATACGATTCGCATTGAACCATTATCAAAAGAAACGACCGGTGATGAAAAAGTTGCTTACATATTAGATGCAAAGTATTATCGATTTGGTATGACAAAAAATGAAGATGATTTGCCTGAAACCACCTCAATTCAAAAGCAAATAACTTACGGGGATAACATTATCTGCAATTTAAAAAAGAAAGAAAATATCCAAGAGGTTTATAGTGCTTTTATCTTGCCTTATAACAAAAACAATAATGATTTCGATTTCGAGGATAATCTTGAATATATTGGATATTCCAAAGCAGATTGGAGAAATGATAAATTATCTCATGTTAAAATTTATGCCTTCTTGATTGATATGAAGCATTTAATTACTACTTGGTCACAAGGCAACTGTGCTGAAGATATTTCAAAACTGATAGATGAAATAGGAAAAGCGGCAAAAAATGAAAGTATGTAGTTTATTTAGTGGAATAGGTGGTATCGATCTCGGTTTTCAACAAGCCGGGTTTGATATCGTATGGGCAAATGAATTTGATAAAGATGCTGCAACTACATATCGCCATAATTTCGGCTCAAAATATTTAGTCGAAAAGGATATTAGAAAAGTTGATATAACAGAAATTCCGGATTTTGATATTCTTGTTGCAGGATTCCCATGTCAGCCATTCTCTATAATGGGTTTCCGCAAGGGATTTAATGACCCTCGTGGCAATTTGTTTTTTGAGATTGCTCGTATTGCTGAATCAAAAAAGCCCAAGGTAATATTTCTTGAAAATGTTGCAAATCTATTAGAGCATGATGACGGAAAATCATTTTTGACAGTTTATAATGCTTTAGCTCCACAAGGGTATAGCATAAGATATCAGCTAATGGATTCTCTTGAATATGGTAATGTGCCTCAGCGCAGAACACGAATATTCATTGTTGCTTTTAAAGATTTAGAAGCTTGTGAACGTTTTAAATTTCCTAATAAAGTTGAGCTTACAACTAAACTAAATGATGTTTTAGTTCGTGAAGTTAAACACGATGATATTTATTACTATAACAAAAGCAGCTTTTATTATGATGAGTTAAGAAGAATAGTGACAGATAAACGAGCACTATATAAAATATATGATTCGGGAGTGTCGCGAAAAGCACACTATATCTGCCCTACATTAATGGCAAACATGGGGACATATCCGGACAGAGTACCAATCATATTGGATGATTATGGAATTCGTAAAATAACTCCATATGAATGCCTTGCATTGCAAGGATTCCCAAAAGATTTTCGATTTCCTAAAATACCGCTTAACAGTGCATATAAACAATGTGGCAATAGTGTTGTTGTTCCTGTTATAAGAAGAATAGCAGAAAATATTGCTGAGGTATTAAAAGATACTGATTAAAAATATGATTTCTATCACAGAGCATCAATAAAGCATCAAAGTGATTTTTTTAATTGTTGATTCTTTGAAAGATGTCCTAAAATTGTGGGTTTTGAGGGACTCGGTTTAATAGACCGCGACCACTCCAAAACCGCGTGCCGAGGGGTGCGGGTGTCCGGTGGACACCTCTAAACACCGCAGGTGTTTAGAAGCACCGACCGAGCCGACAGGCGAGACCAAGTCCTTCTGCCAATTTCAATTTGTCCAACCTTTTGCAAAAAATCCAACAATTTCAACCCGTACAGCATCATTTGAGCATCAATTATATATGTTGTTTTTCAAATTCAAACAAAGTATAATAGGATTATATAGGTAGGTGAAAATATGAATTATAAAATCACTTCACAACTGCTTGATGCTTTGGAAAATTATTTCGTCAAGTCCGAAATTTCAATCAGCACCGAAAATAAAGATTGGAAAAACAGAGATTGTAAATCAGATTTAGTAATGATTGACGAAAAAAATAATGTTGGTTTTGAGGTTTTTGACAGTGAAATCATAGTGTTTTATTTTACAGACCATTCTCATTTTGAAGATTATAGTTCTGAACCTGATGAAGTAGAGGATAATTATATCAAGCGTGCTGCAGATTTTATATTGGGACTGTTTCAGTACAAAATCTGTCATAAAGAATATTACAGAGGTAAATCATTGTGTCGGGAAGAATACTATATAATTTATGATGATGGAGAAAGCGTTTGTATTGGTACCACTTGGTATGGATATTCAAGATTAAAAAATCCTTTTATAAAAAAGAGCAGCATATCAACTATCTTCCAATATGATAAATCAAAAGGTTGCTTTATAAATAGCCCTCCAAAAACACCGGATGACGACGCAATTGATGTTATTGACATAAGTGAAAATTTGTATGTTGAGATTTACGAAAAGAATAATGTGTATTCTTATATTATTATGGAAAAAGATTTTGATGAATATGAAGGTAGATACCATTACTATTGGACTGTTTCAGAAAATTATGCTCATTCCGGCTTTTACGATACAAAAGACAAGGCTGTTCAATCCGCAATGGAAGTATTGAATTACAGAGGATGCGACTAATTTCATCCTCTGAGTTTTTACAACTGAAACCCATCTGTTAATTCGCCGAGCAGGTTATCATCCTTTTTCACATAGTACAACTCGGTTATCTCTGATGTTGAGTGTTCTAATAGGTTTGCAACCTGTTTTGGCTATAAGGCTCTTATCGTTCCATCATTCAACCTTACACCGTTAACAAGATTTGTAGCGAATGTGTGTCGCAGACTATGTATGCCTTTTGTTTCTATACCGGCACCCTTAAGGATACGATAGAACCTATTTCTTATGTTTGACGGGTTCAGTTTATTGCCGTTACCCTTAGCAACAGACAATACCACAAGTTGTTTCATATATCCAGATGATTATTGATAGATATAAATTTAAGTGATATAATGAAATAAATTGAGTTAAGATTTAACAATTTGATGTATTTTAATAGTGGAGAAAACAAATGAAATTAACTTTGGATAATCAAACCGATGTTTCTATTGAAATATTAGTAAATAATGAAATTATTATTGTTGAGCCTTTCAAACAAACACAAGTCGAAACAGATGATAAGCACATAACTATTAAGAGAAAAAAAAATAAGGCGAAGCATTTTCATATACATGAATTTGGATTATTCAATAAATATGATAGTTTTAATGCAACATATTATGATTATTTGAAAACAAAAGTCTGTTTACCAACCAAACAAGAGAAAGCTCACTTTGAGATTTGTGCTAAACCATTTTCTGACAACAAGTATTTGAAGCTTCGCTGTTTTGATATTAAAGGAATTGATTCAGAATATTGTATTTACTTTTATAGTAATTCAAAACAACGAAACAAGATACTGGGAAGTGTATTTTTAACATTATTTTTACGATACGGTCTGTTTTCAATAATTGGATTTTTGGGAATTTGTGCCTTTTTGATTGATGCAGAAAATTTAACAAATAGTGATTCAATTTTTGTTGCAATAATGGCGATTGTATTTGTAGGCTTTGGTGGCTTTTTCTTGTACAATTTTATTGAATTATCTAAAGTGCTTCGTGTTATATCAAAAGAATAATAATTATTTATGAACAAACCCTCACCTCTAAAAGAGTTTCTATTCTTTTAGAGGTGATTTTTTATTGATTAATAAATAATTGCTTAACCTTAGCTTATAGAAAAATAAATTTTTTGTTGAATACTTGGCAATTTGATGTTAAAATATCTTTGACGTTTATAACATTTGGTTTTTACTCTACTATCCGTAGGTTGTGTGACGGGTGTTGCTGTTATATAATCTGCCTTGTTAAAAGAATATATTATTACTGTAACAGAGATAGTTTATTTTATATTGATGTTGTAAAGAATATAGATAACTGATTTGAATTGATAACTGATTGGGGTTGTTTGGTTGAAAAAGATTAAAGAAACGGTACCGGGAATTATTGTGTCGGCAATAGTTGCAGGAATTGCAACACTGCTTTGCAAAATCAGTATCGGCTCATTTAGTGTTGAACTGATTGGTGCACCGATTATTGCAATAGTTTTCGGTATGTGCTTAAATATGATTTTTCCAAATCTTCCAAAAAGCATTCTGTTTGTCGGAGGTATCAAATTCACATCAAAAAAGATTTTGCAATGGGCAGTAATTATTCTTGGCTTTTCTCTTAATTTGAGCACAATAGCAAAGGTCGGAGCAAAGAGCCTACCGGTTATTGTTTCGACAGTTGCAATATCATTAATAGTTGCTTTTCTTCTTATGAAGGTTATAAAAATTAATTCAAAAACCGCATGTCTTATTGGTGTCGGTTCATCAATTTGCGGTGGCTCCGCCATTGCGGCAACTGCTCCTGTAATTGATGCCGATGACGAGGAGGTTGCTCAATCAATATCGGTAATCTTTTTGTTTAATGTTCTCGCCGCACTTGTTTTTCCAGTATTTGGCCATGCTATCGGGCTTGGCAGCGAGGGCTTTGCTGTGTTTGCAGGTACCGCGGTTAATGACACCTCGTCGGTTACTGCAACAGCCTCAACGGCAGAAAGTCTTTACGGCGTCAGCGGTATTCTTTCTACTGCTGTAACAGTTAAGCTTACAAGAACTCTTGCAATTATTCCTATCACTCTTGCTCTTGCTTTTATTAGGACAAAGAAAGCAAAGAGCGGTGACGGTAAATCAAATTTCTCATTTAAGAGCATATTCCCGTGGTTTATTCTGTATTTCGTTGCTGCTTCGGTAGTTACAACTGTTGTTGACTTTTTACCTGAAAGCTCTTTTACAGCTTTTTATAACGATACATTTGTAGGCGTTATGAAATGGCTTGCAAAGTTCTTTATTGCAATGGCTATGTGTGCCATCGGCATAAATACAAACATTGTAAAGCTTGTTAAGAACGGAGGAAAGCCGATTTTTCTCGGTTTTTGTTGCTGGGCATCTGTTACGGGAATGTCGCTCCTTGTTCAAACCATAACAGGCATATACCATACTAACATTTAATTTGATATGAAAAGAGTAGTCTCATTTCTTATAACACTTGTGCTTGCCGTGTGCAGTATTCCTTTTTCGGCAAATGCACAGGTTGTTAATGATTTCATCCCAAACAGTAATATAGAATACACACTTGATACTAAGCAAGGAACACTTGAGATTAAAGGAGCAGGTGAAATACCTGACTCCTTTAATTCTCCTTTTGCTCATATTGCCGATTATGTTAAAATTGTTACTGTATGCAGCGGCATTACATCAATCGGTAATAGATTGTTTAGGAACTGCACGGCTGTTGAAAGGATAAGTATAGCCGACACAATTAATGATATAGATGTATCTGCATTTGACGGGTGTACCTCGCTGAAGGAAATATATGTTGATGTTGACAACGAGCTGTATTCATCCTTTGACGGCGTACTGTATACCAAAAATCTTTCAATGCTTGTAAGGTATCCTCAGGCAAAGGCATCAAAAACCTTTGAAACACTGAAAAACACAAATACCATATGCAAGGGCTCGTTTGGCGGTGTTGTGAATTTGAAATCAATTACCCTCAGCGAAGAAACCGTTAATATTCTTGAAGATTTTGATGAGCTTGGCATAGAGGTTAACAAAAGCGATTCGCCCCAGATTGATGTAAAGCACAAGCATCAGCCTGTTTACAGGACGGTAAATCCTACCTGCACAGAGTTTGGTTATGTTGAATATACCTGCAAAACCTGTGATATTAGGCTGATTAACGAATACATCTGTCCTGTCGGCCATAAGCTTGTGGAAAAATCCGTGAGTGCAACGGATAATTCAAACGGCCATTTGATTACTTATTGTGCTGTGTGCGGATATGTGCAAAGCGATGAGCTTATTTACAGCATTGACCGTGTTTCTCTTGAATATACGGGTGCTGTGTATGACGGGTATCAGTTTTCTCCAAATGTCAGTGTTGTTGATACGGTAGGCAACGAGTTATCGTTAGGCTCTGATTACGTCTTTGCATCACCTCTGGGCAGAAAAAATGTAGGTATGTATACATATGATGTTTGCTTTATCGGCAATTATTCAGGTATGGCAAGGCTGTTCTTCTTTATTTATCCACAATGTCCTGTGTTTAAAAAGATTATACTTAGACCAAGTGAAGCAGACCTGATTTGGACTACAGTTAATGCACAGTGCGACGGATATGAGATTGTGTACAGCACATCACCGGACTTTAGCAAAAACAATAAGTACATTATTGTTGAGGGCAGAACAAAGAGCAGTGCAACCATAAATAATCTAAAATCAAAAAGACGTTATTATTTCAGAATAAGATCATATAAACATACAAATGATAATAACACCTTTTATTCTAATTGGACAAAGGTTGGCAATGCTGTTATGATATAAAATGCTTTGATTTAGACTGTCGATAAAGTGGGCTGAAACACGCCATATAAATAAAACAAACCGATTTGAGCCTCTCTTGTGTAAAGGGAGGTGGGTGCGATTTATCGCACTCGGAGGGATTGTAAAAGCGGCTTAGACATCGAATCTAAGCCGCTTTTGGCGTTTTTCGCCTTTTGCTCGGTCGAGGTACCCTCGTACATCTTCCCTCACAAAATGCGAAATTCAGTTCCATTTCTCAACAGTCTACCAGCGTGTCGAAATTTACAATTTAGCTATTTCGACACGCTGTATCAAATCCTCAAATGAGGATTTGATTTTTTGTTGTCTTGACATTTTTATACAATATATAGTATACTAAATGTATATGTATACTTGTTATGGAGGGATTTGTTTGGCGAAAAAGCAAGAATACGGAAATGAAAGTATTAAATCGTTAAAGGGTGCAGACAGAGTTAGAAAAAGACCTGCGGTTATTTTCGGTTCGGACGGTATTGAGGGCTGTCAGCATTCTATATTTGAAATTATGTCTAACTCAATAGACGAGTCGCGAGAGGGATACGGTAACAAAATTATTGTTACAAGATTTCTTGACGGCTCTGTTGAGGTACAGGATTTTGGCAGAGGTATTCCTGTTGACTATAATAAAAATGAGGATAAATATAATTGGGAGCTTTTGTTTTGCGAGCTTTATGCAGGCGGTAAGTATGACAATGGCGGAGATAACTACGAGTTCTCATTGGGATTAAACGGTCTTGGTCTTTGCGCAACACAGTATGCTTCAGAGTATATGGATGCTGAAATTAAGACAAACGGTTTTAGATACAATCTTCATTTCGAGCACGGTGAAAATGTCGGAGGACTCCAAAAGGAACCGTATGGGAAAAGAGGGGATACAGGTACAAGAATTAGATGGAAGCCTGATTTGCAGGTGTTTACCGATATTAACGTGCCTATTGATTTTTACAAGGAAACCTTAAAGCGTCAGGCTATTGTTAATGATAAAATTACATTTGTTTTCAAAAATCAGCTAACCGCCACCCAATTTGAAACCTTCGAGTATTGCTACGAAAACGGCATTAAGGATTATGTAGCAGAGCTTGCAGGCGACGGTGCTTTTACTTCTCCTCAATATTGGGAGTGCGAAAGAGTCGGCAGAGACAGAGATGACCTTAACGATTATAAGCTTAAGATTAAGGCTGCACTTTGCTTTTCGCTGAAAACACAGCTTAAGGAATATTATCACAATTCATCCTTCCTTGAACACGGCGGTGCTCCTGAAAAAGCATTCAAAAGTGCTTTTGTAAATCAAATTAATGCTTATCTTAAATCAACAAATAAGTATAATAAAACAGATTCTCAAATTACTGTTCAGGATATTGAAGAATGTGTTATCTTTGTTGTGTCTTCTTTTTCAACACAAACCTCCTACGAAAACCAAACAAAGAAGGCTATTACAAACAAATTTATTCAAGACGCAATGACTGATTTTTTCAGAAAGCAGCTTGAGGTATATTTTATTGAAAACAAGATGGACGCAGACAAAATAGCCGATCAGGTTTTGATTAATATGCGTTCCCGTATTAAAGCGGAAAAAACAAGAAAAACCCTTAAAACAACTCTTCAAACCAAGGTGGATATGACAAATCGTATTCAAAAGTTTGTTGATTGCAGGTCAAAGGATGTTAATGAGAGAGAAATATTTATTGTAGAGGGTGACTCTGCTCTCGGTGCCTGTAAGCAGGCAAGAGATGCAAATTTTCAGGCTATTATGCCTGTAAGAGGTAAAATACTTAATTGCCTTAAGTCCGATTACGATAAAATTTTTAAGAGTGAAATAATAACTGATTTGATTAAGGTTCTCGGTTGCGGTGTAGAGGTAAAGAGCAAGGCGGCAAAGGATGTTTCGATGTTTGATATGGAAGCACTGCGCTGGAACAAAATAATGATTTGTACCGATGCCGATGTTGACGGCTTCCAAATCAGAACACTTATTCTTACAATGATTTACAGGCTGATGCCAAGGCTTATTGAGGAGGGCAAGGTTTACATTGCCGAATCACCGCTTTATGAGGTCACCTGTAAGGATCAAACCTATTTCGCCTATAATGAAATAGAAATGGATGAGATTAAGGCAGAGCTGGGTGACAGCAAATATATCGTTCAACGTTCAAAGGGACTTGGTGAAAACGAGGCGGATATGATGTCGCTTACCACTATGAATCCTGCCACAAGACGATTGATTAAGGTTACTCCGAGCGATGCACTTGCCACAAGCGAAATGTTTGATTTGCTCTTGGGTGACAACCTTGAGGGAAGAAAGAATTATATTGCCGATTACGGACATCTGTATTTAGATGCGGCAGATGTTAGCTAAAAGGAGGGGATTATTCTATGGCAAAAAAGAAAGCAAGAAATACTGAGGTACAATCTCCTTTAGCGGATAATGTCCATATTCAAGATGCAGGACTTATTAAGGATGAGCAGATAGTTGATACACTTAAATCGAACTATATGCCGTATGCAATGAGTGTTATTCTGTCTCGTGCTATTCCTGAAATAGACGGCTTCAAGCCGTCGCACAGAAAGCTCCTTTACACTATGTACAATATGGGGCTTTTGCAGGGCGGAACAATCAAAAGTGCAAATATTGTCGGCAGAACCATGCAGCTTAATCCTCACGGTGATGCGTCAATTTATGAAACAATGATTAGACTTTCACGCGGTAACGAAAGTCTTTTGTATCCGTTTGTAGAATCAAAGGGCAACTTCGGTAAGGCTTACAGCAAAAATATGATGTACGCCGCATCTCGTTATACCGAGGCAAAGCTTGCGCCTATTTCCAAGGAGCTTTTTGAAGATATTAATAAAAATACTGTTGACTTTGTTGACAACTACGATAACACTATGAAGGAGCCAACCCTTTTGCCTGTAACATTTCCGTCAATTCTTGCAAATGTTACAACCGGTATTGCCGTTGGTATGGCGTCCTCCATTGCTTCGTTCAACCTTAGAGAGCTTTGCGATACAACCGTTTCTCTGATCAAAAATCCGGATCATGATGTGTCGGAAACCCTTTTAGCTCCTGATTTTGTCGGCGGCGGATATATAATTTACGACAGGGAAGAGCTTGAACGTATCTACAAAACAGGCAGAGGTTCTGTTAAGGTACGCGCAAGATATACCTATGATAAGTCCTACAATTGTATTGATATTACTCAAATACCGCCTACAACAACATCGGAGGCTATTATTGACAAGGTTGTTGAGCTTGTAAAATCCAATAAAGTAAAAGAACTTTCGGATATTCGTGACGAAACAGATTTGAAGGGCTTGCGTATAACTCTTGACCTTAAGCGAGGTGTAGACCCCGATGCTTTGATGACAAAGCTTTACAAGATGACTCCGCTTGAGGATACCTTCTCCTGTAACTTTAATGTTCTTATAAACGGTTATCCTAAGGTTTTGGGAGTTGCCGATATTCTTAAGGAATGGATTGAATTCAGGCTTGAGTGTGTCAGAAGAAGAACACAGTTCACCCTTGATAAAAAGGCTGAAAAGCTGCATCTTTTGCAGGGACTTGAAAAAATACTTCTTGATATTGATAAGGCTATCAGTATTATTCGTAACACAGAAAGCGAAAGCGATGTAGTACCAAACCTTATGATAGGCTTTTGCATTGATAAGGCACAGGCAGAATATGTTGCAGAAATCAAGCTTCGTCACCTTAATCGTGAATATATTCTTAAACGTACAAAGGATATCGAAAGCCTCATTGAAGAGATTGCAGAGCTTCAGTCTATTCTTGACAGCAAGAATAAGCAAAAGAGAATTATCATCAAAGAGCTTAACGATGTTGCCGATAAATATTCAGATGAAAGAAAATCGGAAATTCTTTATGAGGTTGATGAGTTTGACGCATCTGTCGAACAGGAAATTCCTGATTATCCGGTAACACTGTTTATTACAAATGAGGGTTATCTTAACAAAATCAGAACTGCAAATCTTCGTATGTCGGGTGAACAAAAGGTTAAAGAGGGCGATGAGGTTTCATCAATCTTCGAATGTTCAAATAAGGACGAGCTTTTGGTGTTTACCGATAAGGGACAGGTGTATAAGGCAAAGGTTGATGATTTTCCCGACGGTAAGGCCTCTATGCTTGGAATTTATGTTCCCGGCAAGCTCGAGATGGAACAGGACGAAAAGGTTGTATATATTTGTGTTATTAAGCAGTATGTCGGATATATGATATTTGTTTTTGAAAACGGAAAGGTTGCAAAGGTTGACATTTCTGCTTACCAAACAAAAACAAACAGAAAGAAGCTTTTGAAGGCTTATTCTCTAAAATCTCCTCTTGCCTGTATAGAGTATATTGAAGAGGATTGCGAGCTTGTTCTTTGTTCAACAAGCGGAAGAATGCTTATATTGAATACGGGAGCTCTTACTCCTAAATCATCAAAGGACACAATCGGTGTTTCGGTTATGACTCAAAAGAAGAATCATAAGGTTGAATCTATGCACCATTATACCGAGGGTGAGTTTGAAAAAACCTGGAGGTTCAGAACAAAGAATTTGCCTGCGGCAGGCGCATTACCCACTCCTGCTGATAATACCGCTCAAATATCATTTTGATTAGCATAAATAATTAGTCTAAAAAAAGGCTTGCATTATTATATTTGTTGTGATATAATGCAGTAGTCGAAATTTCTTATGGAGGGAATATTATGCTCTGGTATCATTATGTATTTGGTGCAGTTTTGATAGTTGCTTCAATCATCATTACTGTTGTTGTTCTTATGCAAGAGGGTAGATCATCAAATCTTTCCGGTGTAATTGGTGGCAATACCGAATCATACGGCGGAAAGACAAAGGGTATGACTAACGAAAAGAAGCTTGAAAGAGTTACAAAGTGGTTTATTGCAATTTTCTTTGTAATTGTATTGGCTGCTTTTTTGGTATTTCTTTTTGTATAACAATTGTGTGATAACCTTGCGTTATGCAAGGTTATTTTTGTTTTGAGGTTGTTGAATTTTGAATTTTATTATTTTTGATTTAGAATGGAACAATGCCTATAGCTATGCCAAAAAAGGTTTTATGAACGAGATTATAGAGATAGGCGCTGTAAAACTGAATAATAAGCTTGAAACAGTAGATACCTTTAAGCAACTTGTTATGCCAAAGCTTACCAAAAAGCTTTCGGGCAGATGCAAAAACCTCACTAACATTACCAACGAGGAGCTTAGGGAAAACGGAGTTCCTTTTTCGCAGGCAATAAAGGAGTTTGCTCGTTGGAGCAAGGGTGAAAACAATTTGTTTATGACCTGGAGCAATTCGGATTTGTATGTTCTTACAAGTAACTATCAGGCGTTTTTAGGTAATCTAAACATAGATTTTATTACTAAATACTGTGACGCACAAAAATATTGTATGTCTTTTATTGAGAGAGATAACAAAAATCAAATTTCTCTTTCCGATTGTGCACAGGAATTCGGCATAGATATTGATGTTGAAAAGCTTCACAGGGCATTGACCGATTGCTACCTTACTGCCGAATGCTTCAAAAAGGTTTACGACAGAGAAAAGCTTGCAGGCTTTGTAAACGATTGCGACAACAGATTTTTTGAAAAGTTGATTTATAAGCCTTACCTGATTACAAAGCCGGTAACGGACGTGTTTAACATTTATGAGCAGGAGCTTGTTTGCCCGGTTTGTAAGGGTGTGCTTCATAGGCTTGACGAGTTTGATTGTGTCAATAAATCATTTAGATGCCCTACAAAATGCAAAAAATGCAGAAAAACCTTTTGGACAACCATAAGGGCTAAGAAAACCTATGATAAGGTTGAGGTATCTCAACGTAGTATAGAAATGAATAGAAAAAAAGCAAAAAGAATAAAGAAGGATTAATTTGCATTATTAACAAAATTCTTCTTTATTTTTTTGTAGTTTTATATTATAATAAAAATAATATATTTAAGGAGGCTGATTTCGTGGCAAAAAATGATTATGACGATCTTCTTGAGTCTTTTATGAATAATTCACAAAAGGCTTATAACGACGATAAAGAAACACGAAAAAAGAATGGCGGTAAGCTACCGTCTGCCTATAATACTTTTTCTAATTCGGAAAACAGCAAGAGCAACTCCTCAGCATCAAAGCAAAGCTCAAAGAAACAACACAAAAGAAGGAATTCTCCTAAATCCTCCGGTCAAAAGGCTGCAGGTGTTTTCGGCAGAATTGTTTTGGGCGCAATTCTTGTTATCGGCGTTGTCGGTATTATTTGCTCATCTGTTCTTTTTGTTTACGGATATTCTGTTGTCCACGGCGATGTGGTATTTAATCTTGAGGATGAAGCGTCAAGCCAAAATCAAACTTCATTTATTTACGGATACGACGATGATAAGCTTGTAGAAATTACAAGGCTTCACGGTGAGGAAAACCGCATTTGGCTTGAAAAAAGCGAAATGAATGAATATATGTCAAAGGCATTTATTGCCATAGAGGACGAAAGATTTGAAAAGCATCACGGTGTAGACTGGATAAGAACCGTCGGCGTTATGGTTAAGCCTTCAAACAGCGGACAGGGCGGTTCAACCATTACACAACAGCTTATCAAAAACTTAACCGATGAGAACGATGTTACCTTTATCAGAAAGTTTAACGAAATTCTTTCTGCTCTTAACCTTGAAAAACATTATTCAAAGGATGAAATTATGGAGGCGTATCTTAACACCTTATATCTTTCACACGGATGCTACGGTGTTAAAACTGCTGCCGAAACCTATTTCGGTAAAGAGGTTAAGGACCTTAATATTGCAGAATGTGCCTGTCTTGCGAGTATTACACAGTCCCCAACAAGATATGACCCTTTAATTAATCCTGAAAATAACAGGAAAAGGCAAACAAGAGTTCTCGAAAAAATGCTTGAGCATAATTTTATCACGCAAGAGCAATATGATGAAGCTATGAATTATAAGATGGTGTACACTAATTCACCGGACTATAAGGGCAGCCAAATCAAAAAATCATCTGCTGAAAAGAAGCAGGCAGAAAAGATCAATTCGTACTACACAGACTATGTTATCGATCAGGTTATCAATGATCTTCAAAGCTCCGGATACAGCGCAAAGAAAGCAAAGAATATGATTTACGGCGGCGGTCTTAAGATTTATTCCGCAATCGATTTTGATGTTCAAAACGCCATTGAGGATGTTTACGAGAATTACAAAAAAATGCCTGACGAAACAGTACAGGGCGCCTGTGTGATTATGGATTATCATGGCAGAATTCTCGGTATGGTCGGAGGCACGGGTAAAAAGAAAGCCAACCGTGTTCTCAATCGTGCATGGCAATCAAAGCGTCAGCCTGGTTCTGTAATCAAGCCTCTTTCGGTTTACGGTCCTGCCCTTGAAAAAACCTTGCAGGATGACGAAACAAACGTATATTGGTCTACTCCTACCAAGGATGCACCTCTTACAAAGATTAACGGTAAGCCTTGGCCGACAAACGAGGGTGGTTCGTATTCCGGTCAGGTAATATCCGTTCAAAAAGGCCTTGCACTTTCCAAAAATACAATTTCGGCAAGAACGCTTGACAAAATCGGAACAACCTATGCATACGAATATATTACCAATAAGTTCCATATTTCATCGCTTGCCGTTCAGGACTGTGACCTTGCTCCCATGGCAACAGGCTCATTAACATACGGCGTTTCTGTTTTGGAAATGACCGCTGCATACCAAGCTTTCGGTAACGGTGGATATTGGTATGAGGGCTACAGCTATTATAAGATTGAGGATTCACAGGGCAATGTAATTCTTGAAAAGAATCCCGAAAAGGATAAAGAGGTTGCTTTGTCCGAAAATACGGCTTGGGTTATGAATAAAATGCTCCAAACCGTTATGACCGAGGGTACAGGTAGATCATATAAGATTGACGGTGTAACCTGCTTTGGCAAAACAGGTACAACAACAGGCTCTAACGACCGTTGGTTTATCGGAGGTACACCTGAATATGTCGGTGCAGTTTGGTATGGCTATGATAAGAATAAAGAGGTTGTATACCGTCTTTCTGCTAACCCTTCAGGTACAATTTGGAATACCATTATGAAAGAGATATACGAAAAGAAGGGAAAGAATGTTAAAGACTTCCCTGAGGTTGACGGTATTGTTAGACGCGAGTATTCAAGTAACGGTACTCTTAGCAGAGGCTCGGGCAGATGGGGTTGGTTTGATGAAAACAATCTGCCTAAGGTTGGCGAAAGCGTTTATTTGAGCGATGGTGATTATTCAAGCAAAACCACCAAGCAGTCAACTACAAAGAAAAAGGAGGAGTCTGTCGAGGATGTTGTCGACGATAACACGGTTGATGACAATGCTGATGACGGAACCGAAGAAGAGTCAAACGGTGCAGCTCCTCCGGACGATTTAGATTCGGAAATATTACAATAGTATGCAGATAATAGGAAAATCATATTTTGGTTTTCCTATTATTAATGAGGGAATATGAAAATACTATCGGTTGATTACGGTGATGTCAGAACAGGTATTGCCATATCTGATGTAAGGGGAATGCTTGCTTCACCGCTTTGTGTTATTGAACAGTCGTATCAGCCAAAGCTTGTTGATAGGATCGTTCAAATAGTTGAGGAAAATAAAATAGAAAAAATTGTTATCGGTCTGCCGAGAAATATGGACGGCAGCTACGGATACAGATGTGATGAATGTCGCTCGCTCGGAGATGCAATTGCCCAAAAAATTGATGTTGACATATTTTATGAGGATGAACGGCTTACAACCGTAATGGCTCATAATGTTCTTTCCGATAACAATGTAAGAGGAAAAAAGAGAAAGCAAACGGTTGACGCCGTGTCTGCTGTTATGATTTTGCAAAGCTTTTTGGATAAAAACAGGTGATTAACCGCCTTGAATCATCGTATTTATTTATGGTGGTTTAATGAGGTTTAAGCTTTTCAATGTTGATTTTGAAATCAGCTATTTGTTTTTTGCAATCCTTTCGGTTGCTCTGTTTTCAAATAATATAAGCTTTTTGATTGTTATTTTGTTTTCGTCCCTGCACGAATTGGGGCATATTGCTTCTCTTTATATGCTTGGCGGTAGGGCGGATAAGATTACTGTATCCTTTTACGGAATCGGCTTGAAGCACAGCTCACAGCTGTCCTCCTGCAGAGAAATAGCCTTTTTAATGTCGGGAATAGCTGTTAATCTTGTTTTTGCAGCTTTTGATGTATACAGGGATATTAATTGTGCCTTGATTTTTGCAAATGCTTTACCGATTTATCCTTTGGATATGGGAAGGTGCCTTATGCTTATTTTTGATGAGCTTCTCGGTGTAGGCAAGTCCTACCGTATTATGTATACAGTCAGTGCGTTACTTACGGCATTACTGCTTTTGTATTCTGTTCTTTGTGCAAAATACAACTTGTTGTTTATTTCATTGTATTTAGCCTTTTGGCTGATTAGAGGTAATTTATGATAAAAAAAGAGGTTGAAAAAATATTACAGTATGTTCAAAAGCCTGCAAGATATGTTGGCGGAGAGTTGAACAGTGTTGTTAAAAATCCCAATGAGGTTGATATTAGATATGCCTTTTGTTTTCCTGATATTTACGAAATAGGAATGAGCCATCTCGGAATGAAAATTCTTTACGGTCTTGTTAATGAGCGACAGGATGCTTGGTGTGAAAGGGTGTTTGCTCCCGATGTTGATATGGAGGAGCAGATGAGAAAAAACAATGTTCCTCTATTTGCGCTTGAAAGCGGTGACTATATTAAGGATTTTGATATTATCGGCTTTACTCTTATGTATGAGCTTTGCTATACCAATGTTCTTAATATGCTTGATTTGGCGGGTATTCCGCTGTATTCAAAGGATAGGGATGAGCTTACTCCTGTTATTTGTTGCGGAGGGCCATGTGCTTGCAATCCCGAGCCTATTGCCGATTTTATGGATATTGTGTTTTTGGGTGACGGTGAGGAAAGCACAAACGAGGTGCTTGATCTTCTAAAGCATTGCAAGCAAAACGGATTGTCCAAAAAGGAATTTTTGCTCAAAGCAAAGGATATAACCGGTGTGTATGTGCCGTCATTTTATGAAGATAGCTATAATGATGACGGAACACTTAAGGAGCTAAAGGCAACGAATAATGCTCCTAAAAGTGTAAAAAAATCCATTGTATCCGATATGAACAAATGCTACTATCCAAAGGAATTTGTTGTTCCGTTTATTAATATTGTTCACGACAGAGCGGTTGAGGAAATCTTCAGAGGCTGTATCAGAGGATGTCGATTTTGCCAGGCAGGCTTTATTTATCGTCCTATAAGAGAAAAAAGTGTTGAAACAATTAATGCTCAAAGCAAGGCTTTGATAGAATCAACAGGCTATGATGAACTGTCACTTTGCTCACTGTCAACATCCGATCATTCAAAGGTAAATGAGATGCTGACGTCTCTAATTGATTGGACCGTTAAGGATAAAATTAATCTTTCTTTGCCAAGTCTTCGTGTTGATAATTTCTCGGACGAGCTTGTTGATAAGCTTAATAAGGTGCGTAAAAGCGGATTGACCTTTGCACCCGAAGCCGGAACTCAAAGGCTTCGTGATGTAATAAATAAAAATGTTACACAGGAAGAGGTAATAAATACCTGTACCAAGGCGTTTGATAATGGTTGGACAACCGTTAAGCTTTATTTTATGATGGGTCTGCCGACTGAAACAATGGAGGACATTGAGGGTATTGCAAATCTCGGTATGGAGGTTGTTCACGCATTTTATAAAAATCCCAATCGGCAAAAGGGTACCGGTTTGCAGGTGAACATCTCCTGCTCGTCCTTTATTCCAAAGCCGTTTACTCCTTTTCAGTGGGAACCTGAGGATTCTATGGATTCACTTAAAGCAAAGCAAAAGCATCTGCTTGAGTCTATCCCGTCAAAGAAAATCAGGGTGTCATACCATGAAACACCTACATCATTGCTTGAGGGTGTGCTTGCAAGAGGCGACCGAAGATTGTCGGCAGTTATCCATTCAGCCTTCAAAAACGGATGCAAGTTTGATTCCTGGGATGAGCATTTTAAGTTTGACGCTTGGTTAAGGGCGTTTGAGGATAACGGTATTGACCCTTATTTTTATACTCAAAGAAAAAGAGAGTTTTCAGAGCTTTTGCCTTGGGATCATCTTGATTACGGTATCAGCCGTAAATTCCTTGAAAATGAAAACTTAAAGGCTCACCAAAATACAACTACTCCGCATTGCAGAATAAAGTGTGCAGGCTGTGGAGCAAACAGACTCAACGGAGGTCATTGCGATGCGAGAGATTAGATTGAGATTTTCAAAAACAGGTCAGGCAAAATACATTAGTCATTTGGATACAAATCGTGTGTTTTCGCGTGCATTTGCAAGGGCCAAGCTTAATCTGTGGTTTACACAGGGCTTTAATCCCCATCCGTATATGAGTTTTTCGCTTCCGCTTTCTCTCGGCGTAGAAAGCCTGTGTGAAAATGTTGATATCAGAATTCTTGATGATATTTCCAATGATGAGGTTAAAAAACGTGTTAATGACGCATTACCGCTTGGCATAAGAATTTTGGATGTATATGATGATTTTATGGATTGTCACGAAATTGTATACAGCGATTATGTGTATAAATTTGAGTTTTTGGATAACGAAAAGGCACTTGAAAAAATAAAAGAGGTTTTGCAAAGCGATACCATAATGGCACAGAAAAAGGGCAAGCAAGGCAAAAGGCGAGTGCTTAAGGAAACCGACATCAAGCAGTTTATAGAAAAATATTCGATTTCAATAAGAGATAATCAAATAGTTTTGAACATCAGATTGCTTGCCGGACCTGATAAAAACTTAAATCCGTCGTTGCTTTTTGATACTATAATCAGGCTTATAGATATGGATTATGAGTGGAAAAGCATTGGCAGAATCAACCTTTTGACAAAAGATTTCAAAGAATATAAATAAAATGCTTGCATTTTTAATAAACATATGCTATTATATATCAGCATTTATCCGTTGCATATCCCTGCAACGCGTAAAATGTAGCGTTTCGCATTTTAGAAGATGGTCCGCTTTCTTTACGATATGAACATCTCATAAATTATAAAGGAGGAAATAAAATGGACGCACTTAAGATTATCGCACAGGACAACATCAAGGCTGAGGTACCAAAGTTTAACATTGGTGACACAGTAAAGGTATCCGTAAACATCCGCGAAGGTCAGAGAGAGAGAATTCAGAACTTTGAGGGTACAGTTATTGCCAAGAGAGGTTCAGGCATTTCCGAAACCTTCACTGTACGTAGAGTATCTTACGGTGTAGGTATTGAACGTGTATTCCCGATTCATTCACCAAACGTTGTAGACGTTAAGGTTATCCGTGCAGGTAAGGTTAGAAGAGCAAAGCTTTACTATCTCCGTGATAGAGTGGGTAAGGCAGCTAAGGTTAAGGAAGCTATTAAGTAATAACCTAAAAAACAGTCGTATCGCGGGCTTTCCTGTGGTACGGCTTATTTTTATAGTGTTTGATATTATTTTGTGTTTGTTGTATAATAAACCAAAAGGCAGGTGTGATTTATGCCGGAGTTGATAAAACAAAATGTTCAATGGTTCCCGGGACATATGGCAAAAACAAGACGACTGATTAAGGAATCGTTGAATCTTGTTGACGGTGTTGTAGAAATTCTTGATGCAAGAGTGCCGTATAGCTCGCAAAATCCCGAGCTTGATTCTATTGTAAAAAATAAGCCGAGAATTGTTTTGCTCAACAAATGCGATGTTGCAAATCCAACTGCAACATCAATGTGGATTAAGCATTTTGAGGACAAGGGCAAATATGCCATTGCTGTTGATTGCAAAACAGGTAAAGGACTCAATAGATTTGATGATGTTGTTAAAAGTGCGTTGGCTGATGTTATAAAACGCAATGAACAAAAGGGAATGAGCAAAAAGCCGTTAAGGCTTATGGTTGTCGGTATTCCCAATACAGGCAAGTCGTCCTTTATAAACCGTATGGGCAAGAATGCTAAAGCAAAGGTAGCCGACAAGGCAGGTGTTACCAAGCAAAATCAATGGTTTGTTGTCGGTAACGGAATCGAACTGCTTGACACTCCCGGCGTGCTTTGGCCGAAGTTTGATGACCCGGAGGTTGGCGATAAGCTTGCTTTTATCGGCTCGGTAAAGGATGAGGTAACAGACAAAGAAACCATTGCCTGCAGATTGCTTGAAAGCCTTGCAAGGACTAATCCACAGGCAATAGAGCAACGATATAAAATTACAGGAGTTGAGCTCTTGCAGGGATGGGAAATCCTTGAAATGATAGGCCGTAAACGAGGATTCCTTGTTAAAGGCGGAGAAATAGATTATGAGCGTTCTTCCGTAATTGTCGCAGATGAATTCAGAGGAGGAAAGCTGGGTAGAATTACCCTTGAATTGCCATGATGAATAATACGGACATTGATTGGCTTGAATATGAAAACAAAGCCTATGATAACGGATACAAAACAGTATGCGGAGTTGATGAGGCTGGAAGAGGTCCTCTTGCAGGTCCTGTTTTTGCCGCGGCAGTTGTACTGAGAAAAGGTCAAATTATTGAGGGCGTAAATGATTCAAAAAAGCTTTCCGAAAAAAAGCGAGAGGCTCTTTTTGATAAAATTAAGGAAGAAGCCCTGTACTATTGCATTTCACTTGTCGATGAAAAAACCATTGACGATGTTAACATTCTTAACGCAACCTTTATTGCTATGAATAATGCAATAAACGGTTTAGCGGTCAAGCCCGATTATGCATTGATAGACGGCAATAGGATTCCAAAGGGTATTGATATTGACTGTGAGGCTGTTGTTAAGGGTGATGCAAAATCGGCATCTGTTGCCGCCGCCTCAATTCTTGCAAAGGTGTCAAGGGATAGATATATGCTTACTATGGCTGAAAAGTATCCTCAATACAAATTTGAAAAGCATAAGGGCTACGGAACAAAGCTTCATTACGAAATGCTTGATGAATACGGACCAAGTGAAATTCACAGAAAATCTTTTTTGAAAACATGGTACGCAAAGAATGAATAACAGGGGACGCCTTGCCGAGATGAAGGCTGCAAACTATCTTCGCTCAAAGGGATATTATCTTTTAGAACACAGCTTTAAATCACGATTCGGCGAGATAGATTTGATTTTTGAATACAACGGCTTCATAGTTTTTGCAGAGGTTAAGGCAAGAGGAGAAAACTCCATTGCCTTGCCAAGAGAATTTGTTGATGAAATTAAGCAACAAAAAATTATTGCAACTGCAAACCTGTATATGCAACGATATAAGGTAAATTTGCAGCCGAGATTTGATGTTATTGAGGTTTTTTTGGAAAATAACATAATAAAATCAATTAAACATCTTGAAAATGCTTTTACTTTGTAATAGAATATTACTAATAATTTTTAGGAGGACATATTATGTTCTATACTTCTACAAGAAATAAAAACATAAAGGTTACTTCTGCACAAGCTATTGCACAGGGAATAAGCGAAGAGGGAGGCCTCTTTGTTCCTTGCGAGCTTCCGCAGTTTTCATTAGATAAAATTGCCTCAATGGTAGATATGCCTTATACCCAAAGGGCAAAAACCGTTCTAAAGGATTTCCTGACCGATTTCACAGAGGAGGAGCTTGATTACTGTGTAAACGGTGCTTATGCTGCTGAAAAGTTTTCTTCACCGAAAATTGCACCAACCGTAAATGTATGCGGTAATAAGAATATACTTGAGCTTTGGCACGGTCCTACCTGTGCATTTAAGGATATGGCTTTACAGCTTTTACCTTATTTGATGACTGTTTCCGCAAAGAAAACAGCAGACGGCAAAACAATAGTTATACTTGTTGCAACATCGGGCGATACAGGTAAGGCTGCTCTTGAGGGCTTTAAGGATGTTGATAATACAAGAATACTTGTGTTCTATCCCGTTGACGGTGTTTCACCTATGCAAAAGCTTCAAATGACAACACAGGAGGGTAATAATGTTTCCGTATGTGCTATCAACGGAAACTTTGATGATGCTCAAAGTGCTGTTAAGGCTATCTTTACAAATGATGATATTAAGGCACAGCTTCAAAGCAAGAATATGATGTTCTCATCGGCAAACTCAATCAATTGGGGAAGATTGGTTCCGCAGATTGTTTACTATTTTTCAACCTACTGCGACATGGTTGAGCAAAATAGAATTGCCCTTGGTGACGCAATAAATGTTGTTGTTCCTACCGGAAACTTCGGTAACATTCTTGCTGCTTACTACGCAAAGAAAATGGGTCTGCCTATCAAAAAGCTTGTGTGCGCTTCTAACAGCAATAATGTTCTTACCGATTTCCTCAAATCAGGCGAGTACAACAAAAACAGACAGTTCTTTACAACAACCTCTCCTTCTATGGATATTCTTATTTCATCAAATCTTGAAAGATTGCTTTACCATATGAGCGGCGAGGACGACAGCCTTGTTAACGATTTGATGAATGCGCTTTCAACTGACGGTAAATATGAGGTATCAAAAACACTTATTGAGTCAATTCAAGAGGTGTTTGATGCAGGCTGCTGTGACGAAGCAAGCGTAGATTCAACAATTAAGGAACATTTTGAAAAGTATAATTATCTTTGCGATACTCACACAGCAGTTGCAGTTAATGTATATGACGAATATGTTGCACGCACAGGCGATGATATTCCTACCGTTATCGATTCAACTGCATCACCCTATAAATTTTCAAAGAGCGTTCTCACTGCTATTCTTGATGGCAAAAAACTCGATTTGGATGAATTTGATATGGTTGGAGAGCTTAACAGGATTTCCGGTGTTGATGTACCAAAGCCTCTTCAGTCACTTAAAGACAAGGCCATTCGTTTTGACAATGTTTGCGATAAAGAAAATATGAGCGAAATGGTATTTAAGCTTTTGAAATTATAAAGAATAAAGAGGCTCAATGAGCCTCTTTAATATTACTTGTTTGTTTTGTTAGCAGTTTGTACAGCAATCGTTGCACTCGAAGGTTTCGCAATTTGTTTCAGACATTGATTTTGCGTTTGTGCTGCCTACCTTAATGCTGCCTGCTGTACAGCAGTTTGACATATCGTGGTGGATACAGTTTTTAACCTCACAGCTGATTCCTTTAATTTCTTGCTTCATTTTTTTCACTCCCTTCAGCTTTAGTATTCGAAGTATTTTGTTTTTTATTCAAGGAGATCATTTATGTCACTTTTTGCTATTGCCGATACTCATTTATCCTTTGGAACAGATAAGCCTATGGATTCTTTTCCGGGATGGAATGATTATGTAGACAGAATTGAAAAAAATTGGAATAAAATTGTAACCGACGACGATACTGTTGTAATTGCGGGTGATATAAGCTGGGCTATGAATTTTGATGAATTAAAGGCAGACTTTGATTTCATTGAAAGGCTAAACGGCAAAAAAATCATACTCAAGGGCAATCACGATTATTGGTGGAACACTTCAAAAAAGATGAATGATTTTATTGAATCGCAGAGATACAAAACGATAAGCATTCTATTCAATAATTCCTATGATGTAGACGGTGTATCGGTTTGCGGTAGCAGAGGATGGCTTTTTGATGTTGATGATGAACACGATGAAAAGGTACTTAACCGTGAGGTAGGCAGATTAAGGCTTTCCTTGGAAAGTGCCGTTAATGATGAAATAATTGTATTTTTGCATTATCCGCCTGTTACAACAGATACAAAGTGTGATGAAATTTTGAATTTGTTAAAGGAATACGGTATAAAAAAATGCTATTATGGGCATCTTCACGGTATAGCAGCAAAAAAAGCCGTTGATGATGTTGTTGACGGAATAGAGTTTAGACTTATCTCATGTGACCGTCTTGGATTTATTCCAAAGCTTATAAGATAATATATAATAATTATTTTAATAAATATGTTGAAAAGTATTTGCAGATATGATATAATGCTACGGTATCAAATTGTAAAATAATTAAGGAGGGTCATTATTATGGCACTTAAGTCATCTAATAAAATAGAGACAAATCTTTATGAACTTGAAATTACTATTGACGCAGAGGCTTTTACAGAGGCTTGTAAAAAGGCTTATTTGAAGCAGAGAAAGTCAATTCAAATCCCGGGCTTTCGTAAGGGTAAGGCTACACAGGGTATGATTGAAAAGGTATACGGCGAGGGTGTATTTTACGAAGAGGCTCTTGAGATTGTATATCCCGAGTATGTAGGAGCTGCTTTTGAGGAGGCAGGTCTTAACGTTATCGATCAGCCTGCTGATGTGGATTTTCCTGTAATGAGCAAGTCAGAGGGTGTTGTAATCACAATGAAGGTTACTACATATCCTGAGGTTAAGCTTGGTGAGTATAAGGGCATTAAGGGTAAGATGCTCGACACAGAGGCTACCGATGAGGATGTAGCCCAAGAGCTTAAAAATATGCAGGACAGAAATTCCCGTCTTATCGCAGTTGAGGACAGAGCATCCGAAATGGGCGATACCTGTGACATCAACTTTGAGGGATTTGTTGACGGTGTTGCATTTGAAGGTGGTAAGGGCGAAAACTATCCTCTTGAGCTTGGCTCAAACAGCTTCATTCCCGGCTTTGAGGAGCAGGTTGCAGGTCACAAGACCGGTGAGAAATTTGATGTTAACGTAACCTTCCCTGAGCAGTACGAGCCTTCACTTGCAGGTAAGGACGCTGTTTTCAAGTGCTCAATTAACGAAATCAAGACAAAGGAGCTTCCTGAGCTTGATGATGAATTTGCAAAGGATGTATCTGAATTTGATACTCTTGATGAGCTTAAGGCTGATTTGAAGAAGCAAATTTCAGAAAGAAAGGAAGCAAACGCAAAGACTGATTTTGAAAATCAAATTGTTGAGCAGATTTGCGACAATATGGAGGTTGAAATTCCTGAATGTATGTTCACTCAAAAATGTGATGAGATGGTTCAGGATTATGCATACAGATTGCAGATGCAGGGCCTTGACCTCAATACATATCTTCAGTACCTCGGTCAGACAATGGATCAGTTCAAGGAGCAGTTTATGGACGGTGCAAAGATGCAGGTTAAGACAAAGCTTGCTCTTGATGCTATTGTAAAGGCTGAAGGTATCGAGGCTACCGAAGAGGAAATCGAAGCAGAGGTTGCAAAGCTTGCAGAGCAGTATAATATGGAGGCAGAGCAAATCAAGGCTGCCGTTCCTCAGCAACAGCTTTCTGCCGATATTGTTACTCGCAAGGCAGTAGACTTTGTGGTTGAAAACGCTGTTAAGGAATAATTAATCTAAGTAAAAAGGATAGTGATTTTTATGGCGTCTATGCCTTATGTAATTGAACAGTCAAGCTCGGGCGAGCGCAGTGTAGATATTTTTTCAAGATTGTTGTCTGACAGAATTATTGTTTTGTCAGACGAGGTTAATGATCAAACTGCTTCACTTGTTGTTGCTCAGCTTCTCTTTTTAGAGAGTCAGGACAGCACAAAGGACATCTCATTATATATTAATTCGCCGGGCGGTTCTGTTACTGCCGGTATGGCAATTTACGATACAATGAATTATATCAAATGCGATGTGTCTACAATATGTGTAGGTATGGCTGCAAGTATGGGCGCATTTCTTTTGAGCAGCGGTGCAAAGGGCAAGAGAATTGCTCTTCCCAACAGTGAAATCCTTATTCATCAGCCTCTCGTTGGAGGTAACGGCATAACAGGTCAGGCTACTGATGTTGAGATTGCTGCAAAGAATCTTTTAAGAACAAAGGAAAAGCTTAACAGAATTCTTGCTCAAAACTGCGGTAAGGATTACGAAACTCTTGTTAAGGATACTGACAGAGATAATTGGATGTCTGCTAATGAAGCAATGGAATACGGCCTTGTTGATAAGGTAATCGAGAAAAGATAAGGAGTATCGATTTTGGCAAAAGACGATTCTAATGTAAGAATGGAAAAATGTTCGTTTTGCGGTAAAAGTGAAGCGATGGTTCATCAGCTTATTGAGGGCCCGGGTGTTTTCATTTGTGATGAGTGTGTTAGCTTGTGCAGTGACCTTATCAATCAGCATCGACCTTCAAAAAATACTCAGGATTTTCCAAAGGATATGGTTATACCAAAGCCAAAGGAAATTAAAGAAAAGCTTGATGAATATGTTGTCGGTCAGGATGAGGCAAAGAAAAGCTTGTCCGTTGCCGTGTATAATCATTATAAAAGAATATTTCACGGCGGTAACGGTGATGTTGATTTGCAAAAAAGTAATATTCTTTTGCTCGGTCCGACCGGTGTCGGTAAAACAATGCTCGCACAGACCTTGGCAAAAATATTGGATGTTCCGTTTGCTATTGCCGATGCTACAACTCTTACCGAGGCAGGATATGTCGGTGAGGATGTTGAAAATATCCTGTTAAGACTTATTCAGGCAGCGGATTTTGATATCGAAAAGGCTCAAAGAGGTATCATTTATGTTGATGAGATTGACAAAATCTCTCGCAAAAGTGAAAATCGCTCAATAACAAGAGATGTCAGCGGTGAGGGTGTTCAACAGGCACTTCTCAAAATACTTGAGGGCACTGTTTCCAATGTTCCACCCGGAGGCGGAAGAAAGCATCCGCAACAGGAATTTATTCAAATTGATACAACTAATATTCTTTTCATATGCGGCGGAGCATTTGACGGAATAGATAAAATTGTTGAAAAGCGTTTGGGTAAGGGCTCACTTGGCTTTGAGTCGGAGCTTGCAAAGAATATTGAAAACAAGGATGATGTGCTTAAAAATATTAACCAACATGATTTGGTTAAATACGGATTGATTCCTGAGCTTATAGGCAGAATACCTATCATAACGGTTTTGCAGGAGCTTGATAAGGAGGCTCTTGTGAAAATTATGACAGAACCCAAAAATTCCATCGTTAAGCAGTACACAAAGCTGTTTGAAATGGATGATGTTAAGCTTGAATTTGAGCCGAGAGCATTAGAGGCTATGGCTGATATTACACTTGAACGTAAAACAGGTGCAAGAGGCCTTCGCTCCGTATTTGAGGCAGTTTTGGGTGATTTGATGTTTACCGTCCCGTCTGATTATTCAATTGAAAAAATTGTTGTTACAGAGGATTCGGTAAAGAATTCCACACAACCATTACTGCTTACAAACAAGTCGAGAAAGCCTATTGTTCTTCACGCAAAGGATATTAAAAACGCATAATTTTTTATGACAGATTTAGTCTACACCTTTTGGTGTAGGCTTTTTTGTTATATTCCTTTATATACCTGCATACCTTTTACTGAAGTAGAAAGGAGCAAAAATATGGAACTTGAAAAAGAATATTCCTGCATAGAAAACAATGATTTAGTGTTAAGCAAGAATATCAGTATTGACAAAAGCTATCAGGAAACACCCGAGGCATACCTTGATGATATATGCAAGGTGGTTAGGTGTACAAGTCATAGCTACATAACCTCCTGTGATATTAGGGACAGCTGTGCATATATAATGGGTAAAACAGAAATATGTCTTACTTATTTTAATGATAGTGACGAGCTTATTTATACTGATTTTGTTGAAGATTTTGATGAAACGGTAGAAATAGGCAATGTAAGTGAAAATGCATTTTGTTATGCAACAGTATGCGATAAATACTGTAATTACAGAATGATAAATCAAAGAAGGATAGATATACATTCCTCCTTTTGCATAAGTCTGTATGTATATGATAAAAAGAGCTGTTCGTGTATCAGTAAATGCGAAAACTCAAAGCTTCAGCTCAATAAAAGTAGAATTGCCTGTGTTGACAATGCAGTATTATCAAAACTTGATATTGAGGAATCATTTGTTCTTCCGTCAAATTCAAACGGAATTAAGCGAGTGGTGTGCTTTAATGTAGAATGTTGCAGTGTTGAAACAAAAATAATTAAGGATAAAATACTTGTTAAAGCTTCAATGTCACTGTATGTTTTATACAGCAATAATGATAATTGTCTTGATAGGGCAGAATACAGCTTTGATATTTCAAAAATAGTCGATGTTCCTGGTGTTGATGAAGCCTGCCATTGCATTGCAAAGCTTTGTAACGGCAGCTTGTTCGTAAAAGCAAAAAGCACAGATGAGGACAATGGCGGAGTAATAGACATATATGGAGATTTGTATTTAACCTGCGTTACTGTCAGAGAAAAAATGCAGGAGCTTGTTTTTGACGGATATGTATTAAATGCGGATACAAGCAATAAATATTCAACATTTAATTGCCTTTCAGGTTGCGAAATGTCTTGCAGGTCAAATTCTTCAAAGCTAAACTTTGAATTGCAAAACGAGATTGTCAAGGTTGAATTTCTTTGCGTAACACCTCATCAATGCAGTATTAAAAACAATAAATTGATTGTTGAATTTGAGATTTGTCTGATGTACACAGGCAAGGATAATACACTTCAATATGTTAATCAAATAAAAGCCGTTGAGCAAAATGTTACATCTGTTGATTTGGCAAATGATATAAGGATAACATCATTTGATTATACAATTTCGGGTGATAAAACAATTTGTGTCAATATATCATATGATTACTGCGGCTATTGCGGTAACGAAGCAAGCTACAACATTCTCAGCGAAATGGAAATTACACAGGAAAGAAAAAGCTATCCTGCCTTAACATTGTATTTTGCAAAGCAGAATGAAAGAGTATGGGATATTGCAAAGCAATTTTCCTCCGATATTGAGATGATTAAAAAAGAAAATAACATAACCGGTGATTGCCTTGAAACAAATAAGGTAATTCTCATCCCGGGAATATAGGAGGAAATATGAATACTGATATTTATAATGATATTTCAAAGCGTACAGGCGGCGACATATATATTGGTGTTGTAGGTCCTGTAAGAACGGGTAAATCAACCTTCATTAAAAGGTTTATGGAAAGCCTTGTAATACCTAACATAACCGACGACAGCATTAAGGAACGGGCAAAGGATGAACTCCCTCAATCGTCGGGCGGCAAAACTATTATGACGACCGAGCCAAAGTTCATACCCGAGGATGCTGTTGAGCTTTGCATTGACAAGGCGTCAAAGCTTAAGGTGCGGATGATAGATTGTGTAGGTTATATAGTTCCGAGCAGTGAGGGATATTATGAGGACGATGCTCCCCGAATGGTTACAACTCCATGGAGTGAAGAGGAAATACCGTTTAATCTTGCTGCCGAAATCGGTACAAAAAAGGTAATAGAGGAGCATTCAACAATAGGTCTTGTAGTTACTACTGACGGAAGCATCAGTCAAATTCCAAGACAGGAATATGAGGAAGCAGAAAAGCGTGTAATTGACGAATTAAAGGCGATAAATAAACCTTTTGTCGTTTTGCTTAATTGCACTAATCCAAACAGCAAAAGCTCAATAGAGCTTGCTAATGAGCTTTCAATTAGATATTCAAAGCAGGTAATACCTGTAAACTGTATTGAGCTTGATGAAAACAAGATTAAAGAAATAATAACCGGTATTTTGTATGAGTTCCCTGTATCGTGTATTAGCTTTAATTTGCCCAATTGGTTCAAGAGCCTTGATGACGATGATGAGCTTAGACAAAATATTTCGTCTGCCGTGTTAAAGGATGTAGGCTCAATATCTACAATTCGGTCGGTAAGCAGTTATATAGAGGGGCTTGCCGTTGTTGATGAAATTTCCGATGTAGAGATTAAATCGGCAGATTTGTCCTGTGGAAATGTATGCATTAATGCAAATATAGACAGCTCATATTTTTACGCTATCTTATCAAGAAAATGCTCAATAAAAATTGAAAATGAACGGGATTTAATGCAGGAAATATCCTATCTGTCAAAAATGAAAAAGGAATATTTACGGCTAAAGGACGCGTTAAATCAGGTGGAGCAAACAGGCTACGGTATTGTTATGCCAACCGTTGACGAGCTTTCGCTTGAGGACCCTGAAATAATGAAGCAGGGCGGAAAATACGGAGTAAGGCTAAAGGCTCATGCACCGTCAATACATATGATAAAATGCAACACATACACCGAGGTTGCTCCGATAGTAGGTAGTGAAAGTCAAAGCGAGGAGCTTGTGATGTATCTACTTAAGGAATTCGAAAATAACCCATCCCAGATTTGGGAAACAAACATTTTCGGCAAATCCTTACATTCTCTTGTCAGTGAGGGCTTAAATAATAAGCTTTATCGTATGCCCGAGGATGCGCGTGATAAATTTAGAGAAACTATTGAAAGAGTTATCAATGAGGGCTGCAGTGGCTTGATTTGCATTATACTGTAAAAAAATTCGGCAGTTATTTACTGCCGAATTTTTAGAATTACATATCCTAACAAAAGTGTTTGTACGATAATTATTATTGGAAAGCCGAGCATAAAGCTTTTGTGTTTTGTTTTATGATGTATTAAATTCATTGTTAAATAATTGCCAACTGCTCCGCCGAGGAGTGCAACACTCCATAAGGTTGCCTCCTTAATTCGCCATTTATTATGCTTTGCTTTGTACTTGTCAATAACGTTGATAAGTACACCGATAATATTAATGACGGCAAGATAAATTGTTAAAATATCAAACCTCAAAGGATTTTAACTCCTTAAGGTCATAGTTGCCTACTGCCAGCTGCTCACCGTTTTTCAAAGCCTTACCCTTGCTTGAATCAATACCGTATACAGCGGCACATTCAGGGCAAACAAGAAAATAAACATTCTCAAGCTTTACTAAAGGAAGGCTCGGAATTAGGGATGTATTCATATTTGAAAAGACAGAAAAGTTAACCTTTCTTTTGCAATTAGGACATTCAAGCTTCGCCGTTTGTCCTGCTTCGAGAATTCTTTTACTTTTGCCAAGTCTGTATTCCATAATGCTATCACCTCATATATTTATATAATACATTATTTGAAAGATGTGTTCAAGTGAAAAAAACAATTGCATTAATATTTATTTTTTGCTTAATGCTTTCATCATGCTCCGCGCCTGAATTAACCAATGATGAGAGCCCAACAAAATACAGAATAGCTGTATGGATTGCATATTATGAGCTACAAAAGTTTACTCAGGGAAATAATGAAGAAATATTCACCGATTTGGTTGACGAAGAATTCAAAAGGTTGAAGAAATATGGCTTTAATACAATTACAGTTCAGGTCAGACCCTGTGCAGATGCATTTTATAAATCAAACTATTTCCCCGTCAGCGAATATTTTAACGGAATACAGGGTGGGGAAATGCCGTATGATCCGCTTGAAATAATGTGTAGCCTTGCCGATAAACACGGTTTTCAAATTGAAGCATGGATTAATCCATACAGAGTCAGTCAAGGTGATGACTATGATAAGCTTGATAAAAACAGCTTTGCCGTGATAAATAAAAATATGACAAAAGCAGTTGATAATAAAATATACTTCAATCCGGCGTACGATGAGGTTAAACAGCTTATTGTAGACGGTGTTAGGGAAATAGTTGAAAATTACAGTATTGACGCAATACATTTTGATGATTATTTTTATCCAACCACATCTGCTGATTTTGATAAAAAGGAATACAAAAAATATAAGGGAGATTTGTCACTTGCCGATTGGCGCAGAGATAATGTAAACGATATGATACAAAAGGTATCAAATGTAATTAAAAGCATTAATCCAAACATAAAATTCGGAATCAGTCCTGCAGCTGATGTTGAGCGTGACAGGGAGGAGCTTTATGCCGATGTTGAGCTTTGGATAAAGAATAATTACATAGATTATATTTGCCCTCAGATATATTACGGCTTTAAGAATAACAGTATGCCTTTTATTCAAACGGTTAAAAAATGGGTTAGTCTTTGCAGAGACAGCGGTGTTGATTTGTTCATCGGTCTTGCATTATATAAGTCTAATACAAAGGATGAGTATGCATCATCATACGATAAAAATGCATTTAATGAATTTAAGAATAATAACAACATTATTGCAAGGCAAATAATATATATTTCTAAAATTAACGAAATAAAAGGATACTACATCTTCTCGCATTCCAATTTGTATGATAAGAAATCCAAGGATGAAGTATCCAATATGTTAAATGCTATGCAAAGCAACAATCAAGCTCAAAATCAGCCTTAGTGATTGTTACTTCTATTTCTTTACCGATAATGTCGTTCTCGCAGAAAATTCTGACAGGAACATAACCCCTTGTGTAGCCTTGATAGATATTTTCGTCAATTATATTTTCTATCAAAACATTTTGCTTTGTTCCGATAAGGCTTTCAAAATATCTCTGTCTTATCTTGTTTGTCTCTTCAATCATAACAGACGCTCTGTGCTCCTTTTCCTGCCTCGGAACATTGTCGCCTCTGCGTGATGCAGCAGTTCCTTTTCTTTCGGAATAGGGGAATGTATGTACCTTTTCAAAGCCTATTTCTTTTGCAAATGCAAGCGATTCTTCAAAGTCTTCAGTGTTTTCGTCATTAAAGCCTACCATAATATCGGTGGTTATTGTTGCGTCCTTAAAAGTACTGCGAAGCTTATTGCATAGCTGTCGGTATTCATCGGATGAATAATGACGGTTCATATTTTTTAATGTTCTGTCACAGCCGCTTTGCAGAGAAATATGAAATTGTGGACAAAGCTTTTCGTATTTTGAAAGTCCTTCAATAATGTCATCGGTAATGTGGTCAGGCTCAAGTGAGCCAAGGCGAACGCGAACAATGTTTTCATCGTCGTTGCAAACCCTTACCGCATCTACTATATTATAATCCTTGCCCCTTCCGTATGACGAAAGATTTATTCCTACAAGTACAATTTCCTTTATACCGTTTTTGCCTAAAGCAGCAATTTCGTTTTTCAAATCATTAAGATTCTTACTGCGTACTCTGCCTCTTGAGGTAGGAATGATACAGTATGAACAAAATCGATCACACCCATCCTCAATTTTTACAAATGCTCTTATCCTTTCGTTAAAGTGATTGATTGAGCATTGAGAAAATTCATCACCGGATTGGTGTCTGTCTATTTTTACAATTCTGTTATGACTTATGCTGTGCTGATTGATTAAATCAAGAATATCATCGTTGCTTTTGTTTGATAATACAATATCAGCTTCATACAATTCTTTGGCCTGCTCAGGAAATGCCTGAGGCATACAACCTGTTAAAATAACAACAGAGCTTGGGTGCTGACGCTTGAATTTTCTTACATTTTGCCTTGTCTTTTGATCGGCGGTTGCTGTTACGGTGCAGGAATTAATTATGTAATAGTCTGCTTCTTCGTTTGGCGGAACAATCTGAAATCCTGCATTTTTCATAGTTTCTGCCATATATTCGGTTTCGTATTGGTTAACCTTGCAACCGAGTGTATAAAATGCTGCTTTCATATTGCTTCCTCCTGATTTTTTGATATTATAACAAATTATCTTTACTAATACAATACAAAAATATTTCCGTTTGTGGTGATTTACAATGAAAAGAATACTATCCTGTATTATATGCATACTTTTGACAATTCAGGTGCCCTTTGTTGCTTATGCCGACAATGACACTGAAAAATCAAAAATAAATGCAAAATCCGTTGTTCTTATGGCAACAGACACAAAGGATGTGCTTTATAAGGAAAACGAGCTTGAGCATTTATCTCCCGCGTCTGTTACTAAAATTATGTCAATATTACTTTGCCTTGAGGCTCTTGACTCCGGAAAAATTAAGCTAACCGACAAGGTCACGGCTTCAAAAAATGCGGTGGCAATGGGCGGCTCTCAAATATGGCTTGAGGAAGGGGAGATAATGACAGTTGACGAGCTACTAAAGGCTGTTGTAATTGCAAGTGCAAATGATGCTTGCACAGCCTTGGGCGAGCACATTGCAGGCTCTGATGTCGCTTTTGTTAAAATGATGAATGATAGGGCTCAAGAGCTTGGACTCAAGAATACTAATTTTGAAAACTGCACCGGACTTGATGATACAACAAAAGCTCATTATTCCTGTGCATATGACCTTGCGGTTATTTCGAGCGAGGTAATGAAATATGATTTGATTAAGAATTATTCTACGATATGGTTAGACAGCCTGCGCGCAGGCAAAACAGAGCTTAACAATACAAATAAGCTTGTTAAATCGTATAAGGGTATAACAGGATTAAAAACAGGCACAACCTCTAACGCAGGATTTTGCGTTAGCGCAACCGCAAGTCGTGACGGACTAAATCTTGTGGCGGTTGTTTTAGGCTCGGACACAAGCGAGCATAGATTTCAAACTGCCGAATATTTGCTTGATAAGGGATTTGCAGAATATTCAAGCAGAAAAATAAAGATTGATAAAAACAAATTAACTCCCGTTAAGATTAATAACGGAAAGCAAAAGAGCATTATTCCAAGCTTAAGCGACACACAAAATATCGTTTTGCCAAAGGATAACGGTAAGTTGAAATGTGACTTCAAAATAAAAAAAGTGGTAAATGCACCTGTTAAAAAAGGCGACAGCCTCGGCAGTATTAAGGTTATTAGTAACGGTAAAACAGTTAAGGTTATTCCTCTGTATGCCGACAGGGGTGTAGATAAGGTTAACTCTGTCTCTTATACACATCTCCGAGCCCACGAG
>NZ_CAMFQO010000017.1 GCF_945980375.1 uncultured Eubacterium sp. | reverse complement strand
CCACTTTTCGCAAAACTGCATTTTGCTCCAAAATCTGCTGCTGGGTCGGTGTCAGTTTGTTCCAAATTGGAAAATAGGATGAAAAATCCATGGGTACACCTCCTTGAATACATATAGTATAAAATAATTTATGGCATGTGTCAACAATTCCGTTGCCATATAGGAAAAGGAGATAATAGTGTGCAAAATAAGAATAAATCTAATTCAAAATTCCTAATACCATTTTCAAAAGGATTTTTTGGTAAAAATCGGAATAATTCCTACCCGACTTTTGCGTTATAGACAAACAAAAAAGAGCTGAAAATCAACTCTTATTTTATGGCAGAGGTATAAGAACCTGCACTTTGTGCAGAACCTTGGCGTTCGGGCACTTAACACCCTCGGCTAATAGGATTCTGCGAATCCTTACTTCTTCGCAGAAGAAGAAAACAGGCACCTAATGGTGCCTGTTTTCCTCTTGGCAGAGGTATAAGGATTCGAACCTTAAATGACGGAGTCAGAGCCACACAATGCTTCATACAAAATGCCCATTTCAAGCACGTTTCAAGGCTCTCGTATCTCTCAAATGTCTCTGTGAATTTTTTTCGAATCTTTTGCCTCTAAATATTCGATTTTAATACTACGAATTACAGTGCAAATCGTATATGTCTTAACTTGCATATATCTAATTCATATAAAAAATCATCGGTCTCTTTAGCATATTGTTTTTGTTCATTAGTGAGATTAAAATTATAATAATTTTTCATAAATATATACCTCTTCAAACGACATTTATCGTTTTTGTAGAAACTGTGTTTTGAAATAATCTATCATGTTCAATAAAAATCATCGTAGGTTGATATGTATTAATTAATCTTTCTATCTGTATTCGAGAAAACATATCGATATAATTTAATGGTTCGTCCCATACGTATATGTGCGCCTTTTCACATAAGCTCCCAGCAACAAGTACCTTTTTCTTTTGTCCTTCTGAATATTCTTCAATGTTTCGTTCGAAATGAATTTTAGTAAAGCCCATCTTCTGTAAAATTGCTTTAAATAAAGATTCGTCTATTTTTTTTGAAACTGCATAATCTGTTAAGCTCCCAGTTAAAAACGATGTATCTTGTGGTATATAGGAAATAATCAAATTTGAAGCAATAAAAATGTCGCCACGATGTTGTATATTTCCATTTACAAGTGCTTTAATTAAACTGCTTTTCCCACTTCCATTTTTTCCATTTAATACAACTCTATCCCCCTTTTTTAGTGAGAATGAAACCGGTGAATTTATCAAATTATCATCATAAATCATAGATACATCCTTATATTCAACCAATAATTCTGAGTGATATTCCAAAGGGTATATCTTCAAATCTTGATCGTACTCATAGTTTTTTAAAAGTTTTGACTTTTCTTCTATAGATCTATTTTGTCGAGTTTCAAGATTCTTTGATTTCTGCATTAATTTGGTGGCCTTATGGCTTACAAATCCTTTATCTTTTGCTCCTTTTTTTGCCTTTTCTGATTTGTTTGACCACTCTGCATTCTTTCTTGCTGCTTCCTGAAGTTTTTTTATATCCTTATTGATGCGAATATTTTGAAGCATCTCTGATTTTTGCTGGTTTTCAAAATTTTCAAGCCATGTTGAAAAATCGCAATAATAAACTTCAATGCTCGATTTGTTTATTGTTAAAATGTGATCTATACATTCGTCTAAAAACATTCTATCATGAGAGATTAAAATATATCCCTTCTTGCTTTTAAGATATTTTGAAACTAATTCTCTTGATTCAACATCAAGATGATTGGTAGGTTCATCTATTAACAGAAATTGGTGATCGTTCATGAATAATGCCACTAAAAGTATTTTAGTTTGCTCTCCATTTGATAAGATATCAAATGGTTTATATAGTATTTCTATATCCAAATCTACAGATGACATCTCTTTCATAAATTCCCAATCTTCTGCACTTGGACAAACTTCTTGTAGAATTTCGATGGTCATCCTTTCTTTGTTTTCGATTTTACACGGAAAATAAACAAATTTCTCGTTGCAAATAATTTTACCTGTATATTCGTATTGATTCATAAGTAATTTACAAAGAGTAGTCTTGCCTCTTCCATTTCTCCCAACTAAACCCAATTTCCATGAGGTATCCAACTGAAAACTTGTGTTTTCAAAAATATTATCGTAACTTCCAGGGTAAGAGAAAGTTAAATTTTCAACAATAATAGCAGACATATGTTTTTCAACTCCGTACAATTCGTGCTTTTGTGTAATCATAACATTTTTCTAATAGATAATCAAGTAAATCAAAATTTATTTCAAAAGAATTTATTGACAACAATGTATTCTTACATTATTATAAATATATTAGTATAATAAGAGAGTTGAGAAAATAATTATGCCAAAATTCAAAAAGGAAAACCCAATAACAGAGGAAATGATTTACAAGGATCCTTTTAACTACACATTAAAAGATATTTCACCAATTCTTGGAGAAAAAAAGGCAAATTCGTTTTACAAATCGATTTATCGTGCAAGAAATTTCAAACCTTATAAAACCATTAAAATAGTTGATATTTTCAACGGTGGAGACACTAGAAAATATGCATTTAAATTAAATGATGGATATTGTATTGAAACTGTATGTATAAAAAGAAAGACAGGAACAACTATATGTGTAAGTACTATGGTGGGATGCCCTGTGGGTTGTTATTTTTGCGAATCAGGTAGCAATGGATTTGTGAGAAATTTAACAGCATCTGAAATAGTTCAACAGGTGCTATTAGTAAAAGAACGAGTTAATAGAATAGTTTTTATGGGGATGGGAGAACCATTGTTGAATTATGATAACCTAATAAAATCTATTCATATATTAAGGGATCGAAATGGATATAACTTTCCAACTGATGGTATCACCATTTCCACAGTAGGTCCCTTAGCTCAATTAAAAAAGCTTAGAGAAGAACACATAAAGATCCAATTCACTTTATCACTACATGCTACAAACCAAAATACTCGAGACAAAATCATTCCTCATATGAAGAATAATGACATTAACGAGGTTGTTGAAGCAGCATTGTCTTATTCGGAAAGACATAATAGAAAAATCACTATTGCGTATCTGTTAATTCCAGGAGTAAATGATAAACCGAATGATGTTAGACAACTTGCTAAATGGTTTAGAAATAAAAATGTCATGATTAATCTATTGCAGTACAATGATACTGAGTGTAGTAGAATCCAACGTCCAAACAAACAACAATTGACTGTTTTCAAAAACAAATTACAAGAAAAAGGGTTGGATGTTACTATTAGAGAATCGCGTGGAAACAAAATAAATGCAGCTTGTGGGCAACTTGTTAGTTATCATAACAAGAAACGTTCTATGTCTGATAGAAATGAGTGATAAAAATCAAGTTAAATCTGAAAGATGCCGAAAGGAATGTGTTATGAGGTTTTCTGATATGCATGTTCATTCTACTTTTTCTTCAGATGGAAAATCAAGTATGAATGAGCATTGCGAAATAGCAAAACAAAAAAAATTAAAATCGATATGCTTTACAGAACATGTTGATCTTAATGATAAAGAAATAAATTTGGGAAAAATGATTAATAAAAGTTCACAATTATTTAATGTTGATGAATATTTCAATGAGATTGATAATATGAAAAAAAGATATATCTGATTGATGTATCAAGCTCATCAATATGAGTTTCGGCTATGTATGCTCGCAGGTCATCAATGTCACGCTGAATAGTTTTGTTTGAAACGCCGAATTCGTTTGCAAGACTCTCCTTAACAACCTCCTCACCCTTATTCAGCCTTTCATATATGTTCAAAAGCCTAAAGCCTTTGTTTGTACCAAAATCAAAATAATTGTTCATTTTATTTATCACCTCAACCTCATTATAGCATAAAAGATGGACAAAATCTGTACCTCTAAAAAATTTTTATGATAGACATTTCCTGTCCAAGTAAGCCTCTATAATGAAATCAGGATAAAATCCTAAATGAATTTTTGGAGGTACATTATGAAAATCATAAACTTACTAAAGGAAAACAAAAAGGCAAAAATAATTCTTGCAGTTGTAGTAGGGATTATTGCAATCATTTCCATTGCATCTGCAAAATCTTCAGGTCCGGATATTAGCAAGGACCTTGTTAAAATGTACAGCAATGATGCACAAATGCTGATTGACGGCAGCTATTCTGGAGAAACATATAAAAATGCGAAGAAGAATGTTGAATGTGTATTCAAGGGTGATTCAAAGAAATATAATTTTTACGGAATTGCTGTTGAGATAAGCTATAAGCAATACAATGCTGCCAACGATGATTGGGAGGACGGCTCATATAATGTTTTCTATTATATCAATCAGCCTAAGGGCGAGAAGACCTATGAACAGATAAGCAAGGATACTTACGATAAAAGAAGCGGAGATGCCTATAAAGCAGCGATTAAGAGTATAAAAGGAATGATTCAAACTTATAAAAACATTGATATGTAAAGCATTGAAATAAAATATTAGGTCTGGATATTAAAACTCCTTTGTGGTATTGTATGATACTGCAAAGGAGTCTTTATTTTTGGCAGTTTCGTAAAAGTTTAGGGTGCATTTGATGTGCCGATAGGGAGAATTAGATTCCACGCAAACAATAGAAATCTTTTTCAAAAAATAGGCTACCCCTAGTCTAATCATTTATACTATAACAATAAGAAAGGCTGATTTTTCTGAAAAATAAGAATAAATCTCAAAATTCCTAATACCATTTTCAAAAAAGATTTTTATGGGTAAAAATCGGAATGATTCCTACCCGACTTTTGCGTTATAGACAAATAAAAAAGAGCTGAAAATCAGCTCTTTTTTAGTGGAAGCGAAGCAAGGACTATAACACATACAAACAGAGTCCAGTGTGATAGCGCGACACTATACCACTGGGTATTAAATTGACTTGAACATTAGAGGATTGTCTCTCAAATGTCTCTGTGATTATTGCCGTAAATTGCCAAAAATAACCATTTCGATTTTCAAAATCAATAGATTTATGCCTAATTTTTGGTATCTCTCAAGTGTCTCTCTAAAGATTTTATCATATTTTCACAAGCCGAAAAATATGGCTATTTTGGGCTGTTTTAGGTAATTTTGGGACAAAAAAAGAGCAAATCCGTTCGGATTTGCTCTTTTTGGCAGAGGTATAAGAACCTCACCCGTTACCAAAATCAAAGATTTTGAACAGGTACCCGAGAACCTTGTTACTCGCCTTGCTCGTAATAACGATTCTTCGAATCCTTACTTCTTCGCAGAAGAAGAAAACAGGCACCTAATGGTACCTGTTTTACTCTTGGCAGAGGTATAAGGATTCGAACCTTAAATGACGGAGTCAGAGTCCGGAGTGTTACCGTTACACTATACCTCTATGTATTCGCTTTTGCTAAATTATTATAACACAGATTTTTGAAAATGCAAGTGTTTTTTGCAAAAAAGTTTGTTATTGCAAATTCTTTTAATAATTGCTTTGTTCACTTAAACAAGGACTTGAACAAGGGAGGAATAAATGGTAAAATTATACAGGAAGCAAATTGGGAGGTGGTTGAAGTGGCAGACATTGAAAAATCCGAGCTTCGCAAGAAGCTAAAGGCTGATTTTGTTGCCAACGGCTTTGACGGATTAAGCTACTGGCAGGCACTTGAAAATGCACTTTGTGCATCACTGCCGAGATGTGATGCGAAGGCTATCACCGACACCCTGAGCGAAAAATACGTTTCCGTTGAAAACACAAAAAAGATTCCGGCATTGCAGATGATAAAGGTTGACGGAATTCACCCCACAGCCGCAATATACATATCCCTGCTGCAAAGAGTTCCGCAAAGAATTATGCTTGGAAAAAACAGGAAAATCCGTTTTTTAACAACCACCGACAGGACACTTGAATATGCAAAAAACATGCTTTCGTTGCAGGAGATTGAGCGAGTTGCAATGATATGCTTGGACGAACGAAAACGAGTTGTCAATGCGCAATACATAGCCAAGGGCGAGGAAAGTCACGCAAGTGTTTCGCCGAGCTTAATTACGCAAATAATGACGATATACAAACCGAAATACGTAATTATGGCACACAATCATATTTGTGAATCGCTTGAGCCGTCGCACTCGGATGTAAGCTTTACCATAAACACCCGCAAGCTTATCGGCAGGCTGGGAGGAGAGCTGACGGATCACATCATAGTGAACAAGGATGATGCAATTTCCATGGCGAGCAACACTGATTTTTCATTCATATTTAACCAATAAAGGCAGTCTTAACACAAATCATTAAGGCTGCCTTTGTTTTGTTTGTAACAAAGGCAACCACCTGCTATGCAGGTGGAAAAGGAAAAGCTTTAGCGAGGAGAGAAGTGACAAAATAAAAACACCTTGATATATTAGAAGTAGGTTTGCCGACCAAAACTAAAATATCAAGGAGGTCTTAATCGTGAAAGAGAAAGACATAAATAGTTTAGACCATACAAGGTGGAGATGTCAATACCATGTGGTGTTTGCACCAAAGTACAGAAGAATGGCAATCTACGGAGAAATCAAGGTAGATATAGGAAAAATATTGAGACAATTATGCAAACAAAAAGGTATAGAGATAATAGAAGCCGAATTGTGTCAAGACCATATACATATGCTAATAAGTATACCGCCGAAATATAGTGTATCTCAAATAATGGGATATCTAAAAGGAAAAAGTAGCCTGATGATATTCGACCGACACGCAAATTTAAAATACAAGTATGGGAATCGACATTTTTGGGCAAGAGGATATTTCGTAGATACAGTGGGGCGCAACAAAAAGCAAATACAAGAGTACATACGAAATCAATTGACAGAAGATAAAATAGCAGACCAAATAGAATTGAAAGAGTTTGTAGACCCGTTTACGGGTAGCGTGAACAAGTAGGTAAAAAAATAACCCCTTTAGGGGTAGCCTGAAAAAACAATGCGGTCGGCAAACTTTTCAGTGCCCCTTTAGGGGTTGTGTCCGTAAAAAGCCCTTCTAGGGCTTACTCAAGCCTCCGGCTTAGCCGGAGGTCTTGACTTATATTGAATTATGAATCGTAAAAAATCTGTCCCTTTTCGGTTTGGATACGCTGTTCAACGGGATACTCAAAGCCCGGATTTGCCTTTAGAATATCTGCAAAAAGCCTTGCCTCGTACCTTGCCATATTCAAATCGTGAAGAATGTAGTTGCCGCAGTTCTTTGGATTTGCACCGGGAACCTCGCCCTCATAATCCGCACAGTATTCATACGCTCTGATCATAAGAGGCAAAATCTCCTGCGGTGTAGGATGTCCCTTAACAATAAGGTAGCATCCGGTAAGACAGCCCATTGGTCCCCAATAAATTATCCTATCCTTCCACTCATCGTCATTACGCAAAAAGGTTGCAATGATATGCTCGATGGTGTGCATTGCATTTGGATGAACGGCGGGCTCTGCATTCGGCCTTTTCATCCTAATATCAAAGGTTGTGGCAAATTCTTCACCGAGGGTGTCGAGCCTTGATTCATAAATACCCGGCACAATACGGTTATGATCAACCTGAAAGCTTGGAATTAAGTCCATAATAAATCTCCTGTTTCTTATTTTGTAAAGAAGGTCAAAAATGCCTTGTATGCCATATAAACATCAATCTTTGACACAATCTCGTACGGTGAATGCATAGACAAAACGGGAACACCGACATCAATGGTATCAACATCCATATTTGCAATATACATAGCGACTGTTCCTCCGCCGCCTGCATCTACCTTTCCAAGCTCGCCCGACTGCCACAAAACATGATTTTCCTCAAGCAGAGATTTTACCCAGCTGACATATTCTGCGCTTGCGTCGGATGTTCCGCTCTTGCCTCTTGAGCCCGTAAACTTGGTTACGCAAACTCCATTATTTATAAAGCTTGTGTTATTTTTTTCAAACGGTGATGACCAGGTTGGGTCGTAAGCAGCATTAACATCAGCGCTCAAGCACTTTGAATTACGAAGAACGTCTCTGCCCTCGTAGCCCTCAAGCCTTGCAAGGTCCTCAATAAAATATTTGAGATAGGAAGAATTAAGGCCTGTGTTGCCGTCGGAGCCTGTTTCCTCTTTATCGGTTAGAACGGTAATTGCTGTATATTCGGGAGCGTCATCGATATTGAGAATAGCCTGCAATGCAGGATATGAGCAAACTCTGTCATCGTGACCGTAGCCACCGATAAGGCTCCTGTCAAAGCCAATATCGTCTACCGTAAAGGCAGGCACAAGCTCTAATTCGGCTGACAGAAAATCACGCTCAACGATACCGTACTTTTCATAAAGAAGCGACAAAAGGTTAAGCTTGATTCTTTCGCTTTCCTCATCATCCTTAAACGGACGGGAGCCGATAACAACATTGAGCTCCTCGCCCTTAACAAGCTCGTTTGCCTTGCGTGACATTTGGTCTGCACCAAGATGAGGAAGAATATCGGTAATGCAGAACTTTGGCTCGCCTGCCTCCTCGCCGATACGAACATCAACAAAGGAGCCGTCATTCTTGCAAATTCTGCCGTGGAGCGAAAGCGGAATTGCTGTCCACTGATATTTCTTTATACCGCCGTAGTAATGCGTTTTGAAGTATCCGAGACCGTCAAGCTCATAAACAGGACACTGCTTTAGGTCAATTCTCGGAGAATCAATATGTGCCGCAGAAATTCTTACGCCGTCCTTGATGCTTCTTTTACCCTTTACACAAAGAATAATTGATTTGCCTCGGTTCATATAGTAAACCTTTGCACCCGGCTCAAGCTCTCCTCCAAACTCGTCAAATCGCTGAAAGCCGTTTGCCTGTGCAATATCCTCTACCCATGCGGCAACCTCTCTTTCGGTTTTACACTCTGCAAGAAACTCCTTGTAGCCCTCGCAAAAATCATCACATTCGTTGAGCTCATCCTCGGTCATAAAATCTATGCCGTTTTCCTTTTTGTTAAACAGCATATCCTTTAACTGCTTTGTTTTTTCACTCATAAGATAACCTCCAATATATTTTCTATCTGTGTGGCAATATTCTCGCCGTTGTTATAGACTGTATAATCACTGTGGGAAATATAAAAATCCTCGTCATACTGTGCAGACATTCTCGCTCTTGCCTGCTGCTCTGTTATATTATCCCTTGCCATAATGCGCTTTATTCGTGTAGGCTCATCGGCAACAACGCAAATAACCTTGTAGCAATCCTTTTCAAGACCTGCCTCGAAAAGCTGAGGTGCGTCAAGAACGCAAATGCCGTCTGCCTGCTGTCTGCAAAGCTGTGCAATACGCGGATGAGTAATGCTGTTTAGCAGGTCGGTATGCTCCTTTGTATCAAAGCACCTCGACGCAAGCAGTCCTCTGTCAAGCTCACCGTCAACAAGAATATCGTTACCGAACGCATTTGCAAGCTCGTCCAAAACCGGCGAGCCTTTTTTTGTTATACTGCGTGCAACGGCATCGCAATCAATAATTTTGAAGCCGTGCTTTTTCAGCTCATTACAAACATAGCCCTTGCCTGCACCCGTTTGACCTGTTAAGCCAACGGTGAACGGCTTTGTTAAATCTATTATCTCAAAGGCGGCGGCACGGATAAGACGATTATACACCGCCATACCTACACCGTCCTTGCCGGGAATACGCGCATAAACCTTTTTTGCGCCCATTTCGTCAAGCATTCGAAGGGCGTCAAAAAGCTCCCTTGCCTGACTTAAATCGTCATTTTCCCTGCCAAAAGTCACCTTTGGAACGGTAACATTATCATCATCAAAGCACAAGGCAAAGCAATCCTTACGCGAATTGACAAATTGCTCATAATGCTCCCTGTCGGCATTAACAATTACAACCCTTGCCTTTGGGGAATAATGCTTATATTTCATACCGGGTGAGGCGGCAACCTCATCATTTTTCATTCCCTCAATAACGGCAGGTGCAATCTTTATTTCGCCGATGACAGCCTCTATCATTTCCTTTGTTACGGCACCGGGACGAAGAAGAACGGGAGTCGGTTCGGCAAGAGTGATAACCGTGCTTTCCACACCGTATTCACAATCTCCGCCGTCAACGATAGCGTCAATCTTGCCCATCATATCATCAATAACATACTTTGCCCTTGTAGGCGACGGCAGTCCCGACGTATTTGCACTCGGCGCCGCAACAGGACAACCGCTTGCCTTGATTATTGCACGTGCAACCTCGTTTTGAGGCATACGAACAGCAACGGTGTCAAGTCCTCCGCTGACAGTACTGCCTATCTTATCCGACTTTTTCAGTATGATAGTTAACGGAGCGGGAAAGAATGCGTCGATAAGTGCCTGCGCCTTTGGAGTTACCTCCCGAACAAGCTCGGCAATATCCTCCTTTTGAGCAATATGTACAATCAGAGGATTATCCGACGGTCTGCCCTTTGCACAATAAATGCGGCGAACGGCATCATCATCAAATGCATTGGCTCCGAGGCCGTACACCGTTTCGGTAGGAAAAGCAACCAGGCCTCCGTCTGCTATAATCCTGCCTGCCTCGGCAATATCATATTCAGTTGTGCCAAGCAGTTTTGTTTGCATTGCTTATTCTTCTCCCTGTGCCTTGAGCTTTTCTGCCGTGTCTGCGGTGATAAGTGCATCGATAAGCTCATCCATATCACCGTTAAGAATTGCCTCAAGCTTGTAAAGGGTAAGGTTAATTCTATGGTCGGAAACTCTGCCCTGCGGATAGTTATATGTTCTTATTCTTTCACTTCTGTCGCCTGTGCCGACCTGCGCCTTACGCTCACCTGCGATTTGAGCATTTTGCTTTTCTCTTTCTGCATCAAGAAGTCTTGCACGCAGAACAAGAAGCGCCTTTTCTTTGTTTTGGTGCTGTGAACGTTGGTCCTGACATTCAACAACAGTGCCGGTAGGTATATGCGTTACCCTGATTGCAGATGATGTTTTGTTAATATGCTGACCTCCTGCACCGGATGCACGGAAGGTATCTATCTGCAAATCCTTATCGAGTATCTCAAAATCAACCTCTTCAGCCTCCGGCAAAACGGCAACGGTGGTTGTTGAGGTGTGAATTCTGCCCTGGCTTTCCGTTTCAGGTACTCGCTGAACACGGTGAACTCCCGACTCAAACTTAAACCTTGAATAAGCACCGTCACCCGTGATGCTAAAGCTTATTTCCTTGTATCCGCCAAGTCCTGTTTCGCTTGCAGACAGCACCTCGGTCTTAAAGCCCTTTGACTCGGCATACATAGAATACATACGGTAAAGCACCCCTGCAAAAAGTGCACTTTCCTCACCGCCTGCACCGCCGCGAATTTCTACGATTACATTTTTATCATCGTTAGGGTCGCGAGGCAAAAGAAGAATTTTCAGCTCCTCGCTGAGCCTTTCCATATCTTCCCTGCTTTGCTCAAACTCTTCCTTTACCATTGCGGCAAAATCTTCATCAAGCGAGCTGTCACCAAGCATTTCTCGGCTTTCCTCGTTGGTGTCCTTTGCCTGCTTGTATTCCCTAAACTTTTCAACAATAGGGGTAAGATTTTTAAGCTCCTTCATCAAAGCAGTGTAGCGCTCCATATCCGCAACAACCTCGCTTTGACAAACAAGCTCGTTTACCTCCTCATATCTCTTTTCAACCTCTTCAAGCTTATCAAACATAAAAATTCCTCACTTACCTTGCTTACAATTACTCAAATTATTGCTCTGCGGGTGTAACAACACGAATGTTTTTTTCTATTTTACTTCTTGCAACGGTTACAACATGACCGCATCCAAGGCACTTGATTTTGAAATCAGCACCTATACGCAAAACCTCAAAATTCTTACTGCCACAGGGATGTGGCTTTTTTACCGTTATTACATCTCCAACCTGAATATTCACGAAATCACCATAATTAATCAAATTATTCTTTATTATAACACCATTATGCTGTCATATCAATAGGGTACCCTAACATATTTTGAAGAGGTGCAACATAGAATTGAATACTAAAGCAAAGGAAGGATTACAATGAATTATTATCCGGAGGGTATAAATTTTTCAGACAGAAAATTCACAAGCAGAGATGAAATTTTAAGGGCAATTGCCGACGGCGAGATTGTGGAAGGCAGAGTCCTGCTGTGCGACACGCAGCACAATCTGCACGTGGATTTGGGGGTGATGAGCGGAGTTATTCCGAGGTGCGAGGGAGCCCTTGGAATTGAGGACGGCAGGGTGCGTGACATTGCCCTGATAAGCAAGGTTAACAAGCCTGTATGCTTCAAAATTATAGCAATCAAGCAGGACGAATACGGCAACGACTATGCCCTGCTGTCACGCAGAATAGTTCAGCTTGAATGTATGCGTGACTACATATCCCTATTATCAAGCGGTGACATAATAACGGCAAGGGTAACCCACTTGGAAAAATTCGGAGCCTTTATTGACATCGGTGCCGGCATAAACTCGCTTATACCCATCGATATGCTCTCGGTATCGCGAATTAATCACCCTAACGAAAGGTTGAAAATCGGTCAGGTTATACAAACTGTATTAAGAAAGAGGGAGGAAAACAAGCTTACCTTTTCGCTCAAGGAGCTGCTCGGCACATGGAAAGAAAATGTCAGCAAATACCACGTAGGCGAAACCGTACCGGGAATTGTCCGCAGCATAGAGGACTATGGTGTGTTTGTTGAGCTTGAGCCAAATCTTGCAGGGCTTGCAGAGCCATACAAAAAGCTTGAGCCGGGACAAAGGGTGTCGGTATTTATAAAATCGATTTTACCCGAAAAAATGAAGGTAAAGCTGGTTGTTGTTGATGCATTTGAGGATTATGCAGATGTACAGGAGCTGAAGTATTACATTTCAGACGGTAAGATTACGAATTGGCAATACTCACCTGAGGGCGCAATTAAACAGGTGACAACGAAATTTGAATAAGGCAATGCAGAGTAATCCAAACCTCCTCGACAATACTTGTTGCAAATCACGACAATATATGATAATATGTATAATAGATTTGTATACGTTGTGACAAGGGAGGTGAGATTATGAGCAAAAAGAGGTACAACTACTTTGACGATGAGCCTATTGAAGAATTCCTATATGACGAGGATACTCATAACGAGGCAGAAAACAGCAGTGCTGCAAGCAAAGAGCAAAGCGTTGCAAGGCACATCCCCAAGCACAAAAGCGTTGCAAATAGAATTGCAGGTGTTGTAAAATCAATAATTATCGGTGTGCTTATGCTTTTTGCAAAGCTTTACAAAGCCATCAAAAAGGATATAGAGGACACCGCAGTTGAGGCAGAGGAATATGACAACAGACAGACCGTCAGCGAATTTGACGGACTTTTGCCGACGGCAGACGAGGTCGACGAGCCTACCGATGCCGATAACGGTACACCTGAACATATTGATTGGCAAGAGACAGATGAACACGTCGACGACGTTGGGCACAGAAGCATAGGTCCTTGGTTGAGAGCAATCATCGTCTTTGCAGTTACAATCCTGCTTATTGTTATCATAATCGTCACCGCTGTTATGAATTCTGCAAACAAGGTAAACAGCAGGCACAGCGAGTTTGAAAAGGATGCAACAAAAATCTGCACCGAATATGCCGAAAAATACGGCATAGCAAACTACAAATATATGAGCGAATACAATGTTAAGGGATATATGCTCACAGGCCTTTGCATTGTGCGAGAGGTGGATTTTGACGGCAACGGCAAATCGGAGCTTTTGCTTGCCTACAACGACAACGACGAATATTACACAGAGGTATGGGGCTACAAGGGCAACAATTTTGAACAGCTGTACCGTGACAAAATTCCGCAAAGCAACAACAAAAACGACGACGTTTGGATGTCGATTTACTCGAGCCACGACCTCTTTTACATTGCAAAGCACGACCCTGCAAATATATCTAATGTAACAATACTTAAGCTTGCAGGCCACGAATTCAAGAAAAAGGGTACGGCAGAATTCAATCCGCAGGATTTCACCTTTAAGGTAAAATCGCAGGACGCAACCGACAGCTTTGAGCGGATTAAATTTTCCGTTTTGCGAGAATCTAAGGCCTCTGTCATTGTGGAGCGCACGCTAAACTCTATGGATATGCACACCGAAAAAGCCGAAGAAGGCAATCCTGCAAAAAAGGCTACCGCAAGCACGGCATACTACGAGCTTGTGCAGGAATACATCAAAAGGTACGGCGAGCCGCAGCTTGTTACAAACACAAAAATGCCGCACATCAACGGCGTTGCAGGAGTTAACCTTGTAGACTTTAACGGCGACGGCACCGACGAGCTTATGCTTGTTTACAAAAAAACCGTAAGCCAGCGTGACGAGGACAGTGAGGGCAACTACATCACTGTTGAAAGCGAAAAATATTTTTGCGACATCTACACGTGGAACGGCAAAAACGCAATTCAGGTATATCAGGATGAGGGCATAGGCAATCTTTTGAACGATGAAGGCTCTGCATACTACATTCTCAAAAAAGACGGCGACCGTGTTTTCTACTGCACAAACAAGTTCAAATCCTCCGACTACGGCAGAAGCGTTACGGCAACCTCAAGGATGATGAGGCTTGGCGACGGCAGGTTTGAAACCGAGTTTAAGGCAAGCTACGAAACCGAATACGGCTACACCCGTTACTACATTGATGACGAAAAAACCTACAAAAACGCGTTCACTGAAAACGGCGGATTTTCGATTCCTCTGTTCGATGGCGAAGAGGAATACGACAATACCAAATGGCAGGTATGCTTTATGCAGGGAGAGCCTAAATGGGAGGTTAATGTTAAAACACAATATGACAAAACCGACTCAACGATAAAAACACTCAAATCAAAAAAATAGTTCTAATAAAAGCAGTTCTTGATTATAATTTAAGGATTGCTTTTATTTTGTTATGTAAAATTCTTGTAAAGTAAAAAGCACGGTGCTATAATAAAAATGAAAAAATTAAGAAGGAGATTTCTTATGGCTAAAACAAAGGGTGCTGTGGCAAATACTGCAACAGCCGAAAAAAAGTACATGAAGCCATCAGAGATTGTCACCTTTGGTATAGGACTGTTCGGCGTTGCCCTGCTGACAGGCTGGATGCCGGACTACACGATGACATTCTTTGCTGACTTCGCATTCAAGGGTAAGGGCTTTGACTCCCAACAGCTTGCAGATATTGTACCTCTTGTATTTGGATTTGCAGGCATCGTTGGTGCCGTGTGCGAGCTTGTCATAGGAGTTTTGGTTGACAGAACGCGTACCCCGCTCGGCAAGGTTAAGCCTTGGGTTGGCTTTGGTGCAATTCCTCTTGCAATAATCTCTATGCTTGTTTTTGTTGCACCAAATACATCATCGTTTACCGTAGCAACAATTTGGATGTTTGTGATTTATTCCCTTTACACCGCCGTTTCCTGTGCGGTTGAATCACCGTCCAACTGCTTTGGTGCGCTTTGCTCGCCAAACCCAAGCGAACGTTCAAGTGCAATATCCATTGCATCGTTTTTGCGTTCGGTAGGTCAATCGGGCGGTCAGGTTGTAATCATCGTTGTTCCGCTTATTATGAAGGCGCTTATGGGCCAACAGCAGTACAAGAACGCAGAGGGACAGGGTCTTGACCTCATCATTTCCACTGCGGTTTGTGCACTCGGTATGATAATCTTTGTTATGATTTTCTTCGGCAACAACAAGGAGCGCGTACCTTACACAAGTGAAAAGGTTTCTCTTGCAGAATCAATCAAGCTTGTTTTCACAAACAAGAATCTGCTTATGGTTTCACTTACAAAGCTGTTTGGCTTCGGCAGAGGTGTTTACGGCACAGTATCACTTTACATAGCTGTTTACCTACTTGGCTCAAAGGGACTAAAGCTTGCGCTTATGCTTCCTATGGGTATCGGTACGGCAGTGGGTACATTGCTTGTAAACTTTGTGCTCAAAAAGTTCTCTACAAAACAGACATACATTTTGTTCTGTGTTTACGGTGCATCTGCAATGGCAATTTTGTTCCTTGTTTCAAAGGGCATCGGCTTCAACAGCAATCTCATTATTCCGTTCTTGATTCTCAATTTCTTCTGCGGAATTCAGCACGGTAACACAAACGTAACTCCTAACATTATGATTGCCGACTGTATCGACGAAATGGAATACAAAACCGGCAAGCGTCAGGAGGGACTTGCATATGCAGGCTACGGCCTTTTCTCAAAGATTGCGTCAGCAGGTACAAAATGGCTTGCACCGGTGCTTGTTTACCAATGGTCAGGCTATCAGTTCTCCACAAGCCAAAACGTTGCATACGCAGCACAAAACAATGACGTTCTTGTTAAATTCCTTGCAATTTACACCGTTATCCCTGCAATCTTTGTAATTCTTCAGTTTGTTCCCGTTTTGTTCTACGATATGGTAGGCGAAAAGAAAAAGAGGATTACCGCTGCATTGCTTGAAAAGAGAGCTCAGGAGGAAGCAGAGCAGGATGACGCATCGGATGATGCCGTGATTGACGCTGCAGAATAGGAGGGATTGACTATGGCAAAAACTAAAAAAGGCTTTAGAGCAGGACTTTACGGCGTAGTATCCGGTATCCTTGTTGCCGCAATTCTCGTAGGTATGACCGTCTTTGCTTTCACTACAAGATACAATGCATTCTCTCCGGAAAAGGTTGCTCAATCCTATGCCGATACCATTGTTCAAACAGGCGACGGATACAATGCGCTCAAGGTTTCGTTGGTATCTAAAAACCAAAAGTTCGGCAACTTTGTTATCAATGCATACATGGCTCCTTACGTTAACGACAACAGCGGTAAGAAAAAGGGCGAGCCAAAGGTAGAGCAAAACAAAGCTATCGGCACGGGAAGCAAGGAGGAAACCGAGCTTCTTGACCAAATATACAACACAATGTACGTTTACTACGAAGAGCTTATGGCAACCGTAGGACTTGAAAACTACGACGAATTTTACAGCAGATACTTTGATATGCTCAAGCAGGTCAGAGTAGCGGTGCTCGGTGACGACTATATGGACACCGAATTTATGTTCAGCGTGTTCGAATCAAACGTGCAGACATACTCAAACAAGCTGACCGGTACCAAGAAAAAGCTTGCAGCCGACAAAAAAACCGTTCTTCAGAAGGAAACAACAGGTATTTATCAGGAAATGTACGGCAAGGACTACAAGCTGACAACGACTGTTACAAACACAAAGGAATTGTCTGCCGACGAGGTTAAGGCGTACGCTGATGAATACACAAACAGAATTCAGCCTTTGATTGAAAACGGCAAGAGCAAGGCTGCTGCACTTGCGAACGAAGATAAAAAGGAAGCAATGGAGCAGGCATTTGCAAATCTTGACATTGCAGACAGCATTGAGGCAGTTGACGAATGTACCGTTGAGGTCACAAATCAAAACGGCGATGTCGTTGCAAACACAAAGGTTTATGTTGTCAGAATCGGCAACAGCTGGTATGTGGACAATTCAAACACAAGCACAGCTCCGCTTTACATTGCGCAGGCATAAGGCATAAAGAACTAAATATTTAACAAAGCGGTCTATATTTTAGACCGCTTTTTTCTGCATTATTTTAGCCTTCGTAATGGAAAGCTTTTACAAATCTGTTACAATATTTACAAAATGGCAACATAAAACACTTGATATTTTTGTTGGATTGTTATATTATATATATAATTATTGGGTAAAAACGCACATTATAACGACAATTTACTTGATTTAACATTCAACATATTCAACAGATAGGAGTGAACGTCGTGATAGAATTCAGAGATGTAACAAAAATCTACGACAGCAACGACACACACGCCCTCGAAAACGTAAACATAAAAATCGAGGACGGTGAATTTGTATTTATCGTAGGCTCCTCGGGTGCAGGTAAAAGCACATTCCTGAAGCTTATTATGCACGAGGAAAAGCCAACATCGGGCGAGGTAATAGTTAACGGCTATGCTTCAACAAAGATGAAGAAAAAGCAGGTGCCTTATTACAGAAGAACCATGGGCATCGTTTTTCAGGATTTTAGAATTATTCCGAAAATGAGCGTGTACGATAATGTTGCATTTGCCATGAGAGTTATCGGCACAAAGGAAAAGGAAATCAGAAAAAGAGTTCCTTATATTCTTCAGCTTGTAGGCCTCAGCCAAAAGGCGCGTTCTATGCCAAACGAGCTTTCAGGCGGTGAGCAGCAAAGAGTTTCGCTTGCAAGAGCGCTTGTAAACAATCCCGACCTTATCATCGCGGACGAGCCTACCGGTAACGTAGACCCTGAAATGAGCCACGAGATTGTTGAGCTGCTTACCAAAATCAACAACAACGGCACAACAGTTGTTATGGTTACCCACGAGCACGACCTTGTGCGTACCTTCCAGCGTCGAGTTATTGTTATCCAAAAGGGCAAGGTTGTATCCGACACCCCTGACCCGACCTATGCAAAGTTCAAGACAAAGGAAACAAAGAAGGAGCACGATATGTTCTACTTTGAGCAGGATGTCAAGAACGAAAATCTTACAGAGGTTTTTGAGGATTTGCAGGATAACACACAAGAGAACACTCAGCCTGAGGAAAGCACCGACAGCACGGTAGACCTCAACGAATTGGCACAGGGAGGTGAGCAATAATGTCAGGAGCAAGCTTTAGATACCTTGTAAAAGAGGGCTTCAGAAACACTTGGACAAACCGTATGATGTCAATAGCTTCAATCTGCGTTTTGCTCAGCTGTCTGGTACTTATCGGCTCAGCCTCGATGATATTTTTGAACATCAACTCACTCGTTCAAAAAATTGAGGATGAAAACGTTATTATGGTTTACATTGATGACGAGGCTACCGACGCGGATATTGACGAAATGGGCATAAAGCTTAACGACATTTCCAATGTTGAGAAGATTGAGTTTGTTGCAAAGGAGGACGCTTGGGCAGAGCAAATCGCCACTATGGACGAGGCACAGGCAGAATTCTTCACCGAAACGACAGATGAAATTCCTTTGCCCGATGCATACAAGGTTACCGTTAAGGACCTTAATCAATTTACCTCAACAGTAAAGGAAATAAAAGCACTTGACCATATCTATACCGTAAGGCAGAACACCGACCTTGCAAAGAAGCTGGCCACCCTGTCGCACGGAATTACAATCATTGCAATAGTAATTATTTCCGTTTTGTTTGCAATTTCGCTTTTCATTATCTCCAACACAATCAAGCTGACCGTTTACTCTCGCAGGCTTGAAATCAGCATTATGAAATCGGTAGGTGCAACAAACAGCTTTGTTCAGCTTCCGTTCGTAGTTGAGGGCATCATCCTCGGCGTTGTTGCCGGCGTGCTTTCGTTGTTTGCAGTTTGGGGAATATATGAGGTTGCAGTTAAGAGCTTTGCAGACGTGTTCCGCTCCATTGGATTAACAGCTCTTACATTTACCGACTACGCTCTGCCTATTTTAGGCATATTTATCGCTATCGGTATTATCAGCGGTGTAGGAGGATCGCTAATAACAATGAGGAAGTATCTTACAAAGGAAGGTAGTGAGATAAGTGCAGTATAAAAAGATTATATCTGTAATCCTATCCGTTGCCTTTGTGTTCAGTTTAATAGGCAGTACGTCCACATCGTATGCAAGCACAGCATCCCTCAACGATAAAAAGGACAAGATTCAGGATAAGATTGACGAGGCACAGTCAGAGATTGATGCGCTCGCCTCTCAAAAAAAGGAAACCAAGGAATATATTTCCGCCCTTGATGTAAAAATTCAGGCGTTAAAGGACAAGATCAGCACCCTAAAGGCAGAGGCCAACGAGCTTCAGGGAAGCATAGACAAGGTTAAGGGCAAAATAGAAAAAACAGAAAATCAAATTGACGATATTCAGGCTGACATAGATGCAAAGCAGGCAGAGTTTGACGAAACCTTTGACGAATACTGCCAAAGACTGCGTGCAATGTATGTATCGGGTCATGCAAGCAACCTTGAGGTTTTGCTGACAAGCTCGGACATCAGCTCTATCCTCACCCGTTCGGAAATGATTAAGTCCGTATCTAAGCGTGACAGCGACACACTCAACGGCCTTATGGAAAAAATGAACGAGATTGAAAAGGAAAAGGCAAGCCTTGAGAAAAAGCGAATTGAGCTGAACGAAGATAAGGACAAGCTTCAATCGCAGAAGAAGGAGCTTGACAGCAACATTGCAACGGTTAACGCATCCAAATCGGAGCTTGATGCACAGATAAGCGAAGCAAACGCACTTATGCGCAAGCTGAATGACCAAACTGCAGAATATATGGAAACCATCGAGGACAACGAGGACGAGCTTGCAGAAATTGAGGCAGAAATCCGCAGAGCACAGGCGGCAAATTCAGGCTCTATGGCAGGCTCAACAGGCAGCGGTGCTCACAGCGGTTCGTTAAGATACCCAACGAACTCACGCAGAGTATCTGCCGGTTATCCAAACTATTCAAGCGGTCGTTATCACGGCGGTGTCGATTTCCCTGTTCCGAAAGGCTCACCGATATATGCATCTGCATCGGGCACCGTAATTATCGCAAAGAGGCTAAATTACAGCTACGGTCACTATCTGGTTGTTGACCACGGTAACGGACTGTCAACCCTTTATGCCCACAATTCAAAGCTTCTTGTAGGTGTAGGCGCCCATGTAAACAAAGGTCAGGTTATCGCTCGAAGCGGTTCAACGGGCAACTCAACCGGTCCGCACTGTCACTTTGAGGTACGTGTAAACGGCAAAAGAGTAAATCCGTTTAGTTACTTATAACTCATAACAAAGCAAGGGACTGTCTCGCATGTGAGGCAGTCCCTTTGGTTTATTCAAGCACTTTAAGCCTTTTTTGTACAAAATATCCGGCTATCATCGACACTGCGGTGATTAGCGAAAACGCCAACACAAAAATTTTTACACTTCTTGTATCAAGCAACTGACCGCACCATGTTGATGATATTATAGACGGTATTCGGGCAATGCCCGTTACCAGCAAAAACGGCAAAACCTTTGTCTTTGTTACACCAACAAAATATGTAATAAAATCCTTTGGTGTTCCCGGAATTAAATAAATAATGGTAAGCAGCAGATATTTCTTTTTTGAATTGTTGATAAAGCTCCATTTATTGATTTGATCGAGGTCAAACATAAAATTCAAAAGCCTTGTGCCAAACAAATAAGTTAAAATCAGTATAACGGCAGAGCCGATTTCAGTGCCGAGCATACAGAGTGCAAGGCCCTTATATGTTCCCCAAACATACCCTGCACCGATTTCAAGAGGCTCGGCGGGAACAATTTTTACAACGGTTTGAATAGCTCTGACGGCAACAAAGATAACCTCGTCATATATACCGAATGACGCTATCCAAGCCTTGAACGTCTCCTTGTCCGAAATAATTGTGGCAAGCTCTCTGCCGAGTGTAAGATACAGAATAATAAAGACTGTTACATATAGTATCGGCACACCAAGTAGCAGACATTTTTTAATTGGCGACAGGGAACGAAAACGAGCCTTTATCATATCTCAACATCCTTTCATAATAGTCATAATACTCTCCCATAGAGCCGTTGTAATCCTCATTCCACGGCTTGTTTTTACCGTCATAATGAATTATTACCGTGTTGTCGGTTATGTATTCCCTGTTTAACCTGTGCTTTCTGTATGTATGCTCATCAAGGTTATAAACGTCTGCACACACATAATCGGTGTATCTGTAATACAAGGCGTTAAAAATGTCTTGGTCAGCCTGAAACAAAAGTGCTCCTTTTTTATCAATAAGCCTTCGAATGTCACCTTTACGGATTATTTTTCGGCAGTTATTTACATTAATCATCATAACCCCGGCATTTATGTAGGTGGAGTCGCTGCTCATATTAAGTCGCTTTTTATTAAACCATTCAACAACTCCTCCTGTGTGTCCGGCTCCGACAAAACACTTTTTACCGAAATCGTGATTGTAAAGCGGAGTTAATCCTTTGAGCACTACTGTATCAGGATCGAGATAAAGTATTCTGTCAACATCATCGGGCAGGTAATCGCAAAGGAGTAATCTGTAAAAGGTCTCCTTTGTAATTCGTTTTGTAAAATGTGCACCGTCAAACAGGCTGTCATCGGGAACAATAGGTACAAACTTATACCTTGGAAAGCTTCTTTTGATTAATGCCAAATCAAATTCCGTAAGCCGTGTATGGAGTATGTATACGGTCAGGCTTTCGTAAGGATTAGATACCTCTATTGATTTAAGCATAACCAACAGCTGATGTACATAATTGGAATCAAGTGTTACTAATAAATTCATATGTCATATTCTCCTTCAAATATATACTTTATATCGGTTATATTACTATTGGGTGCTTAGATTGTCAAGCCAAGTGCAACACTTTGGTTGGTATGAAATCTATTCTTTTTTAGTGTTGCACTTGATATTATAATCTGCCGTGACAATGTTCATAACAATTCTGTCACCTTTCGTAAGTAATATTAACAAGCTAAAGAAAGAAAACGGAAAAGACAAAATAAAGATATGCTAAAACAATAGTAAAGATTAGGCAAATTTTTAATATTATGTAAAAAAATAATAAAATACATAATTTACCTTTTACTTATAATAATAAATGTGGTAAAATTATTATTAGTAAAAAAACGGAGGTGCGGTGCATTATGAAAAATAATACAAAAAAGCTTGTTTGCATAGTTATGAGCGTATGCCTTATTGCAACCGGTGCACCCTTATGCAATCCGATAGCGTCAGTAGCAAAGTCAAGCTCCACACAGGTATCGCAGGAGCAACGCAAGGAGGAGCTTGAAAAACAGCTTGCCGAGACCGACAAAAAGCTCAAGGAGCTCGGTAAGGAAAAAAAGGACGCGCAGGAGTACCTTGATGTTATTGATACAAAGCTTGACACACTCAAGCAACAATACAGCATAACGCAAAACGAGGTGGAGCAAACTCAAAGCAGGGTGAACAAAACCGAACAAAGCATAAAAACAAACACTGTTACCCTTGCCAACATTGAAACAGACCTTACAAAAATGGAGGCACAGGCAGTTAAGCTTGAAAGCGATTACAGGCAAATTCAAGACAGATATTATCAGCGAATGAGGGCGATATACATCAGCGGAGAAACTGAAAGCGTGCTTTCGTTTTTACTGTCGTCAAACGGTATATCAAGCTTTTTGACAAGGCTTGAGATGGTGTCGGCTATATCACGCCGTGACAGCAGGCTGATGAAGGAAATTACAGACAAAATCGGCCAAATTCAGCAAATGCGTACCGACCTTGGCAACAAGCAGGAGGAGCTTAACAAAACGCAGAAAATTCTTCAGTCCGACACAGAGAGCCTAAAAATTCAGCAGGCTACCCTTTCTGTTAAAGAGGACGAAATGAAGGAAAAGAAAACTGCCATGGAAAATCAGCAGAAGGAGGCAAATGCCGTTCTTCAGCAGATTAACGACGAGACAAAGGAATACTCCGAGCTTCACGATATGACTCAGGAGGAAATAAACCAGATTGACCGTGAAATTGAGGAGGCTATCAAAAAGTACAAGGATTCGCTGACAACAACGAAAAAGCCTACCACAACGAAAAAGCCTACCACAACCAAAAAGCCTACCACAACAAAGCCGTCAGGCAACGATAAAACCACAGAAAAGAAAACAGAAACCACCACTCAGGCGCCGGCTGTGTCAAAATACATCAATATGACATATCCCTGCCCGTCGTATACAAGAATCACCTGTGCTTACGGTGCCTACCCCGGACACAAGGGCTGTGATTTTTCAACGGGCGGTACAACAGGCCACAAGATTGTTGCAGTTGACAGCGGTATGGTTATTATTTCAAAGGACATAAAATGCGACCGAAGCACCTGCAAAAAAAGCTACCACGGCTCGGGATATTGCAGCTACGGACGATACATCGTTATTATGCACGACAAGCCAAACAAAAACGGCGAAACGGTTTACACCCTATATGCACACAACAGCTCACGCAGTGTGTCCGCGGGTCAACACGTAAACAAGGGACAGCAAATTGCACTTAGCGGCTCAACAGGAAATTCCACAGGTCCGCACCTGCATTTTGAGGTAAGGCTGGGCAACGGTTCATACAACGATGCAGTTAATCCCGCAAGCTACCTGCCCTAATCATCTAATCATAATTTGAAAAAATCAACCAAGGAGCGTTTCACCTTGAAACCTATAACAAAAAAAGCATTAGCAATCATTTTATCAATATCAATGCTGACCGCAACGGGTGTAACGGCATTTGCAGACGATGCACCGTCAGGAAACACAACGCAGGCATCTGCCAAGCAGACAAGCGGTGTTGCCGTGACCGATGCCAACGGAAAAGCAGTTACCAACGCAAACGGCGAGCCGGTTACTCTATCGCCCGAGGCGGCATTAAGTCAGCAAAAAGCAGACCTTGAGGCAAAGCTTAAGGAAAGTGAAAAAAAGCTTGCAAAATACCAATCAAGCCAAAAGGCAACCGAGGAATACATCAACAGCCTTGATGAAAAAATAGGATATTTGAATCAGGAGCTTGGTGTACTTGACACACAGATAAACAACGCACGCGACAAAATCAGAGGGCTGAAAAAGGAAACAAAGCAGCTTAAAAACGAAATCAATGCCGTACAAGAGCAATACGATAAGGCTCAAGAGGAAATTAACAAGCTGAACAAATCCTTTGAGCACACATACAAGGCATACTGTGTGCGTATGAGAGCAATGTACATATCAGGCTCGGACAGTATTTTGGTTGCTTTGCTTACAAGCAAGGACATCAGCCAGCTTCTCAGCAGATACGAAATGATAAAGGCAGTATCCAAATCGGATGCCGCTCTGCTTAAAGAAGCAAAGAAAAAAATGCAGAAAATAAACGAAAAAAATAAGCTTATTTCCGAGCAGAAGGCGTTGCTTGAAAACAGCAGAGCGGTGCTTGACGAAAAAAGCGCAATCATCGAAAAGGAACGTGACGGAATAGAAAGCAAGCAGTCCGAAATTGCACAGAAAAAGATTATACTTGCACAGGACAGAGCAGAAAGCGATTCTCTGCTTGCCGAGTACGCATCAAAAACCCAGATGTACAGCGAGTACAAATACGAGGACGAGGAGCTTTTGAAGCAGGTTGATGAAGAAATAAACAGCGTTCTGCAGGGGCTGAAATCACCTGAGGAAGCAACCACGGCTGTAAGGAACAACACCTCTAACAAGGGCAACACAACATCTGCCCAAAGCAACTCATCACCGCTTTATTACAACTCGGCGGCAGTGCTTAATATGACATATCCTGCTCCGGGGCATTATTCAATCTCTGCGCCGTTCGGTCATTACAGCTCGGGCAAGCCTCATAGCGGAACAGATTTTCCTTACCCTACCGGCACAAAGGTAGTTGCCGCACAAAAGGGTATTGTTATCAAAACAAGAGAGCTGAATTATTCATACGGTAAATATATTATGATTTACCACGGCACAGACAATCTCGGCAGAAAGATCGTTACCCTTTATGCCCACAATTCAAGGCTTCTTGTAAGCACGGGACAGACAGTTAAAAAAGGACAACAGATTGCAAAGGGCGGTTCAACAGGAAATTCCACAGGTCCGCACTGTCACTTTGAGCTGATAATAGACGGCACCAAGGTTAACGCAATTCCGTATTTGAGCAAATAATATGAACAAGATAAATTATCAAAAGGAACTTGACAAAATTACGGGCAGCATAGACGCAGGCAATCCGCCAAGGCTGTTTTTACATTCCTGTTGTGCGCCGTGCTCAAGCTACACTCTTGAATATTTGAGCAACTACTTTGACATTACGGTGTACTACTTTAACCCCAACATTTCGCCCAAGGAGGAGTTTGACAAAAGATTTGCAGAGCAAAAAAGACTTATTGACAGTCTGCCTGCAAAAAATCCTATTAAGCTTGTACTCGGCGAATACAATTACGATGATTTTTTGCAAATTGCAAGGGGCTACGAAAATGTTGCAGAGGGCGGAGAAAGATGCTTTAGGTGCTACCGTATGCGCCTTGAAAGCACCGCAAGGATCGCAAAGGAACAGGGCTTTGATTATTTTTGCACAACGCTGTCAATCAGTCCGCTCAAGAACAGCCAAAAAATCAATCAAATAGGCTATGAGGTTGCACAAAAATACGGCATAAAATGGTTGCCGTCCGATTTCAAAAAAAGAGAAGGCTACAAGCGTTCAATAGAATTAAGCAAAGAATATAACCTGTACAGACAAAGCTTTTGCGGCTGTATATTTTCAAAGGAGAACAACAATGAATAAACCGCTGGCAGACAGAATAAGGCCTACCGAGTTGAGCGATGTTGTAGGCCAAAGACATTTGCTGTCGCCTGACAAGGCACTGTACAATATGATACAAAACGGCGACATACCAAACCTGATATTCTACGGACCGTCAGGCGTTGGCAAAACGACTGTCGCATCTATAATTGCAAACAAAACAAAGCGCGCGCTACGAAAGCTCAACGGCACCTCTGCCTCCACAAAGGATATAAAGGACATTGTTGCCGAGCTTGACACCTTTTCTGCGCCAAACGGTATATTGCTGTACCTTGACGAAATTCAGTATTTTAACAAGCGCCAACAGCAATCTCTGCTTGAATACATAGAAAACGGAAAAATAACTCTGATAGCATCAACAACGGAAAACCCGTACTTTTACGTGTATTCTGCGATACTTTCACGTTCCACCGTGTTTGAATTTAAGGCGCTCAATTGCGACGACATCGTTCCTGCCGTTGAACGAGGCTTTAGATTTTTGGAAAAAGAAAACAACCTGCAAATCCGCTATACCGATGATGTGGTAAAGAAAATTGCGCAGGGCTGCGGCGGAGATGTACGCAAGGCATTGAACAGTGTGGAAAACTGCTATCTTGCAACTCCTACGGTTGACGGGATAAAGGACATCACTATCCAAACGGCAGGCGAGTTAACTCAAAAATCCGCAATGCGATATGACAAAGACGGCGAGGAGCACTACGATATTGTTTCTGCCTACCAAAAAAGTATGCGTGGCTCGGATGTTGATGCGTCACTGCACTACCTTGCAAGACTGCTTGAGGCAGGAGATTTGCCGTCTGCATGCAGGCGACTTATGGTTTGTGCCTGCGAGGATGTCGGGCTTGCTTATCCGCAGATTATTCCGATAGTAAAATCTGCAGTTGATGCCGCAATGATGCTTGGCTTGCCGGAGGCAAGAATTCCGCTTGCAGACGCAGTTATACTTGTTGCAAGCTCACCAAAATCAAACAGCGGTGAGGCTGCCATTGATGCTGCCCTTGCAGATGTAAAGGCAGGCAAGGCAGGGCCTATTCCGCGACAGCTTCAAAACAAGCATTACGACGGCGAGGATGCAGAGGTTAAAGGACAAAACTACAAATATCCGCACTCGTACCCTAACGCCTGGGTGGAACAGCAATACCTACCCGACTCATTAAAAAACGCTCATTACTACGAATACGGTAACAACAAAAATGAGCAGGCGCACAGGGAATACTGGAGCAAGATAAAAGGAAGCAACAAATGACAAAAAAAGAAAGGGCATTAAATGCCATTGAGGTTTTGAAAAAAGAATATCCCGAGGCAATATGCTCATTGAATGCATCAAATCCGTTTGAGCTTTTGGTTGCCGTTAGGCTGTCTGCACAATGCACGGATGCAAGGGTTAATATTGTTACCCCTACGCTTTTTGAAAAATACAAAACCCTTGACGATTACTGCAACGCAGATGTTAAGGATATTGAAAAAATCATACACTCCTGTGGGTTTTACAAAAGCAAGGCGGAATCGATAATTGATATGGCAAAGGGCGTACGCGACCGATTCGGCGGTACCGTACCCGATAACATAGAGGATTTAACTACCCTAAACGGAGTAGGCAGAAAAACCGCAAATCTCATTGTAGGCGATGTGTACGGCAAGGAATCCATTGTGGTTGACACGCATATGATTCGCATTGCAAACCGAATAGGCTTGGTGACGGAAAAGGACCCAAAGAAAATTGAATTTGCGTTAAAGAAAATTGTACCTGCAAACGAGGGCTCTGATTTTTGCCACAGGATTGTGCTTTTCGGCAGAGATATTTGCTCGGCACGCAAGCCGAAATGCGACATCTGCCCTATGGAATTTAACTGCAAAAAGGTTGGAATTAACAAATGAACAAGGAAAACATCATCTTGATAGGTATGCCCGGCAGCGGAAAAAGCACCTGCGGAGTGCTTGCCGCAAAGGCATTGCTGAAAAACTTTTTTGACACAGACCTGCTGTTTCAGGGGCTTGAGGAAAAAAGACTGCAGGACATAATTGACGATGACGGAATAGAATATTTTTTGAGCGCAGAGGAAAGGGCAATCCTTTCGCTCGACATAAACGCAACGGTTGTTGCAACGGGAGGCTCGGTTGTTTACAGCGACAAATCCATGGAGCACCTCAAAAAAAGCGGAAAGGTTATCTATCTGCACCTTAGCTACGATACTATGGTTGACCGCATAAAAAACATCACAACCCGCGGTGTTGTTGTTAAGGAGGGCGACTCGCTTGAGGATATGTACAACGAGCGTCTGCCGATGTATCAAAAATGGGCAGACGTTGTAATAAATTGCGACAACAACACCGTTGAGCAAACGGTTGAAAAAATTGTTAAGGCAAGCAGCGACTGCGAAAAAAAATCTTGATTTGTTAAATGCAAAGTGGTATGATAGTAAAAATATTTTAATACTGTACTGCAAATATATGGGAGGTTGTTATGAAAGAATACAATGAAAAATTTGTAAAAGAGGGACTCACCTTTGATGACGTATTGCTCATCCCTGCAAAATCAGATGTTACCCCTGACGGTGTTTCCCTAAAAACAAGACTTACAAAGGACATCAATCTTAACATTCCGCTTATGACTGCGGCTATGGATACTGTTACGGAATCTCGTATGGCTATCGCTATTGCGCGTGAGGGCGGTATCGGTGTTATCCATAAAAATATGACCATTGAGGAGCAGGCCACCGAGGTTGATAAGGTTAAGCGCAGCGAAAACGGTGTTATCCTCAACCCATTCTATCTTTCACCGCAGCATAGCGTTAAGGACGCAGATATGCTTATGGGCAAGTACAAAATCAGCGGTGTGCCTATCTGCGAGGACGACGGAACTCTTGTTGGTATTCTTACAAACCGTGACCTTCGCTTTATTCAGGATTACAGTGTAAGCATTGCATCTGTAATGACTCCGAAGGAGGAGCTTATTACAGCAGTTGCGGGCACAACTCTTGAGGAAGCAAAGAGTATTCTTATGAAATCAAAGGTTGAAAAGCTCCCTCTTATTGATTCAAACGGCAAGCTTACAGGTCTTGTAACAATCAAGGATATTGAAAAGGCTGTTAAGTACCCTAACACAGCGCGTGACAGCAAGGACAGACTCCTTTGTGCCGCAGCTCTCGGTGTAACAGACGATGTGCTTATTCGTGCACAGGCACTTTATGAGGCAGGCGTTGATGCCTTTGTTCTCGACTCTGCTCACGGCCACTCCGAAAACATTATCAGAAATGTTACAAAGGTTAAGGAAGCGTTCCCATCGGTTTCTCTTATTGCAGGTAACGTTGCAACTGCTGAGGCAACAGAGGCTCTCATCAAGGCAGGTGCAGATGCTGTTAAAATCGGTATCGGTCCGGGCTCAATCTGTACAACACGTATTGTTGCAGGAATCGGTGTTCCGCAGATTACGGCTATTTACGATTCGGCTGCTATGGCTGACAAATACGGTATCCCTGTAATTGCAGACGGCGGTATTAAATATTCAGGCGAAATTGTTAAGGCTCTTGCCGCAGGCGGAAGCGTTGTAATGGTTGGCTCACTTGTTGCCGGATGTGACGAGGCTCCCGGTGAGACAGAAATCTATCAGGGCCGTCAGTTCAAGGTATATCGCGGTATGGGCTCATTGGGTGCTATGAACCACGGCTCTGCCGACAGATATTTCCAAAAGGGCTCAAAGAAATTTGTTCCGGAGGGCGTTGAAGGCCGTGTTCCTTACAAGGGAGCCGTGTCAGACACAATCTTCCAGATGATGGGTGGCCTGCGTTCAGGTATGGGCTATGTCGGTTGCCACACTATCGAGGAATTAAGGAACAACGCACAGTTCATAAGAATTACAGGTGCAGGCTTGGTTGAATCTCATCCTCACGATGTTTACATCACCAAGGAGGCTCCTAACTACTCCGGTCTTAAGTAAACCGAGTACACTATTTGCATAACAATAAACCGCCCGCAATACCTTTGCAGGCGGTTTGGCATTTATCTTATCGGGTGAATATATGACAAAAAGCGAAAAACGCAAAAAGCGTAAAGAACAATTTAAGCGATTTTTGAAAAGAAATATGACACCTACCTGGGCAAAGCGCTTCAGCTATCAGGTTGTGGCATTTTTGATAAGTGTTTCTATGGTTGTAGGCGTGGTTGCCTATGCCTTTAACAAAACCTATGATGAAAGAGAGCTGAAATTTGTGCACGGATTTACAATAACTGCACATACAGGTGCATATGACACTCCTGACAACACTATGGAATCGTTGGAAACAGCAATAGCAAACAACGCAGATGTTTTTGAAATTGACATCAGGCAAAGGCCTAACGGCACAATAGTTATGAGCCACGACATCATCAACACCAACAACGACGGTGTTGAAATTGAAAAGGTGTTTGAAAGAGTTAAGCAAACGGATATGAGGCTGAACCTTGACATTAAGGAAACGCGTGTGCTAAAGTCACTGCACGAGCTTATTATCAAATACAGCCTTGCAGACAGAGTTGAGCTTACAGGCATCGAGGTTTTTCAGGCAGACAAGGTTAAGGAAAACTGTCCGGGCGTTGTTTACTACATCAACTATATGCCAAGCAGGATAAACATCTTTACCGAGGAATATCAAAAAAAGCTGATTGAAATGCTTGAAAAAACGGGAGCCGTGGGCATAAACTGCAACTACAAATATGCATCACGCACACTTTCTGCCCTGCTGCACAACAACGGCTACAAGCTGTCAATTTGGACAGTGGACAAAAAGTATCAAATCAAGCGTGCGTTAATCAACTCACCTGACAACATCACAACCCACTACCCGGACAAAATCGAAACCACTATAAGCCGTTGGGGAAGATAAAATGGTCTGAACCACGCCAAATAAAATTAAACAAACAGAATTGCCTCCCTTGTGTAAAGGGAGGCAGGAATCAGTTAAATATTTAGGATTTCGAGCCATTTGTCTGTCAGCTCAAAGGTGTCGTTTTCAAACAGGCTGTTGTGAAGCCTGAACACCATATCAACAAACAGAATTGCCTCAATCCTATCCTTTGAAGAAAGCGGAGCAAAGTATTCGACAAGCTCGGCTTTTTTATTTTTTGCATTGGCAACATCGTCTGTAAGCTCTGTGCCGATAAACCTTGCAATGTCAAGCTCGACAGGGGCTACATAACCGATTGGGTCGATAGCGGTAATCAGGTTGTCCTTTTTCATAATGTTATAGCGGTGCATATCACCGTGAACAAGCCTGTACTGCTCGTTGCCGAACACATCGTCAAAAACCTTTACCGCCCTTGAAACAAGAGCCATAATCTCTTCGTTTCTGTAATCAAAGCCGTTTTCGTTAAGCTTTGAATGAAGGATTGCGGAATAATCGTGGAAGCTATGCTCCTCGTTTTCGGTCAAAACAGAATCGTTATAGCTTGCAATCACGCCTGCAAAGAAATCACGCACGGTGCCGTCGTTCACATCAAAGGCATCAAGGTCATCATCCATCTGCTGCATAAGAATTGCACTGCAGGCATCATCATAATCATAAAGCTCGCACATAAAGGTTGCAGGCAGACTTTGATAGCAAGACCTCTCGGGCTCATATCTGTTAATGAACGGCGGAATCATCTTTAATACGCAGGGTCCGTAATTGACACTGTCTGCCAAAAAGATGATACCGAAGTGAGAGGTTTTTACAACTCGGTAATCGGTTATAGTCCATTTTTTGAGCATATTGGGTATTTCGCTTTCAAGCCTGCGCATCCAGCTTTTTGTTTGGCCGGGATAGTTTTCGTACAGATACCTGTTGAGCCTTCGTACGCTGTCAAAAATATTCTTGTAGCTTACCTCGTTATCCCTTGCGTTTATAAGTGCCTCAAGGTATTTAAGGTCGGCAGGATAGGTAAGCTTAAAGTTGTTTTGAAAATCAAAGCAAAGCTCTATTTTACTGTTTTCGGGAAGCTGTTGAGTAACCTCCGTCAAATCACTTTCGGGGTCAAAGCTTTCATACAGCAAATTAAAATCAAAGCCCTCCGGTGACTGCATAAGATAATATCTGTCGCGGTAAACCCTTTGAATGTCATAGCAGCCAAGCGAGTCGGTAATTGACTGTGCGGTAACAACAGCGGCACTATCGTCAAGCAGGTCAAAATACTTATCAATCAGCTCACCCGTAATCATAGGCCTTACCGCATCACAAACAATCATTTTGTCGCAGTTGTAATTACTCTTGATATACTTAAGTGCGTTGGCAAGCGAACGATTGCGGGTGTCACCGCCCTCGGCAAAATCAACCTTGTCGTTACCTGCAAACACGGTAAGATAGCTTTTGTTTGCCTCAACGTTTGTAACAATCAAAATCTTATCAACCTTTTTTGCCTGCAAAATTGCGTCAACAACATATTCAATTACCATTTTGCCTTTAATTTTATGGAATTGCTTTGGCACATTGGAGCCGAAGCGAGCGCCGACACCGCTTGCAAGAATTGTAACAATGTTCATAATTTATCCTTTAATTTTTTGAATAAGCTTTTTGAAGAAGGACACATTTGAAGTTGCCGAGGTCGCAGGGATAGGTGCAGAATCTGCAAGCACGGCATCAATAACCCTCTTTGAATTATTTTTGTCAATATTAACAAAGAAATTCTCTACCCTGTCAATATAATCATTTTTGCAATCGTTGTCAATGATTTTAATGAGTGCATCAACGGCACTGTCCAAATCGTAGCAAACAGGGCCGAAGCCGTCGTCCTCATATTCGAAGAAGCCCTTGTCATAGGTTTGAGTTTCGTAAAACTCCTCCTTATCAAATTGCGTGTAAACAATAGGCTTTTTAAGGTATGCAAAGTCAAATGCGATTGTTGAGTAGTCGGTTACCATTACCGAGGATTCCGCAAACACCTTGTTGTAATCTATAAAGCCCTCGTTGATTGCAAAAACATCGTTTTGCTTAAAGTCCACAGCCTGCTTTCTGAAAATAGGATGCAGGCAGAACAAGCCCGTATAGCCCTTTTCACGCATTTTTGCAAGCAATCTTTCGTCATTGATAAGGCCGTTATAGAACTTGTAGTAATCCGTATTAACAAAGCCGTCAAAATACACACTTGATGTTTTGTCATCATAGGCGCCCTTAATGCTCTTGCGCCACGACGGAAGAACAAGAAGCTGCTTTTTTCTGTCGTCATACAGGGCATCAAATCTTGGCAGGCCGGTAATTACGCACTGCTCCTCGGTCATATTGTACCTGCCGTCAATGATAGCCTGACGCTCCTTGACACCGGTGTTAAAGAAAATCTTAATGTCCTTGTTGTACTTATTAAGCCAGCCGGAGCAGTCACCGCAGTTTACACCGTGATTCATAAAATAGAAATCAAAGTGGTACAAATCAACAAAATACTTACGGTCATCCTCAAAGGCATTGATGGTAAACTCGCCTGCGCTTGATGAAATAATCTTATCTGCAAGAAGAAAATAGAGCTTAAACTCCTCGTCCTCAAAATACAGAACCTCGCCTATTGCCTCAAGACGAGCCTTAACCTCATCACTTGCATCTCTGCCGATGGTGAAAATAGGTCTTACGCCATTTGGAGTATTCTCACAAATATACTTGAACAAAACCTCGCCGCTGTCGCCTGCATTGTCAATTCTGTCAGAAAACAGCCAAATGCTTCCCTTGCCCTCTTGCTTTTTCTTAAACTTAGGATATTTTGCTCTGATTTTTGCAAGGTCTTTTCTGCCGATTTTCTTAAGATATTTTATGCATTTCTTTTCTGCCTTTTCAACATAGGCAGGCAAATCTTTTGGCTTTGAAACCCTTATGGATCTACGCATACACCTTACGACATATTCGCCGAAAACCGTATATGACGTTTCGAACATATTCTTGTTGGAAATGAACTTGCTGAACACCATGGAAACAGGGGTTTCATTTTCGCCTATGCACAAAATAGGCTTAAAGATGACCTCCTTTTCAGCAACGTCCTTTAGGCTAAATTCGCACTTGGCGAGATAATAATAGCTTTCGTGACGAAGCTTTTCGACTACGTTGTGAGGGTCATATGCCTCAAGCACAGGCTCAACAACCTGATTGCCAAGCTGAAGCTTAAGCTTAACCTCTCCGTCCTTATTACATTCAAACAACCATTGTGCAATAAACACATCAACAAACAACTTGTCGTCCTTTACATCAATAGCGGCAATCTTGCACACCTTACCCTTTTGGTTGGGCAGGTCAAGCGACCACGCATCCTTGTACCTGAGGGTTGCATTTTCCTTGTCGTAATCTATCATTTCGTACAGAGATTTGCCGTATTTAATTTTGAACGCCTCGTTCCTTTTGAACATCTTTTTGTGCTTTGGATTGTTGAGCAAAATGTAATCGTCAATCTTTTCAAGCAAGAGCCTTAAACGCTCAAGGTATTCCTTTTGCTCCTGCTCATCAAGCACATCAAGATAATTATTATATCCGATTCTCCAATACAAATCATATGCTATCATAGACTGAACATACGGAATAACCTCACCGTAAAGCTCTTCGCAATAACGCATAAGCTCCATATGATAATACACAAGCGAATTGATATAAAACGACTTGTCGTTAACCTGATTGTTTACCGCAGAGTTTCCGGAACTACGTCTTCTGTAAAGATAAAGAGCCTCGCAGATAAGACCGATCTTTTTCTTTTTCAGCATAATCTTATTTATAAAGGTAGAATCCTCGCCGTACTTTAATCTGCTGTCAAATCTGATGTCGCCTACCGCGTCGCTTCTAATAAAGGTTGTAGCAGCGGTTGACTGAACGGAATACCACTCCTCTTTATCATCAAGATTTGCAACCCTTGTGCCTTTTTCAAATTTATAATCAAGTGAATGAAAATTCTCATTCGCCTCAAAAAACTGTATCCTTGCCGCAAGAACATCTATCTCGTCATAATGCTCCTCAAAGAACCTGTACGCATTTTCAAACGAGCTCTCCTCCCACTTATCATCGGGGTCAAGAAAAGTAAGATACTTTGCGTCAACATATTGAAACGCAGTGTTGCGTGCGTTGCTGACGCCCCCGTTAGGTATCTTTTGATACACAATGTTATCGGGATACATTTCCTTATACTTAAGGCAAATGGCCTCGCTGTTGTCGGGCGAGCCGTCGTTAATCATTATCAGCTGAATTTTATCAAAGCCGATGGTTTGATTAACAAGAGAAAGAATTGCCTCCTCAACGTAATCCTCTACGTTATATATAGGCATAATTACCGAAAACAAATATTTATGTTCCTGCTGCATAATATCATTCTCCCACAATAAAGACTTATGCTTTATTCCAAAGCATCAAAATACACAATAATGATAACACAGTAGCATCTTATTTTCAACATCAATATACCAAATTATCAATAATTAAAAAGTATATATGAGGTTATTTTGTGTATAATTTGTCAAAAATTAGTTTTTATTTATATTACTACTTGAACATATCACTGTTTTTGGGTATAATAGTTACGGTAAATTTATAAAAATTTATTCTAAATTATAAAGTAAGGAGTTTAGAAAATGGTTTATTCACATGAAGTTGAAACAATGTGTCCTGTAGCACAGGGCGTTGCTCACGGTGCTGCTCCTATCCCGGAAGAAGCAAAATGGGTTAAGGCAAAGGAAATCACAGATATTTCCGGCTTTACACACGGTGTAGGATGGTGTGCTCCACAGCAGGGTACATGCAAGCTTACTCTTAACGTTAAAAACGGCGTAATCGAAGAGGCTCTTGTAGAAACAATCGGTTGCTCGGGTATGACCCACTCTGCAGCTATGGCATCGGAAATTTTGCCGGGCAGAACAATTCTTGAGGCTCTTAACACAGACCTTGTTTGTGACGCTATCAATACAGCAATGAGAGAACTCTTCCTTCAAATCGTATACGGCCGTACTCAAAGTGCTTTCTCCGATGACGGTTTGGTTATCGGTGCAGGCTTGGAGGACCTTGGTAAAGGTCTTCGCTCACAGGTTGGTACAATGTACGGTACACGCAAGGCAGGTCCTCGTTATCTTGAAATGACAGACGGCTATGTTACAGGCATCGCTCTTGATGCAGACAACGAAATTATCGGCTACAAGTTTGTAAACTTCGGCAAGATGATGGATTTCATCAAGGCAGGCGACGATGCAAACACAGCATTTGAAAAGGCACAGGGCCAATACGGCCGTGTAAACGATGCCGTAAAGGTTATCGACCCAAGAAAAGAATAAGAGTAGGAGGATATTACAATGGCTTTATTTGAATCATATGAAAGAAGAGAAAAGCAAATCCTTGCTGTTCTTGAAAAGTACGATATTAAATCAATCGAAGAATGCAGAGAAATCTGTCAGGCTAAGGGCTTTGACCCATACAAGATTGTAGAAGGCATTCAGCCTATCTGCTTTGAAAATGCAAAGTGGGCTTACACAGTAGGCTGCGCAATCGCTCTTAAGAAGGGTGTTTCGTCAGCTGCCGAGGCTGCTGCTGCTATCGGTGAAGGCTTGCAGTCATTCTGTATCCCGGGCTCTGTTGCAGATCAGCGTAAGGTTGGCCTTGGCCACGGTAACCTCGGCAAGATGCTTCTTGAGGAAGAAACAGAATGCTTCGCTTTCCTTGCAGGTCACGAATCATTCGCTGCTGCAGAGGGCGCTATCGGTATTGCAGAAAAGGCAAACAAGGTAAGAAAGCAGCCTCTTAGAGTTATCCTTAACGGCTTGGGTAAGGACGCTGCACAGATTATCGCAAGAATCAACGGCTTCACCTATGTTGAAACAGAAATGGATTACTACACAGGCGAGGTTAAGGAAGTATTCCGCAAGGCTTACTCAGACGGTCTTCGTTCAAAGGTTAACTGCTACGGTGCTAACGATGTAACAGAAGGTGTTGCAATTATGTGGAAGGAGGGCGTTGACGTTTCTATCACAGGTAACTCAACAAATCCAACAAGATTCCAGCATCCTGTTGCAGGCACATACAAGAAGGAATGTGTTGAAAAGGGCAAGAAATACTTTTCAGTAGCATCAGGCGGCGGTACAGGCAGAACACTCCACCCTGATAATATGGCTGCCGGTCCTGCTTCATACGGTATGACAGATACAATGGGCAGAATGCACTCGGACGCACAGTTCGCAGGCTCATCATCAGTTCCTGCTCACGTAGAAATGATGGGACTTATCGGTATGGGTAACAATCCTATGGTAGGTGCAACAGTTGCTTGCGCAGTTGCAGTTGCAGAGGCACTTTAATCAGAACAAATAATCATAAACAACAGTTGAACCGCTCGGGCAATCTCGGGCGGTTTTTTCATTTTGTTCTTTATTATCGTGATTAGATGTGATATAATCCTATTGTAGAATGTTAGTTGGGGGGGATGATGTTATGTTGAATTGCTTGGCGGTTGGCTTAGGTGGGTTTGTAGGTGCGGTTTTGCGCTACCTTATCAGCTTAATACCGATAAAAAATCCCGGTACGTTTCCGATTAACACCTTTATAATAAATATCGCAGGTGCGTTTGCTATCGGGTGCATAGTTGTTGCTGCGTCAAAAAATGAGAATATTGACGCAAGGGCTTTGCTGTTTTTGAAGGTTGGTATTTGCGGAGGGTTCACCACCTTTTCCACATTTTCGCTTGAAACGGCGGAGCTGATAAAAAGCGGTTCGGTTGTGACTGCAGTTATATATGTTATACTAAGTATATTGATAGGTGTGCTTGCCGTTATGCTGCCGCAGCTTGCCTTTAAGTAATATTGAAAATCCAAAACACATAATATAAACGGAGAAACATTATGAAAAAAATATTTTGCACATTGTTAAGCGTAATTTTAATTTTTACATTACTTGCCGGATGCTCGGCTGAAAGGCTTGCATTTACAGGCGGGGACTACACTATTCCCGAATTGGATTTGAGTGTTATACCGGAGGAATACAAGAACAGCAAATATGAGTACTTGTATGAGCTTTCGGTTGTTGACAACTCAAAGGACTACGTGGCGCATCCCGATTCCGTACTTTTGAAAAACGGCAACATACTCACTATGTACCCTGAAGGTCACGGAAAGGGTGCAGTTCAGACAAAAATCAGCACAGACGGCGGTCTCACTTGGGGTGACGGTGTTAAAAATCCACCGTCAAGCTGGGAAAATTCTCGTGAAACCCCAACAGTATATCGTTTGCAATTCACCGACGGTGTAACCGATGACAAGCTGATTATGATTTCGGCAAACCCAAAGTGGGGCGACGAGCCGACGGACGGTGGCTTTAACTGCTCCGTTTCTGCCGATGAGGGTGAAACCTGGACAGAGTTTGAAACCTTTTATGATGTAAACAGCGACACACCCGTTATTCCTATCGTTGCAATGTCAAGCCTGACACAGCTCAAGGAAAACGGCAAATTTGTTGACAAGTGGATGGGACTTTTCCACGACGCTGATTTTTACAATTACAAAACCATCCTCACCTTTGACAAGGACGGAAATCCGCAATGGAGCGCACCTGAAAAATACTTTGCACAGTACAGAGAGATTGAGCAAAAATCAAATATGTGCGAGGTAGAGGTTATTCGCAGTGAGCAGGGACAGGGCGACAGGCTTTGCCTTATCTCGCGAAGCAACTCAAAGCAAATGAATTCTTTAATTTCATTCTCTGATGACGAGGGTAAAAGCTGGAGCGAGCCTGTTGAAGCTCCCGCTGCACTTAACGGTGAGCGTCACAAGGCGGAATATACGCCGGACGGCAGATTGTTCATCACCTTCCGTTCTATCGAAAGAGGCAAAAAGGCAGAAGAAAACGCCTCGCGAAAGGTAACGGGCGGATGGATAAGCGAAGGCTGGATTGCTTGGGTAGGAACCTTTGAGGATTTGGAGCAGGGCAACGAGGGACAATACAGAATCAAGCTTGCTCATATATTCAAGGACGGTCAAAGAAAGCCTGCATACAGTGCCGAGGCAGACACAGGCTACTGCGGAAATGTAGTGCTTGACGACGGAACAATCGTAACCTCAACCTACGGCAAATTCAACCCAAAGGATAAAATTAACCTCAAAACATACAAAACATCAATTTGCTCAAAACGAATTAACCTAAACGACACAGATGAGCTCGTTGAAAAAATGAATAAGTAAAAAAATAAAAGCACAATTCGTTTTTCCTCGAATTGTGCTTTGTTTGTTTGATAAATGTAATTATCTCTTTGAGTTTTTGCATTAGCGTTTCACAGCGTTTTATATCGTGTATAACGCTCATATCGTGGGATATTGTGGGGGTGTAGTCGCATATCGTTTGATATTTTTCGTGCTGTCGCATAAGATGTTGCACCAAATTAGCACCAAACTCACACCAAGATTAACACCCAATCTGTTCGACAAATTGGAATTTGTAGTTATCTATACTCATTTGGAATTTCGATATGAAATGTC
>NZ_CAMFQO010000016.1 GCF_945980375.1 uncultured Eubacterium sp. | reverse complement strand
GACAGCTCCCCTTTATTGCATAAAAGGGGCGCCAAATATATTTTCTTTTGGCGTGTTTCAGCCCACTTTGTCAGCAGTCTGACGTGTAAGCAGATGATTACAGCGTTTTATACATTTTAAGAGCATCCTCCTTCAAGGCGTGCTCACAAACCTCAAGTACCTCATAGGTGCGTTCATTCTGACCGAGGGAAACCTTTATTTTATCCCCTACCTTAACATCGTACGATGCCCTTGCAGGCTTTCCGTTAACCTCCACTCTGCCTGCGTCACATGCCTCATTGGCAACTGTTCTGCGTTTAATAATACGTGACACCTTCAAATACTTATCAAGTCGCATACAAAATCTCCTTTACATAGTAAAACAAGGTGCTGAAACAGCACCTTGTAAATTAGCAAATAATTATGCGTTTACAGCATCCTTAAGAGCCTTACCTGCCTTGAAGCCAGGAGCCTTTGAAGCAGGGATTTCGATCTTAGCCTTTGTCTGTGGGTTAAGACCTGTGCGAGCTGCTCTTTCCTTAACTGCGAATGTACCAAAGCCAACAAGAGCAACCTTATCGCCTTCTGCAAGAGCTGCTGTGATAGCATCAAATGTTGCTGCTACTGCTGCTTCTGCATCCTTCTTTGACAATTCTGCCTTTGCAGCTACAGCTGCTACCAATTCAGTTTTATTCATAATAAATACCTCCATTGCCGATTACTCGGCATTTTTTATTTTCTTAGCCTTGTCCCACAGCTCGTCAAGCTGTTGAATTGATGATGATTTCATATCTATGCCCTGTTCTTTTGCCATTTGCTCAACCAGTGCAAAGCGAGATAAAAACTTATCGGTAGATGCCGTTAAAGCTTCCTCGCTGTCTGCACCGACGAAGCGCGAAATGTTTACGCAAGAGAAAAGAACATCTCCGAGCTCGTCATCAATTTCAGCCTTTGAGCCATGCTCCATAGCTGTTTTTAACTCATTAATTTCTTCATAAAGCTTTTCAAAGGCTCCATCTGCATTATCCCAATCAAAGCCGATCTTTGCCGCCTTGTGCTGAATCTTTTGTGCACGCATAAGAGCAGGAAGCTCCCTCGGTACAGATAGCATTGATTCGGTTTGAGTCTTTTGCCCCTTTGACTTTTGCTTTGCGTCATCCCAGCTATTGAGAGCCTGAGCCGTGTTTTCGGCAACCACATCTCCAAAAACATGCGGATGGCGGACAACAAGCTTTTGTACAATATCGTTTGCTACATCATCAAAGGTAAACGAGCCTTTTTCCTCCTCCATTTGAGTATGGAGAACAACCTGAAGAAGAACATCACCCAGCTCCTCACGAAGCATATCGGAGCTATTTTTGTTAATAGCCTCAACTACCTCATAGGTTTCCTCTATAAAATTCTTTTTTATAGATTCGTGGGTTTGCTCCCTATCCCACGGGCAACCGCCCGGTGCACGAAGGACTTTAATTATTGCTACAAGATCATCAATATTATATCTTTGTTTAATCTCAAAACCCTTTGCCATAGCCAAAATCCTCGTGTCGCGTCTTTGATTAATATACACTATTTAAGCCGTAATTTCAAGCATTTGCTTTATTTTTTTTGCTGACAAAATCACGAAAAAACCTTCTAAAATTCAGCATACCGCACAAAAAGCACAATATACAGTACACAGAAACAACAAACAGACATTTTACAATGATATTTACTATTGAAGAATTTATGCCGATAAGATACAAATCCATATGCTTATACACAAAAAGCGTAGCTATTCCCGCAAGCACAGGCAAGACAAAAATCTTAATAAAGCTTATCCTTGTTTTTGTATTTTTGCACACTATTGCAATACACCAGCCGGATAAAACCGCATATCCTACAGCCCCGCTGATTACAGCACCGTAAAGAATATATTTACCGTTGCCGACAAGCAATACATTCAGAGCAACCCTTATGATTCCCGACACGGCATAAGGCAATATTGATTTTTTTGCAAGGCCGACCGCCTGAACGGAAAACACGGCAGTGCCTGCAAGTGAATACAAAAAAGCAGTCAGCGACAACGCCTTAACCAAATCAACGGTTGATGCGGCAATATCAGGAGAGCTTTTGCCGTAAAGGAGGTTAAGTATATCATCGGCACAAGAATAAAGAATTATTCCGCCGATAACAGACAAAAGCATTGTGTATTTGTAAATTGAATTAACAAGTGCTTCAAAGCGCTCACGACTACCCTGCTCAAACGCACGGCTTATTGCAGGAACAGAAGCAACACCGAGAGCCATTGTTATACTCGGAATAAGATTTTTGAAATCCAATGCCGATGAATACAAGCCGTACATATAGGTTGGCAAATCCTTATCGGCTGCCTGCACGGTACCGCCCATTTGCATAAGCATAGACTTTATGGCTACGATGTTAAGCCTACCGAGAGCGACCTGAATACTTGCAGTATCTAAAAACTGAAATATGCTTTGAACACCGGTACTGATCATAATAGGAAATGAAAAAAGCAACAGCTCCCTTTGACTGCCGCGAACATCACAGGCTTTAACGGTAGGTTTGCCGTTAAACAATGAATAGCACCACAAAAAGCACAGACCTGCTAACGCACCGAGGGTAACCCCGAGCATTGCAAAGGCAGATGTATACGGATAAATTGCACTTAATGCAGCCGCTTCATTTTCAAAAGCCTTGTCAAGCACCATACCCGTTTTTTCATATTCGGTGACAAAATACACCATTGACATACGGGCAAACAACAAACCGAAAATCATTTTGAACAAAGCCTCTATGGTTTGGCTTATCGCAGTGGGAATCATATTGAGAAAGCCCTCGTAATATCCCCTGTAAGATGCCGCCATTGATGAAAAAAGCACCGACGGAGCAAGCACTGCAATAGTGTACACGGCTGACGGTGAGCCGGCAACAAGCAAAGAATACTGCCTTGACACCGCAAGCAACAAACACATTCCCGCCAAGCCAACAGCAACAAAAAGCCTAAATGAGCCTTTTTTAAGCGATGCTACCCTTTGCTCGTCGCCCTTTGAATTGTAGGTGCTGACAAGCCTTGACAACGCAATTGGAAAAACGCCCATTGTGATTGCGTGAACAGGCATAAACAAATTGTAGGCATAGGCAAAATATCCCCTACCTATGCCTCCTATAAATGCAGTAAGAGGAATTTTGTAAACAGCGCCCACTGCCTTTACAATTACGGTTGACAAAAGTAAAACAAAGGCAGACGACAGATATTTATTCTTTAGGCTTGACAAACAAATCACCAACAAAAAAGAACGGTGATAGAACACCGTTCAATAAATTTGTATTACTCTGTTGTTATTCTACCTCAACAACCTCAACCTCGGAATCGTCAACAACAACATCGTCTGCCTTTTTTGTATTAATCTTTGCATCAACCTGTGATGCAATAGCCTCCTTAAAGGCATCAATCTCTGCCTCTAAAAACTCTGCCTGGCTTTTGAGCATAATGATTTCCTCGCAGGTTGCGTTAAGCTCATCCTGCTCTACCTCGCCACCGTCATAAATGGTAAACTGTTGCTTACCGAACTTTTCGTAAGCCTTGGCGAGCTTAGTCTTTGTATCAAGCAGCTCAATCTTTTTGCGTGAGATTTCTAATGCCTCGGCACTTTTTTTGGCATATTCCCTGGTCTTATTAATAACCTCTTCAATGCTGCCGTTCTTTTTTGCGTTGTTGATAACCTCATCAACAGAATTCAATACATCGTTAAAATTTCTCATAACTACACCTCTCGGTATTATTATATTACAAATAGTAGATTAATGCAATACCAAATGTGATAATTAGTGAAATTTGTACATATTACAACAAGTGTATCTGTACAATACTATTCACTGTAAAAATCAAATATTCCCTTTTTTCTTGAGATTATCTGCTCAAAATTATTGATATATTCATAAGGATACTTGTAATTATATATCCTTTCAATATGAGTGGTTTTTGGATTTTTCAGCTTTATTACGGCTCCTGCACCTGCCGCCAAAACAGTATGCGTTTCATCCATCATAAAGATGTTGTACAAGCAGTCATAGCCATCCCTTGCATAGCCTACGTTTTCAAGATTACCGAGTGACTTGCTTTGGCGGTACATATAATACGGATTATATGCGTTTTGAGTCAGGGTATTGTACGAATAATCTATCATTTTTGTTGCAAGGCTTCTTTTCGTTAAATCGAAAAGCTCATTTTCGGTACACAGATATGCGCCTGATTTTAGGGCAAGATTATGTACTGTAATACTTTCCGGGGAAAGATTGATTGCAGTATCTATGCTTTGCTTAAAGCTGTCAAACGTATCCGAATTAAGCCCTGCAATAAAATCCATATTGATATTACCAAAGCCCATTTGTCTTGCAAGGTTATAGACATCTACGGTTTGCTTTGAAGTATGCCTTCTGCCAATGCTTTTAAGCACATCATCATTAAAGGTTTGAGGATTAATGCTTATTCTTGAAACATTATGCAAAAGCAGAGTATCAAGCTTTTCCCTTGTCACAGTATCGGGTCTGCCTGCTTCAACGGTATATTCACGCACGGTCGACAAATCAAAGCTTCGCTCAATAGTGCCGAGCAGAGCATCAAGCTGTGACGGCGAAAGTGTTGTGGGTGTTCCTCCGCCGAAATACACGCTTTCAAGCCTTAATCCCAATTCCTTTGCGACAGAGCCTGTATATTCAAGCTCCTTGCATAAAAGCTCGACATACGGTTCTATCAGCTCCTGTGCATTTGCTATGCTATGTGATACAAACGAGCAATAGGAGCATCTGCTTGGACAAAACGGAATTGATACATAAAGCGAAAACGAGTTGTCCGACGACAGCTCAATTATCCTGTTTTCTCTTTCCATTACAGCAAGAGCAAGGTCAATTTTCTTTTGCTGTACCTTATCGGACAAGAATTTTTTTACCGCACCGTCTCTGCCGACAGACTCAACGGTTGCATGCATCAATCTTGCAGGGCGCACACCGTAAAGTATACCCCATGGCATTGTGTATCCCGTTAATTTGCTCAAGGTATCATATAACAAAACAGAAAGCTCATGAGCAACATCGGCATCGGAAGGGATAGTACGGCTTTGCTCCTCAAAACGAGAAAATGCTCTAACACGCACCGATAAGGTATTATTTTCTTTTTTTGTTTCTATCACAACATTGTCGTCGCCGTCTGTTTTAAGCTTTTCAAGAGGAAAAAACATTACGGCAATTTTTTCTGTATGATAGGCACAATCGTGGTTTATATTCCTAATTATCATATCAAGCTATCTCATATACGGATTATTTGAGCGTTCAAAATCAAGCGTTGTAATACTGTTATGACCTGTGTAAACCTTGTAATCACCGTCAAGTTCCTTTAGCCTTTTAAGTGATTGAGCCATTTGCTGAGGTGAGCCCGACGGAAAATCCGTTCTTCCACAGGAGCATCTAAACAAAGTATCGCCTGAAAAAATACAGTCCTGTGCAATATAGCATACACTGCCGCTTGTGTGACCGGGAGTTGACATAACCTTAATTTTTATATCACCAAGCTCAATTTCGTCGCCGTCATCAACAAGAATATCGGCATCAACATTGTTTTGCTCTGCATTACAAAAAGCCGCCAACGAAAGCCTTGAGGAATTAAGCATAGGTGCGTCTGTCTTGGAAATAACAATTTTTGCCCCGTATTTTGCCTTAATATCACGGGCACCTGTAATATGGTCAAAATGACCGTGGGTTAACAAAATATAGCACAAATCCGTGTTTCCGATTAAATCGAGCATTTTTAGGCTGAATTCTGTACAATCAACCAAAGCGGATTTATTACTGTTTTCATCAACGATAAGGCAACAATTATTATCCATCGAGCCAAAGCTGTCGTACAAAACCCTCATTAGTGAAGCTCCTTTGAATCAAGCAAAATTGTAACAGGACCGTCATTAAGAATTTCAACAGCCATATCTGCGCCAAACTCACCTGTTTCCACTCTTTTTACACCTGCGTCCCTCATACCCTGAACAAAATATTCATACAATGCGTTTGCTATATCGGGAGGGGCAGAAGCAGTGAACGACGGACGTCGTCCGTGTGAGCAATCTGCAAGAAGCGTAAATTGAGATACAACAAGTGCCTCACCGTCAATATCAAGCAGGCTCTTATTCATCTTGCCGTTCTCATCCTCAAAGATACGCAGAACAGGCACCTTTTTCAAAAGCTTATCGGCATCCTGCTGTGTGTCACCGTCCTGCACACCGAGAAGGATCATTAATCCCTGCTCGCACGAGCCGACAACACTGCCGTCTATTTTTACATTAGAGTGCTTAACTCTTTGAATTACTGCCTTCATAAAATCTCCTACTGATCACTTCTTTCAATAAGATAAACGCCGTCAATCTTATTGAGAAGCTTGATAATTGCATCCAAATGCTCCTTATTATTTACGGTAATTGTCATAGAGGTTAAGCAATTTCCGTCATTAATAGGTCGAGCATTAAGTGTGTGCATTTTTACATGAGCATTAACTATTGTAGTTGTTATATCAAGAACTACACCGTCACGATCAATAGCATAAACATTAAGCGAGGAGCGAGCCTCAACCTTAATTTTGCTGTCCCAATGAGCATTAACCCATCGCTCCGGCTCAGGACTGTTTTCTATATCAACAGGAACATTTTTACAATCCCTGCGGTGAACGGTAAGTCCATGTCCTCTTGTGATAAAGCCGATAATATTTTCACCGGGCAGAGGATTACAGCACCTTGCCATATTGATAAGGCAGTTATCTATTCCCTCGACAACTACACCACCTGAGGACTTTGGTTCTCTGTTAACCTGCTCAATCTTGTTTGATGCAGGTACGGCAACCGGCTCCTTAACCTTCCAATTACGGTTGTATTCGTCCTTGATACCGGGCATCATTCGGCTGATTTGAACACCGCCGTAGCCTATGGCAGCATAAAAATCATCAACGGTATCAAAGTGCTGACGCTCGGCAATTTTTTTAACAAATTCCTCGTAGGCATTGCCCTCAAAGCGAAGAAAGTTTTTCTTAAACTCATGCTCAAGATCCTGCTTACCCTGAACAATATTTTCCTCTCGTTTTTCCTTTTTGAACCACGCACGAATCTTGGAGCGTGCCTCGCCTGTTTTAACGATGCCCAGCCAATCTCTTGAAGGTCCCTTGCCCTGTTGCTTTGATGTAATAATTTCAACAACCTGACCGGTACGCACAACTGTATCAAGCGGTACTATCCTACCGTCAACCTTTGCACCCGTCATCTTGTTACCTACTGCAGAGTGAATAGCATAGGCAAAATCGATTACGGTTGAGCCCTTAGGAAGTGACTTTACATCACCGCGAGGAGTAAACACATAGATTTCATCTATGGACAGGTCACCCTTAATGGACATAACCATATCCTCTGCATTGTCGGCTGAATCGCCGTTTTCAAGCATTTTATGAATCCACTGAAGGGAGGAGTCAAAATTATCCGCTCCGCCCTTGCCTATCTTATATTTCCAATGGGCAGCAATACCGTACTCTGCAGTGCGGTGCATATCCCAGGTACGAATTTGAATTTCGAACGGAATACCCTTTTTGCTCAAAACCGTAGTATGAAGCGACTGATACATATTAGGCTTTGGGGTGGAGATATAATCCTTAAATCTACCGGGGAGCGGAGTGAACATATCGTGCACAACGCCAAGTGCGTTATAGCAATCAATCATTGAATTAACGATGATCCTTACCGCATAAATGTCGTAAATTTCCTCAAAGTTTTTGCCCTTAATGTACACCTTACGGAATATTCCGTGAACGGATTTTACACGGGAGGTTATTTGAGCCCCGGGCATAATAGGCTCAATTTTTTCCTTAATCTGACTTTTTATATCATCAAGAAAATCCTTGCCCTCGCTCATTTTCATAGAAAGAGAGTCTTCAATTTCCTTATAAGCAATAGGGTCAAGATACCTTATTGCAATATCCTCAAGCTCCTCCTTAAATGCACGGATACCGAGACGGTGTGCAATAGGAGCATAAATTTCAAGAGTTTCAAGCGATTTTTCGCGTTGCTTATATGCAGGCATATGCTCAAGGGTACGCATATTATGCAGTCTGTCTGCAAGCTTAATGATAATAACACGCACATCCTGATTCATTGCGATAAACATTTTGCGAATGTTTTCCGCCTGCACCTCCTCCTTTGTGGAAAGAGGAATTTTGCCAAGCTTTGTAACACCGTCAACAAGCACGGCAACCTCCTCGCCGAAATGCTCCTTAATGAACGCAAGGTCATAGGTTGTGTCCTCAACGACATCGTGAAGAAGTGCGCCTACTATACATTCGTTATCCATTCCGTAATCAAACAGAATTTTTGCAACGGCAACAGGGTGCATTATATAAGGCTCACCCGAGCGTCTGCGTTGGTCCTTATGAGCCTCGTACGCTAACGAATACGCCTGCTGTATGAGCTTACTGTTATAGCTTGGATTTTTTTTGACTTCCCCAAAAAATTCATCAAACTTATCGTTATAATCTTCTAATTTTATATTCTCACTCAATGTCTAATCTTCCCTTCAAAGCCTTTAGAATAGGTGTATCCTCAAGATTTACCTTTTCCTTTGGAATATTGAGAGTTATACCTTTTTTATAATTTATCAGCCCTGCCTGTGAAAAAGCCTTTACGGCAAACATAAGCTGACCGTATGTTATCCTTTCTTGGAGTCTAAAATACAAATAATCAAGAGAATATGCGTAGCCGTTATTATTCTTCAAGAACCTATACACATAAGCACAATCATCTCTTGACGGATAAAGCGATGCTTCAACCTGTCCTGAATAACGATACAAATCATAGGCTGACTTTTCCTTAAAATACTTATCCTCATCAACCGAAGAAAGACGAATGTCAACTGCCTGAACAGACAGATATGTTTTGCCGTTATATAAGTTTTTGTTTACCCTGACAGCAAGATTAAGCTCGTCACCCGGCTGATACGGAAATTCGTTAAACGGTGAAGAAAAACGAACAACTCTGATTTTAGTATCCTTTTTCTGCAAATCAAGACGAATATGCTTTCCGTCGCTAAGCGGAGAAGCATTAACAAGCTTTAGGCGGTAAATACCGAAAACCGCAGGAGGATTGCCTGCGCCGTAAGGCTCAAGCACAGCCATAGAATCCACCAAATCCAAATTAAGATATGAAGGAGCAAGCTTAAAATCAAGAGTAAGCTCCGGCTGCGGCATAACGGGATAATGCTCTATCGCATAAGCATTAATGTCATTTGAAAACCTTTCAATCATATCTGCCTCAAGCGTAATGCCTGCTGCAAGAGGATGTCCGCCGAACTGAACAAGGTCATCACTGCAAGCTGTGATAGCCTCAAAAATATTAAAGCCCTCTACACTTCTTGCCGAGCCACGTGCAACATTGTTTTCATCAATACCTATTACAAATGTAGGCTTGCCGTATTTTTCCAAAATATGTGCGGCGGCAATGCCAATAACTCCGTGGTGATACCCTTTACCTGCAACAACAATTACAGGAGAGGACACAAGACGGGGATTGCTTTGAACCTGACGGTTAACGTCATCCAATATGTCTTGCTCTACCCTTTGACGATTTATGTTTTCCTCATTAAGCACATTACAGGCGGACAAGGCCTGCTGTGCGTCATCACACAAAAGAAATTCAACGGCACGTTTTGCATCGCCCATTCTGCCCATTGCGTTTATTCTTGGGCAAATTTGAAATGCAACATCCTGTGATGTAGCAGGAGAACTGTTTTTGTTTACAAGCGGTGCGATGGCTTTTCGAGGATAATTGTTTATTTTTTCAAGGCCTTTGCGGACAAAGGCTCTGTTTTCCTCCCTCAACGGCATAACATCGGCAATGGTGCCGATTGCAACAAGGTCAATATATTCATCAATTATCTGCTCAACGTTATCCTCATCCATTGCAACAGCAAGCTTGAAGGCTACTCCCACTCCGCAAAAATCACGAAAATCAATATTATTTTCATCTCTATGCGGATTTACTACCGCCTCTGCCATAGGAAGCCTGCCTTCGGTAAGCTGGTGGTGGTCTGTTACAACCAAGGACATACCGAGGTCATAAATATGCTTTGCCTCGTCAAATGCACTAATGCCGTTATCAACAGTAACAATGAGGCTTACACCCCAAGAATGAATGGTATCAACAGCATGCATATTCAAGCCGTAGCCCTCATTTTCTCTGCTTGGAATATAGTAGCAGACATCTGCACCTCTTTTTCGCAAAAAATCCACAAGAAGAGCTGTCGATGTAACACCATCGCAGTCATAGTCGCCGTAGATACAAATTTTATCGCCGTTATCCATTGCCTCGCCGATAGCAAAAACAGCCTCATCCATATCAACAAAATCAAACGGCGACGACAAAACAAACTCGTCTGCCATAAAGTTTACGGCATCCAAGTCGTTGACAATTCCTCTTGATACCATTAAAAAAGCAACAAATGGGTCTATATTAAATTTTTCACTTAACTGCGAGGCTCTGTCCTTGTCGGCCTGCCTCACTACCCATTTTTTGAACGCCATTATGAATTCTTATCTACCTTATGAAACTGTTTAAGATTGCCTGCCTTTTGGGCACGCTTTTCAAGCACAGCCTCAACATCCTCTATTGTAATATTTTCATTTACCATCATAACAAGAGTATGATAAATCAGGTCGCATATTTCACCGACGGTTTCGTCCTTAACACCGTTTTTAGCGGCAATAACCATTTCTGTGCTTTCCTCGCCGACCTTTTTCAATATTTTATCGAGCCCCTGCTCAAAAAGATAGCAGGTATATGAGCCCTCCTCCTTTGCGTCCTTACGGGCAAGGATAGTTTCGTAATCATTTCTTATATAATCCATAGTAAAAGCCTTTCATCATTCAGCCTTGCTGAACTCTATATCATTAAAAAAGCAGGTGTGATTACCTGTGTGACAGGCGGCACCTGTTTGTACCACCTTGATAAGCAGAGTATCGTCGTCACAGTCACCCTTAATATCGGTAATTTTTTGAAGGTGGCCGGAGGTTGCTCCCTTATTCCAAAGCTCCTGACGGCTTCTTGACCAAAACCAAGTGTACCCGGTTTCAAGAGTTTTTTGCAAAGACTCCCTATTCATATACGCGAGCATCAAAACCTCGCCTGTTGACTCCTCCTGAATAACAGCAGGAATAAGCTCTGACTTTTTGAAATATTTTTCTACATCAATCATTTGCAAACCTCCACAGCCTGTTTCAAATCGAGTGTACCCTTATAAATTGATTTGCCGCAAATTGCACCGTACAGGCCTTTGTCATTAAGAGCAATAATATCATCAATATTTGTAACCCCGCCCGAAGCAGTAATGTCACACGACACCGCCTTGTTAAGAGCGGTCAGCTGTTCAATATTGGGACCTGACAATGTGCCGTCCTTTGAAATGTCGGTATAGATAATGGTTTTAACACCCATATCCTCCATTTGCCTTGCAAGGTCAATATAAAAGGTATCCGAGCCCTCGGTCCAGCCTTCAGTTGCTACAAAGCCGTTTTTGGCATCAATTCCGACAGCAATAAGGTCGCCGAATTCCTTAACGGCTTCCTTTACAAGTGCAGGATTTTTTAGGGCAACCGAGCCTAAAATCACTCTTGAAATGCCGTTACTTGCATAATAATCTATATCCTGCATTGTGCGAATACCTCCACCGAGCTCAACCTTTAGTGAGGTTTGATTTGCAACATCAACAAAAACCTGATGATTAACCCTCTTTTTTTGAACAGAGCCGTCCAAATCTACCATATGTATCCACTCGGCACCGGCGTCAACAAAGCCTTGGGCAGTTTGCAAAGCATCCTCAGCGACCTGCTCGGCAGTTGAAAAATCGCCCTTAAAAAGCCTTACGGGCTTGCCGTCAATAATATCAATAGCCGGAAAAATTATCATTACAATACTCCCTTTGTAGAAAGGACAGAGCCGTCCTTATTTTTTGCAACCGCAATTTTGAGAGCGTGAGCGGCGGCCTTAAATATTGCTTCGATTTGATGGTGAGCATTTGCTCCGTACGGAACATTGATATGCAGGGTTATGCCTGCATTTTCAGCGAATGCACGCCAAAATTCTTCTGTTACACAGGTTTCGTAATCACCGCAAAGCTCCTGCTCAAAGTGTGCATTAAACACAAGAAACGGGCGGTTTGAAATATCAAGAGATACCTGTGCAAGACTTTCGTCCATAGGGATAGAAAATGTACCGTATCGCTCTATACCTGCCTTGTCGCCGAGAGCCTGACTAAATGCATTGCCGAGCGCAATGCCTGTATCCTCGACGGTGTGGTGAGTATCAACCTCAAGGTCGCCCTTTACATCAAGGCTTAAGCCAAATCCACCGTGTACGGCAAAGGCTGTAAGCATATGGTCAAAAAAACCAATGCCTGTTGAAATGCTTACATCTCCGCCGTCAAGGCAGAGGCTAAGCTTTATCTGTGTTTCCTTTGTATTTCTTTCTACAGTTGCAGTACGCATATAAATCCCCCTTCAGTTTTATTCAAATCTTACCTTAACGGAATTTGCATGAGCAGTTAAACCCTCGGAATTTGCAAGCTTTATAATATCATCCTTTGCGTTGCGAAGCTCGGCAGGAGTGTAGTAAATAAACGAAGATTTTTTAACAAAGCTGTCCACACCGAGAGGAGAGAAAAATCTTGCAGTACCCGATGTCGGAAGCACGTGGTTTGGACCTGCATAATAGTCGCCGAGAGGTTCCGGTGAAAAATTGCCGAGGAACACAGAGCCTGCATTATCTACCCTGCCGATATACTTTAACGGCTCCGAAATGCAAAGCTCAAGATGCTCGGGTGCAAGCTCATTTGCAAAATTAATTGCCTGCTCCAAATCCTCACATACTATGATTTCGCCGTAATTTTCAAGGCTTTCGCGTATAATCTCCTGACGCTCGAGCGTCTTAACCTGCTTGTCAATCTCGTGCAGGGTTGCCCGCGCCAAGTCAACAGAGGTTGTAAGAAGAATTGCAGATGCCATTTTGTCGTGCTCTGCCTGCGACATAAGGTCGGCGGCAAGGAATGAAGGATCTGCGGTTTTGTCGGCAACAATAAGAATTTCGCTCGGTCCTGCAACCATATCAATATCAACAATGCCGTAAAGCAATTTTTTTGCCGTTGCAACAAAAATATTACCGGGACCGACAATCTTGTCAACCTTTGGAATCTTTTCTGTACCGAATGCAAGTGCGGCAACAGCCTGTGCGCCACCTACAAGGAACACCCTGTCTACTCCCGCAACAGCAGCTGCAGCCATAATGTTAGGGTCGGGATTTCCGTCCTTTGCAGGAGGAGTTACCATAATGATTTCCTTTACACCTGCTATTTTTGCAGGCACGGCATTCATCAACACCGATGACGGATAAGCAGCTGTTCCACCGGGAACATAGATACCAACCCTATGTAAGCCGCGAACACGCTGTCCCATAATTACGCCATTTTCCTTTGTCATCATCCAAGATTGCTGTGACTGACGCATATGAAAATCATAAATATTATCCTTTGCCTTGACAATGGCAGACTTAAATTCATCATCCACCATATCAAGATATTGATTAAGCTCGTCCTTTTCTATAACGCTCTTTTTCGGCACTCCGCCGTCAAATCTTACGGTAAACTCCCTTACTGCATCATCACCGTTTTCCTTAACCTCTGCAATGATGTTTGAAACAATGCTGACAATCTTTTCATCGGTTTCAACATTTCGTTTTTTAAGATTCTCGATAACGGCATATTCCGCCTTGCCGTTTGCTCTTGTAATTTTCATATTTCCTCCTATATCACTCGGGATGCAATCTCTAAATCGTTCAAAAATTCCTCTATTTCAGCCTTGCGAAGCTTCATAGAAGCCATATTTACTATAACTCGTGCAGAAATCGGGAATATTTCCTCAACAACCTCAAGTCCGTTTTCCTTAAGGGTTGAGCCTGTTTCAACTATATCGACAATACCGTCGGCAAGACCTAAAAGCGGAGCAAGCTCAACACTGCCCTCAATCTTAATAACCTCTACGTCCATACCCTTTGATTCAAAAAATTCCTTTGCAACCTTTGGATATTTTGAGGCAACGGTTTTACGCTTATAGCCGGAAAAGAAATCCGTTCCCTTTGTACAGGCAAGTGCAAATCTGCATTTACCGATATTCAAATCAATAACCTCGTAAAAGGAACTGCCGTGCTCAACAATTGTATCCTTGCCTACAACACCTATATCGCAAACTCCGTGCTCAACATAGGTGATGACATCGGGTGCCTTTGAAAGCACGGTTTCGTATTTATCAACAGGAAGAATAAGCCTCCTACCCTTGTTTTCAAGCTCGGTTGTATCAAGCCCCATGGTTTTGAAAAGCTCAACGGTTTTTCTTTCAAGCCTTCCCTTGGTCAAAGCAATACGGATAGGTCGTTCAACATTTATTACCTCGCGCATTGCCTCGCATAACGCAGTCACCTCAACGGCAAAGCCGATAGCAGGTGCAGGCATACCGAATTCGCCGAGCAAATTATCGTATCTACCGCCCGAAAGCACAGAAATGCCGGAGCCCTCGGCATAGCCGTGGAAGATAATACCTGTATAATAATTGGAACGGTTTACAAGACCGAGGTCAAGAATAATGTAATCCTCAAGCCCCTCATCACAAAGACGGTTGTAAACAGTTTGAAGATACTGCAATGCCTGCTGAAATGCGGAATCGGAATAAAGCTTCTTTGCCTCATCAATAACCGAAGCATCACCGAACAGACGAGGCAAACGACGAATAACTCTTGTTTCGGCTGTATCACCGATTTTGTCAAGCAAATCACCGAGTGCGGCGTAATTCTTTGATTCTATACAATTAATGATGTCTGCCCTAACGGTTTGTGCAATATCCATTTTGCCGAGAACAACATTGAAAAATACGGCATTGCCTATCTCGAGCTTAAATGAATTAAGGTTGCTGCGCTTTAGGCTATCAACAGCCATTTTTACAATTTCTATATCCGCATCAAACGAGCCATCGCCTATAAGCTCCACACCGCTTTGAGCAATTTCGCTCGGTCTGCCTGCCAGATCCTTTGCTCTGACAAATACAGGCTGATTGTAATACAGGCGTACAGGGAGCTCCTCGTTATGCAAACGGGTGGCTACCATACGGGCAATTGGCATGGTGTTATCAGGGCGAAGAACGGTTGTTCTGCCGTTTGAATCGGACATCTTGAACATCTCCTGCGCCTCTATACCCGTGTTGTCGCTCTTAAAAACATCAAAATATTCTATTGAAGGAGTGATAACCTTTCTGTATCCGTTCTCCTTAAACAAAGCGGAAAGCTCATGCTCGACAGTTCTCCTGTCATCGCATTCCTCAAACAAATAATCTCTGCTTCCCTGCGGTGTAATCTTTGAATATCTTTTCATAATTAATACATATTTCCGTGGAAATACTGTCCCTTTCGTTGTTATACTTTAGTGCGTTAATATATTACTACGATAAAGCACCAATGTCAATACTAATTTAGAACAGAGAAATCTGTGTGGTTTCCGGCAAATCTCCGAGTGCTCCCGCACCTCTAAGTGCATCAACAACAGACTTGCCCACACCCGGCTCATTTGCCAAATCATCCGACGCGATAAAGCCGTCAGGATTACGCTCAACTGCATCGGCAATCGCCTGTGCCGCAGTTTCGCCTATACCATCGATTGCAGAAAACGGAAGTCTGATTTTGCCGTCCTCTATTTTGTAAACACGCCAATCCGACTTGTACAAATCAACCGGCAGAAATTCGTAGCCACGGGCAAGCATCTCTATTACAATCTGCAAAACAACATACTGCGATTCTTCCTTGGCGGTTGCGTCATTGCCCTTAAGCTTGATTTCGTTCATTTTTTTCTTTACCGCTTCCTTGCCCTGAACGGCGGCAACGGCGTCAATAGCGCCTCCGCGAACGGTAAAGTATGCACTGTAAAATTCAACAGGATAATATATCTTGTACCACGCAATACGAAGAGCCGCAATAACATATGCTGCCGCGTGAGCCTTTGGGAACATGTACTTGATCTTGTAGCAGGAGTCAATATACCACTGCTCAACACCTATGGTTTTCATTCCCTCCTCATAAGGAGGAAGCTCCTTTGTTGCCTTGCCCTTACGTGTGTACTCCATAATTTTGAAGCAATCTTTTTTGGTAAGAGGAGCTTGCTTGCCCGTTTCTCTTTCATATGCCTCAAGCTTATGGATAAGATATGTCATAATGTCGTCACGGCATCCGATAACCTCGGAAATCGTACAAGTGCCATGCTTAATAAGCTCCTGTGCATTTCCGAGCCACACATCGGTACCGTGTGAAAGTCCCGAAATTTGAAGCAGGTCGGCAAAGGTTTTAGGCTGTGCCTCCACAAGCATACCGACAACAAACGGTGTGCCCATTTCAGGAATGGCCAGCGTGCCTGTATCATTATCTATATCATCTCTTGTTATACCGAGCGGAGCACACGAGGTAATAAGCTCATAAAGCTTTGGATCGCACAAATCAACATCCATAACCGGAACACCTGTTGCATCCTCAAGATACTTATAAAGTGTCGGATTATCGTGGCCAAGCTCGTCAAGCTTGAGAAGAGTATCGTGAAGTGAATTCTTAAAGTCAAAATGAGTTGTATATGTACCCTTCTTTTCATCGTTTGACGGATACTGAATGGGTGTGAAATCTTCAACAGAATATTTGTCGGGCACAACAACCATACCGCCCGGGTGCTGACCGGTTGTTCTTTTGATACCCGTACAACCAACGGTCAGACGATCTATTTCTGCTCTTGATGTGATGTTTGTAAGCTCTCTTTCATCAAGATATTTTCTTACGTAGCCATATGCGGTTTTGTCGGCAACGGTAGCCATTGTACCTGCCTTGAACACATATTCCTTACCAAACAGTTCCTCGGTAAATCTATGAGAGCGAGATTGATATTCACCGGAAAAATTAAGGTCAATATCAGGCTCCTTGTCACCGTCAAAGCCAAGGAAGGTTTCAAACGGAATTTCGTGTCCGTCTCGCTTCATAGGCTCACCGCAGACAGGACAATTCTTTTTTGGAAGGTCAAAGCCGGAGCCATACTCGCCGTTAAGGAAAAATTCGCTGTGCTTACATTTTTTACAGTAATAATGAGGTGCAAGCGGATTAACCTCCGATATACCGCCGAAATGAGCTGCAAGTGACGAACCTACAGAGCCTCTTGAGCCAACCAAATATCCGTTGCGCTCGCTTTCCTCTACCAGTCGCTTTGCAATTACATAAAGCACACCGTAGCCGTGAGAGATGATTGAGTTGAGCTCTCGTTCAAGACGGGAGGCAACATATTCGGGCACAGGGTCGCCGTAAAGCTCCTTTGCTGTTGCCCAGCACTTTTCGGTAAGCTCCTCGTCAGCACCTTCGATATAAGGCTGATATGTTCCCGGAGGAATAGGCGGAATATTATCTTGAATCATATCGGCAATCTTGTTTGGATTGTCAATAACAAATTCCTTTGCCCTATCACCTGCCCAAGAAAATTCCTCGAGCATTTCGTCGGTTGTCTTAAAATACAGCGGTGCCTGATTATCAGCGTCATCAAAGCCCTTTGAAGCCATAATAATTGCCCTGAACTTAGCATCCTTTTCATCAAGAAAATGAACGTCACCCGTGGCAACAACAAGCTTGCCCTGCTTGTCCGCAATTTCTACAAGTCGCTTATTAAGATTAATCAAATCTTCTTCACTGTTGATGCCGTCGTGAAGCTCCTTGGTAGACCTTATCATAAAGGCATTATTGCCGTTTGGCTGAATTTCTATGTAGTCATAAAACTGTGCGAGTCGTTCTATTTCTTCCTGACTTTCGCCACGCAGAATAGCCTGAATAAGCTCTCCCTGCTCACACGCGGAGCCTACAAGAATATCATCTCGCTTTGATTGAAGCAATGATTTAGGTATAAGCGGTCTGCCCTTAAAGGTCTTGACATTACTGTGGCTTATCAGCTCATAAAGATTTTTTCTGCCGCGGTGAACAATTCCGTCCTCGGGCTCATCCATAACAGGTCGCCAATTCTCATCAAGTCGCATAGGCATTGAGTTATCAGCCTTAACAAGAAGAATAATGTGATGACGGCGAAATTCCTTCATCTTCATATTCATAAAATCAGGATAAAGGCTGTCATCAACTAAATACCCCTCCATACCCAAAATCAGCTTGATACCGTTAGCCTTTGCCGCCGCATAAGCCTCGGGCAAAGCCTGTACTACTCCGTGGTCGGTAACGGCGATAGCCTTATGCCCCCACCTTGCCGCACGTGCAACAAGCTGCTTGGGCGTATTGATACCGTCCATATCGGAAAAAGAGGTATGCAAATGGAGCTCTACTCTTTTTTCGGGAGCATTATCTGTTTTTTCTATTTTCTTAACCGATTCGATATTATTAGGTCGGATAAGGTATTCACCCGAAAACTGGTCATACTGGTAAATACCGTTTACAATCACGGTGCCCGCTGACTCAATGTTCTTTATTATGGGGTCAATAACGGAATTCTTATCAAACAGCTTTACCGAAATTGATGATGTGTAATCCGTGATGTCAAATGTAAATATGCGAGAATCTCCCCTTTTTGTGTCACGCACATCGGTTTTAAGCACATCGCCCCAAACGGTAATAAAGCCATCCTCGGGCATTACCTCCTTAACAGGCTTTGGCAAATCCTTAATAGGTCTGCCAAAAATCTGCTTTCTTGTATCGGCATAAAGGGGCAAATCTCCAAGTTGAATATGGGGAACATACTGCTCCTTTTCAGCCTCCTCCTTTGCCTTTTGGGCAGCCTTTTCCTCTACAGCCTTGCGCACTGCCTGCTCCATATCGAATGCCTCAACCTCAAGAAACGAAACGTCATCAAGGTCTACTCCGAACATTTCATAAACTCCGGCAATAATTTCCTTGCCGATATTTTGTGACTCAAGAAGATCCCTGCCTCCGTTTTTAAGGCAAACGGTCAGCACATTATCCTCAAGCTCTGCATCGGCATTGTCAAAAAATCCGTTTACAACAGGGTTAAGACAGCCTATCCTTGAAAGCACGGCGCCTACCGTTTCAACACTGAACAGACTGCTCGGATATTTAATATTTAACACAGCTGTTTTTAGCTGTAGATTTTTTTCAAGTGATTTTTGAACTCTTACAACAACGGAATAATCCACAATCCTGTCAAGCATAATGCCAACCTCAAGTGATCTGTTACTCCTGCTTACAGCAAATTTTGTAATTTCTCCGCTGCCTATAACAGCCAAATCGTTATCGTTTATATACGGTGAAAAGTAGTCATAAAGCTTATTCATTACAAATTTTCAATCTCTTTCATCAATTCATCTAACAAATTTTCTTCAGGGACCTTGCGTAATATCTCACCCTTCTTAAATATCAGACCGCAGCCGTCACCGCCGGCAACACCGATGTCTGCCTCCCTTGCTTCACCGGGGCCGTTAACTATACAGCCCATAACAGCAACGGTGATTGGCTTTTTGCAATCTCTTAATCTTTCCTCAACTCTTTGAGCAAGACCGACAAGGTCAATCCTTGTTCTGCCACAGGTCGGGCAGGAAACAAGATAAGGGCAATCTGTTTTTAATCCTATTGCCTTTAGAATATCAAATGCGGCATATACCTCTTTAACAGGTGCATCCGTAAGGCTTACACGAATTGTGTCGCCTATACCGTGAGTGAGCAGTGACCCAATACCGACAGCGGATTTGATGATACCCATACGCTCTGTGCCCGCCTCGGTTACACCCAGATGAAGCGGATAGCTGCATTGCTCGGCTGCAAGCTCATATGCCTTAATCATTGTGTTTACATTTGATGATTTGATGGAAATAACAATATCATCAAAATCAAATTTTTCCAAAAGTGAAGCATGGTACAGCGCAGACTCTACCATAGCCTGAGGAGTAGGAGAGCCGTATTTGGCAAGAATCTCCTTTTCAAGCGAGCCGGAATTTACGCCTATTCTTATAGGCAATCCCTTTTGCTTACAAATATCTGCAACAGCCTTAACCCTATCCTGTGAGCCGATATTGCCGGGATTGATGCGAATTTTGTCAATACCTCTTTCTGCCGCACCCAATGCCAAGCGATAGTCAAAATGAATATCTGCAACAAGCGGAACCGTAGTTGCATTTTTTATAGGCTCAATCAAAGCAAGTGCTTCTTCGTTAGGGATAGCAAATCGTATTACCTGACAGCCTGCCCTTTCAAGCTCAACTGCTTGCTTAACGGAGCCGTCAATATCCGTTGAGGCAACATTAAGCATACTTTGAACCAATACAGGACTGTCACCACCGATAAAGGTGTTGCCGATTTTTATTTTTTTAGAAATTCTCATATCAAATACCCCAATACATTATTCATCAAAACAGCCTTGTAATATCGGAAAATGTTACAAGACACATCAGCCCAAGCAACACTGCCAAGCCAACTGCATTAATCATCCACTCATATTTTGACGACATCTTTTTCCTAAAAATTCCTTCATACGCAAGAATGAACAGTCGCCATCCGTCAAGAGCAGGAAACGGAAACAGATTGAATATACCGATGTTAATTGTTAACAAAGCCATAATCCTAAAGGTTGAGGTCAGGCTGATTTTTACCGCACCCGACACAACGCTGACAGCACCCACGGGACCACTCATATCGGACAGCCCGTATTTACCTGTTATCAAATCGTGAACAGACAGAAATATTATTCTGCAAAAGGACATAAACTGCCGAAGTGTTTCTTTAGTAACATTAGGAACATTCTTTTCCACACCGTACAGATAAAAGTCCATATCAATATACTGCTTACCGTCTATTGTTTGGGTATTAAACCTTGCATTTACGGTTTGGGTTTTGCCGTCACGCTTTACAAGAAATTCAACCTCATCATCGGGACTGCGTGAAAAGCCTGTGCTGATATCGGTAGTGGTGTACACCCTCATACCGTCAATTGCCAAAATTCTGTCATCAACCCTAAGCACAGACGATGAAACTGCGTCCTCATCAAAATCCGCAATAGCGGGAACACCTACAAGGTTTTGCGAGCAAACCATACCAAGAATGATAAGTATTCCGAGGAGTAAATTCATCAAGGCGCCTGCCACTACAACAAAAATACGCTGAATTACCTTTTTGTTTACAAATGCGTTTTCATCATCGCTATCCTTATCCTCGCCCTCCATAGCACAATATCCACCGAACGGGATAATGCGAAGGGTGTAATCGGTGTCGCCTCTCTTTATTTGAAAAAGCTTTGGACCCATCCCTATGGAAAACTCGTTGACCTTAATTTTCATCAATCTGGCAGCGATGAAATGACCGCCCTCATGTATGACAATAATCAGTTCAAAGAACAACACAGCAATAACAATGGGATAAACTGTTTGCCAAATATTCGACATTACTTAACGCACTCCAATACAAAATCCCTTGCCCTACGGTCTGCCTCAAGCACATCCTCAAGGGTAAAGTCGGTTTTATTATCTGCCCTTTTCATGGCTTCATTATTAAGATATGCTATATCGGTAAATTTAATTTTTCCCGCAAGGAACAATTTTACGCTTTCTTCATTAGCACCGTTTGCGGCTGCCGGATGAAGCCCTCCCATTTCTATTGCATCACGGCAAACGTCAATGCACTTAAAGGTTGCGTAATCAGGTTCAAAAAATGTCAATTTGCCGTAGTCAGCAAGAGAAAGCTCTGCGACAGGACTTTCTATCCTTTCGGGATAGGTAAGCGCGTACTGAATAGGTATGCGCATATCAGGCACACCAAGCTGTGCAATCATTGAATTATCCTGATACACAATAGCGGAATGAACAACGGACTCTCTATGCACAACAATTTCTATATCATCATTAGGCATATCAAACAACCACTTTGCCTCGATAAACTCAAGCCCCTTATTCATCATTGTAGCGCTGTCGATGGTTATTTTTGCACCCATATCCCAGTTTGGATGCTTAAGCGCATCGGCAGGGGTGACATCCTTTAACTCATCAAGTGATTTGCCAAAGAACGGACCGCCCGACGCAGTAAGAATTATCTTTTTTATTGCTTCCTTTCTCGGTGAGCCCTGCATCGCCTGAAAAATTGCAGAGTGCTCACTGTCAACAGGAAGAATGGAAACGCCGTTTGCCTTTGCAAGATTTGTTACCAAATGACCGCCTGCAACAAGGGTTTCCTTGTTTGCAAGGGCAATTGTTTTTTTTGCCTTAATTGCCTCAAGTGTCGGCTTAAGACCAACCATACCGACAACCGAATTAAGCACAGTATCTGCGCCGTCGTAGGTTGCACATTCAATAAGGCCGTCCATACCGTATGTTACCTTGGTATCGGTGTCGGCTATTTTTGTTTTTAGCTCGGCTGCTGCCTGCTCATTCATCATACAAACAAGCTCCGGCTTAAATTCCCTAACCTGATTTTCTATCAAAGCAACATTTGAATTGGCGGTTAAGCACTTTATGCTATATCCTTGAAGCCTTGCGACATCAAGCGACTGTGTACCTATTGAGCCTGTTGATCCAAGCAATGAAATATTTTTTGTCATAGCAATTCAGCTCCTATTTTACGGCATAATTAATAATCATAACCACACAGTATGTAAGCGGAATCGAGAAAAGTGAGGAATCAAATCTATCCATAACTCCGCCGTGTCCGGGGAAGATTTTGCCGAAATCCTTAACATCAAAATTACGCTTCAAAACGGAAGCGGAAAGATCACCCATCATACTGAGGAATGAAATAAACGGTTCTGCAACAAGCAATGCCGTGATAAGCTCCTTTGGAAGCGGTGTATATGCAAGCTTTGAATACAAAGCCATAGCAATAGCGTTAAGTGCAAATGATGTTGCTACACCGCAAACCGCACCCTCAACGGTTTTTTTAGGCGAAATGCGTGGTGACATTTTGTGCTTGCCAAATGCCATACCTCCAAGCTGAGCACCTGTATCTGTACCCAGAGCAGTTATAAGCGCATAGAAAACAAGATAAACACCAAGCTGTGACTTAAAGCCGTAAAAATCACGAAGCACACCGAACATTGAAAAACCGTAAGGAACTGCTATTGATGCAACAATGCTGACTGCCACATCCTCAAATTTTGTATGCTCAAAATCAAAAATCATTGCAAGGAAAAATGCAATAATGATAATTACAGGCAAGGTCATACCCGGCAAAAGCGAAATTAACCTGCCCCATTTTTCGCCGATAATCCAAGGCATCATAATGCTTTCACTTGAAGTAAAAGGAATTACGGCGCCCATTGCCGTACCGAAAATCAAAATGAATTTGTTAGTAACCTTTGCACATTTCATAATTTCGTTTGCGGCAACTGCAGATAAAAACGCAATTACTGCAATAAACAACGGTGTGTATATTTGCCACACAACAACTGCAAGCACGGCAAGAAGAACTGCGGCAGTAATAACTCTTTGCTTCATAATTATCCTCCAAATCTGCGATTTCGTTTTTCAAACTCAAAAAGTGCAGAATACAAATCATTTACTGTAAAATCGGGCCATAAAACATCGCTGTACCAAAATTCGCTGTAAGCCGCCTGCCACAGCAAAAAGTTTGAAAGCCTTTGCTCGCCCGACGGACGAATTATCAAATCACAATCAGGAACGGTGAAAAGATTATTGCTTATATCGTCCTCGGTTATTTGCGTTTTACCGTCGGCAATAAGCTTATTTACCGCACACACAATTTCCTGTCTGCCTCCGTAGTTTACTGCAACTGCAATATCACAGCCGGTATTGTTTTTTGTGTCCTCCTCTGCTTCCTCTACAAGAGCAAGGATGTCATCGGGCAAGCCCTCCTTTATACCGACAAACCTGATTTTGTTATTATCGGCTGCGGTAATATCCTCCTTTGCTTCAAGAAGATATTCCTTAAACAGCCTCATAAGAGCTTCAACCTCCTCCTTAGGTCTTTTCCAATTTTCTGTTGAAAAAGCGTAAAAGGTTGCGTGCTTAATGCCAAGCCTGCCACATTCCTTTGCTATTGTGCGAAAGGTTTCGGAGCCCTGCTTGTGCCCTGCCGAACGAGGAAGACCGCGTTTTTTTGCCCATCTGCCGTTGCCGTCCATAATGATTCCTATATGCTCCGGCAAAACATCAAAGGCAGGTCGCTCCTGCGACAGCTCGGCTGATTTTTTACTGAAAAGAGCCATAATTATTACTCCTAAAAAAGTGTTATAGGGCGAAGCCGTAGCGTCGCCCAAGCTTTAATTAGATGGAAAGAATTTCTTCTTCCTTCTTCTTTGTCATATCTTCAACATTTTTGATGTACTTATCGGTAAGATCCTGAAGCTTCTTTTCGCCGTCCTTTTGATCATCCTCGGTAATCTCGTTGTTTTTCTTAAGCTTCTTGATGTCATCCATAGAATCTCTGCGGACATTACGAACAGCAACCTTTGCTTCCTCCCCACGCTTTGAAACATCCTTTACAAGAGTTTTTCTGTGCTCCTCTGTAAGCTGAGGGAATGTAAGGCGGATAACCTTGCCGTCGTTTTGCGGATTAATGCCGATTTCCGAAACGTTAATTGCCTTTTCTATCTCCTTGAGCATTGAAGCATCCCAAGGCTGAATAACAAGCATTCTCGGCTCAGGAACAGATACGGCAGCCATTTGGTCAATCTTTGTAGGTGTTCCGTAATAATCAACCATAACATTGTTGAGAACATTTGGGTTTGCTCTGCCGGCTCTTATTGTAGAGAAATCTCTATCCAATGAGTCAAGGCATTTTTCCATTCTTTCAGTTGTTTTTGCAAAAATTGTATCCATAATTAAACCTCTCTTAAATTATATAAATTACTTTTCGAACTATTTTACGGTTGTGCCTATCTTTTCACCCGAAACTACACTCATAATATTATCGGGGTGGTTAAGGTTAAACACGATAATTGGCATTTCATTGTCCTTGCAAAGAGAAAATGCGGTTGAATCCATAACCTTAATATCTCTTGTGATAACCTCCTGGAAGGTTACGTCATCGTACTTAACAGCATCATCAAATTTGTTAGGATCCTTGTCATATACGCCGTCAACATTGGTTGCCTTTAGCAAAGCATCGGCGTTAATTTCCACACTGCGAAGTGCGGCAGCAGTATCGGTTGAAAAGAACGGTGAGCCTGTACCGCAGCCGAAAATAACTATTCTGCCCTTTTCCAAATGGCGAATTGCTCTTGAGCGAATGTACGGCTCTGCAATTTGACGCATCTCGATAGCAGTTTGAACTCTTACATCTGCACCGAGCTGCTCCAATGCGTCGCAAAGAGCCAAGGAATTCATAGCGGTTGCAAGCATACCGATATGATCTGCCCTTGCACGATCCATATGCTCACTTGTTCTGCCACGCCAAAAGTTTCCGCCGCCGACTACTATGGCAACCTCTACTCCTGCATCTGCAACCTTTTTTACAGATTTGCAAATATTGATTACGGTATCGTTATCAATACCCTTACCGGCAGCACCTGCAAGCACCTCGCCGCTAAGCTTTAACAAAATTCTTTTATATGCTATGCCCATATAAAAATCCTCCGTTACACATATTTCCTTTATATAATAATATAAATTATTCTCAAAGTAAAGAAAATATAAAAAATAAATAATTACAAATAAGTTACAATACGACAAAATACATCGAAAAGCACTATAAAAACGGCTTATCGAAAAAACATCGACAAGCCGTTTGACAGTAATTATTAAGCTTCCTTTTGATACATCTCGGCAGACGCCGCAGCCTGAGCAACCGACGAATCGGTTGTTTGCGTATCTTCTGTACCTGATGCATCACCGTTATCCGTTGTGCCGGTATCCGACGTATCCCCCGCCTGTGAAAGCTCCTCCTGATACTTAAGGTATTTCTTATTCAACTGATAAATCAACGCATAATCCTTTGCGTTTACAAAGTTGTCACCGTTAACATCCATATACGAAATGTTATTTACATCAACTCGTTTATCAGGCACCTGATTATAGTAATATATACTCCACATTGAATAAAGCCAAGCACCCGTTTTTGTATCAAGTCTTCCGCAATGCTTACATGAATAAATAACACTGTAAGGCTCAACATTTAACGATCCGCTGATTTGCGAAGAGCTCGGCTCGTTGTAAACACGGACAAGCTGATATTCGTGTGCAAGTGGTGCGCCCTGCTGATTGCCTGTTGAAAGGTTACACAAATCACAGGTGTCAACATAGATTTCACCGGTCAGGCAGTTTGCCTGCGTTATAACCGTGTGCTTATAATAACCCTCTATCCATTCCTTGTGAACAATCTCGGAGGTTTCCTTTTGAGTACAGCCCTCACGGGTGCAGGTAGGTGTTGACAAAACATGCCCCGGCTTATCCGCTATTTCTACCTCAACATTCTCATAAGCATGACCGAGAGGGTCAATTACAAACTCGTAATATTCTGAGCATCTGACACAGGTTGCGTGGCCGGAGCCTGCATTTTCGCAATCAGCAGGAGTGTCTATAACCCTTTGGTTTGCGTATGACAAATGTCCCTTTGCAGGAACTACCTCAACCTTTTCGCTTGAGCAACGCGAGCAAAGATAGGTTTTTGAGCCATCCTCTGTACAGGTTGAAATGACATTTTTATCGGTCTGCAAAACATAGTTGTGGCCCAATGCATCAACTACATTGTCCTTTTTTGTTGCACCGCACGCCTGGCAGGTATAATTTGTTTGTCCCTTTGTGGTACATGTAGGCTCTATTGTTTGAGTGGCAAGCCAATCATGGGTGCCTACTGCCTCAAGGGTAACATTTCTTGTTTCACCGCAGATATCGCACTTATCACGTCTTAAGCCGTTTGTTGTGCAGGTTACGTTTACAATTATGGTAGGAGTGTATTCGCCCTCTATCCACGCCGTATGCTCCGTTTGGCAGATTTCGGTACCGCAAACGGTACAGGTATAGTACTTGTAAATATGTCCGTCAACATCGGTTTTATCTTCTGTTCTTGCAGGATTTTCAAGGTCAATCGTATGGTCAGCCATAGGGATAGCCTCTGTTACATCCTGGTCACATACAGAGCAATGACCTGTCCTTGAGCCTTCCTGAGTACAGGTCGCTTGGCTTGTAACAACCCAATTATCAACGGTATGGCCTGTGCTTGCCACAGCATTCCTTTGGATTACGCCGCAGCCCTCAACCGTGCAGGTATACTTCTCCCAGCCGGCAGATGTACAGGTTGCATTACAGTCATAAGTATAATATCCGTCAACCCAAACATACTTTTTATTTACTGTTCCGCTTTCCTCGGTTTCTACATGCTTTGGAACAGTCTTTTCGTCACCGCACAGAGAGCATTTTGTAAACTCTCTGATATGTCCGTCAACCTCTGTGTCATCCTGTGTTGAAAGGACCTCGTAGTTGTGGCCTGTTGCCTTAATTGTTGATGTTGAAATAACGGTATCGCAGTCGTCACAATAAACCTGCTGTTGACCGTCGGTGGTGCAGGTTGCGGGAGTGATAATGTCTATATGCGTATTTTCGTGAGCGCAGGCATCAAGAGGGACAAAGGTGTAGCCCCTTGATTCTGCGTGAGCCTGTGCCGTTGAGCCTGTATAGCCATGAACGGTAAACTCCTGTGTTGAAGTAAGCTTTGTGTTATTAAAAGCAAGCTCGGCAATAGAGCAATCTCGATTATAAATATATGCATCACGAAGATGGAATGAATCCGCAAAGCCACGTCCCGAAATCTTCGTAATCTGCTCCGGAATTTCAATAGATGTGAGCCTTGAATTATAAAATGCCCATTCACCTACGTCACTTACGGTCGGACCCCAATTGATAGTAGCAAGGTTTGAACAGTTATAAAAGCACTCAACAGGTATTTCGGTTAATCCACTGCCAAAGGTAACCTCTGCCAAGCCGGAGCAATTAACAAACGCACCTGTTCCAAGGCTTGTAAGACTGTCGGGAAGCACAACTTTTTTAAGCGAAGTACATTCACGAAAGGCTACCGCTTCAATGGTTTCAAGTCCTTCAGGGAAAACAATACTTTCAAGCGATACGCACTGACGAAATGCACCGTATGAAAGAGTGTTTGTACCTGCATAGCCACCGGTAGCACCGGCGCCTCTGATAATCTTAAGCGTAGACGGAAGCTGTACAGAGGTAAGGTTTTCACACTTAAAAAATGAGTACTCACCAATACCTGTTACACCCTCTTCAACAATAACGGTTTTAATTTGTTCCTTAACACTTGTCCATGGAACCTGATGATTTAAGCCCAAATTAGTATCCCTAAAATCGTACATATCGCCTTGACCGGAAATGGTAAGAGTACCTGTATCGGAATCAAAGGTGTACTGCAAATTCGGACCGGGTACGGTAACTGCCGCTGCATCAACCACCATAACAGACATAAAGGTTGACACAACAAGAACAACGCTCATAACAAGCGAAAGCACCCTTTTACTTACTGATTTGTTATTTTTCAAAACAATCACCTGTCTTATTACATAATTATACATCTACATTTTATCACACAGGCGGAAAATATTGTAGATACAAATCACACAAAAAATAACCACCTGTTTTGTGCAGGTGGTCTAAAATATTTAATTATATCATTTTCAAGGCTATTTCCATGGATACTGCTTTTGAAGCCTTACAAATTCGTCATAATCCTTTGCAAAGTGAAATTCCTGCTGTAAATCAGAGAAGAAATACAGATAATCGGTTTTTGGATAATTTACCACAGAGTCAATGATATTCGAGCCGCTGTTTGTTATAGGACCTGCCGGCAAGCCTTGGCAACGATAGGTGTAATAAGCATCATAAACCTCCTGTGAAAAGCCATAGCTGTCACGCAGGTCACGAGCATAAAAATATGTTACATCCGACTGAAGCTTGGCGCCTTTTTTCAGTCTGTTCATAAAAACGGACGCAATGTTCTTTGCGGATTTTTGCCCGAGTGCCTCCTCCTGAACAACAGAGGCAAGAGTTATTAACTCAAACATAGTCATATTGTTATTCTCGCAAAAGGCTGTCATATCATCGGTTATACGATAATCAAAGGCTTCAAGCATTTGCTCGGCAATATCTCTTGCATCGCTGTTCATTGCAAAATCATAGGTTGCAGGAAACAAAAAGCCCTCAAGCTTATAACCAATAATGTCTGTATCGGGCACAGTTTTCAAAAAATCAAAATCAAAGCCGTCGGTGGATTTGCACACATCAAGAAAGTCGTTTGCCTTGCAGATATTATTCTTCTCCAAAATATCTGCAATTTGCATAGCATTTGTACCTTCGGGAATACAAACCTTAACCGATTTATGAGATATATCGGGATTTTGGAGCTTTTGTGCAATATCCTCATAGCTCATATTTGAATTCATATTATACTCACCGTTGATATATTCAAAATCCGGATAATGACTGCTCATCCAATTTGTCCACACGGTATCCGAAACAATTACCCCGTTTGCAGCAAGCTTTTGCCCAATCTCGTATTCAAAATCACTTTTTTCTATAATTAGGGTATATGGCTTATCCTCTTGATTTTTACCTGTAATATCATTGTTTACAACACCGTATGCGTATACACCCGCCACTGCCAAAGCAATAACAATCAGTATAACAAGTAAAATTACGGGTAGCTTTGAACGTTTTTTACCGGCCATTGATATTCCTCCGAGTATTATCATTTGTTATTACAAGTATATCATACATTCAACACACATTGTTTGTCAACCATATGTTTTTTGATACAAAACGACAAAAAATGTCAAATTTTGTTGATTTAGGAATACAATGATGTTATATTAAACTATATATTTTTGGAGGTGAAGGAATGCGAAAAATCAAAGCATTTTTCATTATTGCATTAAGCATAGCAATTACCGTAAGCACTGCTGTTACGGGATTTACTGCATATTCCTATGACGACAGTATGCTCACCGACACCTCTTGGACGGAAAGTGAAAATGCCGTTACAAAATCAGTATCATATGAGACTGAAAACGGAATTGCCGAATGTACGATAAGCTATCTTATTGATGAAAACAACAGCTGTGCATATTTTCAAGTTCTCGCCGTCAATGCACAAATAAAAAAGAGCAGCAGCATACAAATTGAATTTAACATAGACTCCGACACCGAGAAATATTCCTTTTATGTTGATAAGGACGGTGTTAAGGGAAGCACTGATGTGTGCAAGAAATTCGGTGCAGGATGTAGATTTTTCAACGCACAAAATACAGGTAGCGGAATATATGTTGTTGCACTTGATGTAAAAACAAAAGCACTCGAAAACAGGATGAAAATTGCATTATGTGTTGATAATGTCAAGTTTAATTTGATTGACGGTGTTACCTTAAATAAGATAACAGCTACCAAGAAACCGACAACAACCAAGGTAAAAGCAACAAGGGCTAACAAGACACAGTATTCAGCCGATGGAATTACGGTTGAAAAAGGAAACGCAAATAATCCCGAAAAAGAAGATAAATCCACAAAATTTACAGCTTCACACAAATACACAACGGCTAACAGCAAGAGCGATTCATCTGTAACAAAATACCGAGCATCCGGCATTTTATCCACCGAAAAAAGCGGTGCTGTTCCCGAGACGGCAAGTCAAATAATCTATAACCCAAAAATATCAGATAACGCGAAAGGTAAACGGCAAATACTGATTTTAACAGGCGGTATATTAGGAGCGGTAGGACTGCTGCTGATAGGCTTTTCCGCAGGACACTTAAATGCCGAAAAGAAAAAATCCAAAGAGAACACAGAAGAAGAAACCTCTTTGAATGACGAGGACGATTTTGAGTTTTAACAATAAAAACGGCTCAGCTTCAAAAAACGAAGCCAAGTCGTTTTATTTTACATCAGTAATATTTTATACAAGTAGTAATATTTATCTGTTGTTAAAGTCATCATTGATTGCGGTTGACCAATCTGCAGTTAGGGGTGCACAGGCTCTTATATTGCAACAAGCATCTGCAACAGTGTCATAAACCACTTCTGTTCCTTTTTCATCTGCGTGATAGTTAACTGCTCTATCCTCATTGATTCCGAAATGCTTTGCAGTTTCAACTGCGTCAATGTTAGCACCAATGAAAAGAAATTCCCAACCGTACTTTTCTTTCTCGTGCTCTATCATCCTTTTTACTTGGTCGCTTGAATACTTACGACTTGCATTTTCGTAGCCGTCGGTAATAATCACAAACATTGTGTGCTCGGGAACATCCTCTCTCCTTGCATATTTATGGATATTCTTGATATGATGAATTGAGCTTCCTATTGCATCAATCAACGCTGTGCAGCCACGAACAAAATAGTCATTATCGGTCATAGGCTTAATGTCCGCAAGCTCAACTCTGTCATGTATTACCTGTGTTTCATGGTCGAACAACACCGTTGACACATAGCACTTGCCGTCCTGCTTTTTCTGCTTTTCAATTAGGGAATTAAATCCTCCGATTGTGTCCTTTTCAAGACCTGCCATTGAGCCCGAACGGTCAAGGATAAATACCATTTCCGTAATGTTGTTGTGAATTTTTACATTTTCTTTCATAATAAAAATCTCCTTTAATGAATTTGTTTCGGTTTCTTATCAACCTTACAAGCTCATTATAGGAGATTTGTTTTGTTATTTGGTCGCCTTGAAAGCGACATTATTTTTATGCACCGAGAAGACTTTGATCAAAAGCAAAAAGTGCTTCGTTAATCTCGAATATGTTGTAATTCCCTCTTTTAATAAAGTATTCTATTATTACATCAAATTTGTTGCTGTGCGAAAGCGCAAAGCCGGCTTTTAGAAGCATTTCGTTGGTTTCGGCAAGGCTTAACTCTAATGCAATACAAAAGGCAATAACAGTTGGCTTGCTCGGCTTATAGTCAGGGTTTGAGCGAATTTTGGAAAAAAGCTTTCTGTCGATGTTTGCTTTTTTGTAGCACTCGCTGTCAGTCATTCCCTTTTCATCAATTTTTCGAAGGAGCATTTGCGAAAAGCTTTCATCAAGCTTGATAACTATATCGCTAAGGCCTGCGGTGTCCTCAGGCACAGGAATCGACATAGCGATGTCCTCATTACACGCGTAGCATTTTTCTTCGTTAGAAAGGAACTGTGTTTGAGGCAAAGGCATACTTTCGCAAGCATTATTTATTCGCCTGCTGACATACGCAGAATGCTCGGCAACATAGTTATCGTCTATGTACTGTGCAATATCGGTGAACAGCTTACTGCCTGTGGCAAGAGCATTTTTATTGTAAACAACAATGTATACAAGCATATCATTGTGCATCAAAAATTCGGCGACAGTGTCAACCGCAACCTTGAAGGCCTCGTTCATCGGATAGCCGTAAACACCGCTTGATATAAGCGGAAAAGCAACGGACTCACAATTGTTTTTCTTTGCAAGCTCAAGAGAATTTTTGTAACAGCTTTCCAAGAGCTCACGCTCGTTATTGCTACCGCCCTTCCATTTAGGGCCCACGGTATGTATTACATATTTGCATGGCAGATTGTAGCCTTTGGTAATTTTTGCCTCACCAACCCTGCAACCGCCAAGCTTCATACATTCAAGCAGTAATCCCCTGCCTGCCGCCTTATGAATAGCACCGTCAACGCCCCCGCCGCCTAAAAGCGTAGAGTTAGCGGCATTGACTATTGCATCACACTCAACCTTTGTAATATCGTTTCTTATTATCTGTAACGGCATAGTACACCTCAAAAAATAAATCTATGTGTTAATCATACCTCGTAAGGCAAAATTTGTAAAGACAAACATTCAGTAAATACGATTAATTAAATGTATGGCAAAATAAAGAAAATGAAGAATTTAAGATATTTTGTAAAGCAAAACACTTTACATACAGAAATCGATGTGGATTGATTTGTGGAAAAAATGTGGAAAAGTCCATTTTATGCACCTTGTTATTGTGGAAAACCGTGTGGAAAATGTTAAAAACGTAAAGCAAATTGCTTTTCGCAATGAAAACGCGAAATATTGCAGAAAGTAATATGTGCTTTATAATATATTATATTGACAAACTATTTTACTTTACATACAAAAAAGGCTGCTCGTTTGAGCAGCCTAATTCAATCATATTACTTTTTGAAGAATGAAACGATGTCATTGAACGAATCGTCATCATTTGATGTAAAGCTTGCAGGAGCTGATGGAATCTCTGTTGGAGGAGCAACAGGCTTTGAAGCTGTTGTAGACTTGATCGGAGCACCGGGACCGTCCTCACCGAAGCGAGTAGCGATAACAGTGATGATCATTTCATCCTCAAGCTCCTCATCAAAGTTTGCACCCCAGATGATTTCACAATCAGGATGTACTGCTTCCATAACAACACTTGATGCTGCATCAATTTCCTCAAGACCGATATCTGTTGAACAGGTGATATTAAGAAGAACTCCGCGAGCACCGTCAATAGATGTTTGAAGAAGCGGTGAAGAAATTGCCTGCTGGGCAGCAACCTCTGCCTTATCCTTACCCTTGCCGTGACCAACACCCATATGAGCATATCCGGCATCCTTCATAATTTCTGTAACGTCAGCGAAGTCACAGTTTACAAGACCTGTTGCATTTACAAGGTCTGAAATACTTTGAACACCCTGGCGAAGAACATCATTTGCAATTTCAAAAGCATTGAGAAGAGTAATCTTTTCCTTAGAAACAAGCTTGAGGTTTTCATTAGGTATAACCATCAATGAGTCAACATTAGCAGCAAGCTCGTTGATACCCTCCTGTGCCTGTTGCATACGGCGCTTACCCTCGAAGCCGAAAGGAGTTGTAACAACACCTACTGTAAGTACGCCCATTTCCTTTGCGAGCTTTGCAACAACCGGAGCGGCACCTGTACCTGTTCCGCCACCCATACCGGCAGTAACAAATACCATTTCACATCCCTGAAGAACATCGGTCAATGCTTCCTTTGATTCTTCGGCAGCCTTAAGACCAACCTCAGGTCTTGCGCCTGCGCCTCTGCCCTTTGTTGCCTTTTCGCCGATAAGTATTTTATGTGTAGCAGATGACTTTTCAAGAGCAGGCTTATCAGAGTTAATAGCAACAAACTCTACATCCTTTACTCCGCACTTAACCATACGGTTAACGGCATTTCCGCCGCCGCCACCTACGCCGATTACTTTTATAGAAACAACCTTGTTGTCATCGGTATCAATTTCGTATCTTCCCATTTTTTATTCTCCTTATCTTTATTTTCTGTTTTTTAGGTACAGCACTCGCATTAGGCAGTGCCTCACATTTGCTATTGTAACAGTTTTGTAACCACTTTGCAATACTTTTTAAGAAATATTCGTATTATTTTTTCCAATGTTTATAAAATAATACAAAAAATATTTGTGCATTATGCATAAACTATACAGTTTGTAGTTGTATTTGTAAGAATATCACTTTACACAAGGTTACAGTAAATGTAACTATTTTTTCTCTGTAAAGTAAATCTGTTTACTGTTTGTGGCAGTTAGAGTTCCCTCTGCATCGGGAGCAGTGTCATTAAGCTTTTCAATAGCAGTCAAGGCTGTAAAAAGCTTATCCTCAATATCCTTTGTTTCGCCAAGCTTAATTGTAATTCTGTTGTCGTATACAACATAATTATTAACAAGGCTTTCGGAATACATAGCCGTAACCTCCTTAAGCTTAAGGCTTGTTACGGTTTGCATCATTATCTGTAAATCAGACAACAATTCTTCGTTTGTAAGTTTTGCGGTTTTTCCCGGTGATACATCGCTGAAGGCGATTTTTTTAAGCTCTATTCCCTTTTCGGCAGGTTCCTTAACATTTACCTCAAGAATCTTAAAGTTATCATCAAAATAGGTGTAGGTATTGTCACTGTTCTTTACATAATAAATAAGCTGTGGCTCTGTTATTTTTACAACAACGGTTGACGGAAGCTTGCGTGTAATCTCTACATCATAGATGTACGGCAGGTTTTCCTCAAGCTTTTTTGTTGCTCCCTTTTTATCAATGAGGAACAAATTTTTTTCCTTATCAATAGGCAAAACAGATGTTACCTGCTTGTAGCTGTATTTTTTTGTTCCCTCAACATTTATTGTATCAATTTTGAAAAATACAGTTAAGCTTAGCACAACAATTATCAAAGCAATCAGTGCAATCATACCTACGGCAGTAAAGGCGAGCCTAAACTTTTTCTTTAGCTTACGCTTCTTTTTGCTTCTTACTTCACCGTCTGCTTTTGCTTTTTTTAACGGTTGCTTTGCTTTTGTTGATGCCTTTTTACCCTTTTTATCAGCCTGTGTGCTACGATTTGCAGACTGATCACTGCGGTATATCTTCGGTGGCTCAAGATCAAAAAAGCCAAGCTCATCATTGAGCGGAGCCATACTGTTATCCTTTTTATTATTTGACTTGTTATTTTTCATCGTCTATCCTCTTTACATCAGCATTCAGCAAGGAAAGCTGATGCTCTATATTCTCATATCCTCTGTCGATATGGTGAATATCTGTTATCGTTGATTCGCCCTCGGCAGAAAGTCCTGCGATGACAACTGCCGCTCCTCCTCTTAAATCGGTGCACTTTGCATTTGCACTATGAAGGCTGTTTACTCCGTTAATAACAGCTATTCTGTCATTAACCGAAATATCCGCACCAAACAAATTAAGCTGTTCAATATGCTTAAATCTGTTTTCAAATATAGTTTCCTTAATAATAGATGTTCCGTCAGCAACACACAAAGCCGACATAACAGGTGCCTGACAATCAGTAGGAAATCCCGGATATGCCATAGTTTCTATGCTTTTAACCCGTTTAAGCCTATGGGGAGCTTTTATTTTTACAGATGAATAATTATAGCTTACATCACAGCCCATCTCGTCAAACACAGGCAAGGTAGGCATAATGTGCGACATACAAACATTATTAAGCTGAATCTGTCCTCCTGTAATGGCACAGGCAGACATTAAAGTAGTTGCTAAAATTCTATCGGGGATAACGGTATGCTCTGCTCCGTTTAATTCATTAACGCCCTCGATAGTGATTGTCGGGGTAGACGCACCGAATATTTTTGCACCTGCTTTGTTGAGAAAATCAGCTAAATCTTCTATCTCAGGCTCTCTTGCAGCATTTACTATGGTTGTTGTGCCCTTGGCTAAAACCGAAGCAAGAATAATGTTTTCCGTTGCGCCTACGCTTGGAAACGGCAAAACAATCTCTTTACCGATAACATCTCTGCGAGTGGCGCATACATTATGTCCGTCTGTAAAAACCTCATATCCAAGAGCCTTAAGTCCCTTCAAATGCAAATCAATAGGTCTTAACCCAATATCGCAACCACCGGGAAGATAAAGGCAAGCCTGACCGGTTCGAGACGCCAAAGCACCGAGAAATATTATCGAAGAACGAAGCTCCTTCATTTGAGGCTCAAGAATATTTGAACGAGAGATACTTGTTGCATCAACAATTAAGGTGTTACCCTCCCTGCTTACATTTGCACCCAAGTACCGCAGAATGTTTACAGTAACCTCTACATCGGAAAGCCTTGGACAGTTATGTATCACGGATTTGCCGTTAATGAGCACTGTTGCACAAAGAACAGGCAGAATACTGTTTTTTGCTCCGTGAACATCTATGCTTCCCTCTAAGGCTCTGCCGCCGTTAATTTTAAGACATTTCATAAAACCACCTATGGCAGTTTATGAAATCGGAAAATAAATGTTAATTACACAAGTGACAGGATGATATCCGCAATACGTTCCCTTGCGTCAATGATAGCCATATCCTTTGCGTTTTGTTCAATTTGACTAAGCACATTTTTATCTGCAATAAGCTCATTCATCAATGCCTTTAGCGAAGGCGCAGTTAAATCCTTTTCCTCAAGAATCCTTGCGGCATTACGGTTTACAAGTGCCATTGCATTATGATACTGATGATTTTCGGCAACATACGGTGAGGGAATAAGAATTGACGCCTTTCCCATTGCCTCAATCTCGGACAACGATGACGCACCTGCCCTGCCGATAACCAAATCTGCTGCGGCCATACAGGTGTCCATATTATCAATATAGAGCCTAACCTCTGTGTTACCCTTATAATATATATTTTCGGCTCTTTTGCTAAAGCCGTTTTCTACGAATTTGTCAAGGTATTCAATTCCGTTTGTTCCGACAGAATGAATGTGGTACACATCATCTCTTTGAGAATCCTCAAGAAGAATATCAAGCATTGCATCATTGAGAGGTCTTGCACCGAGTGAGCCTCCAAATGAAAGAACGAGAGGCTTTTCATCGGCAATGCCAAGCTCAATTCTTGCCTGAAACTTTGATTTTTCAAGAAGCTCACCACGAACAGGCAGACCGGTAATGATAACATCATTCTTTGCCTGCATATAACTTCTCGCATCCTCAACGGTGAGCATAACCTTGTCCACCTTTTTGGCAAGCTGCTTATTGGTAATACCGGGATAAGCATTTTGCTCGTGAATACAGGTTGGACAATGCATCTTTACTGCGGCATCAAGCACGGGACCCGAAACATATCCGCCAAAGCCGATAACAACATCAGGCTGAAAATCCTTAATGATTTGCTTTGAATCCTTTTCGGATTTAATAAGCCTTGAAACCGTTTTTACATTATCAATAACAGCCTTTGGCGAAAGTGAGCGCTTAAAGCCGTTAATCTCGATAGTCTTAAATTCAAATCCTGCATTTGGCACAAGGCGAGATTCCATATGATCTGCCGTGCCTACAAACATAATTTGAGAATCGGGATATTTTTGCTGAATGTATGATGCAACTGCCAATGCAGGATTAATGTGACCTGCCGTACCTCCTGTTGCAAATAACAATTTCATAATTATTTACCTCAAAATCTTTTTGTATTTACCCTGCGAGAAATGGAAAGTACAACACCCATTTCAAAGCAAAGCATTAACAGTGCCGTACCGCCGTAGGAGAAAAACGGCAGTGCAATACCCGTATTGGGAATAGTATCGGTTACTACCAATATATTAAACACGGTTTGGATGGCAACCTGTGACACAATACCTATAACTACAAGTGAAGAATACTTATCCTCACATCTTTGTGCAATTTTTACACCTCTCCAGAAAAGAATTCCGAAAAGAGCAATAATAAGTGTAGCGCCGATAAATCCAAGCTCCTCACAGACAATGGAGAAAATAAAGTCATTTTGAGGCTCGGATACATATAGATATTTTTGCTTTGAATTACCCAATCCTACACCCCAAAAGCCACCGGAGCCGATTGCATAAAGCGAATTATTAGTTTGCCACCTTAATCCGAGAGGATCAAAGCCCTTATCGGTCCAGGCTCTGATTCTGTCACCTTGATAGCCGGGCAGAACATCAGGATTTTTAATAACAATAAATGCCGCAACTGCAACGACGCATAAGCCCGCAACATAATACTGCCAACGAGTGCCTCCGCAGAACATCATTGCAATACCTATCATAAATACAAGCAAGGTGCAGGACAAGTGATTTTCCAAAAAAATCAAGCCGCAAAATACGCATATAATAACTGCAGGAACAACTACTCCCTCTTTAATATATTTCATTTTGCGATAATTTTTACTTATATATCCTGCTAAAGTCAAAACAAGACTGAACTTTGCAACATCCGACGGTTGAAAGGTAAAAGGTCCGACCGGAATCCATCTTTTGAAATCTTCACCGCTTCTGTCAAGATCTACGTGATAAAACAAAACAAGTATCAAAAGACCGATGGTTACAAAAAGCAAAGGCTTTTCTATAACCTTAAGAAATCGGAAATTAAGCTTTGACACCACAAGCATTACAATAATGCCGACAACTGCAAACAGTAGCTGACGCTTAAAGAAATAATATGAATCGCCCTTGTTTTGAAGAGCATAAGGATATGATGCCGAAAACAGCATTACAAGACCGATGGTAATTAATGCAAGGGTTGCTGCAAAGAACGACAAATCAAAGCTTCCCTTTGCAAACCAAAAAGAATTTTTAACATCAGAGGCGAAGGAAATCTTTGATGACCTTGCTTTTTTACCGTCATCATAATTTGCAGCCTGACCCTGCGTTTCCCTAATGGAACGACGAGGCGGTTCTAAATCTCTGCCTGCCATTTTATGCAGCTCCTTTCATAGAATAATGATAACAAATTATCTTCCAAAATAAATGAGAACCAATGCCAAAGCACAGCCGATAGCATTTACAACCGAAAAAACAATACAGATTTTCTTTTCCTTCCAGCCACACATTTCAAAGTGATGGTGGATAGGTGCCATCTTGAACACACGCTTACCGTGAGTAATTTTGAAATAACCGATTTGGATAATATCGCTCATTGTTTCGCACACATAAACGATACCGATAGGCAACAAAAGCAACGGGCACTTAATTGCAAAGCCGAGTGCTGTTACCATGCCACCGAGGAACAATGAGCCTGTGTCGCCCATAAAGGTTTTTGCAGGATTCCAGTTCCAACAAAGAAAGCCGAGAACACCGCCGAGCAATGCCGAAGATAATATGGAAAGTCCTGCGAATTTTAATATCACAGATGCAATAATAAAGGTTATTGCAACTGTTGCGGTTACGCTTGAGCAAAGGCCGTCAATGCCGTCTGTAAGGTTTACGCTGTTTACACAGCCGTAAATAATGAAAATTGAAACAAGCCAGAATACTATGGCCGTAAAGAAATTCTTTTCAAAATTTACATTGCCGAGAAACGGAATTGTCCATACGGTATTATGAGAAAGCCAAAGTGTTGCAGTATAACCAAGAGCCATAACAAGCTGACCAAAGGTTTTTTGCTTTGCGCTCAAGCCCTCATTTCTTTTAAGCTTAATTTTGATAAAATCATCGGCAAAGCCTACTACGCCACAGCCGAATGCAAGGCAAAGACCCGCAATGAGCAGAACTAAATCTCTGCCCTTAAATATTGCGGCATAATCACTTTCAAGGTTTCCGCCCGAAAGAACAAAGGTTAACGCACCAACCGCAAAGGCAACTATTATACCGATAATAAACATCAAGCCACCCATATTCGGAGTGCCCTGCTTTGACTTATGCCAGGAAGGACCGATGTCCAATATAGTTTGACCGAATTTTAGTTTTCTTAACCAAGGGATAATTACAAAGCCAAGACCGGCAGTTACGCCAAAGGCAATAACAGCGGTAATTATTGTTGCAACAGTAGTGCTCATTATTTTTCCCATCCTTTATACACAGTATTTATTATATCTTCAAGCTTCATTCCGCGTGAGCCCTT